>NZ_OMKE01000021.1 GCF_900299535.1 Aquimarina aquimarini | reverse complement strand
AAATTCAAGATTTAAGATACAAAAAAGGAGCGAAAACATTGTCGTTTTCACTCCTCGTATTTTAATCCTTTTAAAGGACTTTTTCAGTGCCCTCAAAATTTTGAGGGCTTTTTTATTTTGATAGATAATTAATTATCTTTTTGCTCTTTGCGAGGAGGTCTTTTGTCTCCTCTTGGCTTGTCACTACCTTCAGGCCTAGGAGGTCTTGGTAGTAATGCTTTTCTAGAAACTTTTTCTTTACGTGTTCTAGAATCGATACCAAAGTATTTTACATCAAAAACGTCACCCATGTTTACAACATCGCTAACATTCTCTGTGCGTTCCCACGCTAATTCTGAAACGTGAAGTAAAACTTCATTACCAGGAGCTTCTAGGTATTCTACTACAGCTCCAAAATCAAGCATTTTTATTACTTTAACTTCATATACACTACCTACTACTGGTTTGAAAGTAATAGAGTCAATCTTGGCTAATACAGCATCGATTCCTTCTTGATCTGTACCAAGAATCTCTACATTTCCTTCTTCTGTAACAGGATCTTCATTGATAACAATAGTAGTGCCTGTTTCTTTCTGTAATTCTTGAATTACTTTTCCACCAGGTCCAATCAATGCACCAATATATTCTCCAGGAATTGTTTTGGTAACCATTTTTGGAGCATGTGCTTTTACATCTGCATTTGGTGTTTCGATAGTGTCTGTTAATTTCTCAAGAATATGCAAACGACCATCAGCAGCTTGTTTCAAAGCATTTACAAGAATTTCATAAGAAAGTCCTTTTACTTTGATGTCCATTTGGCAAGCAGTAATACCATCAGCAGTACCTGTTACTTTAAAATCCATATCCCCTAAGTGATCTTCATCACCAAGGATATCAGATAGAACAGCATATTTTCCTGTTTCACCATCAGAAATTAATCCCATGGCAATACCAGAAACTGGTTTTACCATTTGTACACCAGCATCCATCAAGGCCATAGTTCCCGAGCATACGGTTGCCATAGAAGAAGAACCATTAGATTCTAAAACTTCTGATACTACACGCACAGTATATGGGCAATCTGCAGGGATCATACCTTTTAAGGCACGTTGTGCTAAATTACCGTGACCTACTTCTCTACGAGAAGTTCCTCGAATAGGTCTTGCTTCACCAGTACAGAAAGGAGGGAAGTTATAGTGAAGGTAGAATGTTTCTTCTCCTTCATAAGATGGCATATCAATTTGATTTGCTTCTCTAGAAGTTCCCAAAGTAACTGTAGCCAGTGCTTGAGTTTCTCCTCTGGTAAAAATAGAAGAACCGTGAGTTGAAGGTAAATAATCAACCTCACACCAGATCGGTCTAATTTCATCAGTCTTACGACCATCTAAACGTAATCCTTCGTTTAAAGTAAGATCACGAATAGCAGCTTTTTCTGCTTTGGCGTAATATTTTGAAACTAGATCACCAAAATCTTCGAGTTCCTCTTCAGAAAAAGTTGCAATTATTTCTTCTTTTATTTCAGAAAAAGCTAAACCTCGTTCTTTTTTAGAAGATCCTCCTTTTGCAACAGCATATACTTTATCATACGCCATTTCATGAATTTTCTTAGCTAAATCTTCATCCTCTCTTTCTGGATCGTATTCTCTAACTTCTTTTTTTCCAAAGGCTTCTGCTAGCTTAAGCTGAGCAGCACATTGTATTTTTATATGATCATGAGCAAATTTGATAGCTTCTACCATTTCTTCTTCGCTAATCTCTTTCATCTCACCTTCAACCATCATTACAGAATCTGCAGAAGCACCAATCATCATATCGATGTCTGATTCTTCTAGTTGCGCTCGTGTTGGGTTGATGATAAATTCACCATTTACACGTCCAACACGTGCTTCTGAAATAGCACATTCAAAAGGAAAATCTGATAATTGTATTGCTGCAGATGCCGCTAATCCCGCCATTGCATCTGGCATAACATCTTCATCATGAGACATTAATTGGATCATTACCTGAGTTTCAGCATGATAATCCTTTGGGAATAATGGTCGTAATACACGATCTACTAAACGCATTGTTAGTACTTCACCGTCACTTGGTCTAGCTTCTCTTTTGAAAAAACCACCAGGATAACGACCTGCGGCTGCAAATTTTTCTCTATAATCTACAGTCAATGGTAGAAAATCAACATCACTTTGTTTGTAATTTGAAACAACTGTACATAATAACATACACTTGCCAGATTGTACAACAACAGAACCATGAGCCTGTTTTGCTAATTTTCCAGTTTCGATAGATATCTCTCTACCGTCACCAAGGTCTATGACCTCTTTATAAACTTTTGGAATCATATTTTTTTGATTCTAACATATCAGTTTTAATCATATAGATAAAATCTGATATAGTTAATTAAACATTGGTTTTCCGTCTTACTTGGACGGACAAGGTTGTGTTGTTGTTGTAGTAATTGCGCAACCAATGAAAAACTAAGGCATGCATCTAAACTTCTGAAAAAGAATAGATGTTTTTTAATTTATTACAATAAAAAAAAGAGGCGCGCAGCCTCTCTTTTATTACTTTCTCAATCCTAATTCTTTTACAATAGCACGATATCTCATGATATGTTTCTTGTTAAGGTAGTCAAGCAAGTCTCTACGTTTACCTACTAGTTTTACTAAAGAACGCTCTGTATTATAATCTTTACGATTCTTTTTTAAGTGCTCAGTAAGGTGAGTAATTCTGTGTGTAAACAATGCAATCTGACCTTCTGCTGAACCAGTATCGCTTTTTGTCTTACCGTGTTTTGAAAAAATTTCTTCTTTAACTTCTTTTGTTAAATACATTCCAATATTATTTAAATGATTTTTATGTATTGATAACGTTTTGCTATCAGCGTGCAAATATAGTGTTTTTTGAATTATGATTTACATCTTATGTCAAAAAATGGCGAAGCTTATTAATAACTATACAGATTATAAAATGCTATCAGTGATGGTTTTAAAGTAGTGACTATAAAACGATTTATTAATGTTTGATACATTCTCTTTTTGATAATGTGTTGTAATAAAATTTATTGAACAGGAAATATCATTTTGGTTTTAGTCTCTAAGACCTCTACTACTCTTGCTCCTAGTTTTTTATAAAACTCTATGAGATTGATTCCTTCTTTGCTATGTGTTTTACAGTAGAATAAAGCCTGAGAATATTTTGATAGTTTAGAAATACGCAGCATACTTTTTACAATCAATTTACCGATTCCTTTGGATTGGTATTTTTTTCTGATACACATGGTGTCAAAAAATATAGTGTGATCTAATAAAGAAGGGTCGTAATAACATAAGCTCGATGCAATGGGGATATTGTTATCTTTTATAATAGCAAGAAATATATCGTTGTACTTTGATCTTTCTTTTAATTCTTCTTTGTTATATCGTAAATCAACATCAAATTCTTTTTCAAGATCAATAACTGTTTGAAGCGCATTGTGGTCTAAATTTAATAATATCTCTACTTCAGGAGATGCAATGGTATTTTTTAAGTTGGCTACAAGTTCTTTTTTTAACAGATCAAAATAGACTGTGTTTTCTGGTATTTTTAATGAAAGTGATTTGATTAAAAGATTGCTGTTTGATTTTGAATAATTAGAAGTTACTTCAAATCCATTCTTTTTATAAAATTTAAGTAGGTTTTCAGAATTATTTCCTTTTTCTGTAAGAACATATATTTGCGAGAAACCTTCAAAAAGTGAAAGCTTTGAATATAACTGCAATACAATTTGTCCTAACCCTAGATTTTGTTTTTCTGCAATTATACCTATAGTGTCTAGATATATAATGTCATTTGGTAGGTATGGACTTATGTAGGACAAAATAAAGCCAATAGGTGTTTTGTTCTCATAAATCATTAGTATTTGAGATGCTTTTTGTTGCAGTCTTTTTTTAATATCATCAGAGCAGTATCTTAATTCATTAGAGAAAGAACTTTTTTCAATAGACATGAGTTTGTCTATTAATGCATCATCAAATGTTTTGTCAATAATTTCAATGGAAGGGTTAGAAATTTTTTTACCAAGTGTGATGGTGTATTCATCGATGACTTCTTTTTTTCTTTCTTTAATGGTCATTTCATGATAATCAGGACGGCAATCAATTGACATTGCTGGATTATAAAAACTCGTTTTTTCTTTTTTAGGGATCTGTGTGGTTAATTTATTTTCTTTAATAAAAGCATCTACATCGATTTCAAATACTCCTGTATTTCCATCCTTTAGTTTCTCTACTTTGTTTATGCCAACTTGAGTAAAACCATAATCTATAATGCCTTTTAATGGAACATTATACCCTAGAGCAACGGTGTAGTGATGTTTGGAGGTGTAAGAAGAATGAAGAGCTGTGTTGTTGGGATCTACAGACTCAAAATAGTACTCTTTATGATATGTGATGCTAGATTGTTTCTCTCTATGGTTTTTTATGTAGTTAACAAAATTTATTGGTTTGCCATAGGGAGCGGCAAAGACAATTACTTTTTTACTTCCTGCTTGGTGAGCATCAATTACTATTGAGTTTAGAATAAATTTCATAGTACCATTATTACCTCTTAATTCAAGAAGGCGATTATCATACTCTACCGTATCTACTAATATAGTTTTTTGATCAGATTTGTTTACTCCTAGGTACAATGTGGCTATTCCTAGAAATTCCTGATAAGGTTCCAGCCAAAATTCAATGATTGGGGTTGTTGGGTTAAGAGCTAAACGTGTTATCTCTCCATGAAAAAGCCCTGAAGGCTTGAATATACAGCAAGATAATCGCTTGTTATCAAACAGTAATTCTGGTAAGCTTTTTGAACTTCGGGTTGCATATAGTTTTCTTGGTTTTGGGAGTTCACCATCATAATTTTGAAGAATGTCTTTGAGGTAGTCTAATTCTAACTTAAGATTGTTGATTTGAGTTTCATCATTAAAATCATCTTGTTTTTTTAATATAGAATGACCTTTGTCTAGGGCAGGGGTAATACAATGAATGATTTCTAAAGCTGCATTTTTATCTTTTTTCTCTTTGAGTAAAGAATAAGGTTCTTTGATTGTATTGAATAATTTGTTTCTATTTTGTTTAATGTCTATTTCTGGTTTTTCGTTTTTACCTCCCAATATTTTTTTGATAATGTCTAGTAATCTTATATCCCATTCAGTTTGTTTTTCTAGTTTACTGGGGCCAATACTTTGAATTAAAGAAGAGTTGAAAACTATATAATCTGTGTCATAGCCTTTATAAGATATTTTTCTTAATACTTCTTGGATGATTTTGTCATTTTTATAATAGGAATGTAAGTCTCCATAAGTGCTGATTTTTTGAAAATAAATACCAATAGTAGGATCTTCTGATAGAAATGATCCAATTGATTCCAATAATCGTATTTTACTTCGCAATGTAAGATTGATGTTTTTTGAGAGGGACTCTGTTTTACCAGATAATAACCCCATATATTGAAATAAAACTTCATCAATAACTCTTGTTATTTTTTCACTTTTAATAAAAGCTATTGTATCTTCAGAAAAACTACTATTGTAATAACTCTCTTTGATAAATTTTGATAACGCTTTATAGTGTTTAGAAGGAATTATACTTAGTAGTTTATAGTGTAACAACAGGTTTTCAGGATGATAGTCTTTTTTATTGGTTACAATATTAAGGTAGCCAATGATTTCTGAAATATCATTTAATTCATAATTGGATAGTGAGTTCAAGAATTGTAATGAAGAGATTCCTACACTTTGCAAATCTTCAAGTAGGTTTTTGAACGTGTTTTTATTGTAATTATTTGGGTCTGTAATCTCTGGTTTGGTGAGTAAGGTCTTAAGTGTATTGCGTCTTCTATGAGGTAGAAGTTTTGATTTTAAAATATATGAATCAGATTTCGTGATAAGAGTGCTTCTTTTCATGGTCTTATTATTTTTCGAATTATGAGTAAAATTCTAGATAGGGGACTATGATAAGGGGAGGAAGCTATAGATGAGAAAATAATATTTCTCTTATTATCTAAATGCTTTAGGTAGCAAAAATATAAGATAAATAGTTGATAAGTAAGAGTTTAATATCCCTTTTAGAAAGGGGGAAATCACTGGTTTTGTGATGTTGTCAATAAAAAACCCGGCATAAAGCCGGGTTGCTACTATATAAAAGTAATATATTTAATTTGCTAAAGGTCTGTTTAGAATCAAATCTAAGTACAAATTTATCTTTTGTTTTAATTCATGTCTTGGGGTTATAAAATCAAGAAACCCATGTTCTTTTAGGAACTCAGAAGTTTGGAAACCTTCTGGTAATTCTTTTCCTGTAGTATCTCTTACAATACGAGGACCTGCAAAACCGATTAAGGCTCCAGGTTCGGCAATATTGATATCACCTAGCATTGCAAAAGAGGCAGTAGTACCTCCTGTTGTTGGATCTGTACATAATGATATATATGGTATTCCAGCATCAGCTAATTGTGCTAGTTTTGCAGATGTCTTTGCTAATTGCATTAATGATAATGCAGCTTCCATCATACGAGCACCTCCTGATTTAGAAATAATCATAAAAGGAACTTTGTGTTTGAGTGAATAGTCGGCAGCACGGGCAATTTTTTCACCTACAACGCTTCCCATTGATCCTCCTATAAAAGAAAAATCCATACAAGCAATAACTAAATCTTTACCATAAGATTTTCCTACAGCTGTTCTTACAGCATCTTTAAGGTTTGTTTTTTCTTGTGCTTCTTTGATACGATCGACATATTTCTTTTTGTCTTCGAATTTAAGAGGGTCTTTTGAAGTAATATTTTTATCAAGTTCTTTGAATTTATTGTCGTCAAATAATATCTCGAAATATTCTTTACTACCTATTCTCACATGATACCCATCTTCTGGGCTTACATAGAAGTTTTTTTCAAGTTGTTCTGCATCTACAATTTTTCCTGTAGGAGATTTGTACCAAAGTCCTTTAGGGACATCTTTTTTATCTTCGGTAGCGGTCTGTATACCTTTTTGTGTTCTCTTAAACCAAGCCATAAAGTTATAATTAAAAAAAGCTGAAACGTCATAAATGAGTTTCAGCTTTGGTTTTCAATAGTTATAATGTGTTTACATTATTTAAATCCTCGAATGCCTTTTTTAGACGGTTTTTGAAAGTGACTTCACCTTCTCTTAACCATTTTCTAGGATCATAATATTTTTTATTAGGCTCTTCAGACCCATCAGGGTTTCCTATTTGCGTCTTTAAGTATTCGATATTATTTGTCATATAATCACGAATCCCTTCATTAAAGGCAAACTGAAGATCAGTATCAATATTCATTTTAATAACACCATATCCAATTGCTTCTCTAATCTCCTCTAGTGTAGATCCACTTCCTCCATGAAATACAAAATCGATGTGGTTATGTTCGACTCCATATTTTTCTGAAATATGTTCCTGAGAATTTTTAAGAATTTTAGGTGTTAATTTTACATTACCAGGTTTGTATACACCATGTACATTACCAAAAGCAGCAGCTACCGTAAATTTATCACTTACTTTGCTTAGCTCTTCATATGCATAGGCAACTTCTTCTGGTTGTGTGTATAACTTAGAGTCATCTACATCACTGTTGTCTACTCCGTCTTCTTCTCCACCAGTGATTCCTAGTTCTATTTCTAAAGTCATACCCATTTTACTCATACGAGCTAAGTATTCTTTACAAATCTCTATATTTTCTTCGATTGACTCTTCAGACAAATCGATCATATGAGAACTATACAATGGTTTTCCTGTTTCTTTGTAAAAGATTTCTCCAGCATCTAATAAACCGTCAATCCAAGGTAGTAGTTTTTTTGCACAGTGGTCAGTATGCAAAATTACAGGTACCCCATAGGCCTCTGCCATTAAATGTACATGTTTAGCTCCTGCAACAGCTCCCGCTATTGCAGATTTTTGATTCTCATTAGACAGCCCTTTTCCTGCATTAAATTGGGCGCCACCATTAGAAAATTGAATGATAACAGGAGAATTTAAATCTGCAGCAGTTTCTAAAACTGCATTAATCGAATTAGAACCGATTACATTAACTGCAGGTAACGCAAATGCTTTTTCCTTGGCATATTTAAAAATAGCCTGCACTTCGTCTCCTGTAGCAACTCCTGGTTTGATGTTGTGACTCATAATTTAGTTTTGGTTTATAAGGCTACAAAAATAGTAAAATAATACAGAAACCGACACGATTAGAAGAATCATTGGGTATTGGTGCTAATCTATTGATTTTTAAGTAAAAAGCAATTAGGTTTTTATACTTGTATTATTTGATTGATAAGAATTAAAATGGATAATTGATTCCAAAATTATAGACGGCCTCAGAAAAATTATATCCCTTAAACCATCTTTTGTCTTCATCACTAGCAGGGTTAAATGTCTTGAAGCCAACATCAAGCCTTAGAACAAAAAAGTTAAAGTCGTACCGAAACCCAAAACCAGTTCCAACAGCTATTTCTTGTATGTCATCCAGTCTAGAAAAGACAGCATCTTCTTCTTCTACACTATCAAGAGCGTTCCAAATATTGCCAGCATCAATAAATAATGCTCCATGTAGAGACCCTAAAATATTATAACGATACTCTGCATTTAATGCAATCTTCATATTAGCTTCATTAAATTCATCTCTTCCGCCACTACTTCCTGGTCCTAAATCATAGACTAGCCATGCTCGGTTATCATTAGGTCCTCCTCCAAAGAAACTTCTTGCAAAAGGAATGCTATTGGCATTGCCGTAAGGAATCGCAATACCACCAAATGCTCTAAAAGCAATTATATTTTTTCTTCCCAGATCCCAATGTTTTATATAATCCAGTTCTGTTTTTGCATATTGAGAGAACTCAACACCAAATATTTCAAAACGATCATTAGAATTTTCTTTTAAGCTAGCAATATTAGAAATAGTACTTAGTACATTTCCTGCGAGTTCTACTTTTGCTCTGAATCTAGAATAGCTTTCGTCGTATAAGTTTTCTCTATTGTTTTTTGTGTATGTGTAGCTAGAAGCAAAAATTAAGTTGTCTTCAGTAAGGCGAACTTTTCGTTCATTGATATTGCGTATTTCTTGTATTTGACTAGCAATTAAATCAGAATTAGGATTTGGACTTAGCGATTGAGCAATAAACCCATTAGCGCCTCCAGGAATACTTAATGAGGTAGAAACGCCATCATTTGGTTGAGAAAAGAATGCAGAATTTGGCTCAAGAACTTGATTGGCAATATTGTTTAGTTTGTTATAGGAAGCATTATAGATATTGAAGTAATTGCTAGTGTTTAGGTTTCTAACATACTGTACATTTACAATATCAAGCTGATTAGTTACTATGTTATTAGGTTTCCATCTATAATTAAAGACTCCTGTGGCATTCTGTTTATCAAGGCCAATGTTTTGTTGAACATTCATCCCAAAAATAAGATTGGTAACAGGAGACATGTATTTGGGAATAATTTTATTAGTTTTTATAGGGAATATTAATTTAGGGAAAGTTAGTTTTACATCAGTACCTACTTCAGATATATTAAAGAACTTCTCTCCTCCATCTACAGCATCACTAGAGGAACCAATACTTCCTCTCGCAGAAATCTCTAAAATTTCAGCCCCTCCAAAAACATTGCGTATTAGAAGAGAGCCTCCAAAACCAATACCAAAAGCTTGGATGTTTGAAGTTGAGATATCAAAATCTATATTGGTGCTATATTTTTTTCTAGGAGTTAATAGAATATTGGCAACAAGGTTTTTTCCTGTTGGATCTTTTGGATCGTTCTCATACCTTATGTTTGGATATTTAAACGTTCTTAGGTTGTTGATTTGATTATGAGTAAGTGTGCGATCTTTATCTCTAAAAATTTCACCAGGAGTAATTAAGACAGAATTAGTGATTGCTTTGCGAGTATATTTTATCTTATCAAAACCATATATATGATAGCCTTTGTATGAAGTGCTATCTTTAGGTTTTTGATTTCTGTTTTGATAAGAGTAATCGGTAAAAACATTTACTTTGCTTATTTTGTGTACCTTAAAAGGGGTTCTGGTAGTAGAGTCTCCAATGGTAACAGGGCGATTTTTTATTAATAGATTAAGATTTACTTTATGGTTGGTGCCAATAGTATCGGCATCAAATTTTATAAACTGTTTCTCAAAATGAAATAATCCTGAGTTTCTATATAGAGAGGTTAGTCGTTCGCGTTCAGATTCTAGATCCAGAGTTTTGTATTGTTGTCCAGAAATGATAGCAGATTTGTTTATATGAAGCTGGTATATAGAGTCTGCAACTTTAGAAGCAATTTTGGTGTTTAGAGAATCAATAAAATAAGGATGATGAGGTTTTACAAAATAATCTACAGAAGCTTTTTTATCCTCCTCTTTTGTAATTTTATAATCTATTTCATTGTTAAACCATCCATTGTTCCAATAATATGACTGAAGTCTTTTTACAGAACGTTTGACTTTGGATTCGTTTATTATAGAAGGAGGTTCTCCTGTGCTTTTGAGCCACTCATTAATACGGTGCAATCCTACACCTAATCGGTCTACTTGTTTTTTAGATAGAAATTTTGTTAATTTTTTTTCTCGATTTGGTGTTCTGGTAAGCCAATCTTGATACAGTGAATCTTGATTTGTTCTGGCAAGATTATAGATGTGTAATCTAATAGGGATTCCTAGTAGTTTGATATTTGGTTTTTGGTATAATTGACTGTATAATTTAGGGTCCTTACTTTTAGTACTATCAACAAAAATTTGATTGCTGTCTAGTAGGTACTTTTTTTCTGGTACTCTTTTTACCGCATTACATGAAAATAAAAAAGCGATAGTTAGCGTAATTAATAATATTTTTGTCAGAAAGTGTTTCAACCCGAATTTATTCATTGATTCAAAAATACATTATTTGTATGGTTAGCAAAAACCAAAAGAAACTAATAAATAGTTTATATCAAAAAAAGTACCGAAAACAACATGGGTTGTTTGTTGTAGAAGGTAAAAAGGTAATAAAAGAACTGCTAGAAGCTGGATTTAAGCTTCATTCTATTTATACAACAGAAGCAAATATCTTTGATTGCCCAGAAGAATTAATGTGGAGTATAACCAAGGAAGAATTAAAACAGATTAGTTTTTTGGCAACCCCTCAGGTGGCTGTAGCACTTTTTTATGTGCCTAAATCTGAAGAAGTAAGATTAGAAGGGGTTGTTTTGGTATTAGATGATATACGTGATCCAGGTAATTTGGGAACTATCATTAGATTGTGTGATTGGTTTGGAATTAAAGATTTGGTTTGCTCTAAGCAAACAGTAGATTGTTATAATCCAAAAGTTATTCAAGCAACTATGGGGTCAATAACAAGAGTGAATATTAATTATTTGGATTTGAAAGATTTTTTAAATTCAAAACAATCAAATGTGAGAGTTTTTGGAACTTTTATGGATGGACGCTCTATTTATGAAGAGAAACTGACTGATAATGTAGTAGTTGTTATGGGGAATGAGGCAAACGGAATTTCTTCTGAAATACAAAAATTGATTACTGATAGGATTACAATACCACGATTTGGATTAGATAAAAAAACAGAGAGTCTAAACGTAGCTACGGCAACAGCCATAGTTCTCAATGAATTCAAAAGACCTTGATTTATAACTACTGAAAAGTAAAGTTTATAAATACCCCTCTTGTAGACATTTTATCTATAGTAGAAGTGTATGGGCTATTAGGGTCATTATCTTTTACGAGCTCATCAGACATTGCAAAGACGCCTCTTATTGATGGTGTGAATTTAAAATAGTATAAATATAAATCTATACCAAAACCAATTTCATAGTAATTGGTGTTTGTTTTCATCCTAAATTGCCCAGCACTATTATCATCTGGGTTATCCTCATTACTAGATAAATTTATAGAAGTAGAAACACCTCCAACGATAAAAGGTTTTATGTTGTTGATTCTTTTTGTTGATACCTTTAATAATAGAGGGATGTGAACATATGTGGATTTGACTTCTCTTACAGACTCAAGGTTTGAAGTGAATTGGGGGTTAGAAAATTCTAAATTTCTAGTATTAAATGTTACCATTGGTTCTAATCTCAAATCCAGATAATCATTTATTCTCATGTTTCCTAAAAGTCCAACACTAAATCCTGCTGAAGCATTGTGTATAATATCTGTATCTAGTGGAGCATCTGCAGTATAGTCAAAATTAAAATTATAAAAATTAAACCCAAGAATATAACCATAACTAAATCGTGGTTTGTCAAAATTCTGGAGATTTTGTACTTTTTCTTTAGTAAATAGCTGTGCGCTCAGGTTTTGAGTACATGCTAAAACAATTAGTAAGATAAATATTCTTTTCATGTAAATTAAAATTAACCTTTTACTAGTTTATATCTTCCTTGTTATTTGTTTTGGAGCTACTATTGTTTTAATCCTTTTTTATTTCTTTGTTGCCGTGTAAATAGTTGCAACACCAAAAGTTCTAGGATTATCTTTGACTTCTATAAACCCGATTTTTTTCAAAATATTGTTGAATGCTTCTCCATAAGGAAAAGCAGCAGCACTTTTACTTAGGTATGAATAAGCCGTTTTATCTTTAGAAAACAGCCGTCCGATAAGAGGTAGTATTTTTGTAGAATAGAGGTTGTAGCCTTGTTTATAAGGAGTCTTAGTTGGTATAGATGTTTCTAGTACGACAAAAATACCTCCTGGTTTAAGTACTCTAAGAATTTCTGAAAGACCTTTTTCAAGATTTTCAAAATTTCGTACTCCAAATGCTACTGTAATTGCATCAAAATAATTTTCTTCATAAGGTAAGTTCTCACTATCCCCTTGAACCATATTAATAATGGTGTTTAATTTCTTTTCTGCAATTTTATACTTCCCTATTTCTAGCATTCCACTAGAAATATCCAGACCTATAATTTCAGAAGCACCTGTTTGTGATAGATTGATCGCAAGATCTCCAGTTCCTGTAGCAACATCCAGTATTCTTTTTGGATTTGTTTTGCCTACAAGTTGAACTACCTTCTTACGCCATTTGATGTCAATACCAAAAGAAATAACACGATTTAGTCCGTCATAGTCTTCTGATATAGTATCAAACATCTCAGCAACCTGTTCTTTTTTAGATCTGGTTTTGTCTTTGTATGGAGTTATTTTTTCTGACATTCAAAAAATTTAGGCAAATATACATTTTTGATATTGAACTTATCCTGAGTTTTTCTCTTTAAGCAAAAAATATACTATGTAGTAGAGTGTCTTTTACATGATTTTTTATTAGTTCAAAGAAAAAAAATAGTAAAGTTTATTCGTAAAAAAAAGAGCTTTCCTTCTGATAGAAAGGAGGTTTTGTATTCATTTTTTTGATGAATATAGATTGATTTTATGGTAAATAAATAATGATATGAGCTATGTTATAGGTATTTAGGTGCTAGTGTATGTATAGATTTTATCAGTTGGTCAATTTACATTATCTTTGTAGACTTTTATATACTAAGATATAGATTTTTACTATTTCAAAATAAATAATATGTCTTGGTTTTACTTTACCTATAGATTAGATGAAAAACAATAAACTTAACCAATGAAAATCATTATTGCCGGAGCTGGTGAGGTAGGATTTCATTTGGCCAAATTTCTCTCGTTTGAGTCTCAGGATATCACACTTATAGATACAGATAAGGAATGCCTTAACTATGCAGATACGCATTTGGATATTAGGGTTATCAAAGGAGATTCTACTTCTATTGCTATTCTAAAAGAGGCAAGAGTAGATAATGTTGATATGGTGATCAGTGTTACTTCTAGCGAGACCACAAATATTACGATATGTGTATTAGCAAAACAACTTGGAGCTAAACGAACGATTGCAAGGATTTCTAACACAGAATTTATAGAAAACAAAGAAGAAGTAGGGTTTATTAAGTTTGGTATAGACGAGCTGATTTCTCCAGAAGCACTAGCAGCTAGTGAGATAGAGCTTCTTCTTAACCAATCAGCATTTCATAATAGTTACGAGTTTGAGAATGGAGCATTAACTATGGTAGGTACGACCTTATCAAAAGAAGCTTTATTTGTTGGAAAAACTGTAAGAGAGGCAGCAGAAGTGTTTCCAGAACTACATTTTATGCCTATAGCTATTCAACGCTATGGAACGCAATATACTTTGATACCAAGAGGAGATACAACTTTCAAAGAAAATGATCAAGTATACTTCGTGACTTCAAAAGGAGGAGTAGAAGAACTTTACAAACTAACAGGAAAAGTAAAAGAACAAATCAAAAATGTTATGATTCTAGGAGGTAGTAAGATAGGTTATAAAACCTCTCTCGATCTCTGTGATCATAAATTTAGAGTAAAACTGATAGAAAAAGATAAAGAAAAAGCTTTTGATTTGGCAGATGATTTGCCTAATGCAATGATAATTAATGGTGATGGACGCAATGTAGAGCTATTGCAAGAAGAAGGTATTAATGCAATGGATGCATTTATTGCAGTTACTGGTAATTCTGAAACTAATATTATGTCTTGCTTGGTAGCAAAATCCAAAGGAGTGAGAAAAACAATTGCCCTTGTAGAGAATATGGATTATTTTCAGTTGTCTCATTCTATTGGGATAGATACATTGATAAATAAAAAACTGTTGGCGGCCAATAATATTTTTAGGTTTATTAGAAAAGGAGAGGTTGTTGCGATGACCAAACTTAATAATATGAATGCTGAATTATTGGAGTTTATTGTAAAATCTACGTCAGAAGTGAGTGATAATCTGATAAAAGACTTAGACTTTCCAAGGTCGGCTATAATTGCAGGAGTTATCAGAAATGGTGAAGGAATGATCCCTCTGGGAGATTTTTATATTCAGGCAGGAGATAGAGTAGTAGTGTGTTGTTTGCCAAAATCAATAAAAAAAATAGAAAAGCTTTTCCTCTAATATGTACAAGGTAAACTATAGGATTATTTCGCATATCATGGGGCTCTTATTGCTCTGCAATGGTGGGTTTATGCTGATGGCAACAATTATTAGTTTTATATATAAAGATGGTGTTACATTGCAAATTATGATGGCATCTTTAGCTACTATGTTTGTAGGGATTGTGTTGATGTTTGTGACAAGAGATCACCAAAAAGTAATCAATAAAAAAGATGGATATATCGTAGTGACATTTGGTTGGATATTTATGTCTCTTAGTGGAACTTTGCCGTATTTATTTTCTGGAGCAATACCATCTATTACCAATGCATTTTTTGAAACGATGTCTGGGTATACTACTACTGGAGCGTCTATTCTTAATGAAATTGAGATTATTCCTAAAGGAGTTTTGTTTTGGCGTAGTTTGACTCATTGGATTGGGGGGATGGGAATTATCGTACTGGCAATTGCTATTTTACCTCTTTTAGGGATAGGAGGGATGCAGTTGTTCGCAGCAGAGGCTCCAGGGCCTAGTGCAGATAAACTACACCCTAGGATTACAGATACTGCAAAGCGATTGTGGTTTATTTATGTTGGATATACCATAGCAGAAACTATTCTTTTAAAACTTGCAGGGATGAATTTCTTTGATGCAATTAATCATGCATTAAGCACTTTGTCTACTGGCGGGTTTTCTACCAAAAATGCCAGTGTAGCCTATTGGAATGATCAACCAATAATACAATACATTATTATATTGTTTATGTTTTTGGCAGGGATGAACTTTGTACTTAGTTATTTTGGGTTTAAAGGAAAAGTTCAGAAAATAATCAAAGATGAGGAGTTTAAGTTTTATTCTCTCTTTGTGATTGTGTTTACATTGATAGCTGCGGTAGTAATATATTATAGAGCAGATGTAACGATTTCCTCCATAGATCATCCTATGGTATGGGGAAGAGCAGAAAGTGCTTTTAGGCATGCATTATTTCAGGTATTGGCTGTGATAACCACTACGGGATTTGTGAGCGCCGATTTTACCATGTGGACTCCTTTTTTAACAGTTTTTTTCTTCGGAATCATGTTCTTAGGGGGATCTGCTGGATCAACATCAGGAGGAATAAAAGTGATGAGACACTTGATTACAATTAGAAATGGGATTTTAGAATTTAAACGAACCTTGCATCCAAGAGCAGTATTACCTGTGCGATATAATACTAGAGCGGTTTCTAAAGAGATCGTATTCAATATACTTGCCTTTTTTATACTGTATATGCTTTCATTTATAATTGGAGCTGTTGTGTTGGGGGCATTAGGGCTAGATTTTGAAACCGCAATAGGAGGGGCGGCTTCTTCTTTAGGTAATATCGGTCCAGCTTTTGGTAAGCTTAGTCCAGTTAATAACTTTGATGTATTACCAGATTTTGGAAAGTGGTGGTGTAGTTTCCTTATGTTGATAGGTAGGTTAGAGCTTTTTACAGTGTTGATTCTTTTAACCCCATTTTTCTGGCGTAATAGATAACATTAATAAAATAATCTGTATTTATATTATTGCATCTGCCATTCCCATGAAGAATTTGGGATCATAGGCCATAATTCTGTAACTTTTTTGATAGTGTCTTTTACGGTGCCTTTGATACTCTCAGGTTCCATGTCTTCAATAAAAAAGATATCCAATATCGATTCATAGTATACAGCATAATTGATGCTTAACTCTTGGTCTGGTTTGATGTTTAAAATTTCATCATCTGTTGTTTGAGAAACGTCAAAATTTTCTTTAAAGATTTGAAGGATGTTTTTTTTGACGATACGTTCTTTTTCTAGAGTATTCATAATGATTGTGGCGTTAAGTGGTTTTTTTGAATACATGCTTTGTGGTGAAAAACAAGTATTCATGGGAATAATAAAAGTATAACTCTAATTTCGTTTTTTTAGTATCAAAAAATGTTTTTTTATGTTATAAAATAAGGTTAAAATTTGTTTAGGTTTTCTTAAATAAAATTAAAAACCGATTACTTCATCATAAAGTAATCGGTTTTTAAAAATGTATTTTGTTAGCTGTGTTTAGCTTACAGCTTTCTTTATTCGTTTGATTGCTTCTTTAATCTCTTCTGTGCTGGCAGCATAAGAAATTCTAATACTGTTGTCATTTCCAAAAGCAACACCTGTTACAGTTGCAACATTAGCTTCTTCTAGCAGAAACATAGAGAAATCTGTAGCATTTTTGATAGTTGTTCCTTCTATAGTTTTTCCAAAATAATATGAGATATCAGGAAAAACATAAAAAGCACCTTCAGGCTCGTTGCATTTAAAACCAGGGATTTCAGCTAATAAGTTTAAGATTAGTTTTCTTCGTTCTTTAAACTCATCTACCATGTATTGAATTTTACTTACAGGAGCTTCAAGAGCAGTAATTACAGCACGTTGAGCAATACAATTTGCTCCACTGGTTACTTGTCCTTGTATTTTGTTACAAGCTCGAGCGATAGTAGTTGGTGCTCCGATATAACCGATTCTCCAGCCTGTCATAGCAAAAGCCTTGGCAACTCCATTTACAGTTACTGTTCTGTTGTACATATCATCAAATTCAGCCATTGATGCATGACTACCTATGTAGTTGATATGTTCGTATATTTCATCACTTACTACAATGATATCTGGGTATTTCTGTAACACGTCAGCTAAAGCTCTTAACTCTTCTTTGCTATATATAGATCCACTAGGGTTGCAAGGTGAGCTATACCATAACATTTTTGTATTAGGAGTGATTGCTTTTTCTAGTTGTTCAGCTGTCATTTTAAAATCAGTATCAATAGAAGTTTTGACTTCTACAGGTACGCCACCAGCAAGTTTTACGATGTCACTATAACTTACCCAATAAGGGCAAGGTAGAATAACTTCATCTCCTGGATTAAGATACACTTGTGCGACATTATAAAGTGATTGTTTGGCCCCTGTTGATACTACAATTTGAGATCTATCATAAGTAAGGTTATTATCACGTTTGAATTTTGTGATAATTGCATCTTTTAGTTCAATATAACCATCGACAGGAGTGTATGAGTTGTAGTCATCATTTACTGCTTGTATAGCTGCTTCTTTGATGAAATCAGGCGTATTAAAGTCAGGTTCTCCTAGGCTTAAACCAATAATGTCTTTTCCTTCTCCTCTTAGTTCACGTGCTTTTGCTGCCATGGCTAGAGTAGCTGATGCTTTTAAAGCATTAATTTTGTCTGATAACTTGATGTTTGTTTGTGATACTTGTGTGCTCATTTGTTAATCTGGTAAATAAAAGTTATGATTATTATATGGCTGGTTTCATTCCCATTTCTTTAAGATGTCTAAAGTGTGCAATAACAGCCTTACGTGTCGTTTTATATTCATTATAAGGGAGATTACATTCTAAGGCAGTTTGTTTTACAATCTTAGAAATTTTGGAATAATGAATATGACTTATATGCGGGAAAATATGGTGTTCTACTTGGTGGTTTAAACCACCAGTAAACCAATTGACTATTTTGTTTTTTGTTGAAAAATTAACAGTAGTGAATAATTGGTGTATGGCCCAAGTGTTTTTCATAGTTCCTGTTTTATCTGGTACAGGCATTTGCGCTTCTTCTACCATATGTGCTAATTGAAATACTACACTTAATATCAGTCCAGCTACATAATGCATGATAAAAAATCCTATCAAAATTTTCCACCAAGCAACAGACATAATGATCATTGGAACTACGATCCAGATCATAAGGTATATTATTTTGGTAATGACTACCGTGCTCCATTGTTTTAATGGACTTGGTAGTTTGCCATAAGAAAGTTTGCGAGCAAGGTAATTTTTTGTTTGTTTGAAATCTGTAGTTAATGCCCAGTTAAAAGTTAATAGACCATATAAGAATATAGAGTAATAGTGTTGAAACTTATGAAAACGTCTCCATTTTGAATGTTTAGTGAAACGAATAATTCTACCAGCATCCATATCTTCATCATGACCGTGAATATTGGTATATGTATGATGTAGTACATTGTGTTGTACTTGCCAGTTGTATACATTTCCTGCAAGAATATACATACTACCTCCCATCAACTTATTAATCCATTTTTTTGAAGAATAAGATCCATGGTTACCATCATGCATAACATTCATTCCTACACCAGCCATTCCTACTCCCATTACAATCGTAAGTAATAACATCCACCATTGCGAAATATCTAATGTGAGAATTAAAAAATATGGAGTTAAGAATAATGAGAACATAACAATTGTCTTAAGATGTAATCTCCAATTACCTGTTCGTTTAATGTTATTTTCTTTAAAATATAGATTGACACGTTTATTTAGTGTCTTAAAGAATTTAGCAGAATCTACTCTGCTAAAACGTATATCGGGTGTAGTCATAAGTCCTGTGATTTAGGACAAAACGGTGTTTGTCATAATAATATTGGGTAAAGTTAGGTATTTAAATTTTTTTAAGTCTTTAAAAAGAAGTAAAATATATCAGTTTAACACGTATTTTTACACTTTAATTTATTTTGTTAAAAATGGATATTTTACTCAAGCACTTTCCTGAACTTACAGATGAGCAGGTGATTAAGTTTTCGAAACTAGAAGAATTATATAAAGAATGGAATGCTAAGATTAATGTTATTTCTCGTAAAGACATAGAATCTTTGTATGAACGACATATTTTACACTCTTTGGGAGTGGCAAAGATTATGCGGTTTAAGTCTGGTGCACATGTATTAGATGTAGGGACGGGAGGAGGATTTCCTGGGGTGCCATTGGCTATTTTGTTTCCAGAAACTCAGTTTTATTTAGTTGATGTTATTGCAAAAAAAATAAAAGTGGTGAATGAAGTGGTGCAAGCACTGGAGCTACCAAATGTAAAAGCAGAACAACGCAGAGCAGGAACGTTTGATGATCGTTTTGATTTTATAGTAAGTCGCGCTGTAACCAACATGCCCGATTTTGTGAAATGGATACGGAAAAATATTGCAAAAAAAAGCCAGCATGAATTACCGAATGGTATTTTGTATCTCAAAGGAGGAGATTTGACTGAAGAATTAGCTCAGTTTCCAAAAGCTATAGAACATAACCTTTCTGATTATTTTGAAGAGGATTTTTTTGAAACAAAGAAAGTGGTGTACTTGCCTTTGAAATATAAAATTTAAAAAAAAGTAAATACTTTTTTGAGTGTATCACTTGTAGATTTTTGGAGTCTGCAATAAAAGTGGTGTAGATAGAAGTTTATATCAGTTACACTTTGAATTTTATTACGGTAAATTCAAGGTGTAAATGGTATCACTCATTTAGATTTATTCGCATTTCTACAAAATGTTTTTCGAATCCTGCTTTTTCGTATGCTTTGATAGCTCTTGGGTTTTTCTCATATACAGTAAGCCTGATTTCTTCAATGCCTTTTGTTTTAAACCAGTTGTTGAGTGTTTGTAGTATTTGTTGACTGATGCCCTTTCCTCTATGAGCTTCTTCAACATAGATAAATCCAATATATCCTAATTGTCTTTGTTTAAAAAAATCTTTTCTATCTCTAATTTGACCATATCCACTTCCTATCACTTTGCCATCAATTTCTGCAACGATAACCTCAGTGTGCTTTGCGGTTATATAAGATTCAATATCATAATAAGATATTTTTCCTTTTTTTAGTGTTGGATCCATAGGGCGTTCCGTCTCAATGATTTTTTGCTCAAAATGTAATAGAACAGGAAGATCTTCTGTATGTGCGGGTCTTATAATCATAACTATATAAAGATAAAGAGATGTGTAATAATTTTGAATAAAGAGTAAAAAAGCGCCAAATAGGCGCTTTTTTACTCTTTATAAATGTTGATTACTCTCCTAAGAAAGGATATCTGTAGTCAGCTGGAGAAACAAATGTTTCTTTTATCATACGAGGAGATACCCAACGTAATAAGTTAAGGTATGATCCTGCTTTATCATTTGTTCCAGATGCTCTAGCACCACCAAATGGTTGTTGGCCTACTACAGCTCCTGTACATTTATCATTTATATAGAAGTTACCAGCACAGTTTTCTAATGCTTTGGTAGCTTCAGCAGCAGCATAACGATCTGTAGAGAATATTGCCCCTGTTAAAGCGTACTCACTTGTGCCGTCAACAAGCTCCAATGTTTCGTTCCATTGGTTGTCATCATACACATAAATAGTAATTACAGGTCCAAATAGCTCAGTACACATTGTTGTGTATTTAGCATCTTTGGTAACAATTACGGTTGGCTCAATGAAATATCCTTTGGATTTATCATAGTTACCACCAGCAATAATCTCAGCATTAGTATCATTTTTTGCTTGATCAATGTATTTAGCGATTTTATCAAATGACCCTTCATGGATTACAGCAGTGATAAAATTACTCATATCCTCAGGAGATCCCATTTTGAAAGATGCAATGTCTTCTTTTAAGAATTTCTCTACATCTGCCCATAAACTTTTTGGGATATATGCTCTAGATGCAGCACTACATTTTTGTCCTTGAAACTCAAAAGCTCCACGAGATATTCCTGTAGCTACTTGTTTAGCATTAGCGCTTGGGTGAGCCATGATGAAGTCTTTACCACCAGTCTCTCCTACAATTCTAGGATATGTTTTATAGTTATGGATATTAGCTCCTATTTTTGCCCAAATATCTTTGAATACATGAGTACTTCCTGTAAAGTGAACTCCTGCAAAATCAGGACTAGCTAAAACAGTATCAGTAATCATTACAGGGTCTCCGTATACTACATTGATTACTCCGTCAGGTACTCCAGCTTCTTTAAAAATATCAACAATAACTTTTGCAGAATATATTTGGCTGTCACTAGGTTTCCATACAACAGTATTCCCCATCAAAGCGGCACTAGCAGGAAGATTACCTGAAATTGCTGTAAAATTGAATGGAGTGATAGCATATACAAAACCTTCAAGCGGTCTGTATTCTAGTCGGTTCCATGCAGCAGATGTAGAATATGGCTGGTCTTCATAGATTTGAGTCATAAACTCTACATTAAAACGTAAGAAATCTATAAACTCACATGCAGCGTCAATTTCTGCTTGGAATATATTTTTAGATTGAGCAAGCATCGTTGCTGCATTGATTTTTGCACGGTATGGTCCAGCAATAAGTTCTGCAGCTCTCAAAAATACTGCCGCACGTTGCTCCCAAGGGAGATCGGCCCATTTTTTTCTTGCTTCAATAGCAGTGTCAATAGCTTGTTGTATGTGTTGTTTTTCTGCTTTATGGTATGTTCCTAATGAGTGTTGGTGATCGTGAGGAGGATTCATGGTAGCTGTATCCCCAGTTTTTATTTCTTCACCATTAATGTATAGAGGTACATCTACTGTTGAGTTGTACATTGCTTTGTATGTAGCTAGAACCTCTTCTCTTTCTGGTGTTCCAGGAGCATACGATTTTATAGGCTCATTTATTGCAGTAGGAACTTGAAAAAAACCTTTTGCCATGATGTGATGTGTTAATTTAAATTAGTAAGAATGTATTTGTCTAATGAATTAGTCATTTAAGATCGCAAAGATAGAAAATTATATAGGCTAAATTTTATTTTAACTTAGATTATGTATTAGAACTTTAGCATGAGAGCAAGAATCACAATAAAATAGCTTGTTTTATTATGGTTTCAGTGTTAAATTGGAGTTTCTAGTGTGAAATCTGAATTCGGTGTTTCATGTAAAAAAAAATAGCATTGTATTTTGATTTAAGAACATATTTAAGGAGTTTTTTTTTTTTTGTAAGTTGTATAATGTTTAACAGACTCAATTGCCTATGTGTACAGTTACTTTAATTCCAATTCAGGAAAATAATTTTATATTAACCTCAAATCGAGATGAAGCGATCAATCGAAAAACACTACTGCCTGAGTTCTATCAGGTCAATAAAACTAGGATGTTATTTCCCAAAGATGCTGTGGCTGGAGGTACCTGGATAGGGGTTAGTGATAAAAATACGATGATATGTTTACTTAATGGTGGTTTTGAAAATCACAAACGATTATCATCCTATAGAAAAAGTAGAGGGGTTGTAGTAAAAGATTTGCTAGAGTCAGATCATCTAGAAAAAACAATTTCAGAATATTCTTATAGAGGTATTGAACCTTTTACTATTGTTGCGGCTAATTGGAAATCTGATCTTTTGTTTTTTGAACTGGTTTGGGATGGAAAACAAAAACATTTTAGACAATTAGAGAAAAATACCTATATATGGTCTTCTTCTACATTATATACCAAAGAAATGAAAGCCACACGTAGAGAGTGGTTTGCTTCATATGAAAAGCAACATGTGCTTACTTCTGACTCACTTTTAGATTTTCATAAGAATGCAGGAGTGGGAGATAAAAATGTTGATTTGCAGATAGATAGAGGGGTTTTGAAAACTAGAAGTGTAACCCAGATTGTAAAAAATGAAGAAGCACTTGCTATGCGATATGAGAATTTACATAATCAAGAAGTTAGTACAGTGGTTTTTGAAACTATTACAGCTCAATAAGGTTAGTTTTTAAATTTAAAAAATTGAATTATACAGGTAAAATAATTTCACTTGCTTATCCTGATACTTTTGTAAAACACTCAGATGAGTCTTCAACAAAAGTACTGTTAGCTCTTGGTTTGGGTAAGCATAATTATATTAAAGCGGGGCATGCTGCTTTTGTGCTTATTGATAATAAAACGGGTAATGCAGAATATTATGATTTTGGAAGATATATTACTCCTCAAGGGCATGGTAGGGTAAGGAGTGCGATTACAGATGTAGAATTAGAAATTCCTTTTAAAGCTGTTTTTGAGTCAGGACAAAAATTAGCGAATACCGAAGAGTTTTTGCTTTGGCTAGAAGCAAATCCAGATAAAACTCATGGGGATGGTAGGCTGGTAGCTTCTGTCTGTGATTATATCAATTATAAGGATGCAAAGAAATTTGTGCTATCTGTTCAAGATAAAGGAAGTATTCCGTACAAAGCATTTGGGAAAGAGGGAAGTAATTGTTCAAGGATTGTAACAGATACTATCTTAGCTGGTACAGATTATGCAAAAATAAGAAAGCCACTATTACGTAATAAATTGTTTACACCTAGCCCTCTGGGGAATGTGCAAAAAGCAGCTGCAGGAAACCCATTGTATCAGGTAGAACTAGGAAAAGTAAAAGTGTATCCAGGATCAATTTTTAGAGAGAATCTTACTAATTATTTTGATAAAAACATTCCTGATTTTAAAGGGAAGTCTTCTGTAGATGTAAAAGAGGTTTTAAAAGAAGCTCATTTTCTTTCGGGTACAGGAAGTAGTGCTTATTTTATATTAGACCAATCTATAGGAAATGATACTTTTGAAATAAAAAGATATACAGCTAGTGGTCAAAAAGATTTTAAAGGTCTTTTTAAAGCTGTAGAAAATAAGTTTGATAGCACCAGAAAGTATAATTTTGTGTATGATTCTAATTGTAAATATTGCCATATAGAGCAAAACGGCAGAAAAATACGATTAGAACTTGTAAAAAGGATTGATTAATTAAGGGCAAAAGGAGCGCTTAATTTAAAACGAGGAATTGTAACTTTAAACCTTCTGGTAGATGTAAAGTTTACCATATTATAATGTCCCTGCATAGCACCAAAAGGAGAGCTTAATAAGCAACCACTATTATAAGAATGAGATTCACCAGGTTTCAGTACTGGTTTTTTGCCTATAACACCCTCTCCTTCAACCACTTCTGTGTTGTTTAGAGCGTCTCTGATCTCCCAAAAACGAGAAGTGAGTTGTACAGAATCTTTGCTTTGATTCTCTATAGTAATTCGATAACCAAAGGCAAAATGAATCTTATGGTTCTTATAAAAAGTACCTTCAAAGGTGGTGTCCACCGAAATTTTTATGCCTCTGGTGATTTGCTGTACCATATTAAAATATAAAGATAGATCCTACAATAGTTAATATAGAACCAATGCCTGCTAAGATAAAGAATAATATATTTACTAACAGAAATTTAACAATAGTTTTTCCTCTTCTTTGATTATAAAATTTTCGCATTGCCTTATATAAGTAAAATAAAAAGACAAGCATTGCAATCCCTAACATGCTATTGATGTTGGTGATTTTGGTGATCAAAATAGAAAAACCTATTACAATAAAGAACATGGTTTGGGTGTGAAATATGAATACAAGGTGTTCCATGTAATTAAAAGATCTTCTAGCATATAAAAGCCACATGCTTAAGGCGAAAAATGGCATGAAAAAGAATATTATGAAGGGTAGTTTATTGAATATAAACTCAAAAAATTCTTGGCCATAGTTTTCTTCAATCGAGTTGGTCTTTAAAACTCTATGGTAAATGTATTTGTTGAATTGATTTTTAGTATGCTTTAGTTCTGATAGTGCTTTATAGGTAGATGTTTCTTTTGTTTTTTTATAATGATCATTATACATAGACCATAGTTTTAAACCTCTGTTGAAAAAGCTGATGCTGTCTATTTGTTCTTGTGAATAGTAGGTGACCTTTTCGGGTTCTAGTTCTTCATCATTCAATAAGGAGAGTTCTTCTATCTTTAAGATTTCGTTGCTGATGGCTTCTTTATTAGACTTAGGAATTCCTTTAGTTGCCAATATCTGATTGCTAATTTTTTGCTTTAACGAATCATCCATTGTAATGTTTTCTTTGATTGCGTTAACAGCATCTTTCCCAACGTTGACTTTACCTTCGACTTCTGTTCTGAAACCATCAAAATCAATGAATAAACCATTAATGATAAAAAAGATAATAGAAACACTCAGGTAAAATCTAAAAGGATTGGCATACTTTACTCTTTTACCTTGAATATATTCTTTAGAGATTTTTCCTGGTTTAAAGAGTAATGCTACAATAGTATGTCTTAAACGAGAATCATAAGAAAATATACTGGCAAAAAACTCGTTAAAAAAATCTTTAAGTGATAGTCTTTTGTTGGTGTTAATTTGACCGCAATTATGACAATATCTATCAATAAGATCTAATGGCACTCCACAATTAAGACATTCATTACCTCTGTACTCTTTTAAGAATCTCCCTATTTCTTTCATTGTTCTTGGCTGATGATGTTTTCTAAAGGGGCTAAAAGTAATAGTATTTTATTACAATCTAAAAAACCAAGGGAATATTCCTAGTTTGTGATGGTAGAGGAGTTTCCTGTGCCTTTTCCTATAGCTCTGTCATAGCGCGCTCCAGGGGCTCTGTAGTAGGGGATCACGGTGTATTCATTTTCTGTTTCATCAAAATTACCGCTAATAAATCCAGGGTCTATGGTTCCATCTGGTTTTAAAAGAACATACTTGTAATTATAAAACCCTTGTTTAAAAAGTCTTTTGTTATAGTACATTCCATTTTCCTTATTGTATTCAAGAAGGGTAGAGTCATCCAGATGATAATTGTTGAAATTTCCATAAAGGTGAATTTCTCCGCCACCTAAGGGCTCATAACATTCTAGAGAAAAGTGCATCCATACATAATCGGCTTCTACAGAATTGTCATCAGCATCCAGATTACGAATAACAAAATTACCATTAATATCAGGGTTGTAAGTATATCTGCGATTGGCTCTTACTGTATTGGTGTATAGGTAGTTGTGGTATAAATCTTTAAGGTCTATGCTTCTGGTGCTTGTGTTAGATGCTCTTACATCTTTGCTGTCAAAAAAAAGATATTCATTACCGCCCCAAAAACTGGATTCTTGGTCATATTTGTAAACTAGTTTATCTGCGATAGTGAATTGAGGGGTTAAATTTGTGATCGAGTAGTTTAGGTTATTGTTTTGAATAACCAAAGTTTTTATGTTTTGCCTAGGATTTCTTATGATTTGATTAGGAGAGCTTATTTCAAACTGAATAGATTGTTTGGTGTCGATAAAATCTAAATTCCTAGATCTTTTAGTGTATACTTTTACAGAAGAAAGGGGTTCATAGATGATGAATTTTCGTGAGAACACCACTTCGTCATAATCATCATATACCTCAATAATATAGTTGCCACTTACTTTAAAGCCTCTAGTATCTTCATTGGGGATGCTTAGCCTATAATGGCTATACATTTGTAAAGTGTTGAAAGAATTTTCATAATTGAGAATTCTGATTTCATCAAAACCATTTAGATATTCGTTTTTGTATAAAGAGGAAGGAGACCAGTTAAAATTGCAATGACGAATTCTATAATAATAATCTGCCTCATCACCGTTGATATCATCAAAAGAGAGTTTTAATGGTTCTCCTAGCTTGAGAATAGGTGTTCCAGAAAACTTAGCATCAGTGTATAGACGAATAGTTCTTATGTGGTTGGCTGTAGGAGATATGTTTGCAACTGGCTGAGCAAAAAAATAATAAGTAAAGAGGAATGTAAAAATGTAAAAAAATAGAAGTTGTTTTGATCTTACAGGCATGATATGATGATTGTTGGATGTAAATATAGGTAAAAAGCATTCGTTATAAAAAACAGATTCAATACAGAATTTATTGTTTGTTTTACTTTTTTTGTCTTTAAAAATTAAATTCAGCATTCTTTATTTAGAAAGAATATAAATAAAAATCTTATACCAATACCAGCTTTCAGGTACGTGTTTTAATTAGTAAATTTGCACGATTTTTTTAGTTAATTAACATAGACTACAAATATGTCAAAAGACATTCGTATCAGAAAAGGCTTAGACATTAAGCTTGTTGGCGAAGCAGAGAAAGTTACTGCAAATGCTACCAGAAGTAATGTTTATGCAATAAAGCCTGACGATTTTCACGGTATAGTGCCAAAGGTTATTGCTAAGCAGGGCACAGAAGTTAAAGCCGGCGAACCACTTTTTCACTCAAAGTCCAATGAACAAATGCTGTTTCCTTCTCCCGTAAGTGGTGAAGTAGTAGAAATTGTACGTGGAGCCAAGAGGAAAATTTTAGCTTTCAAAATACTGGGAGATAAAGAGCAGAAGTATGCAGACTTTGAAATAAAGGACGTGAACTCAATGAATAGAGATGAGGTAAAGTCTCATCTTCTACAATCAGGTTGCTGGCCTTTTATCAAACAACGCCCTTATGACGTAATTGCTAATCCAGAGGTAGCTCCAAAAGCTATTTTTGTATCTGGGTATACTACAGCTCCATTGGCTGCAGATAGTGATTATGTACTGTCAGGTAAAGAAAATGAAGTTCAGGCTGCAATTACAGCGTTGAATAAATTAACAGACGGCGAAGTACATGTGTCTGTTGGTAAAAACAGCGATTCACCTCTTTCAGGTTTAAACAACGTTACAACTCATACTGTTTCTGGGCCACACCCTGCAGGTAATGTAAGTGTACAAATAGCAAATGTAGATCCAATTAATAAAGGAGAAGTTGTATGGGTGGTAAACCCGCAAGACTTGGTTGTTATAGGAGAATTGTTGTTGACAGGTAAGTTTAATGCAGAAAGAGTAGTGGCATTAGCTGGTTCTTCTGTTAAAAACCCAAAATATTTTAGAACAAAAATAGGAGCAGAGGTATCTTCTGTAGTATACGACTCTGGGGTGAATGATGAAGGAAATATAAGAGTTATTAGTGGTGATGTGCTTACAGGAGAAAATGTAAAGCCTGATGGTCACTTAGGGTATTATCACAATACCATAAGTGTTATACCAGAAGGAGATGATTATGAGTTCTTTGGTTGGAATAAACCTATTTTTAATAAGATATCACCATCAAGAGCACTTACTTTTTCATGGCTGTTTCCTAATAAGAAATATGATCTTACTACAAATACAAATGGAGAACACAGAGCTTTTGTAGTAACAGGAAGTTATGAGGATGTTTTTCCATTTGATATATATCCTTTACAATTATTAAAAGCTTGTGCGGTAAATGATCTGGATGCGATGGAGCAACTCGGAATGTATGAAGTGGCTCCCGAAGATTTTGCTCTTACAGAGTTTATATGTGTGTCAAAACAACCACATCAGCAGATTATAAGAGAAGGATTAGACCTAATGTTAAAAGAAATAGGATAGTGCAATGGGATTAAAAGATAAATTACATAAACTAAAACTTAAGTATAAAGATAAAAAAATGGCCCCTGCATTCAATGCAATCCATACGTTTTTATACTTACCTAATGAGACAACGCATTCTGGAGCTCATGTTCGTGGAGCAGATGATTTGAAGCGTACAATGAATACTGTTATTATGGCGTTATTGCCATGTTTGATATTTGGTATATTTAATGCAGGGTATCAACACCATGTAGCAGCAGGAGAAATTGATAAAGTAAGCAGTGGTTTTTTTAGCCCAGAATTTTGGTCTTTTGCTAACCTTACAATAGGATTATGGAAAGTGTTGCCACTAGTCATAGTTTCTTATGGAGTAGGGCTTGCTGTAGAAGTTTTGTTTGCAGTAATCAAGAAACATGAGGTAGAAGAAGGATATCTTGTAACAGGGATGTTAGTGCCATTAATTGTACCGATAGACACTCCGTTATGGATGTTAGCAGTGGCTGTTATTTTTGGTGTTGTAATAGGAAAAGAAGTGTTTGGAGGAACAGGGATGAATATTCTTAATCCAGCATTGACTATAAGAGCATTTTTATTCTTTGCATATCCTACTTGGATGTCAGGGGATAAAGTATGGGTTCACGGTGCGGTAGAAAGAGCAAGTGAGATAGCAGGAGGAGCAAAATTAGATGCTATATCAGGAGAAACAGTACTAGGTAGTTTAGCCCAAGGAAAAGAAATTTCATATTCAGTATCAGATATGTTCTTAGGATTTATACCAGGTTCAGTTGGAGAGACCTCTGCAATATTAATTCTATTAGCAGGGCTATTTTTGGTTTTTACAAAAATTGGTAGTTGGAGAATTATGCTAAGTGCTGTGCTAGGAGCTCTTGCCATGGGATTAATTTTTAATGGAACAGTGAGTGCAGGATGGATTAGTGAAGGTAGTAAGTTTTATAGCTTAATGAGTACAGAATTCTGGCATCATTTGATTATTGGTGGTTTTGCATTTGGAGTTGTATTTATGGCAACTGATCCTGTTACGGCATCTCAAACGAATAAAGGAAAATGGGTATATGGATTCTTGATTGGGTTTATCTCAATACTGATTCGAGTATTTAACCCAGCATACCCAGAAGGAGTAATGCTTGCAATCCTGTTAATGAATGTATTTGCACCAACTATAGATCATTATGTAGTTCAAGGGAATATTAAGAAGAGAATGAAACGTTTAAAACTTAAAACGGCGTAGATCATGGCTATTAATACAGATAAAAATTCGTATACAATTATATTTGCCGTAGCAATGGTGGTAGTAGTAGGTTCTCTATTAGCATTTACGGCATCTTCATTGAAAGGCAAAATAAATGCCAATAAACGTACAGAGAAACAGCAAAATATCTTATTTGCTATGGGGGTTACAGATACAGAAGACCCTAATGAGTTTGTGCCAGCAGAAAAAGCTCAAGAGTTGTTTGATAAATATGTAGGAGATGAGCAGTATATTATTACTGGTAGTTCTGCAGAGAAAACTACTGATGCTTTTGGTATAGAAGTTAAAAAAGAGAATGATAAGGTTAAGCAAGATGCTAATTATGTAAGGAAACTTCCTTTGTTTATAGGAAAGAAAGAAGGACAAGAGTATTATGTTATACCTATGAGAGGAAATGGTCTTTGGGATGCGATCTGGGGATATGTTTCTTTAGACAAAGAGTTCAAAACTGTAAAAGGAGCATTTTTTGATCATAAAGGAGAAACACCTGGACTAGGAGCGAATATCAAGGAAGCATATTTTAGAGATGATTTTATAGGTGAAAAAATATTAGATGCATCTGGAAACTATAAAGGAATTACAGTAAAAAAAGGAAATGCAGATCCTAAAAATGTTGATAAAAGTGATAATGAGGTAGATGCTATGGCAGGAGCAACAATCACAGGTGATGGTGTTACTGCAATGGTAAAGAAAGGGATAAAAATGTATCAACCTTATTTCCAAACTTTAAAAAAATAAGAGATGGCTGAAGTAACAGAAGAAAAAGTTAAAGTAAAAGAGCCTAAAGAACCTTTGTTCTCTAAGAAAAATAAAAAATTATTAACAGATCCACTAGCAGATAATAATCCAATTACTATTCAAGTATTGGGTATCTGTTCTGCATTAGCAATTACTGCTCAGTTAAAGCCATCCATTGTTATGGCAATCTCAGTAATCTTTGTTTTAGGAATAGGTAATGTGGTGATTTCTCTAATGAGAAATATCATCCCTTCCAAAATTAGAATTATTGTTCAACTAGTAGTAGTAGCAGCTTTGGTAATTGTGGTAGATCAAGTATTAAAAGCTTTTGCTTATACATTGAGTAAAGAACTTTCTGTATTTATCGGTCTAATTATTACCAACTGTATTATAATGGGGCGTTTTGAAGCCTTTGCTCTTGGTAATGGCCCATGGAAATCCTTTTTGGATGGAGTAGGGAATGCTGCAGGATACGGATTGTTATTGATTATAGTAGCTTTTTTTAGAGAGTTATTAGGATCGGGTACGTTGTTTGGTGTTAAAGTGTTAGGAGATCCAATAGAAAAAACGGGACTATATGCAATAGGATATGAGAATAATGGTTTTATGGTCTTAGCTCCAATGGCATTGATTACTGTAGGAATCCTTATTTGGATACAGAGAAGTAGAAATAAAGCATTAATTGAAGATCACTAGAGAGTTGCAAAATTGTTAGTTGATAGCATAAAAAATATCAACCATCAATCATCAACTAAAAACTGATAAAAAAATGGAGTATTTAGAATTATTTTTAAAATCGATATTTATAGACAACATGGTTTTTGCATTCTTCTTAGGAATGTGTTCATACCTTGCTGTTTCTAAGAAAGTTTCTACAGCGGTTGGTTTAGGAGCTGCAGTCATATTTGTACTTGCAATCACAGTGCCACTGAATTTTTTACTTGATAAGTATATCCTTAAAGAAGGAGCTTTGGTATGGTTGGGGGCTGAGTATGCTGATTATGACCTAAGTTTTCTTACCTTTATTTTGTTTATTGCTACCATTGCTACAATGGTACAATTAGTAGAGATTATTGTAGAAAAATTCTCTCCATCATTGTATAATTCGCTAGGGATATTTTTACCTTTGATAGCGGTAAACTGTGCAATATTAGGAGGGTCATTATTTATGCAACAAAAAGAGTTTGCAACTATATCTCACGCAGCGGTATATGGAGTAGGATCAGGGATAGGATGGTTTTTAGCTATTCTTGCGATAGCAGCTATTCGTGAGAAAATTAGATATTCTAATGTGCCAGCTCCTTTGAGAGGATTAGGAATCACATTTATCCTTACAGGATTAATGGCAATAGGTTTTATGAGCTTCGGAGGAATGTTGACAGGTGGAGATGAAGAGGAAAAGAAAGAATCTAAAACTGTTCAGGTAGAAAAAGAGAAGACTACAAAAAAAGTAGCCGAAAATACTAACGTTACAATACTTAAATAATATGATATTTTTAGCAGCATCTACAGCTGGAACAATAGCGATAACCATTATTTCGTTTTTGGTGCTGATTCTTATATTAGTAGGAATCTTATTATTTGCAAAAGATAAATTATTACCGTCAGGACCAGTAAAGATTACTATAAACGGAAAAAAAGAAATTGAAGTTGCCTCAGGAGGAACATTATTATCTACCTTAGGTAATCAAAAGATCTTTTTACCATCTGCCTGTGGTGGTGGTGGAACCTGTATTCAATGTGAGTGCCACGTCCTAGAAGGAGGAGGCGAAGCACTGCCTACAGAAACACCGCATTTTTCTCGTAAAGAATTACAGCACGGAGCTCGATTAGCTTGTCAGGTAAAGGTAAAACAAGACATGAATGTCGAGATTCCAGAAGAAGTATTCGGAATTAAAAAGTGGGAAGCAGAAGTAGTACGTAACTATAATGTAGCCTCTTTTATCAAAGAATTCGTAGTGCGTATTCCAGAAGATATGGGATACAAAGCAGGAGGATATATTCAGATAGAAATTCCACAATGTGAAATTAAATATTCTGATATTGATATTACTGCACATCCAGAGGAGCATGAAACACCAGATAAATTTCAAGCAGAATGGGATAAATTTGGTCTATGGCCATTAGTAATGAAAAATGCAGAGACGGTAGAACGTGCATATTCTATGGCCTCTTACCCTGCAGAAGGAAGAGATATCATGCTTAATGTACGTATCGCTACTCCACCATGGGACCGATCAAAAAATGGTTGGATGGATGTAAACCCAGGAGTTGCATCTTCTTATATCTTCTCTAGAAAACCAGGAGATAAAGTTGTGATCTCGGGGCCTTATGGAGAATTCTTTATTAATGAATCTGATGCCGAAATGTTATATGTTGGTGGTGGAGCAGGTATGGCGCCAATGCGTTCTCACTTGTATCATTTATTTAGAACACTAGAAACTGGTAGAACTGTTACTTATTGGTATGGTGGTCGTTCTAAAAGAGAATTATTCTATTTAGATCATTTCTATCAATTAGAAAAAAAATTCCCTAATTTCAAATTTTTCTTAGCACTTTCAGAGCCTTTAGAAGAAGATAACTGGAAAGTAAAGAAAGATATTCATGATACAGAAGGAGATGGTTTTGTAGGGTTTATTCATAATTGTGTAATAGATAATTATCTTAGTCTGCATGACGCGCCAGAAGATATTGAGTTATATTTCTGTGGCCCACCATTAATGAATAAAGCTGTTCAGAAAATGGGTGAAGATTTTGGTATGCCAGATGAGAATATTAGATTCGATGACTTTGGAGGATAAATAATTGATCCTAAATGTATATACATCTATAAAAATGATGTAAATAATTCACTGTAAACCGGTATAAGCAATTATGCCGGTTTCTTTATTTTTGAAAGTATATTGCTGTACTTATGAAAAAATATATTGTATCGTTCGTAGTTATTCTTGTTGTATTTCTAATCCTTAGAAATACAAGTAAAGGTAGGTTGGTTACAAATCACCTAAAAGGAGTGGTGACCAATACAGTTTTGACTCCAAGTTATATAGATACAGAGAAAGACTCAATCTCTACACGAGTTATTGTTCCTGATGGATATAAAAGAGTGTCTTATCCAAAAGGTTCTTTTCAAGAATATTTACGACATTATCAATTAAAAACATATGGTAGTAAGATCATAAACTATGATAATACCGAGTATTTTGCGCAAAATTGGCATGAAGCTATTTTAGAGATTCCTGTTCCTTCAAATGGATTACAACAATGTGCAGACGCACTAATGAGGATGCGGTCAGAGTATTTATGGAAGAAAAATAAGAAAAGTAAGATAGGTTTTAATTTTACCTCAGGACATTATTGCTCATGGAATAAGTATGCAGAAGGATACCGCCCCAAAATAAAAGGAAATAAAGTAACTTTTCATAAAACAGCAACAGTAAACCATTCCAAGGCTAACTTTTATAAATACCTGAATCTTATTTATACATATGCAGGAACCTTGTCTATGTATAATGAATTACCAAAAGTAGCTGTAAAAAATGTTCAGATTGGAGATATGCTGGTTAAACCTGGTTCTCCTGGGCATATAGAAATTGTAATAGATGAGATTATAGACCAAAAAGGTAATAAAATGTATTTGTTGGCACAGGGTAATACCCCTGCACAAAATGTATGTTTACTTAAGAATTTTGAAAATACAGCGATCTCTCCATGGTATCAATTTGTAGAAAATGAAGCTGTATATACTCCTAGTTATTCTTTTAATAAAGCTAGGTTTATACGTTTTAAATAATTTAGATTTAAAGATTAAGATGTTATCTTTGTTGCGCTATGGGGAAGATACTTACTAAACAAGAATTACATAATCTTGCAATGAATATTGTAGGAGAAGAATTAGAAAAAAAAGGATTTGAGTTTATTGCAATTAATAGTACACTCGGAAAACATCCTCAGTTTGTCTGTATAGATAAATCAAATCAAAGATACTTTGTGCTAGTCAAAGCAATTCCCTATCCAGATAATCCGCATAATTATGATGTGATCTGGATGGAGTCTTTTAAGAAACATGCGGTAGAACAAGAAGCAAAAGTGTTCTATGCAGGGGTTGGTTTACAAAATGCAGAGAACCCAAATAAGCCAGTCTTTTTAAATGAAGATTATGTGCTAGAATATGCAGGATTACAACCTATAGAAACACATTTGAATTAACTAGTTATGAGTAGAAAAATAAGCAGTATTATAATACTGATAATAGTATGTGTTTCATGTAAAAGTGAACCAGAGGTACATCTTAATTATTCAAAAGGAGAAGCTTTTGGTACTACCTTTTCTGCTCAGTTTATAGATACAAAAGAGTTGGATTTATCAAATTCTTATGATAGTATCATAGACGTAATTAATACCTCGATGTCTACATATATACAGAGTTCTGATATTTCTAGAATAAATAAAGGAGATACCACAGTTGTTATCGATATGCATTTTGAAAAAGTGTTTACTACCTCAAAGCGAATTTATAAGGAAACTGCTGGTGTTTTTGATCCAACTATTGGAGTTTTGGTGAATGCATGGGATTTTGGTCCAAAAGGAAAAATAAAGTCTTTAGACAGTCTTAAAATAGATAGTTTATTGGGGTCAGTTGGATTGCAAAAAGTAGTATTAAGTAAAAGGCGAATTGTAAAAGAAAACCCAGATACATTTATAGATTTTAATGCATTGGCAAAAGGATATGCAGTAGATGTTTTTGCAAATTTCCTGGAAGATAAAGGGGTTCAAAATTATTTAGTAGAAATAGGAGGAGAAATTAGAGGAAAAGGAAGTAATGTAATGAAGCAAAAGCCATGGAGAATTGGGGTGGAAGACCCTAATTTTGATGATACACAATCCTATAGCAAAATATTATCTCTACACGATGAAGCAATGGCTACCTCTGGGAGTTATCGTAAATATAAGATGGATGAGCAAGGAAATCGATATGCCCATATAATTAATACAGAAACAGGATATCCTCTTAAGTCTAATTTACTAAGTGTATCGATATTAACGAATACCTGTATGGAAGCAGATGCCTATGCTACAGCTTTAATGTCAATGGGGTTAGAGCGTTCAAAGAAATTTCTAGAAACACATCCTGAACTAAAAGTATATTTTATATATGAAGATCAGGATAAAGAATTAAAAACACTTTCTGTAAATGGTTTTCCCAAAGAGTAGAAGGAAAATTAATTATCTACATGATTACCAAAATAGTACTAGCCTTTACAAATTCATTAAAACTTGTAAAGGCTGTTTTTTTATACTACTTAGTTTTTATGTACCATCTCATGCCAAAAAGTAATACCCCTAAAATAGCAATACCTAGAACCCAATACCAGACAGTAGTACTTTTAAAAGGTATAGGGGTTGTATCTCCAACCAAATAAAACCCACCCCAATAAAAAGGTTGCATGCGATTTATATTTGCAGTAGCTAGGTATTGTAATTTAGCTTGTTGTAAAGCTTTAGCTTTATTCATGCCTGCTTTTAGATTCGTATAAAAGTTTTTCATTAATTCTGGGGTAGTACTATCTGATACCTCCCAACTACTTAAGACTAAGCTTTTGGTTCCCGCGTACTGAAAAGCAGTTCCTAAGCTTATAATACCTTCACCTTTTGCAATTTTACCTGAGCCAGTGTTACAAGCACTTAGTACTGTAAGTTCTGCTGGGATATCCAACGCAAATAATTCATGGCTATATAAATAATTGTCCTCTATAGAATCGTTGCTTTTTGTGAATAAAAGTTTAGAGTTTTCAGGATGTTCGTTGTCTACTTCTCCATGTAGTGCCAAATGTAAAATATCGTAATTCTTAGCATTTTCCTTAAAATTAGCCTCTATTGCCTGAGAACCAAAATAATATTGCCCATCAATAATATCGGCAATCGCTTTGATTTCTTTACGAGTACCAGGTAAATCTTCTTGGCTATCTCTTAAGGTTGCCAAACTCATTGTGTTTGTATCCAGTGTAGTAATGTCTGAAAAAGAAAAGGCAAGACATTTTTGTCGTTTTTTTGATGCGGAATTTATTGTATTCAATCCAAATAATACATTTGCTGAATTGGCATATGAAATTGCGTAATCTTTGAGTAAATAGGATAAAATCGCAGGATTATTAGATATATCTTTTTGAGTAAGTAGTAACTCAAAATTACAATGCCAAAGAGGGCCATCTGGAATCATAATAATTTCTTCACCTACAAGTTTATCTGCAACAGGAGCAATGATTTGGTTATATACGGTATGGCTAATGCTTTTGTATTCTTGTATCTTTTGTTTAATAATCGATTCTCTAAGTTTTTTTATATTAGAAAGTAAGGTTGTTGTAGTCAATGGTTGTACCGCTATGTTGTGTTTAGAAATCGTAAATACATACGAAATACTATCTGTATAGAAATACTCTAACAATGTTGTGTTCATGTCCAGATTATTCTGAATATCATCAACAGTAAGGGTATTGTTTTGATATTTTAATTGATAATATTTAGGGTAATTGTTTTCTACAACGTTGGTTAGTGAATCTTGTTTTTTAGTAATATCAAATAAATGATTTTCATAAGAAGTGATCATAGCAGTGTCTTTGCTTTTCTCTGATCGTTTATTTATAATCTCTGAGGTATAAAAAGCATGTTCAGACTTTAAGTTTCTCTCTAGGTCAAGAATTTTTTTTGGAAATCCTGCAAAGTTTTTAGCGTTGGATTCTGCCAGTAACCCTTGTAAGGTGTTTGCCTTACTTTTTTCAGCATAATAAAATGCCTGTTCTAGAGATTGTTGTTGTTGATTAACTTGATATTGTAGTATATGTACTTGTATAGCATCTGTATATACCTTCTTACTTTGTTTAGCAAAAGTAAGCTTATCACTATAAGTATGTAGACGTTGTCGGATATAGTGAATCAAAGTATCTGCTTTTTTGTAGTTATTGATACTTGCTGTTAGTGCGGTTGGGTGGTTGGTGTGTTTGTATTGTTCTTGCAAAATAGTTGCTTTGCCATGTAAGCTAGCTAATAAGGCATTTGTGTCTAGGTACGTATCAAAAGTTGTTTTGCTTTTATTGCTTAGAGTTTTATCAGGGAGCTCATTTGCAGTAATCGCCTTGTCATAATATAATATAGCTTCATCATATTTTTTGATTTGATGATATACTTCTGCAATCTGATTATACGATTTTGCAGTTCTAGGATGGTGCTTTCCGTCTGTTTGTAGTCTAATAGAAATGCTTTTATGTAGATATTCTAAAGCTGTATCGTACTTTTTTTGTTTGGCATATGTATCTGCTATGGCATTATAAATATCACAAATGTAATAGAAATGCCCTCTGTGTAATTTTTCTTGTATTTTTAAAGCTTTTTGATAATAGTTTAAGGCAATATTATATTCTTTTTTTTCAGCGTATAACCTCCCAATGTCTAGATATGATGCGGAAATATCTGAATGATATTCTCCAATAGAATTAACACGTATTTGTATTGCTTTTTGATAATAGGATAACGCCACATCGTACTCTTCTTTTGCTTTATAGGTATTAGCCATATTATTATAGGTACGTGCTACGGCACTATGATTTTCTCCTAAAGAATATATAAAACTGACTATCACTTTTTTGTAATAAATTATTGCATTATCATATTCTCCTTTTAGTTGATAGGAAAGTCCAATGTGGCCATAACAACTTCCCAGAAAAGGATGTTTCTTTTTGAATTTTTTTTTAATAATCGCTAAAGTCTTGTTGTAACATTTTAAAGATAATTTATACAATCCCTTTTTGTAATATGCATACCCTATATCAATATATATGTCAGCAATCTTGGTATGTGTTTTTCCTAATGTAGAAGACAATATTGCTAAAGCTTTTTTAGAATATAATAAAGCTGTGTCATTTTTCCCTTTGGATAGTTGAATTACCCCAAGGCTTTCATAACATAAAGCAGTATTAGGGTGATGCTCTCCAAAGGTATCTATCATAATAGATAATGCCTTTTTTTGGTGTTTTATTGCCTTGTCGTAGTTATCTTGTCTTGCAAGAATATTTCCTATATGATGATAGCAAAAGGCTACTTCTGGACTAGTTTTTCCAAAAATGGTAGTTCTTGTCTGTAATGCTTTATGGTAGTAATCTAAAGCAAGAGGAAGTTTCCCAAGATGGTAATTGGTGGTGCCAATATCGATATAGCTGTCTGCTATTTTTTCATGCTTTTTACCAAAAGTATTGATGCGTATTGCTAGTCCTTTTTGGTAATGTTGTAGTGCTTTATCATATTCTGCAAGAACATGATGTATTGTACCAATGTTATGGTAAGAATCTCCTATTTGAGGAGCTCCCTGTTTTAAAACCTTTAATTGTATTGCCAAAGCTTTCTGGTAATACTCCATTGCTTTTTCAAACTCATCTTGATTTTTATAAATATGCCCCATACTAGTATAAGAAGAGGCTACTTGTCTATGAGAATTGCCAAAAATACCTAATCGTATAGTGAGTGCTTTTTCAGCATTTTGTAGGGCTTGGTCAAAATTGTAATTACTATTGTGGGTTGTAGCAATTTTGGCATAGCAATTTGCTATTTGCTCAGGAGTATTTGCTTGTTTATAAATAACAAGTGCTTTGTTGAAGTACTTGAGAGCGCTATTTGATTCTCTAAGGGTTAATAAGCTATCTGCTTTAGTGATATACGTAGAAGCTATATTAGTACCTTGTGCAATTATAGATGAAGGAGATAGCAGGTAGAGAAGGATATATATGATTGGTATAGAAAATAGAAATGGAGTGCGGTTCATAAAAATAGGCCTATACAATTAATCTCAAAGATCGTAAAAATGATAATTTTTGCGAGGATAATAATTATAATAAATATGGTTAAAGTTTATTACAGGCGTTCTTTTATTAGCGGAAAATTTTTAGAAATAAGAAAATTAGGGTAAAATACTAGATTTTTTTTGAAACCAATGACGGAAGATATTGCTTTTTTTATGTAGAACTACAGTTTATAACAAACAGGAAGTATTTCTCCAGAAGCTAAGCAATATTTGGTAACTTCTTCTTTAGATAAGGTTTGAGTGTAGTCGATCTCATCAACCTTAAAACCAATGGATCTGAGTTTTTCAAAATAATCACGACCATATACTCTTACATGATCATATTGTCCAAATATTCGGGCTCGTTCTTTGCGATCAGTAATAGTGTCATCCTCAAAAGTAGTAGCGCGACTTAAATCCTGAGGGATTTGTAGAATTGCCATGCCACCAGGTTTTAATACTCTTAATAGTTCTTGCATTGCTTTGGTGTCATCAGGAATATGCTCCAAAACGTGATTACAAAAAATAATATCATATTTATTATCTTCAAAAGGAAGATTACAAATATCAGCTTTAATATCTGCTAGAGGAGAGTTAAGATCGGTAGTAGTGTACTTTAGATTTTTCAGGTTTCTGAATTTTTTATAAAAAGCTTGCTCAGGTGCAAAGTGAAGTACTTGTGCAGGAGAAGTAAAAAAATCAGTTTCGTTTTTCAGGAATAACCAAAGTAATCTATGGCGTTCTAGTGATAATGTAGAAGGTGAGAGTACATTATCTCTTTGTGTACCATACCCATAAGGTAAAAACCGAGAGAAACTTTTACCATCAATAGGATCAGTATAGGTTGTACCTCTTAATAAGAGAGATATTAATGGACGTACCAAATAGCTCAATCGAATTAATAGAGGGCGTGGAATACTATTTAGTATAAACTTAAAGAGTTTTTTCATTGTGTAGTTTTATCCAAAACAGACTTAAAGCTGTGTAGGGCCATAAATCAAACAGATAGCAACTCTTGTCTAAAAGCATCTTCTTCATTAGACTCTATTCCTAATGCTTGATAGATATATTTAAAAGTAGATAGTATTTCAGGTTTTCCATCTATTATAGCCACATCATGTTCAAAATGAGCGCTAGGTTTACCATCTGCAGTGAGGATAGTCCAACCGTCTTTTAATTGTTTGATTCGGTGCGTTCCCATATTGGTCATTGGCTCAATGGCAACTACCATACCTTCAATAAACTTTTTTCCTTTACCACGACGGCCATAGTTTGGCATTTCGGGATCTTCATGCATTTTTCTTCCTAAGCCATGACCAACAAGTTCTCTTACAACTCCATATCCTGCATCTTCTGTGAATTTTTGTATAGCGTAGCCAACATCACCCACTCGTTTTCCTACCTTGAATTCTGCAATACCAACATATAGAGATTCTTTGGTAATACGAAGCAAGCGTTCTATTTCTTCAGATATTTCACCTACTGGAAATGTATACGCATGATCTCCATAAAAACCATTTTTGATAGCACCACAGTCTATAGAAATGATGTCACCATTTTCTAGAGGAGTGTTATTGGGGATACCATGAACTACTTGAGCATTAGGGCTCATGCATAGCGTATTTGGGAAATCGTATAGTCCCAAGAAACCAGGGATAGCATCGTGATCTCTTATAAATTCTTCTGCAAGTTTGTCTAATTGTAGCGTAGTTACACCAGGTTTTACCTCTGAGGCCAACATTCCTAATGTTTTAGAGACAATCAATGCACTCTCGCGCATTAATTCTATTTCTTCACGTGTTTTGGTAATAATCATAAGCTTATATACAATATCGGTAATAAAAGAAGGCAAATTTACAAAGAATAATACTTGTTCTGCTCAATAGATAGGGTCTATTTTAAGATTTAATCGTTCTAATTAGATAGGTATGATAGTTTTAACGTGTTCTTATATAGTGCAAGAAATCATTAATCTTCATAAGAATGTTTGTATGATTGATTAGATACAATTGCAAGGATATCTTTTTCAAGAGTTTCTCTGGCAAACTCTACATAACGCCCTATTTCTTTTCCATCTTTGTAAAAGATAAAAGTTGGAACTCTCATAATATTTGCACCTTTTTCAAAACCTTGAGGAGTGTCTTTGTCTTTTGATACAGTGATTAATTCAAGGTTTTCAAAATCAAAAGATGCATTATCTAATATTTTATAAAAAGCAGGAGTTTCTCTTTTACTATCACCACACCAAGTACCCATAAAAGCCTTAATAGTTATATTTTTAAGATAGGGAGATAGTTTTTTGACTGTTGCTGTATCAAAAGAATACTCCTTATAATTTGTGTTAAACCAACTGCTATATGGCTCTTGTTCTAGAGCGCTACGATTGTGTTTTCCAACAAGGATTTCGGGATTTTCTGGTGTTTTTGCAGAATCTACATTATTGGTAGATGCATTGATGACCTTAGAGCTCGAACAAGAACTTGTAAGGATCAAAACGAAAATAAAAAGTATTCTTTTCATACAGATACTATAATTATATAAAACAGGTTTCAGTATATAACACTTCACTTATTTTAATAATGAGTGTTGAGTCATTGCTTCTGGTTTTTTAATTCCCATAAGGTGTAAAATTGTAGGAGCAATATCTCCTAAAACACCATTATTTACATCAATCTTCTCATTATCAATCATAATAAAAGGAACGGGATTAGTGGTATGCGCAGTATGTGGTGTGCCGTCTGGGTTAATCATCGTCTCACAATTACCATGATCAGCAATAAGAATGATAGAGTATTGATTTTCTAGGCCTGCAGTTACGACATCTTTTACGCATTGATCTACTGCTTCACAGGCTTTGATTGCAGCATCCATTACACCAGTATGACCAACCATATCTCCATTAGCAAAATTTAAACACACAAAATCAACCATTGCTTTTTGTAATTCTGGTACCAAAGCATCTCTTAATTCGTAGGCGCTCATTTCTGGTTGTAAATCATAAGTGGCTACTTTTGGAGAGTTGCGTAGTATTCTGGATTCTCCTTCAAAAGGTTCTTCTTGCCCTCCTGAAAAAAAGAAGGTAACATGTGGGTATTTCTCGGTTTCTGCAATTCTAATTTGGGTCTTTCCTGCATTAGAAATAATTTCCCCCAGTGTTTCGGTGATGTTATCTTTATTATAGATGACATTAATCCCTTCAAAATTTTCATCATAATTTGTCATGGTAACATAATACAAGGGTAATTTATGAGTGTTATACTCATGCATATCCTTTTGAGAAAGCATTTCTGTTAATTCTCGTCCACGGTCTGTTCTAAAGTTAAAGAAAATTATAACATCATCATTCTGTATTGTAGCTACAGGAGCATTGTTTTCCTCTAGTAAAATAGGTTTGATAAATTCATCAGTAATATCATTATTGTAACTATTTTGGATACTGTTTAATGCATCTGTACTTGATTCTCCGACACCATTCACCAAGAGATCGTAAGCTAATTTTACACGCTCCCATCTTTTATCTCTGTCCATAGCATAATAACGACCTATTACAGAAGCTAGTTTACCAGTCGTTTTAGTCATATGATTTTGAATATTCTCAATATGCTTTTTTCCTGATTTAGGATCTACATCACGACCATCGGTAAAGGCATGTAAAAAAACATTGTCTAGCTCATAAGAATGTGCAGCATCAAGCAATCCTTTGATGTGGTTGATGTGAGAATGAACACCGCCATCGCTTACTAAGCCTAGTAAATGAATGTTCTTATTGTTTTCTTTTGCATAGCGAAAAGCATCTTTGAGTGTAGACTCATCTTTAAGAGTATTGTTTTCTACTGCAATATTGATTTTGGCTAAATCCTGATAAACAATTCTACCAGCTCCCAGATTCATATGTCCTACTTCACTATTTCCCATTTGCCCATCTGGTAGCCCTACATGAAGACCATCTGTGCGTAAAGAAGCATTAGGGTATGTTGAGTATAGACTATCAATATACTCAGTGTTGGCATGATCGATAGCCGATACTTTTGGGTCAGGAGATGTACCCCACCCATCTAGAATCATTAGGATTACTTTTTTATTCATAATGTACTCTTAAAATTAAGTTTTTGGTTGGTTATTATTTTGTTTCTAAAATTTTTAAAAAATGAAACAAGAAACAAAGTTACAATTTCAGGAAAGAGCATACAAAAGCAATGATTAATCCTATGTAAATTATATGTTTTGAAAACATTGTTTAAAATGTAGTTTTTGTGAAATCATTAACGAATTTGTGTATGTAAGGTTAAAAATAAGTTATTCTTAAGATTTATGTGTTTTTTGTAAGAATAATGTAATTTATTTGCGCTGTCAAATTAAAACACAATTAATAAATAAACATTGTAAAAGTAAAAAACAAATGAAAAAGCTTTCAATTTTAGTAATGTGTATGACGGTCAGTCTTGTTTTTGCAATTGACCCGGTAAAAGATCTGAGTAGCTATAAGGTTGCCAAAACAGAAATCACTAATGTTTCTCCTTTTTGTATTTCAATTGTAAGAGGAGACTATGAAATGGTTAAAAAAATGGTTGAATTAGGTTCTGAAGTAAATAAAATCTCAGAAGGAATGACACCACTTATGTATGCTGCTCGTTACAACCGGTTAGAAATAATTAAACTTTTAGTTGCTAATGGCGCTAAAATCTCTACCCAAAATGATAAAGGGTATTCGGCAATGAAATATGCAGAAATTTCTGGTGCCGAAGATGCAAAATCTTTATTGATGGAGCTTAAAGCGAAGTAAAACCTTCGTAATTAATCTAAATATGTGGGTCCGCTAAACATCTAATGTTTAGCGGATTTTTTTTGCTTTATGATTTCTTGTAAATGCAAAGTTCGTTTTAAGAGAAAAGGTTAAAATTATGTTATTTGATATGATGGCTGTAACAAAGTATAAAAGATAGATGTCTTACCTATAATACGTCAATCAAAATAAATTAAAAATCAATTCATCATGAAAAAAACAATTTTTGCAACCTTACTAATTATGTGTGTTACTACTATTAGTTTTGCTAATAAAGAAACAAAGATAGTTTCGGATTCTCATCACAATTACGAACTAAATTCTTATAGCACTAGTCCATTCTGTATGGCAATTGTAAAAGGAGAGGTAGAAATGGTAAAAAAACTAATCGAATACGGAAGCAATGTAAACCAAAAATCAGATGGGATGACACCGCTTATGTATGCTGCACGATACAACCGTACAGAAATTATTAAAATGCTTATAAAAAAAGGAGCTAATGTAAAAACGAAAGATGCTAAAGGGTATACTGCAATGAAATTTGCAGAATTATCAAACGCCAAGGAGGCAATTGCTCTTCTAAAAGAGATGTCATAATATCTCCTTAATTAGTTTTAATAAAAAAATGCTGTTTGTTTAAAGAAACAAACAGCATTTTTTTATTTACGATGTTCTTGTATAGCTTCTTTTATTTTTTCTATTCGATTTTCTGGATCGGGATGTGTACTTTGAAACTCAGGAGTACGATTTGGCCCTCCAGCAGCTTTCAGAATTTTCATTACCCCAATCATTTCTTCAGGATTGTATCCAGAATTAATCATGAATAATACTCCTAGGTTATCACTTTCTAACTCATCATCACGACCATTGCCTAATAATACATTTTGACCAATACTATTTACAATACCTCCTGCATCTGCACCAACCGAAGCTCCTGTAGATATAGTTTTCCAGAATTCATGTTCTGCTATTCTCTCTGCAGAGTGTCGACCAAGAACATGACCAATCTCATGACCTAATACGCCAGCAACTTGGTCTTCATTTTCTAATTTGGATAACAGGGCATATGTTATAAATATTTGACCTCCAGGTAATGCAAAAGCATTAATGGTGTTAGGGTCAGACAATAAATGAAATTCATATTTATAAGGAGTCTGCTTTGCTATACTCGAATTGACCAGTTTGTTACCAATCTTATCAATATAATTTTGTAGTTTTTGATCAGGGTATAAACCACCGTGTTGTTGCGCCATTTGAGGGGCGCTTTGTAATCCGATAGCAATTTCCTGATCGCTAGTCATATTTATATTTTGTACTCGATCTGTATAGGGGTTCATTGTTTTGTTATTGCATTTTTTGAAAAAAGCAAAAGCTACAATTGCTAACCCTATAAGAATTCTGATTTTTAAACCACCACGTCTCATGAGTAATTATTTTTGATGTCAAATTTAAAGTTAGTAAATATAAAAATTGCTAGCTAATAAAATGTTAAATTGACTATTTAATGGTTTTAATTACAGGTAGATATGTGATGAAGAAGTGTCAGATTCATAAACGGGATATAGGTTTTTACAAAATTTACCTATAGAAAATTTGAGTATAATAATATTTGCCTTTTTCATCTTTGATAGCGGCAATACCAATATGGGTATAGTTTCCTTCCATATTTTTTCTGTGAGGTGGACTGTTTATCCAGCTGGTGACAACAGATTGAGCTGAATTTTGCCCTGAAGCTACATTTTCAGCTATTCCAGTAGCATTTTCTTTTTCTTTAAGGGTGTTGAATTTATCTTCAAAATTGTCATGTCCAATAATGCCTTGAGAAATCATATGTCGTGTATGATCTATAGCTAGTTGCTCTGCTGTTTCGTTTTTCTGTAATGCAGGAAGATTTTTACTTTGTCTATACTCGTTTACTAGTTTTAGAATTTCATCGGTAATAGAGATTTCATTAGGGATATTATTATCAGCAGCCGTGTCATCATCGCTAGAGCATGAAACGGCTATGCTTATAAGAATAAAGATGCAAAAACGTTTGATTAAAGAGGTGTTCATTTTATGGGGTGTTATAAGATTATTTGGATAGCATATAATTCTGAAAGACTATATGTTTTAAAGTAATTTTGGGTTGATGTCATTTATATTTTCTGTAATATATCTTTCTATAAAATCAGCTGTAAAGAAAGTACTGCCCATAAGTTTTGCTTTTTTTAACTCTGTTGCAATATCTAATTTTCGGTACGATTTTAATAAAGGAATAGAAAGTGGCGCATAAGAGTAATGCCAAGGCTCATATTTAAACCCTTTTCTGCTAGGTTTATCTGTGTATACAAGATAAAAACCAAAAGAATTAGCATGTTGATCCATCCATTCTTTGAATTTGCAGAAAGGGCCATCACCTTCAAAATTTTTGGCAAGAAGAAGTCCTCTGGGTTGTGGCGCATTGCCATCAACAATATCTAGGTCAGTACCCCAGTGATGTCTAGATGTACCTGGTATTGTAGAGTATTCTACAATTTTTTGTATTGCTTTGATAGGGGATAACCCTTCAGCTGTAAACTTTTTGTATTTACGTTCCCAGATTCGATTTTGATGCGCATAATTTCTGTAACTAGAAACTACCTTTATTTTGAATCCACTTTTTAGTGCTTCAGCTTTCATTTTTAGAAAAGCATCATATGCTTCTTTTCGAAGCTTATACCCATCTCCAAAAAGAGAAGGATTGCTTTTTCCCATTAGATCATCTTTTGAAAAATCTGACTGTAGCATAGAAAAAGAAGATAATGAAGCTCCAATCGTTGCTAGAATGCTCATGCCGATAAAATCTCTTCTTACCATAAATGTTAATTGCTGTAATTGTATTTAGAATCTATTATTCAAGAATTCCATCTATAATCCCATACTCCAATGATTCTTGAGCGTCCATCCAATAATCACGATTAAAGTCTTTTAAAACCTTATCAATATCTTGGCCACAATTATCAGCAAGAATCTGAGCGCTTAATTCTTTAGTTTTTAATATCTCTGCAGCTTGAATTTCTATGTTAGAAGCCTGACCTCTTGCTCCTCCGCTTGGTTGGTGAATCATTACTTTTGCATTTGGTTGAATGAATCTGCGCCCTTTTTCACCAATACTTAAGAGAATAGACCCCATAGATGCAGCAAGTCCAGTACATATAGTAGATACAGGGCTTTTTATACTTTTGATAGTGTCATACATAGCAAAACCAGAGGTAACATATCCTCCTGGACTATTGATATATAACTTAATCTCTTCATTACTTATCATATCAAGATACATAAGTCTATCGATAACATGCTTAGCTGATTTATCATCTACCTGTCCCCAAAGAAATATACTGCGTTCTTCAAGAAATTTTTTATCAATCAAATCCTGTACTTTTCCTGATTTTTCTTTCATCTTATTAAATGATTTATGTTTTTTTATATTTTTTGTAGTAATTAAAAACTCTTTCTGAAACGATTATAATAGTATTAAAGAGTTAGCTCTTATGTTTTAAAAAAAGTGTTTTTATCATTGATGATAAATGTATAATTATTTTCGTAGAAAAGCATCATGTGAATTTAACATTTTGCAAAATTTTAAAGAGGAATTTTGACATTGTTGTACTATTACTAGATGAATCATTGTTCAAATAACATAGTAGAGTAATACTTGGTAGTTCATTGTATAAATGGAATTATGAATAAAAAAATAGTTGTTTGAGAATTCAATTCAGATGATAGTTATTTCAAATTAGGTTGATATAATCCAGATTGAACGAGTGATAACTATTGAAATGTAGGTGACCAACTGAAAGGTATTGATGGTTTAAGTTTACTCTTATACTTTGAGAAATAGGATGTTGTTAGCGGGGACCTAAAACTATAAAAGAGAAAAAAGAGTCCTCAAAAAAATTCCCATTACTATCCAAGGTGCTGACAGTACATTGACTAGTAGATATTTGAGAGATATCTACAATATTATCATCCAAAACTCCATTTAGATCTCCAGCAGTAGCTGTTAAACTCGGTATTCCTGTGAATGCAGTAGAAAAATTTATTCGATATCTACCAGTTCCTATTTTTGTAATAGTAAAGCCAGTTCCCTGCGCAATGGATCCATTTGGATTAATATTACCTCTCATCATGCGCAAACTTTCTTCTCCCTCTACAGAATTAGATGAAGAGGATGAGGCATTTGGACTAATTTGTTGCCAATTTGTACCATCACTTTTAATCCATAATACAGAGGTGCTAGCGATGATTGTTTGATTTGAATTAGATAAATCACGATATGTACTAATTGTTCTATTGGTATTAGTACTATTTTTTAAAATATAAATTCTTCCTTGACAGGTGTTAGGATTTGGTAGTGTTATAGTATGTGCGCCAGTGATATGTATTGTGTGGTGATTTTCTGTCAATGTTAAATTAGTAGTAGTGCTTAGAATTGAAGTAGAAAAAGAACCTTCTAATTGTAAGGTAGAATTTGCTATATTGAAACCAGTCGTTGGATCATTATAATCACTATCTACTGGCACTTCTTGTGGATTAAGGTTAATCCCAAATCGAGTAGTTGCATCAGCCGTATTGTTGCTACCTTGTACTCTAAAAAATTCTCGATGAAATTGCCCTCGTCTGTAATCATATCTTTTGAATACCATAGGTTCAGGGCCATCATCTCCAATAATAAATTCTAGTTTTCCATCATTTGCTGGTCCTGCTGAACCTATTTCGAATAAATCTGTTCTTCCTGTGCTTCCTTTTAATCTGAAATTTCCATTTGCTGTGGTAAAAAACATGGGTTTATAAAATGAAGCCCCAGAAGCAGCAAATTGTAATGCTGCAGTATTTCCGTCTCCATTAATATACATTAGAGGTTGATCATTATCAGTATAATCAGGGAATGTTTGAACCAGACCTAGAGTTTGTCTTCTTCCAAATTGTAGTAAAGGAAGATTGTTTGATCTTATCTCCATTTTTACATCATCAATGTGACCTAGAAAAGAAGAGGAGGGAAGTCCTGTATTACCATCTATGAGCCAATTATCATTACTGGTCGATACCCAGGTTGTGCCATCAAATACAAAAACTTTACTTTCTTCAATATTGTAAAGCATGGAGCCAATAGACGCGGCAGTAACAGCATTCATTTCAGCAGAAGTAGTAGCTGTAGGGAGTCCCATTACTGAAAATTCATCGATTTGACTAAAAACGATTCTAGGTAGAATTAATAAAAGAAATACTATTTTTCTCATTTAATAATAGTTTTTGTAGTTATTTGGATTGTAAAAACAATTACAACATAACTTTGAATTTACTATGTATTATTTGACAAGTATTATGTTTACTCTAGTAGCCTTTTTGAGTGTGAAGTATTATTTATAATCCTGATAACAAGATTTTTTGGTGAATTTATCTATTAATGTATAAATATCCAGCTCGATCTTTTTGATCATGAATTTTAAGTACATAGTAATAAGTACCTACTGGTAGTTCTTCGTCTTTGGCGATAGTAGCTCTTCCTTCAGAGATACCAGACCATGTGTTATTGTATCCTTTTTTGTGATAAACTTCAACTCCCCATCTATTAAAAATAGTAAGTTCATTATTTGGAAATTGAGCAATACCTTGAATTGTAAAAGTGTCATTCACACCATCTCCATTTGGAGAAACAGCCGTGAATATTTCAAGATCACCATCTAGTATTATTTCAGAACTACCAAATGTTAATACTACATAATTATCTGGGATAATAAGTTCAGAAGTAATCTCGCCATTATCTAAGTTTCCAGATGTAGCAAAATTTCCTAGGCTTACCCATTGTTCTAGATTTCTATCCCACCCAGCAACTCTAAGGTCATCAAGTGAATCCACTAGAGTAGGGATGTTACTGTTATCATCCCAAGTAAGGGTTACTCGAGTTTCAGTAGCTCCATCAAGATCCCAAAATTCAAAAGAACTTACAGCAAATAATGTGTTACCAAAATTATCAGTATTGAAACTTCCAGGGAAAAAATTAGGGGTATTTGGATTTTCAAAGAAATAAGCTCCTCTTGCTGTGTTTGTAGCAGCTTGTGAGTCAATACGCATTGGGCGCAGTCTGAAATCATCTCCAATTGGAAAAGTAAAATCTAGTTGCCCAGTGATAGAGGCATAACCATCTACATATCGCTCATCGTTTTCACCTAAATATGGAGAGTCATTAATATAATCTAAAGAAACAAAACGTCTATCTCTTGGTGTTTGTACTTTGCCATTTATAAATTCTTGAAAATGGGTAACACCTACTGCAATTTCTAAAAACAAATCGTTTATAACATCTATTTCTACATCATAAAATACAGGACGGTTATTTCCAGATACGGTAAGGTCACCAGTAGTATTATAAAAACCAGCAAGACCTAAGTTTTGATTAAAGTCTCCATCATTAATTACATCAGAATGAAAACCTATCTTTGCTTCGTCATGCATTTGGATATCTCCAAAATTGTGAAAAGCCTGCTGTGCCATGGCTACATGAGATAAAAAACAAACGGTAATAAGAATAATTCTCTTCATAAATATATTGGGGCAGTATTGGTTTTACGGTTTTACAGTAAATCTGATATGGCAAATATATTCTTTTTTATTGAAAATCAATGGTTTTTAGTGATAAAAAGTAAAATAATATCGATAAAGAGCGTGTTTGTTCCGATTAAATGAACGTATTTTTCGATTAAAACATACCCGTTTAGAAAAATATTATTTAACTGACAAACATAAGAAAATTAATTAATTGATATTGAATGATGTGATGAAATAATTAAAATTAGTAAGTTTTTTTATGAAAGATAAATGACTATTAGTAAGATCTTTGTGTTTTGTTTTTAAACTAGTGCTGATTGACTCTTTGATGGGCACTATTTGTTAATTTCATAGATGTTTTTATTCTAATTATTAACTCGATATGTAATTCTTCGATTTGTAACAACTGTTTTTACGATTACATTAAGGGTTCCTGTGGTAGTACCTGCCAAAGGAATATTTTGGTCATTAGTAATATCAGCCGATGATACGGTATTGTCAAGACTACCTAACTCTGTTCCAATTACATCAAATGTAAATGTACAAGAGTTTCCAGCAAGTAGATTAACTCCTGAAACCGAAAAATTATCAGACCCTGAAACAGCATTAATGGTTCCTCCACAAGAACTATTTGCGTTTGGTGAGGTTGAAATAGTCATTCCAGAGGGTAAATTGTCTGTAATAGATAAATTAGTAAGATCCACTCCAGTAGAAGGATTTTCTAATACAATTGTTACAGTAGATTCTTCACCATATCCAATAGTTGTTGGTGAAAAGTTTTTACTAGCTACTGCAGGGAAAGCTACTTCTGTAGATACAGCAAAAACACCCCCCCAAATTCCTTCATTAGCACTTCCTAATCCTACATTGAGTGTAGTAGCATTGTTAAGTACAAGTCCAGAAGCATCAAAAATATCAATATCTATTCCCCAGTTAAAACCCAAATTAGGACTTCTGCCACCTACATCAGTTCCAAACTTTGATATGGTACTATTTAAAGTGTTATTTGCGGGATTTAAACCATTAGCAAGAGCTGTACCATTTATAGAAACAAAATCTCCTACTTGATTAGCTTCACCATCAAATCCAAAATATCCTGCATGTGTATCAAAGGCTCCAGTTGATGGGGTTAATAGCCCTGTAACTGTAAAAGCAGAATTTGCTCCAAACCCAAAAAAGTCAAAGCCATCCCAGATACTTACACTACGTGTAATATCAGAAGGATCTTCGAATATTATTACCATTGTCCATCCACCATTAGGTCCTGTAAATGCACTTCCAGTAGTTAGAGGTATATCTGCCACTGTGTACGTTCCTGATCCTGCCGCTTGAACTATAGAGGTTACATTGGCAAAGGACATAAAGGTATTCCAACCAGCAAAGTTTGCAGTTTCAATATTTGTAACACTTGCATCAACAGTAGTATAACCTCCTGCACCAGGCTCTCTAAATTCTACTTGTTGAAGACTTAATGTGGGATCAGGATTAGTGATTCCACCAAAAGTAGAATTATATGTTCCTCCCCAATATAATCCTGCCCAGCTTACAGTAGCTCCTGCGGGTAAAGTAAAGTCAGAGCTACTGGAATTTATTGTGGAAGCATCTACACTGGCGTATCCCATTACTACAGAAGGATTGTTTGAAGTAGGAGTTCCTGGGCAATTGGCTACACAAATAAGATTTGTATTACCAATCATATCAAAATTTCCTCTTACATTAACAGAAAAACGTTCTTCATAAGGCCTTGGATTTTCTATTTCAATATCTACAATTGTTCCTATTCCCTGATCTGTAATATCTACAGATAAATCACTTATGTTAGAGAAGTCAACAAAGAAAGTCTCATCCCCCTCTGTACTAATGTCATCTAATATTGGAACTGTTATACTTTCTGTATCACCAGCAGTTCCAGAAAATGATAAAGTCCCATTTGTTGTTATGTAATCTGTTCCAGCAGTAGCAGAGTTGTTAGTCGTTGTAAAGTCAACAGTAAAACTACCTGCAGTATCTATACCTGTATGTGTTACGGTAAATGTGGCTGTCCCTTGGTCTTCATCAACCGAAATATCATCTATAGTTATTTCTGGTATTGGTTGAATAATATCAAATGTAAGAGTGGTATTTGTGAAAAAATTCGGAAATGATTCTAAAATTAATACACCGTCTTGATATACTCTTACATAACTTCCAGCTCCATTCCAGCCATCACCAAACCAATCCTCTAATAGTAAAGTGTATCCAGTTCCATATGGCACACCAGCATAAGCCTGGGGAGTACCAATATTGTTATACGCCGTATTTGATGCTCCATTAAAACAATCGAAAGGATTGCATATTGTAGGTAGTATCGGGGTACTAGAAGGGTTTCTAAAAGTAACTCTGTTTTCAGATGACCATGCTTGCCAGTTGACCTCAATCTCTATAAGTGCTTGAGAATAAGAAGCATACCTCCCGAATACTAACATACAAAGTATAATCAGAAATCTATTATGTAGATATTTTTTCATTAAGGTTTAGATAGTGTTGAATTATTTTACAACAAACACCACATTAATTAGGGTGTTGAAGTCCACTGGTTGTCCAATTACAGTATATGTAAGAACACCATTTGCATCAATACTCATTGATGAAGTATTAAAAACACTAGGGTCAGCAAAAGTTACATAGTAATGTAGCTCATTTGCAGCATATACAGGTATGTTCGGAGCAGAAGGGCTCGTTGCTGTAGGTGATGAAAACTGAGCTGTATACTGTGTATATAGATTTAAAGTAAATGTACCGTTTGTAGCAACAGGAACTTCAATAGAAGGAGGGTAAAAAACCCTAGCTGCTCCAGATGTAATAGGAGCAATGGCCTGAATAACCTCTTGTACATTAGTTTCTGCAGTAGGAGCTGCTTCTCCAGATTGATCTACATCTATAGGGGTAGCTAGATTTACTTCAGAATCAAGTTGATCGTCTGTAGCAGCTAACCACCCATTGGTAACTCCAGTATAACGGTAGATTTCTTCATCTCCTAAATTATAAACAATAGAGCCAATTTGTGGACTGGCAATACCATTTATTTCGGCCATGTCTGTGGCAGTTGGCAAACCCATTAGTGAATTTGCATCTAATTGACCAAAGATTACTGTTGACCAAATAGAAAATAAAAATAGTGTTAGGGGTAATTTTTTCATCATCAAAATTTTTATCATTTACAACTTTATTCTTATGTAAGTTGACTTTGCTTTATTAGTTGAGTAATTGTTGTTAAAAGTCAAGTACGGTGAACATAAATTCTAGATCGATATCATCCTTTTGATTTGCACCATTATCACTATCTCCAATATTGATTCTAAATCCAGAAGCAGTTTGATTATAATATGAAATACCAGGATCATCATAATCTGCTCCACTATTACCAGGGCAATCACCACCACAATCAATCGTTGCTAATTGTATAATATAATTATCGTCTGGCATAGGTGTTGTAAATGTTACTTGATAATCACCTTCATTTATTCTAGACACTGTTGCATTCATTATTTTAAATGCAGTTCCGTTACCTGCTACTTTCCCCATTGCCTTTACAGGGCTTGCAAAGAATGCTCCTCCATCAGTACCTACTGTAATCTGATTTCCAGTATTTGTACTCACAACATTAGCTGTTTGTGTACCAGTACTTTCATCGGTATGTGTAATTACACCTGTTGTTGTATTTTGATTTAGATTAGTTACAGTTTCATCGATATCAACTACAGTTCCTCCTGTAAAGTTTACTGTGGCGATCCTGTTACCTGCAATTGTATTTGTAACGCTTTCAATGTAGCTAGGTCCAGTTGGTCCAGTACGTCCAGTTAATCCTGTTCTACCCGTTAAACCAGTGCGTCCTGTAAGACCAGTACGTCCAGTTAATCCTGTTCTCCCTGTTAAGCCAGTACGCCC
>NZ_OMKE01000038.1 GCF_900299535.1 Aquimarina aquimarini | reverse complement strand
CTGCAGGCACAATAGTTTGGAGTTCTTCTAATGTAGCAGTCGCTACGATTGACGGATCAGGAGTAGTAACTCCAGTTTCAGCAGGAACGACCGATATTACGTACACTGTGACTGATGGAAACGGCTGTACATCTGTATCTTCAGCAGTACATACTGTGACTGTTGATTCAACACCTACTACCGTAGTAATTACATGTCCACCAGCTGTAAACGTTATTATAGATACAGGTTTATGTACTGCTAGTGGAGTTGTTTTAGGTACACCAATAATAGGAACTACTTGCGCAATAACAACTGTTACAAATGATGCTCCTGCAATATTTCCAGTTGGAGATACAAATGTAACTTGGACAGTAACAGATAATTTTGGGAATAGTAATAGTTGTATACAAATAGTGACTGTAATAGATAATATTGATCCAACGATTATATGTCCTGCGAATATTAGTGTAAATGTAAACTCTGGAACTTGTCAAGCAACAGGGGTTTCTTTAGGTACACCAACAATCGCTGATAATTGTGGGGCAAGTTTTAGTAATGACGCTCCTGCAATATTCCCGTTAGGCGATACAATAGTTACCTGGACTGTAACAGATGGTTCAGGAAATACTAATAGTTGTATGCAAACTGTAACTGTAATAGATAATATTGATCCAACAATTATATGTCCTGCCAATATTAGTGTATATGTAGATCCTGGAAGTTGTGCAGGAACAGGGGTTGATTTGGGCATACCAGTAACAGGAGATAATTGCACAGTAGCAGGGGTAAGTAATGATGCTCCTGTAATATTTCCAGTGGGAGATACAACGGTTACTTGGACTGTAACAGATAGCTCTGGAAATACTGATACTTGTACTCAAATAGTGACTGTGATTGATAATATCAAACCAACTATTATCGATTGTCCTTCAGATATTATGTTAACTACGAATACAAATAATTGTAGTATTCCTGTTACTTGGACACCACCAACAGCTAGTGATAACTGTAAAGGAGCACCGTCTGTTAGTAGTACACATGACTCAGGAGATATGTTTGCTGTAGGTGCAACTACAATAGTGACATATACCTTTACTGATCTTTCAGGGAATAGTGATAGTTGTAGTTTTAATATAACTGTTTCAGGGGTAGTTGTAGCTATTAATGATATGGTAAGTCTTGATGGGGATACAGGAGATAGCTCTTCCAATATTGTAAATGATAATGATCTATTTAGCTGTAATTTGGCCATATTAAATACAGATGTTGCGATAACAAATGTTATGGATAATGACCCTGAAGATGATATTAATCTAGATCCTTTAACTGGAATAATAACTGTTTTACCAGGTACTCCAGCAGGAGAATATTTGATTAGATATACATTATGTAGTATTGATACACCTACAATTTGTGATGAAGCTTCCATAATAATAACCGTAACAAGTTCTGGAGGAGGAGATGTATCTAACCTTGCATTAACTAAAACAGGAGCGTATGTAGATACAAATGATGACGATATTGTTAATGTGGGAGATGAAATACATTATAATTTTACTGTTGAAAATACGGGAAGTGTGGACCTTATCAATATTGTACTTACAGATCCATTACCTGGAGTTGAAGTGATAGGAGGGCCAATTGATTTGGAAGCTGGAGAAGTAGATGAAGATAATTTTACAGCTATATATACTTTAACAGAAGAAGATTTACTATCAGGTAGGGTAACCAATCAAGCAACTGTAACAGGGCAGAACCCTGATGGAAATACAGTAACAGATATTTCTGATGATCCATCAGATGATACTAATGTTGATTTGGATGGAGATGGTGATTTTGAAGATGAAACGATAGTTCGTATAAGGTTTGATGAAGAGATTATAGTATATTCGGGAATGTCTCCTAACGGAGATGGAGTAAATGATGTATTTGTAATTGAGGGAATAGAAGAATTTGAAAATACATTAACTATATTCAATCGATGGGGAGTAAAAGTTTACGAATCCAAAAATTATGGGAGAGATAATAACTTCTTTAGAGGGATCTCAAACGGGAGGTCCACAATAGAAGGAAAAGAGGAGTTGCCTGTTGGGACATATTATTATGTAGTTGAATATATTTTACAATCAGGACAACGAAAAAATAAAGCAGGTTATTTATATCTCAATAGATAATCAACCAAGATGTAACCTACTAACAGAAATGTTGGTAGGTTGCATTAATTTTTTTTAAAAAACTATATATAGCGGATGAAAAATATACAAGCGATACTTGTAACAGTACTACTCAGTGTTTTGTTTTACAATGGTTATTCTCAGCAAGATGCTCAGTATACGCAGTATATGTAT
>NZ_OMKE01000010.1 GCF_900299535.1 Aquimarina aquimarini | reverse complement strand
AAATTCAAGATTTAAGATACAAAAAAGGAGCGAAAACATTGTCGTTTTCACTCCTCGTATTTTAATCCTTTTAAAGGACTTTTTCAGTGCCCTCAAAATATTCAGGCTCTTTTTTTTAGTCATTTCTATTTTTATCCCTTCAACCAAGCATCCCTAAGAACTGTCTGCTTCTTTGAAGAATCTTTGAGTACGCCAAGTTTATTTCCGTTTGTATACGACTTAGTCACTTTGGTCTTGATAATTACTTCTTTTCCTGCTCTATTCAACTTAACTACAACATCATCTCCTTCTTGCCATTGAAACGTTCCTCCAAGAATCGTATTTGCATTTTGCAATGTTAGCTTGGTTCCATTAACCTCTATGATATCGTCGTTAGGCTTAGCTCCATTTTCTGCCCAAAAGCTATTATCAGCAACTAAATCTGTAAAAAAGATGGTTCCTTTTTCTTGATTACCTGCTACTATTAATACTCCTGAGTTCTGGATATAATTTGTTTTAACTTTTTCTGAAGTTATAGCAATTCCAACCTTGTCAAAAAATTCTTTATAATTGATTGGAGTCTTTCCTACCACATGCGTTTTTAAAAACGTACCTACAGATGGATATGTCATTGTGATGATCTCATCTATAATCTTATCATCATCAAAAGGCTTATTCTTACCATATTTTAAGGACAATTCTTTCATCAAAGATAATATCCCTCTGTTTCCTCCACTCTCTTCTCTCATCAAAATATCGATACACATTCCTATCAAGGCTCCTTTTTCGTATACATTGATATAATTAGAAGCATACGGCTCTTCTAGAATATTTTCACTCATAACTGTGAAACTCATTGTATCATCATAACTACTAGCACCTTGAATCTTACCTATAATCTTATCATAAAATTCTTGTTCTTCTACCAATCCTTGGTTTACCTGAAATAAGGTTGCAAAGTATTCAGTTACTCCTTCATACATCCACAAATGTTTTGAGAATGTAGGTTGATTATAATCGAAATAATGTACATCTTCAGAATGAACACTCAATGGTGTCACGATATGAAAAAACTCATGAGATACTACATCAATCATTGCCGATGCCAAGGCTTCATCAGGCATTTGCTCTGGTAATACTACAACAGTAGAAGTATGATGTTCTAAGGCTCCAAATCCAGACGGTGCATCTTCTGCACCTGATGCTAGATAAAGGTATATATCATAACGAGGAGTACTATTTATATCTCCCATATATGCTTTTTGCCCTTTCATCATTTTAAAAACTGTTTCTTTTATTTTTGATGCAGTATGTACATTATTGGGTGAATAGATACTCAATACTATTTTAATATCTCCTACCATAAACTCTTCTACATCGAGATCACCATACATCATAGGATTATCTGTAATATCAAAATAGCGAGTTGCAAAATACGTATCTGTTGTTACAGCTCCATCCTCACTTACATCCGCACTTGTCTTTTGCAAAGCAGATGTTCTCTTCATTCCTGTAGGTGCTTTTACCTCTAGTGCATATTGATTATTTTTTAACACATCAAAATATCCAATAAATCCATGAAGATTTAACACATAATTTTTTGGTTCAATATTGGTTCCTGATGGAGAAAAAGGTGTGCCGATATCGGTATTCTCAATATCATATGTATCATTAACATTATAGGTTATCTTATCTAAATTTTTAGCATTTGTGATTACCCAAGTATTTGTATCTTCTGATGTTACATTAATCTCGTTACCATCATAGTCAAAGGCTTTAAAATCATCTACAAATTTCCCAAAATCACTTACCGCATAGGTACCTTGTACTACTTTGGGCAATGAATATTTTACTGTATCTTGAGTAAAGCGCCCTGGATTTATGACAACTGGTACTTTATCATTTTTCACCTGTGTTAAATCCAATGCTGTTGCTATAGGGATACTTGTGGCTATATCATTTATAGGGGTTTTGGCTCCACAACCAACCAATAATACACCAATAGAAATTTTGGCTAATGTTCTTTTCATTGTTATAAATTAATGATTTACTATACACTAGACTATAAAAAAGTGCCAGTGTTTCAATTTTGACGTGCAAATTATACAATTTGTATAGACTTTGACCTATTTTTATTGATTTTTATACTGAAAACCATATGTCAGATTTAATAATTGATCAATATCGATTACAGCTATCAATCAACCCTACATTTTTATTGCCAGAAAAAGCAACTCTTATTTTTTTACATGATTCATTAGGGTGTATCGAATTATGGAGGGATTTCCCTAATCATATAGCTTTAAAAACTGGATTAAACATTCTTTCATATGATCGACAGGGTTATGGTAAATCTGCTCCTTTCTCTACTTCTAAAAGAGATATTGATTATTTAAAAAATGAAGCAATTATTCTAGAGAAAATAATAAATAATCTCAATTTAAAAAATGTAATATTATTTGGTCATAGTGATGGCGGTAGTATTGCTTTATTAGCTGCTGCCTTATTTCCTGAAAAAATTAATGCTATTATTACAGAAGGAGCACATGTATTTGTAGAACCAGAAACTATTGAGGGGATCAAAAAAGCTGTTATAGCATACAAAAACACTAACTTAAAAGAAAAATTAACACGATATCACCAGAATAATACAGAAGCTGTTTTTTCTATGTGGACAGAGACTTGGTTATCTAAAGAGTATGAGTCTTGGAATATCGAAAAGTATTTACCTAAAATACAATGTCCTTCTCTTATTATTCAAGGAGAAAAGGATGAATATGGAACAATCGATCAAGTACATTCTATTGTAAATAATACATCTGGAAATTCAGCTTCTTTAATAATACCAAATATTGGTCATACACCTCATAAAGAAAGTCCTGAAATTATACTTGAAAAAGTAACTGAGTTTATTAATACTTTATACTAATTACCCTGTTTTTGATAACTTTTCTTATTAATTATCACTAAAACTAGTAACAAATCCATTTTTTTTGACATTAACAATAATGTTTAAATTATTTTTATATAATAAAATAAGTATATTAATTATAACCTATCATTTATGAAGCTCTTAAAATCACTTCTTTTGGTATTGATATTATCTAATGCTAATGCTCAAGAAAAAGTTAATTATCAAAAACCTCCTAAAGAGATTTTAAACTTAGTAGATATATCTCCCGCCCCTTCTGTGCGTATTGACAAAAAAGGAGAACATTTAATTTTTCTTTACAGAAACAGCTATAAAACTATTGCAGAATTATCACAAGAAGAAGTAAGACTGGCTGGATTAAGAATTAATCCTAAAACCAATATTTCTAGTAGAATAAACTATTTTAATAATATCAAATTAAAGAAAACTACAGATAACAATACTAGTCAAATCAAAGGGATTCCCAAAAATGCTATGATAGCAAATTTTAAGTGGTCTCCTGATCAAAGTAAAGCAACATTTACAAACACTACACATGATGGGGTTGAGTTATGGGTACTAGATATCATTACAAAGGAAGCTTCCAAAATTACAAATGCAATTATCAATGCCAATTTAGGCACTCCATATAAATGGTTTAAAGATGGCTCTGCTTTATTGGTAAAATGTATTCCTGCTAATAAGAAACCATTAATTGATTCTCAAAAAGTTGTACCTACAGGTCCAACTATTACAATCAGTGAAGGAACAAAAGCACAAAACAGAACGTATCAGGATTTACTAAAAAACCCTAATGATGAATACAATTTTGAGCAATTAGCCATTTCAGAAATAAGAAAGGTAAATTTAGACGGTACATCTACAGTTTGGAGTTCTGCAGCTATGTACAGTACTTTTTCGTTTTCGCCTGATGGTAATTATATTATAGCAACTAGCATTCAAAAGCCTTTTTCTTATTTGGTTCCATACAAACGTTTTCCACAAGAAACCAAAATTTATACAAAAACAGGAAAAACACTTAAAACAATCAATAAAGTCCCTCTCAGCGAAGTACTACCAAAGGGCTTTATGGCTACCAGAGTAGGAAAAAGATCTATGACATGGCGTAAAGACTTACCTGCTACATTGATATGGGCAGAAGCTTTAGATAACGGGAATCCAAAAATGGATGTAGAATTTAGAGATGAAATATTTCAACTCAATGCCCCATTTGATGAAACTCCTAAATCTATTTTAAAAACAATCGACCGTTTTGCAAGAATAGATTGGACTACCAACAAAGAATTTGCTATTGCGTATGACTATTGGTGGAATACTCGAAATACGAGAACATATGTTTTTTCTCCGTCTACACCCAGCAAAAAACCTACTATCATTCATAACAGAAATTATCAAGATAGATATAGCAATCCTGGGAGCCCCGCAACTATAAAGAATAAATACGGACATGCTGTAGTGCATATTAATAATAACAACATCTATTTGATTGGGGATGGACATACTAAAAATGGGCAATTTCCTTTTATAGATAAGTTAAATATTGCATCTAATAAAACTACTCGGGTTTATGAATCAAAATACCAGAATAAAAAAGAGAGTATTCATTCTGCGATAACAATTGATAAAGGTCTTTTTTTGTTAAGAATAGAGTCTGCTAATGAATATCCTAATTATTATTTAAGAAACATTCATAAAACAGATCCTCCAAAACAAATAACATTTTTCAAAAATCCTTTTACTAGTATTCAAAATGTACACAAAGAAGTTATAAAATACAAAAGAGATGATGGTTTAGAGCTTTCTGGCACTTTATATCTTCCAATTGGGTATGATCGTACAAAAAAAGAAAAGATGCCTATGATATTATGGGCTTACCCTGTAGAGTATAAAGATAAATCAAGCGCTTCTCAATCTACATCCAACCCTAATAGGTTTACATATCCATTTTGGGGTTCTATGCTATATTGGGTTACCAGAGGGTATGTAGTTTTGGACAATGCCTCTTTTCCTATTGTTGGAGAAGGCAATAAAGAACCTAATGATTCTTTTAGAAAACAGCTCGTGGCAAATGGTAAAGCTGCAATAGATGCAGTAGATTCTTTAGGGTATATCGATCGTAACAGAGTTGCAGTTGGAGGGCATTCTTATGGTGCTTTTATGACTGCAAACTTACTTTCTCATTCTAATCTTTTTGCTGCAGGAATAGCAAGAAGTGGTGCATACAACAGAACACTCACTCCTTTTGGTTTTCAACGAGAAGAACGTAATTATTGGGAGGCTCCCAAAGTATATTATACTATGTCTCCATTTATGCATGCCGATAAAATGAAAACTCCTTTGTTATTAATTCATGGTAAAGCTGATAACAATTCTGGAACTTATCCGCTTCAAAGCGAGCGTTACTTTAATGCTCTAAAAGGGTTAGGTGCTATTACCAGACTTGTTATGTTACCAAAAGAAAGCCATGGATACAGAGCAAAAGAATCGATATTACATTTATTATGGGAACAGGATCAATGGTTAGAAAAATATGTTAAAAACAGAAATAACAGTACCTCAAAAGAGGTAAATTAAATTGTTGATATACTAGTCGTTTATCATTTAGATATTATATGATAAGTGCTTAGAGATTATATTTTTTAAATCATTTTTGTTTAATGGTTTATTGATCACATCATTCATTCCTATATCAAAACACTCTTTACCAACTTCACTTAGCTCTGATGCTGTAAGAGCTATAATAGGTGTTGTTTGATTAAACTCTCGTATTCTTCTGGTCGCTTCGGTTCCATTAAGGTATGGCATATTAAGATCCATTAAAATTAAATCAAAATCTTCTTTTTTAACCATTTGTAAGGCATTAAATCCATTTTCTACTATAGTACAATCATATCCAATAATATTCAAAAGATTTTTAGTGACAATTTGATTAATCTTATTATCCTCTGCTACTAATATTTTTCTATAAACAGGATGAACACTTTTGTGGTCACAATCTATTTTCTGTACTGTTTTTTCATTTATTATTTCTAATTTTAAATCAAAATAAAACTTGGTTCCTCTTCCTTCTTTACTATCTAGATTAATTTTGCTATCCATCATTTCCAAAAGGTTTTTTACAATCGATAGCCCTAGACCTGTTCCTTCTGATTTATTAAACTCTCTTCCTACCTGAGAAAATTTCTGAAATACAAACTCTTTTTTGTCTTCTGGAATTCCTACTCCATTATCTTCTACCTCATATCGAATAGTAATCATTTCTTTTTCAAGAGAAATTATTTTAATTCTAAGCCATATTTTCCCGTTTTCAGTAAATTTTGATGAGTTTCCTATCAAATTAATTAATACTTCAGATAATTTAAGTGAGTCTACATGTAATACTCTTGGTAATTCATCTGGTATTTCTAGCACCAGCTCATTATTTTTATTTTTTGCTTGATACTCAAAAGAATAAAACAAGTTTTTTGTGAGCTCAAATAAATTAGTAGAAGTTTTGGTTAATTTTTCATTATTTGATTCAATTTTACTTATTTTCAATACTTTATTTATTAAATCTAGAAGATAATCTCCTGAAAACTTTAAGGAATCTAATAATTTTTTATGCTTGCCAGAAATATCCTTTTCTTCTAATAGCAAAGTAGTAATTCCAACAACACCATATAATGGTGTTCTTAATTCATGACTAACAGTAGATATAAATTGAGATTTTGTATCTGTAAGTTTTTCTGCTTCAATCCTTTGTTCTATCAGGGTTTTATTTTCTTCTTGTAATAGAACATTTTTTTTACGAACATGCCTGTATTTTATATATGTGAATAACAAAATACCAGACAAGAGAATAGAAATCACTAAAAAAACATCTATAACACTTTCTTTTTTAGTCACTTCTAGTACATTTTTTCCTTTTTCAAAAACTACTCCTTCATTTAAAATATCATCAGTAAGCTGTACCAAAAATAATTTCTTCTCTACATCATTACGCACCTGCCCATAACCAGTAATTCCTACACAAATGAGGTAATAGATAAGCAATAACACCTTAATTCCTTCTTTGTTCATAGTCAATTATACATCTATAGTGATATGTGTTTAATCTTTTTTAGGCGATTCACTTACTATCATCAAACCACTAACAATTAAGAGGTTAAAGTAATAAAAAAAAGATTAATCAATAGATAGGAGTTGTATTGATAGAATCTATAGAAGAATAGATTTTATCTTACCTTATTTTTTCGAGAGACTACGTATACACCAAAAATGACTATAACAGCACCAATAATTTGAATTATTGATAAATTTTCTCCTAAAAATATATAAGCTAAAACAATCGTTGATACTGGTCCAAGGCTTGCTATAATAGAAAAATTAGAGGCTCCTAATTTTGCAATTGCCGCAGAAACTAAGTAAGAAGGTATAATTGTTGAGAAAATTGCCATGATAATGCAAATAACGTATAGTTCTGTAGGGTAATTAAAAATATCTTGTCTATCAAAAACTAAATATTGAATGATAATGCACATTGATGAAACTATCATTGCATAGGAAGTAAAAGATACAACTCCAAACTTAGGAATCAACCAGCCACTGCCTACGAGATAGGTTGCATAAGTTAATGCACTTAAAAAAATTAATAAAACTCCCAATATAAGGTGATCGGTTTCTGTATGAATTTCACCCCAAAATGTAATAATCACCCCTATATACGTCAATAAAATAGCAAATAGTTGTCTATTTGTTATTACATCTTTCAAAAACACTCTAGAAATAATAATGACTAATGTAGGGTATACAAAAAGAATTATTCGTTCTAATCCTGCTTTAATATATTGTAAGCCTAAAAAATCAAAATAACTAGCTAAATAGTATCCTACAAATCCAAAAAAGAAAATCCATACATAATCAATCTTTTTAATATTCTCTTTTTGTACAGGTTTAGTGTATAAGGCTAATACGATATATACTGGTAGAGAAAATAACATCCTAAATAGTAGTAAGTGCTCTGAACTTATATCAAACCTATATGCTAACTTAACTAATACGGCTTTTGCAGAAAATAATACTATACCAATAATTGCAAGTATAATCCCATATGATGATAATCCTTTACTTTTCATTTATTAAAGATAGAATTCTCAATATTCAACAAAAATGTATGATTATAATTATTACAATGTTCAAAAAAACCTTTCTAAAAAGATTTAGAAAGGTTCTTATAGTATCTATTTAATCAGTAAGATGTTATACATTAAATAAGAAATGCATAACATCACCATCATTTACGATGTATGACTTACCTTCTACTCCTAGTTTTCCTGCTTCTCTTACTTTTGATTCACTACCGTATTGTACAAAATCATCATATTTTATAACTTCTGCACGAATAAATCCTTTTTCAAAATCAGTATGAATCACTCCTGCGGCTTGTGGAGCGGTTGCTCCTATAGTAACTGTCCAGGCTCTCACTTCTTTTACTCCAGCAGTAAAATATGTTTGTTGATTAAGTAGTTTATATGCTGCACGAATCAATATCGCAGCTCCAGCTTCTTCTAACCCCATATCTTGCAAAAATAACTGTCGCTCTTCATAATCATCAAGCTCTGTGATATCTGCTTCTGTACCTACAGCTAATACAATTACCTCAGCATTTTCTGATGCCACTGTTTTTTTTACTTTTTCTACGTAATCATTTCCGTTTACGGCAGCCCCTTCATCAACATTACATACATAAAGTACTGGTTTATCAGTAATAAACTGTAGTGGTTTTACATAGGCAAGATGATCATCTTCTGAAAATTCAATTGCTCTTACAGAAGTTCCTGCTTCTAGTCCTTCTTTAATTTTTAATAAAATAGATTCTTCTTTCTGAGCTTCTTTGTTACCTGTTTTGGCAGCGCGCTTTACTTTATCAAGCTTTTTATCTACACTCTCTAAATCCTTTAATTGCAATTCTATATCAATTGTTTCTTTATCTCTTATAGGATCTACAGAACCATCTACATGCACAATATTATCATTATCGAAACAACGTAAAACATGAATTATCGCATCGGTTTCTCTTATGTTACCCAAAAATTGATTTCCTAATCCTTCTCCCTTACTTGCTCCTTTTACCAAACCTGCAATATCAACAATTTCTACTGTTGCAGGAATTACTCGTTCTGGTGACACTAATTCTTCTAATTTTTCTAGCCTTGAGTCTGGTACATTAACCACCCCAATATTAGGTTCTATAGTACAAAAAGGAAAGTTAGCACTTTGCGCCTTTGCATTAGATAAACAATTGAATAATGTTGATTTTCCAACATTTGGTAATCCTACGATTCCTGCTTTCATGGTACGTATATTATATAGTAGTCGAGGTATACATATCTTTCTACCCCTTTAATTTTGAGTCTGCAAAGATAATGGTATTCATTGATAGTATACAAGTAGGTTTCGATAAGATTATTTATTAAACCATATAACATAAAAAAAATCGATAATGTATCGCTTCTTATTATCTTTTTTAGGCATATCATTTTCAGAATATTTCACTTTTTTGTAAATTTAAATTTAATAACTAATCAAATGAAAATATTAAAAACTCTTATGATAGCATTAATAGTGATACCAACTACTGCTATCTACTCACAATCAGATATCAAAAATGATAATGGAAACTCTTCTACAGAAACAGTTACCAAGATTATTCGTATCAAAGGCCCAAATGGTGAAGAAAAAGTTATCAAAAAACAAGAAGTCATCACCAAGAAAAGTAAAATGCAACTTAATCCCGATGATGAGGGTAAAACAAATCAATCAGTTACATATATCAATGATGAAGTAGCGGTAAAAAAATCACATAGTTCATCAGACATACGTAGCTATACAAAAGTAGCTGACCAAAAAGGATTTATAATGACTTTCTTGGATAAATCAGGGAACAAAGTTGTAAAAGCAAGACCTCTAAGCGGTACTAGTGGATATTATATCGTTAACTCAGGAGATACTAATAATAGTGTTGGTTATTTTGACGAAGATAAAAATTTTATCGTAGAGATGTATGATTCTAAAACAGACGGAATTATTACAATTGTTTATAGGGCAAATGATGATGATACAATAGAAAATTAGAAGTATATACGAACCTCTTAAAATCTAAAACTATGTTACACAAAATAATGAAACTACAAGGAGTACAACCTCTAAAAAGAGAACAACTCCAAACGATCAAAGGTTCAGGATGGCCAAGAAACGAAGAAGATTGTCGTGCCTGCGGTGGAGAATGGAGCCCTCCTCTATGTGCTTTACCTTGGGATTCACCATGTGATTAATATATTGATGATATAATTAAAAGGTGTGCATATTTATCTAACAATGATGTACACCTTTTTTGAATCTACAAAATAGAATTTGGATGCATTCTTCTACTTCATACATTTTATATTATATCTATTTATTTTTTTAATGGTATATAATTAAATTGATTTTTTTCAAGATTAAAATAACATATTTCAGCATAACTTTAATTATTGTGCAATCTCTTAAAAATAACACTCCTCTTACCTGTTATTTACACTATTATTCTCTACAAAAAGGTGTTTTTATTAAAAAATATTCAATGGTTTAAGTTAAAATAACATCATTTTAGATATATTTAACCATACAATCATCTTATATAAATACTTTTTATGAAAAAAATCACACTCATTTTATTTAGTTTATTCACCATAAGTTGGTGTTTTGGCCAACAAGAAATAACAGGAACAATTACAGATTCTTCTGGGGCTGCATTACCATATGTAAATATTGTAGAAAAAGATTCTTCAAACGGAACAACCACAGATGATCAAGGTAGATATTCTATAACTGTGGGGCCTAATGCTACGCTTATTTATAGCTATATAGGGTTTGAAGGGAGAGAAATAGAGGTAGGAACACAGCAAAGAATAGATGTTGTTCTACTTGAGGGAGAAGCATTACGAACTATTGTTGTAGTAGGTTCTAGAAGCCCTAAACGAACTGCTACAGATACTCCTGTTGCAATTGATATTATTGATATGCAAGATATCATTACCAAAAGTGGTAAGATAGAAATCAATGAACTCTTACAATACACAGCTCCCTCTTTTAATTCTAATAAGCAATCGGGGTCAGATGGTGCTGATCATATCGACCCTGCAACACTTAGAGGGCTAGGTCCAGATCAGACACTGGTTTTAATCAATGGTAAAAGAAGACACTCTTCGTCTTTAATTAATATTTTTGGAACCCGAGGTCGTGGTAATTCTGGTACTGATCTCAATACAATTCCTGCATCTTCTATCAAAAGAATTGAAATACTTAGAGATGGCGCTGCCGCTCAATATGGTTCTGATGCTATTGCTGGAGTAATAAACATTGTATTAAAAGATAATGTAAACAAATTAACTGGTAGTATTAGTTATGGAGCATACAATACAGATGCAAAAGGAGATTTCCCTACTGGTACTCCTAATACGGATGGAAATAGACTAGACACAGGTAATGATGGGAATCGCATAGGAGATGATCAAAGTTTTGATGGCGGTTCTTTGAAAATTACTGCAAATTATGGAGTTGAAATTGGTGAAGGTGGTTTTGCTAACTTTACTACTGAATACCTAAGTAAAAACAAAACACTACGTCCTGGCTACGATTTTAGAAGAGGGTTTGGTGAAGCTGCTATTGATGGTTTTAATTTCTTTGCCAATGCTGCAATACCTATTTCTGAAAATACAGAAATATATGCTTTTGGAGGAAGAAATTATAGAGATACCGATGCATATGCTTTTACTCGTAATGATGGAGCACGTGTAGTAAACTCTATTTTCCCTAATGGTTTTACACCAAGAATTACGTCAAATATAATCGATAATTCGGTTTCTGCAGGAATAAGAACCGAGACTGAAAGCGGATGGAAAATCGATTTTAATAATACTTGGGGTAAAAACAACTTTCATTATTTTATCAAAGGAACTCTAAACGCTTCTCTAGGTACCACTTCTCCTACCGATTTTGATGCAGGAGGACATAGTCTGAGTCAAAATACTACTAGTCTGGATTTTTCTAAGTATTATGAAGATGTATTAAATGGATTTAATATTGCTTTTGGTACAGAATACAGAACAGAAAACTTTACCATTTTTGCTGGAGAAGAAGCATCTTATGCTACCTATGATGTCAATGGATTACCTATCACAGATGCAGCAAATCAAACACAGCCTATTGACCCAATTTCTGGAGATGCAAGGCCTGGAGGATCACAGGGATTCCCAGGATACAGTCCATCAAATGAAGTTGATCGCTCTAGAACAAATCTATCCCTTTATGCTGATGCAGAATTAGATATTACAGATCGCTTTTTATTGGGTGCTGCAGCAAGGTTTGAAGAATACAGTGATTTTGGGAGTACTTTTAATGGTAAATTAGCTTTTAGGGTCAAAGCAGCAGAGGCTGTGAATATTCGAGGATCACTAAGTACTGGATTTAGAGCACCATCATTAGCACAAATTTATTACAACCTTAGATTTACAGATTTTCAAGGAGGTACTGCTACAGAAACCTTGTTATCTGCCAATAACAGCCCTGTAACTGCTTCTTTTGGCATTGAGCAACTTAAAGAAGAAACAGCTATAAATGGAGCATTGGGGGCGACCGCTAGCTTTCACGGTTTTACCATTACTGTAGATGGTTACTATATCAATGTAAAAGATAGAATTGTATTGACAGGAACATTCCCTGCGTTACAAATACCAGATGTATCAGAAGCACAATTTTTTGCCAACGGAGTAGACACAGAAACTATTGGCCTTGATCTAATTTTTTCTTGGAAAGGAAACTTTGACTTTGGTGATGTATCTGCAACATTGGCGGGTAATATTAATAATATGAGCATAGAAGATATAAATAATGGTCCTCTAGATGAAAGTACTTTCTTTGGAGAAAGGGAGCGTGCTTTCTTATTAGCTTCTGCACCAGAAAGTAAATTCTCTCTTAACACCACCTATAGCAAAAATAAATTCAATGCAGGAGTGGGCTTAACCCATTTTAGTGAGATTGTACTTATTGATTTTGCTGATACAGAAGATGTATATGGAGCTAAGCTTACTGCTGACCTTAACGCTGGTTATAGACTTACAGAAAATCTTAAACTTACCGTTGGAGGAAATAACATATTCAATGAATACCCTGATCAGCAAAATGATGGGGAAACAGAATCTGGAGGGTATTGGGATGCTGTACAAATGGGATTTGGTGGCGCATACTATTATGCTAGATTAGATTTTAATTTTTAGTAATATAAAACATACTTATAATTGGCATATAATAAACCATCTACAGACTATAATGTAGATGGTTTTTTTTACACTTCTACTACTCTATTTCAAAGTTAAAACAGTATTCATTTTACTTTAATTAATAGTGTTTTCTTCATTATAAAATCTTCTTAACATATAAAACACTATAGAGAGTATTATCGTTCAAAAATTCAAATAAATTGATTTTTTGTGCGATTTATCTTCAAAAAATGATAATTACACTCTTTTTTATGTTAAAATATGATGTTTTTCATATATTTAATACATAACAAATAACAAGCCAACTATCATTTTAACACAAACTTCACTACATGAAAAAATTCACACTTATCTTAATCGTACTAGCCACAGGTCTGTCCTTTTCACAACAGACTACTGTTACCGGAGTTGTCTCTGATGCAGATGGCGCTCCTTTACCTGGGGTAAACATTATTGAAAAAGGAACAAAAAATGGTTCTACAACTGACTTTGATGGTAAGTATACCATAGAAGCTAATCCAGAGGGTGTTCTCGTCTATAGCTATATAGGTTTTGCTGCTCAAGAGGTTCCTGTAAATTCAAGATCTATAATCAATATTACACTTGCTAGTGGAGCACAGCTAGAAGAAATTGTTTTGGTAGGTTCTAGAGCATTACCCAGAAGTAATACCACCTCTTCCCTGCCAGTAGATGTATTACCTGTAAAAGAACTGGCCTCTACTGGTCAAATTACATTTGATAAAGCATTACAGTATAGGATACCTTCTTTCAATACTGTTCAAACTCCCGTTAATGATGCTACTTCACTTCTTGACCCTTACGAAATTAGAAATATGGGGCCTAGTAGAACATTAATCCTTATTAATGGTAAACGAAAAAACCTAAGTGCTTTATTATATACACAAACATCTCCTGGAATAGGTGAAACTGGTTCTGATATCTCTGCAATACCAACAGATGCAATCAAGAGAGTAGAAATATTACGAGATGGGGCATCTGCCCAATATGGATCTGATGCTATTGCTGGGGTAATGAATATCATTTTAAAAGATAATCCAGATGAGGGTTCTGTAACAATACGATCTGGTATAACATCAGAAGGAGATGGAGAAACTATAGGTGTCAGCCTTAATAATGGAGCTAGTATAAGTGATAACAAAGGTTTTTTTAATTATACTGTTGATTTTTCTAAGGTAAGTCTTGCTAATAGACCTGGAACAGTAGATGCAGAAGGAGAATTTAATGACTTTGTTTTTACAGATCCTGATCGCTATAATAGTTATCTCGTAGGAAATGAATTAGGCTCTACAAGTATGGCTGGTCGTACAGCAGAAGAAGCTCAACAATTTTTTCTGGATAATTATGTAGGTACAGCAGCTTACAATACAAGGTTAGCAGAAATCAATAGCGCCAATACGCAAGGAAGAGCAGATATTGATCAATTTTTAGCTTTCAAACCCGATGCAGGTAACATTAATGGTTCCCCAGAAACGGCAGCTGCCAAATTTTTACTAAACGGTGGATATGATATCAATGAGTACACCCAGATGTATATAAATGCGGCTTATGTTTATAAAAAAGTAAATAGCTTTGCCAACTACAGGACACCATACTGGAGAACTCTGTCTGATTTTCCTTATCTGCAAGATTTTTTCCCTGATGGTTCAAACGGTGAATATATAGGGTATGTTCCTACTTTTGAAGGTGTTCTCAATGATTATAATGCCACCATTGGTTATAAAACCGTAAGAAATGGCTGGAACTATGATCTGAGTTATACAACAGGAGGAAATACACAGACTTATATTGTAAATAATTCTCATAATGGCAATACAGTATACTCTCCTTCTACTTGGATTGATGCAAATGGTAATGGCACCGTAGATGCTGGTGAACTTATAGAGGGGTCAGAACTATATAGAGAGAATAGTCCTTTATCATTTGATCCAGGAGGAACAGGGTTTAAACATAGCGTTGGTAATATTGATATCGCCAAACTACTTTCTGATCAAATTAGTATTGGTTTTGGAGCAGAATTCAGGACAGAAACTTTTGAAATATTTGAAGGTAGTTTAGCTTCATATGATGGTGGTGGAAGTGATTCTTTTGCTGGAAATAGCCCTGAGAATTCAGGAAAATTTAATCGATATAACTTTGGAGGATATATAGATATTTCTGCTGATATTACTAAAGATTTTTTAGTAAACGGAACCGTACGTCTAGAGGATTATAGTGACTTTGGTGAAGCTTTTGTATGGAAACTAAGTTCTAGGTATAAATTTCTACAAGATAAACTTACTCTAAGAGCTTCTATTTCTACTGGATTTAGAGCTCCTACCCTACATCAAATTTACTCACAAAAAGCACAATATGCCTTTGTTCCAGGAGCAGGAATTCAGGTTGGTGGTTTGATAAATAATATTTCTCCACAAGCAAAATTATTAGATATCCCCAGATTAGATGCAGAAAAATCAACTAATATTACAGTAGGTATAGGAGCAAAAATTAATAGCAATATCAATTTTACTTTTGATTATTACAATATCGAAGTTAAAGATAGAATCGTTCTGAGTACCAGAATCGGAAAAACAGCTACTGATGCAGTAGGCAATAGTATTGGTAATACCAATTTAGATCAATTACTTAATGACAATAACCTAAATGATCTGAGCTTCTTTGTCAATGCAATTGATACCAGAACATCAGGAATAGACCTTGTTGCTAATTATAGAAATATTCCTATTGCAAATGGGCAACTTGGCTTTAGTTTATCTGGTAATTATACTATCGAAAATAAAAGAATCGGTGATGTTAAAAACCCTAAAATTGTTGAAGACTCTGGGCAATCTGTAGTAAATGAAACTCAGGAAGCTTTATTTTTCACCTCTAGACCAAGAACAAAATGGATATTAGGAGCAAATTATGAGGTTGGCAAGTTTGATTTCTCAGTAAACAATACTTATTTTGGAAAAACTACTTTTAGACAACAAGGTATGAGTACCGACCTACAAACCGAATTTATTCCTAAAGTAGTTACAGATTTGGGAATCAATTTCAATGCTACCAATAAATTTACAATCGCAGTAAATGTTAACAACTTACTAAATGTATTACCAGAATGGGAATTCAAAGCGCGTAATGCAAACGGAGAAGCAATCTTAAATGATCCAGCACAAGTAAGAACTAATTCTAATCTAATCACTTTTAATCAACGATACTCGCAAATGACTTATAATGGGTTTCATTTTAGTCAATTAGGTACTATGTTTACTTTATCTCTGAACTATAAATTATAAAAAGAATAAATTAATTACGTATAAAACTATCAACCTCATTGTAGGCATACAATGAGGTTGTTATATATCACTACTGCTACTTCTAAAAATATAAATCGTTAATTCTTTCTTTTTATTTCTTCTATCAAGTAATAGAACCCTATTTTTGCATGAAATTTAGTACGGAATATTGATGAAAAATTTAATTCGTTATTTTTATAATCTTTTTGTTTCCAAAGGCCTTTCTGAGACTACGGCAGAGTATTTGAATCTACTAATAGGAATATCTATTCTTATGGTTGTTCTTTTTATAGTAGACTTTGTATTTAAGAAAGTAATTGTTGCTGTTTTCAAAAGCTACGCTTCAAAATCAAAAAATACCTTTGATGATTACTTAGTAAAAAACAAGACCTTTAATTACCTCGCACATATAGTCCCTTTGTCATTGACAATATGGATTGTTCCTATGCTCTTTGTTTCATTTCCTACAGCAGAGAAATACCTAGAAATACTTTTCCATATTATGGTGATTGTATTGACCATATGGATTCTACGTAGTATTTTAAGAACGTTTAGAGATTTTTTGAAATCTTTATCCTCGTTCAAAGATAAACCTATTGATAGTTATGTACAGGTATTTATGATATTTGTATGGTTTATAGGTGGAATTATGATTTTCTCTTCTATGACCGGAAAATCAATCTGGACATTCTTGACAGCTCTTGGAGCAATGTCTGCTGTTATTCTTTTGATTTTTAAAGACACCATTCTTGGATTTGTAGCTAGTATACAAGTTGCGGTTAATGATACTGTGAGAATTGGAGATTGGATTACTATGGAAAAATATGGTGCTGATGGAGATGTAGTAGAGATCAATTTATCGTCTGTAAAAGTTCAGAATTTTGACAAAACAATTACTACCATCCCAACATACTATCTCACCTCTCAATCTTTTAAAAATTGGAGAGGTATGATGAATTCTGGTGGTCGAAGAATAAAAAGAGCGATTTTGATTAAAACATCAAGTATTTCCTTTCTATCAACAGAAGACCTTAATAAACTACAAGAGATAGAATTACTCAATGAGTATCTGCAGGATGTACAAAAAAACATAGATATCCATAATCAAGAAAATAATATAAATAAAAATGTTTTGATGAATGGTAGGAATCTAACCAATATGGGAGTTTTTAGAACCTATGTAGAGTTATATCTAGAGAACCACCCATATATCAACAAAACAATGACTATTATGAGTAGGCAACTACCTCCTACTGCGCAAGGTACTCCTTTGGAAATATATGCATTTAGTAACAACAAAGTTTGGAAAAATTATGAAAAGATAATGGCAGATATCTTTGATCATTTATTATCTGCAATACCATACTTTGACCTAGAGGTTTTTGAACTAAACTACACTATCAATAAATAATACATCAATACGCACATATGATTACCAGTTTCAGAATTATTAGTTTCTTAGAAGGAGTTTCATATCTACTTATTCTATTTGTAACCATGCCTCTTAAATATATATTTGAATCACCAGAACCAAATCAAATTATTGGTATGGCTCATGGTTTTCTTTTTTTACTATATATAGTACTAGCAATCATGGTCAAATTTGAAAAACAATGGAATGCAAAAACATTAATCATCGTTTTACTTTGTTCTATCATTCCTTTTGGTACTTTCTGGATGGATAAAAAATATTTAAAAGATTCTGCAAAAGCATAAAGCTACATAAAACATATAGCGATATAACTTTGGCGGACGTATTTTTTCTAACCAATTCATATCTTATTATCTTATAAATTGTACTCCATGTTAATATGCTGGAGGTGTAAAGTATGTAATATAAACATCTATTCAAAACTCAAAAAAATTAATAAGGGGACATTACAGTTATAAAATATATTCCTCCAATAGGGCATAAAATGCTTATCAATAGATAAATACCTAAAAAAATAGAACCTCTTATTTTTTCTTCTTTGCTTTCCCCCTCAAACTCTTTGATAATACGTTGCCATTTACCTTTATAGTAAAAAACTAAATAACCAATACCTAAATATATAAGCATAAAAAAAACAATATAAATTTTATGAATGCCTGTTAAAAACATTCCAAAAAAATCAATATTTAACAAATAAGAAACAAAAAATACTATAAACATACTTTTAAATAAAATCATTATTAATGATGACAATAATGTACTAAACGCTGGTGTATCATTATTAAAAAATAATGCCCACCTATACTCTACATAAAACATATAGCGATATAACTTTGGCGGACGTATCTTTTCTAACCAATTCATATTATATTATCTTATAAAATGTATTCCATGTTCATATGCTGGAGATGTAAGATATGTAATATAAACACCCCCTATAAAGCATAAAATACTAATAAACAAATAAATACCTAAAAAAATAGAGCCTCTCACTTTTTCTTCTTTGGTTTCCCCCTCAAACTCTTTGATAATACGTTGCCATTTACCTTTATAGTAAAAAACTAAATAACCACCCCCCAAATATATAAGCATAAAAAAAACAATATAAATTTTATGAATGCCCGTCAAAAACATTCCAAAAAAATCAATACCAAATAAATACGAAACAAAAAACACTATAAAATCAGTTTGAAAAAAAATCATTATTAATGATGACAACAATGCACTAAACGCTGGTGAATCATTATTAAAAAATAATGCCCATCTATACTCTACATAAAACATATAACGATATAACTTTGGTGGACGTATTTTTTCTAACCAATTCATAATTATAGCCTGTTATAGAAATCCTCTATAGGATAAAATTCTTGCCCATCCATATTTACCCTATAATGCACCTGTGGTTTCACATAAGTATGATCCCTATCTCGCATATGATACAAACGTTCTCGCATCCTACTACGTTTATGTTGAATGGATGGAACATAATCAATGTCAAAATCATCACTATAAGTACTGCCAAAAGTCCCCAATTGTCCAAAACTATTATCATAAGGCACTCCATTACTAGCTACTCCACTAGGTTGCCCCCAATCTCCAAATGCACCAGTTATAGATAAAATAAAATAACTACCTGATATAACCCAACCTACAACCCCTCCTCTAGTACCGATTAATGCCATTGTTATATCTACAGTTGCCCTCGTAATAACTTCGTTTCTATTAGAATCATCTTTTACTACCACATTATGAATTTCATAGGCACTAATTCCAATACTAATCCACATACAGATTTTCGCTCCATTTTTTAAATATTTTATATTATTTGACGCAGTACGTGCCCCTACACGGTGCCCCCCTGCTCCTACTGTATTGCGCTGGCTACTTAATTTACGTAGTTTCCCTTCTTGATTACGATACCACCCTCTGGCTTTATATAAATTTTCTCCCTTATGCCATGGGGTAAGATTACCTATTCTATTCATTGCTAAAGCTCCTGCAGCTTTACCTGTAATAGCTGTTCCCATTTTTACAGCATCGTACATAGGGTCTTCCCAATTAATTTCTTGAGATATAAATCGGGTTCCCAGATCAGGATCACCTCCTATAGGACCATTATAGGTAATTTCTCCCCCTCGTTTGTACACATCATTATCTACAAAGAGAATATGGGTATTGGTAGCGATATCTTCTGCTCGTACTACCACTCCTAATTTATTATGGGTAGCTTCACTACGCTCACTGGTTACACTTATCTTGGCATCTTTAGAAAGCTGTGTCCATTTATAGCCATCCCATACCTGATATCCATTATTTGCTCTACGCACATAATCTTGAGTATTTACTTTATCAGCTGCATAAGGTTGTAGGCTTTGCCATTGATGCATGTGACTACGTCTCACTCCTATCTCATCGGTAGCAAGGTCTACCTTATACAATGCTTCTGATAGCGCGGTACGGGTATTATCTATCTCCCATCTCAATGCCCAACCAATATCAAATGCGGTTGGTGGTTTACCATCAAATCGTGGTTTTACTGCTCGCTCTATTGCGGGGCACAATATATCATCTACCCCCCTTAGAGTTTCGTTACTCTTTCTCATATCTAGCAGTATTATTATTTTTTCTCTGCCACTGGCCAATTATTAATATGAGTGTGTCCTTTGACACTCATCTGGTGTGCATTGATCTTAAGCTCTGATACAACTCCACCTCCTTCTAGATTACTGTGATAGGTGTACATATCTGAGCAATATGCTCGTTTGAAATCGAGCGTGAATTTGATTCCCATACCATCTCCTTTATAAAAGATAATTTTACCATCACGAGTAGCTGTATCATTACCTGCCCAGTCTATTAAATCGTCTTGACCATCAAAATCTAATACAATAAGAATGCTACCTGCTCGTACCCGAGCACTCGGTCTACCACTGTAATCTACAGGTTTATGATAATCAAAGGAACATTCTATAAGCTTATAAGCTTTATTATCGATGATGAGTTCTGTTTTTGTCGCCATTGTGTTGTGTGTGGTTAATATGTTATTATTTTGTGTAATATATAGATGTCATAATCTACTCTCTACTAGTATTTCTAAAGCTTTGTAATTTGAGGTGCAAAACCACTATAGTGCAACATTTCTCTAGTTGCTATACTGTAGTCCTCTTAAAAACCTATAATTAAATATTATCTGTTATTATTACGCGCTAACATGTTTTCTTTTTATTGATATTTATTAATAATTCACATTGTTTATTAGTATATCATGACGACAATGTTATTTCTATATATAGTTAGTATCCCATATTTTGATATAAATGAGTTCTCTTCTGTATACAACAATATCTACTACTGAAGCACAAAAAGGGTCAAATATCAAGGATACATTACTGTTTTAGGAGTATTATTTAATCTATAGTAGCACCACTATTGTGGGGTTTTGGGTGATACTCATAAAATGGGGTAGGATATTTTGTAAAACAATACTATACTTTTAAATTTTTAAAAGATCAGTTTATACTATGCCTTAAATATTTTTTATAAAAAAAGTTAGGTAATTCATTCATAATACGCCAGTTTTAAGTTTGTGTGTACGAATATACACTTTTTATCAAAAAAAAGAGGGATTAATGCCTCAAAATAAATATGGTTAAACCACAGAAAAAAAAGAAGTTTTAAGTTGCTAGTTTACAATGTTTTATGTATTATACTGCATATTATGATTTTACTCTGGATATTCTATTCTAAGATGATAGATATTTGTTAATTTACGTTTAAATACTTTTTTGATTTGCTGTATTTCTTTAAAAGTGATATTAGCATTCAGGAACTGATTATCTTCCATCTGTTTTGTTATTATCTTTTCTACAAAAGTATCTATAAGGCTACTAGTAGGGTTTTTAAGACTTTTTGAGGCAGCTTCTACACTATCACTCATCATCAAGATAGCAGTTTCTTTAGAAAAAGGCCTAGGACCAGGATATTGAAAATCTTCTATATTTACATTTTCGTTACTTTCTTTCTCTTTTGCATAAAAGTAATATACTGTACTTGTACCGTGATGCGTTCTTATAAAATCAATAACACGATCTGGCAAGTTATATTTTTTGGCAATTTCTACCCCTCTTATAACATGGTCGATAATAATTTTGGCGCTTTCTTTTGGTGATAATACATCATGTGCATTACCTGATGCAGATTGATTCTCTGTATAATAAGTTGGATTTATCATTTTACCTATATCATGATACAATGCTCCTACTCTTACTAGCATGGCATTAGCTCCTATCTCATTGGCTGCTGCTTCTGCTATATTAGCAACATTAAGTGAATGATGAAATGTTCCTGGGGCTTTGTTAGACAGTTCTTTGAGTAATATAGAGTTAGTATCACTGAGCTCTAATAAAGAAACATCAGAAATAAGTCCAAAAATCTTCTCATAGGCATAGATTAATGGATGTACAATCAGAGTTGCAAATCCACTAATTACAAATAAAACTATTGTCACCCAATCTACATTGGCAATACTTCCTTCATGAATCACATGAAAAGCAATATATGCCAAAATATAAATCAATGTAATTTGTCCTACAGAAATAAATAAATTAGCTCTTTTAAAAGATTCTGAAATAGTAAGTATGGTTACAATTCCGGTAATAATTTGCAAAAATGTATACTCATAACTATTAGGAACCACAAAACCTAATATCAATACAGTAATGACATGCGTAAATAATCCTAACCTAGAATCAAAAAATGCCTTAAGAATCAAAGGTAAAATACATAGGGGAACTACATATATATAATCTGATGTGTAGGTAACCACCAATGTAGTGATCAATACCATAAAAAGAACATTAAAAAATATAAATGTTACCTGTGTATTATTATCATAAATATCAGGCCTATACTTTCTTATAAATAACAAAAGCATCATAAGTGCTAGCGAGACCAGAAGACAATACCCTAATACTATCCAATAAAAATTCTTGTCACTCCATACCTGCGATTCATATTCTGCTTTTAATGAGGTTAATATTTGTAACTTATCTCCTTCTACAACTTCTCCTTTTGCAATGATCCTACTACCCCTAGAAACCCCTCCTCTAGTAGTCAGTACTTTTTCTAATTCAATCTCTAAAGTACTTTCTGTTAATTTCTGATTAAGCCTTACATTAGGTTTTATCAAATCATAAAACAGCGCCACAAAATCACTTTTGAACTTAACATATTCACTTTTGTCAATTCGCGAATTAATGATTCGGGTCAACATAACAGGAGTTAAAATCTGACTATAAGTAATTGCCTCTGCCGTATTTCCTTTATTTAAAAAAATCTGCCTTTGATCATTATATGAATAGGTTTCTTGTAAAATCCCATGTCTATATATATCATTGAGTAATATTCTACCAAAAAGTTTAGCCTGATCTCTAGAACTACTTTGATTTAAGGTTTTGAGATAATTTGCAAAAGATTTATCATATGATTCCTTTGCTGTATTTGCTATTACAGTATCATATTCAAAATAAGGAATTACATTATCATTGATTCGCTTTTTTTCTGCTTCTATTTCTGTTTCAGTCTTTGCTATTGCAAAGTCAAATGGGGCATACAGGTTTTCATATTGCCAAGGTTTTCCTTTTGCAAACTCATATTTGAATATCCCCCCTTTAGGAAATAAGTATACGATAAGTATTGCAGTACATATAAAAAGAAAAATCCTGTATATCAAGGATTGTTTTTTATATAATTTATTTAAAAAGCTATTCATGATTCAAAATTTAAGAACGCTTACAGTCTTTCAACTTTCTTTTTATCTCCTATCTATAATCTTTAAAGAATATAGATGTTCAGATTCCTTATCTATCCATCTTATAAGCATGATTCTATAAATGAATTCAAAAGTAATAAAAATAAGTCAGTACAATACGAGTACTCTTGTTAGTAACTTCCCTATGCATATCCCTTAAAAAATCATTAAATTCGCAAAATAACAATACACACATTTTTTTTAAAATATAGATCATGAGTAAAGAAGTAGTAATTGTATCTGCAGCGCGTACACCAATCGGAAGTTTTATGGGAAGTCTTTCTACTGTTCCAGCGATTCAACTAGGTGCGACTGCAATCAAAGGTGCATTAGATAAAATAAATTTAGACCCTTCTCTTGTTCAAGAGGTATTTATGGGTAATGTTGTACAAGCAGGAAATGGGCAGGCTCCTGCTCGACAAGCAGCATTAGCAGCAGGAATTAATGACAATGTACCTTGTACTACTGTAAATAAAGTATGTGCCAGTGGTATGAAAGCTGTTATGCATGCTGCACAAGCAATTGCTTTGGGTGATGCTGATATCGTGGTAGCTGGAGGAATGGAAAACATGAGTTTAATTCCTCATTATGTAAGGTTGAGATCTGGACACAAATTTGGGTCACAGACATTAGAGGATGGTATGCAAAAAGATGGTTTGGTAGATGCCTATGACCAAAATGCAATGGGAGTTTGCGCAGATTTATGTGCTACCGAACATAATTTTAGTAGAGAAGATCAAGATGCATTTGCTATTCAATCATATGAGCGTTCAACAAAAGCATGGTCTGATGGTAAGTTTACTAATGAAGTAGTTCCTGTTGCGGTTCCGCAACGTCGAGGAGAACCTGTATTAGTCACAGAAGATGAGGAATACAAGAATGTAAAAATGGAAAAAATACCTGCTTTACGCCCTGCTTTTTCTAAGGAAGGTACTGTAACTGCTGCAAACGCTTCTACTATTAATGATGGGGCTGGTGCCGTAGTGGTAATGAGTGCAGAAAAAGCTGCCGAACTAGGATTACAGCCTCTTGTAAAAATAAAAAGTTATGCTGATGCTGCACAAGAACCTAAATGGTTTACTACGGCTCCTGCAAAAGCATTGCCAAAAGCCATAGAAAAAGCTGGAATATCTCTTGACGATGTTGACTTTTTTGAATTTAATGAAGCATTCTCTGTAGTAGGATTAGCGAATCTAAAAATTCTAGGGCTAACTGATGCTAATACCAATGTAAATGGTGGTGCTGTTTCTCTAGGTCATCCATTAGGATGCTCAGGAGTTCGAATTTTAATCACATTGATCAATGTATTAGAACAAAATAATGCAAAAATAGGAGCTGCCGCAATATGTAATGGTGGTGGTGGTGCATCTGCTATGGTAATAGAGCGTGTATAATCATTTTTTTTAATCTGGTTTTTTATAATTAAAATTATTACATGCAATACGGTATTTGTAATCTGAGTATTGTTCCATTACGCTTTGAACCACAAGATCCTAGTGAAATGGTTTCACAAGTGTTATATGGTGAACATTTCAAAATATTAGAACAGCGCAAAAAATGGAGTAAAATTCGTTTGGCTTTTGATCTTTATGAAGGATGGATCGATAATAAACAATATATAGAGATCAATAAAGAGACTTATGATAATTTTAATAAAATGTCTATGTCTTTAGTGGGTGATATGGTAGATTTTGTAAGTTGTGAAGATAACCAACTTATGCCTATCCCATTAGGTGCTTCTTTGCAGGCATTAGATTTTTTTAATCATCAATACGAAGGAACCAAGATTACAGAAAGACAAGCTAAAAAACATCTTATTGATACCGCTTTTCTGTTTCTTAATGCTCCTTATTTATGGGGTGGAAAAACAAATTTTGGTATTGATTGTAGTGGTTTTACTCAAATGGTTTATAAACTAAATGGGTATCAGTTACAACGAGATGCATCTCAACAAGCTACACAAGGAGAACCTTTGAGTTTTATAGAAGAAAGTGAACCTGGTGATCTTGCCTTTTTTGATAATGAAGAAGGTGCAATCACCCATGTAGGGATCATGATGAAAGATAACTATATTATCCATGCGCATGGTAAAGTGCGCGTGGATCGTATAGATCATACAGGAATCTATAATGTAGAGAAACGAACTCATACTCATAAACTAAGAGTAATTAAACGTATTATTTAATTTTCCTATTATGAATTCTGAAAACCTTATCATCAAAAAAGTAAATCTTAATGATAATAAGGTATTATTAAATATCGGCCGTCAAACATTTTATGATGCGTTTGGTCCTCCTCATAATATAGAGAAAAATATTAATGACTACTTAGATCAAAATTTTACACTTGATAATATTACTCAGGAACTTCAAAATCCTGAATCCGAATTTTATTTCGTTCTATTTGACAATGAAATAGCTGGATACCTAAAAATAAATACGGGCGATGCACAAACCGAATCTGTAGAAGGCATTACTCTTGAGATAGAACGGATTTATGTCTTAAAACAATATCAAGGTAAAAAAATAGGCCAGGTATTATTTGAAAAAGCAGTGCAGATAGCTAATTCAAAATCAATAAAGATACTCTGGTTGGGTGTATGGGATAAAAATACTGGAGCTATCAAATTTTATGAAAGAAATGGCTTTAAAACTTTTGATTTACACCAATTCATATTAGGTACAGATATTCAGACAGATATCATGATGAAACTTACCTTATAATTTTTTTTATGATTTTAATAACATAAATACAATATAAATTATTTACTTTTGAAACGATCATTTCATAATTGATATGCCAAAAGAAGAAACGTTTAATAGAATTGCTGTCTTACAAAAAGCTACTGAAGTATTCCATAAAAAAGGATATAATGGTACTTCTATGCAAGATTTGGTAGACGCTACATCATTAAACAGATCAAGTATTTATAATTCTTTTGGTAGTAAATTGACCATGTTTTTAGATGTTCTTTCTTATTATCAATCTACTTATAATGATAGTTTCAGTAAAAAATTAGCAAAAGCTTATAATGCCTCAGAAGCTATACAAAACATTTTTGACCTGCACATGCATGAAATTATTAATGACAATGATCGTAAAGGATGTATGGTAGTAAATTGTAAATCTGAAATGGCAAATCAAGAACCCTCTATCAAGTCTTTTATGGAAAAAAATCAAGATAGAGCGATAGCCATGCTTGAAGATATTGTATATAAAGGACAAATGGAAAAGATCTTTAACCAAGAGCAGACTGCTGGTCAATATGCTTTATACTTATTCTCCTCTGTGCAGGGATTAAGAATGACTGGAATACTAAATAAAAATGAAGAAGACCTAAAAAACTTGATCAAAACAATACTAAAAGTACTTTATTAATTTTTTTTACCTCTATTTGAAACGATTGTTTCAAATAGAACATTTATAAACATAATTAAAACAACAGAATGAAAAAATTACAAAACAAAGTGGCCGTTATTACAGGAGCTAATAGCGGAATAGGATTAGCAACAGCAAAGCTATATTTACAAGAAGGCGCCAAAGTAGTACTTTCTGGTAGACGTCAAGAAGCACTTGATGAAGTTGCTGAAAAACTAGAAGGTGATTTTATTACCATAAAAGCAGATGTATCAATAGCCGAAGATAATAAAAGACTAATCAAAGAAGCAACAGATACATTTGGCAAAATAGACGTTCTTTTCTTAAATGCTGGCATTGCACCAGTTACACCTACTCATGAGATAACAGAAGAACACTATGATACTTTATTCAATACCAACGTAAAAGGGCCAATATTAGCCACAAAAGAAGCCTTACCTCATATAAATGATGGAGGGTCAATTTTATTTACAAATTCTATTGTTACTCAAAAAGGGTTTGACGGTCTCGGCGTATACTCTGCTACCAAAGGAGCATTACGTGCGTATCAAAGGGTATTAACCTCTGAAGTAAAATCTAGAAAAATAAGAGTAAACTCAATTGCTCCTGGTCCTATAGAAACTCCTATATATAGTAAAATGGGATTACCAGAAGATGTAGTAGAAGAAATGGGAAAAGGATTCGCACAGCAAGTACCATTAGCACGCTTCGGAACCTCTGAAGAAATAGCTAAATCAGCCTTATTTCTAGTATCAGATGATGCTTCTTATATCAACGGTGTTGAACTGGAAATCGACGGTGGATTGAGCCAAATTTAAATACAAAATAAATTTCATATTTAATTCCACTTCATTCCATAATAGGTTTGATAATCTTTGTGTTTATTAATAGATACAAGGGTTATCAAACCTTATTTTATTTAACACCATCATACTATTGCTTTAATTTTATTTGCATAACAAATTGATTATTTGTACATTATAAAATAATAAATACGAAAAGACCTACAAAACCACGAGTCTTTAAATACTATTTTATAGACATATCCCATCTGGTCATATATATTATCTAACGTAGTAGTACTTACTATGCAGAAAACTAATGGGATGAATAGACTAGAATTAAGCAAAAAACTCTTCCAAAATAAGATCTTAGCTAAAATTTATACAGCTAATTCTTATTACTTTTCTAAGTATTCTGAAAATTATACAATTAACATTCTACACAAAAAAAAGCTCAATATACATGTATTACCTTATATACAATTGGTTACAAATCTTATTATAAGAGTGATTCCAACTAAAACGATCTTATTAATTACCACCCTACCCATTAGTACAAGAATTATGGTATTCTTTTCTATCCCCTCCTTAATAAGACACTTTTTTTTCCTCAATAAGAGAATCAATGTATAAACCATGTTATCTTATAATATTACTAAGTTTTATTTTACAGATATGGTTTTGTGTATAATTTATAAACCAAAAAACAATAGAATGAAAAGATTACACAACAAAGTAGCCGTTATTACAGGAGCTAATAGCGGAATCGGATTAGCAACAGCAAAATTATACTTGCAAGAAGGCGCCAAAGTGGTACTATCAGGAAGACGTAAAGAAGCATTGGATGAAGTTGCAAAAACCCTAACAGGAGATTTTATTATAGTTACCGCAGATGTGGGCAAAGCCGAAGATAATAAAAAGCTAATTGAGGAGGCAATACACAAATATGGTAAAATAGATATTCTATTTCTTAATGCTGGTGTAGTCTTACACCCTACTCAAACTTGTGAAATTACCGAAGAACATTATGATGAAATTTTTAATATTAATGTAAAAGGGCCCATTTTGGCTATAAAAGAAGCACTTCCTCACATCAATGACCAAGGATCCATCTTATTTAATAACTCTGTAGTAACACAACGTGCTTTTGATGGTCTAGGTATATATTCTGCTACCAAAGGTGCATTGCGTGCTTATCAGAGAGTATTAGTATCTGAAGTAAAAGACAGAAAAATACGTGTAAACTCAATTGCTCCAGGCCCAATTACTACTCCTATTTTTGGAAAAATGGGACTTCCCAAAGACGTTTCTGAAGAAATGGGAAAAGGATTTGCCAAACGTGTCCCATTAGGACGTTTCGGAACCTCTGAAGAAGTTGCTAAATCAGCATTATTTCTTGCCTCAGATGATGCTTCATACATTAATGGTGTAGAATTAGAAGTCGATGGTGGAATGAGCCAGATATAGCAACCCAAAAAAATAGTTACTATCAAAATCTCATAACGTAGAAAACCTAACAGGTATCTATTCTTTTGTCCCTAATATGTGAGCCTGTAAGGTTTTTTTATTGTAAAATAACCTTTTTAGATTTAGTTAAATTGTTACCCTCTCCAGAATACAAGTAATATATTTTGATAAAAATTTGTAATTCGTATTTGCATAAGCCCTGCCCTACTTAATCAATCAATGAAACACCATTAAGGTCAGTTGTAAGAACGTCACTCATATAATCAAAAAAAGGTCTTAGTAATTCGTAATGAAAAATAACCTTGTCTAAAAAGTTAGGAGAAAAAACTTCTTTATCACTAAATTTATGAGTCACAATAAATGATTTATTTTTTATTAAATCAATGCTCTTGTGATCTTTACTAAACCCTTTTGGGGCCGTTTTTACTTGATTTGAAGAGTCAAAGCTACCAAAAGCTTTTTTAAAATCTTTATTAGATAATATCTCTCTAATCTCTTCATCATCCATTTCAAACTCTTTCCTGATACGCAATAAATCTGCTGATTCAGGACTAAAAAAGCCTCCTGCCATCAATGAATTCTCTGGTTCTAAGCGTAAATAATATCCTCCTCTTCTATGTGCTCCTGCTCTACTGAAACTTACACTACGATGTACATTATATGGTGTTTTATTTTTACTAAAACGAATATCCCGATTAATTCTAAAAACTTTGGTCTTTTCTATTTCATCTTTTTCATTTAATCGCTCTACCACAGAAGCATAAAATTTTTTTAAGTCTTTTTCATTACTTTGATATCTTTTTTTATGTTCAGTCATCCAATCTCTATGATTGTTTTCTTTCAGGTCTTTCAAAAAGTCAAATGCATCCTTTGGTATTGTACTCATAAATTTTAGTTTGATCCTAAAAATAATAAAATCAATCTGCTCAAACTGGATTTGTTCAAAATTTAATAAATAATTACAAAAAAACAGGAAACAACTCTTGCCTCCTGTCTTTATCATGTAGTGTTATTAAGTATTCTTAAAACTGATCCAATAAATAATTTATCAAATCTGTAGTTGTTACAATACCAACTAATACATTATTATCTATAACTGGTAATGCATGAAATTCTTTCTTGGCTAGTATTTCTGCAACTTCTTTGATTGTAGTATTAGAGTTTACACTCACTAGGTTTTTTGCCATTACCTGCTCTATAGTAAACATTTCATAAACAACAGTATCAACATCTTTTTCATCTATATCTACTGCATCTGCAAAACTTATACGAAGTAAATCAGTATAACTCAACATACCAATAATAGTCTCTCCACTCACCACAGGAATATGACGAATATTATGTTCTTTGAATAACATTTCTGCTGTTTCTAAGCCATTAGTATGATTTAGAGTTATTACATCAGAAGTCATAATTTTGGAAACAGGTGTTCTTTTTTTCATTATATTAGGTTTAAATTCTTTACTAAAGATACCCCCAAGTTTCTTTACTAATTATGACAAATATCAGTTAATGTATATTAGTTTTTTAAGCAATTACACTCCTACTTATAACCGTTTTATCTTCCTTTGTATGTCCATTATTTCTTCATTTGTATTTTTGTAATTTTATCAGATATATACAGTATTTTTGCAATGTTAATATGTAAAAAGACATTTTATAGAGATTGAACATCTTTTTATTGATATGTAGATGTTCAATACATGTTCACTATAAAAATTTAACGAAAGTTTAGAAAAGAATCTTAATTCAAACCTTATAATGTTATTATTGTTTTAAAAATGTAAGGAATTACGAGTAAAAAAGACTTTTATATTCTTTATTCTATATATTTACTAGAGTTTTCAAATAAATTGAAATGACTAAAGAAAGAGACGAGATTATTGCCAAAATTGAAGAGCAAAAAAAGAATCCTAATCTTAAGCTAAAGCTCAAAGAAAGGACGGAGTATTTTACCAATTTACTTTTTTATACTTTGTTTGATACAGATACCGAAGTAGCTGCAAATATTGATATTCTTGAAAAAACCTTTGAAGAGCTTGTAGATTTGGCTTGTTGGGAGACTGAAAACCCTTGCAATAAACTCTGGCAGTCTTATCTAGATAAATTACCTGGCATCTTAGAAAAACTAAATCTGGATGCAAAGGCTTTTCTACAAAGTGATCCTGCTGCTAATTCTATTGAGGAAGTATATATGGCATATCCAGGGTTTTATGCGATAGCAATTTATAGATTAAGCCATGAATTGCTAAAAATTGGATTACCAATGATTCCTCGATTAATGACAGAGTATTCTCATCGATTAACTGGTACAGATATTAATCCTGGAGCAGAAATAGGAAATTCTTTCTTTATAGATCATGCTACGGGTATTGTTATTGGAGAAACAGTAATTATAAAGGATAACGTAAAAATATATCAAGGGGTAACACTAGGAGGATTGTATGTAGATAGAAAACTGCGCAATGTAAAACGTCATCCAACTGTAGAAAACAATGTTACCATTTATGCAAATGCAACCATATTAGGAGGAAGTACTGTAATTGGTGCTAATAGCACCATCGGTGGTAACACTTGGATTACTTCATCTGTTCCTGATAACTCTATCATCTCAAACACTGCAGAAATAAAAATAAAAAAAGTAGTTTAATGACTCACAACATCTTAGATCTAATAGGAAATACTCCTCTGGTAAAGGCTTCTTCTCTAATCAAAAACCCTAATATTACATTATTTTTAAAATTAGAAGGACATAATCCTGGAGGAAGTGTTAAGGATAGAGCTGCTTATAACATGATTAAATCTGCATTAGATCGTAGAGATATAGATCAAAATAGTAAACTTATAGAGGCTACTAGTGGTAACACAGGAATTGCCCTTGCTATGATTGCTGGTATTTTTAAATTAAATATTGAGTTGGTCATGCCAGAAAACTCTACCAAGGAACGAGTACAGACAATGCGTGCTTTTGGAGCCAAAGTAACACTTACTCCTGCTGATGTTGGTATTGAGGGGTCTAGAGATTATGCTGAAGCCAAAGTAACTAATGAAGGATATGTGATGCTTAATCAATTTGCCAATGAGGATAATTGGCGGGCACATTATAAAACCACTGGACCAGAAATCTGGAAAGATACGCAACAAAAAATCACTCATTTTGTATCTTCTATGGGAACAACAGGTACTATTATAGGTACATCTACCTACCTCAAAGAGCAATCAAAAGAGGTTCAAATTGTAGGAGTACAACCTACTGATGAATCCAAAATACCTGGCATACGTAAATGGCCAAAAGAATATTTACCTAAAATCTTTAACCCCGATAAGGTTGATCAAGTTATAGAGGTAAGTCAAGAAGAGGCTACTACTATGGCAAAACGTCTGGCAATAGAAGAAGGCATTTTCTGTGGTATGAGTAGTGGTGGTGCTGTTGCTGCAGCATTAAAACTCGCAAAAAACCTCGAAAACGGTGTTCTTGTTGCTATTATTTGTGATCGAGGAGATCGATATTTGAGTTCTGATTTATTTGAGTAAAATAGAAATCTAGTTTACCCCTGTATCATTTCCTGCGTAGTTACACTTTTAAAGAAACCTTGTCAAGTTGTCTTAGCTTTTTAAGTTAATTTCACTCAAATTTCTAATTCTATTTCGTTCTAAGAAGTCATCAATCGTTTCAAAATGTTCAATTACTCTTTTTTCCTTGAATTCAAATACTTTTTGAGATAACCCTTGCAAGAAATCTCTATCATGAGAAACCAATATCAGAGTGCCATCAAAAGCTAATAGGGCTTCTTTGAGCACATCTTTTGATTTTAAATCCAAATGATTAGTAGGTTCATCTAGAATCAAGACATTTACAGGTTCTAATAGTAACTTTACCATTGCTAGTCTGGTTTTTTCTCCACCAGAAAGCACACTTACCTTTTTATCAATATCATCACCTCCAAACATAAATTGCCCCAAAATATTTTTAATCTGTGTTCTTACATCACCCGTTGCAACTTCATCTACTGTCTGAAAAATAGTAAGATTAGGATCTAATAAAGATGCTTGATTTTGAGCAAAGTACCCCACATTGGCATTATGTCCCAATTCACAACTTCCTTCATATTCTATTTCTCCCATAATTGCCTTTATCATTGTAGATTTCCCTTCTCCATTACGCCCAACAAATGATACTTTTTCTCCTCTTGCAATCGACATATTAGCTTCTTTAAAAACAATATGATCTCCATATTGTTTTGATAAATCCTTGGCAATTACAGGATAATCTCCTGATCGAATCGAAGCAGGAAATCTTAGCTTTAATGATGAATTATCAATCTCATCAATCTCGATGATTTCTAACTTCTCTAACATTCTTTCGCGAGAATTCACCTGATTAGTCTTAGAATAAGTGCCTTTAAACCGTTCTATAAAAGTTCTGGTATCTGCTATAAATTTTTGCTGTTCTTGGTATGCTTTGATCTGATGCAATCTCCTATCTTCTCTTAATTGTAAGTAGTGTGAATAATTTGCCTTATAATCATATATTCTTCCCATTGTTACCTCAATAGTACGATTGGTAATGGTATCAATAAAAGTTTTATCATGAGAAATTACAATTACAGCCTTTGCTTTGTTTATCAAGAAATCTTCTAACCATACTACAGATTCAATATCTATGTGATTGGTAGGCTCATCCAAAAGAATCAAATCTGGTTTTTGTAGCAAAATTTTAGCAAGCTCTATTCGCATTCTCCACCCACCACTAAACTCACTGGTTGATCTGGTAAAATCTTCTCTTTTAAACCCTAATCCTATTAGTGCCTTTTCTACCTCTGCATCATAATTAATCTCTTCTATGGTATAAAATTTTTCACCTATGTCTGTCACTTTTTCTATAATAGACATATACTCTTTAGATTCATAATCTGTACGAGTTTCTAGTTCTTTATTAAGACGATCCATTTCTTGTTTCATCTCAAAAATATGTCCAAATGCTTTTGATGCTTCTTCAAAAACTGTACAATCATCCTCTGTTAAAAGATGTTGTGGTAAATATGCTATCACAGCTTCTTTAGGATATCTTATGTTCCCTTTTGTTGCTTTTTGAACACCTGCAATGATCTTCATCATAGTAGATTTTCCCGCTCCATTTTTCCCCATTAAAGCAATTTTATCATTCTCATTGATAACAAAAGAAATATTGCTAAATAAGGTTTCTCCACTGAATTCTACTGTTACTCCGTCTACAGAGATCATATCTTTTATTTTTAAAGTGCTACAAAACTAAAAAAAAGGAATTCACACCAAAGAAAATCACACCATAAAACCATACTATTTTTTATAATTAATACTACCTTTCTTTAGAGTACTACTTAAGAGTAAATTATTATTTTTAAAAAACAGCTATAGATTTATATAATAATAGATGTAATATCATTTTTAAAGAAAATAAAACGACTGTAGACATATACATTTTACCAAGCTATTTTCTTTTCTTTGTATCATGCCAGATCAAAAACAACTCTTAGACACATTAAAAGAATATTTTGGATATGATAGTTTTCGCCCATTACAGCAAGACATAATATCCTCTATATTTTCAGGAAATGATAATCTCGTTATTATGCCAACGGGAGGAGGTAAATCTATTTGTTACCAATTACCAGCATTACTTTTACCAGGGGTAACTCTAGTTATCTCTCCTCTAATCGCTTTAATGAAGGATCAGGTAGATGGGCTAATCGCAAATGGAATCAAAGCTGCATTCATCAATAGCAGTCAAACTGAAAGTGAACAACAACAGATTTATCAAAAGGTGTCTAATAAAGAGATCAAACTGTTATATACAGCCCCAGAAAGCTTATCTTTTATAGATACTATTCTTGCACAAATAGAAATTAGCTTAATTGCCATAGATGAGGCACATTGTATATCGGCATGGGGTCATGATTTTAGACCTGCATATACGCAATTAGGATATCTTAAAAACAAATTCCCTAAAACTCCTGTAATTGCATTAACAGCAACCGCAGACAAAGCAACTCGTAAGGATATTTGTGACCAATTAAATATTAATAATGCCAAGCAACATCTTGCTTCTTTTGATCGTAAAAACCTTAGTCTAGAAGTACGCCCTGGAAACAAAAGAATAGAACAAATCATCAATTTTCTTGATGATAAACCAAACGATAGTGGAATTATATATTGTTTAAGTAGAAAAACCACAGAAACCCTCGCTGATAAGCTAAAAAGTCAAGGATATAATGCTGAGGCGTATCACGCAGGCATAGATCACCAAAAGAGAGCTGAGGTTCAGGATGGGTTTATAAATGATACAGTACAAATTGTTTGTGCTACAATTGCCTTCGGGATGGGGATTGACAAATCCAATGTACGCTGGGTCATTCATTATAATCTTCCTAAAAATATAGAAGGGTACTATCAAGAAATCGGCCGTGCTGGTAGAGATAACCTCCCTTCTTCTACCCTGCTATTTCATAGCTATGCAGATGTGGTGCAATTACAAAAATTTGCCAATATGTCTGGTAATCAAGAGGTACAATTGGCAAAGCTTGATCGCATGAAACAGTATGCAGACTCTTTGAGTTGTAGGCGTAAGATTTTGCTTAGTTATTTTGGAGAACTTGTAGAAAAAGATTGTGGCAATTGTGATGTATGTAAAAACCCACCAACTTTTATAGATGGAACTATTATTGCTCAAAAAGTATTATCTACAGTAGCTCGTATCAAAGAGCAAGAACCTATTGGTACTGTAATCGATATACTACGCGGAGCTAAAAATGCTGCAGTATACGATAAGCAGTATCAAAATGTAAAAACCTACGGAATTGGTAATGATATTGCATGGAGAGATTGGCAACAATATATTATTCAATTAATCAATCAAGGATATCTGGAAATTGCTTTTCATCAAAACAATAAATTGAAACTTACCGCTCTTTCAAAAAAAGTACTATTTGAAAAAGAAAAAGTAAAAGTAGCGCATTTACAAGAATTTGAAAAAGCAAATCAAAATATAAATAACAAATCTATTGATAAGGGAACTGCTCCTAATTTGTTTGAAAAATTAAGATTATTACGATTAGAACTATCCAAAGAAGCTGGGATACCTGCCTATCAAGTTTTTAATGATGCTACACTGAAAGAAATGGAAAAGTTTCGTCCAATGAATGACGAAGAGTTTATGCGTATCAATGGTGTTGGTAGGCAAAAAATGCAAAATTACGGATATCAATTTATCAAGGCAATCATTGATTTCTCTGCTGAGAAAACGAAAAAAACGAAAAAAAAGAGTACAAAAAAAGGAAATACTCACTTAGAAACTCTAACCTTATATAAGCAAGGATTATCACTAGAAGAAATTGCCATAGAGCGCAAACTCGCTCAATCAACTATATTTTCTCATATTATGAAATTGTATGAAGGTGGAGAGGATATTGATCTGCAAAATTTTGTTGATAAAGAAGATATAAAAACAATCAAACAGGCTAAAGAAAAGTTAGATAGCCCTAGTGCTCTAAAACCATATTTTGATCATTTTGAAGGAGCTATTGATTATAATACCATTCGATTAGCACTGACTATTCTTGAAAAAAGTGAACAAACATAATCATAAAAATAGTATACATTATTTTTTCACCCTCCTTAATTATGATGGTGAAATAATAACCTCGAACTTATCATAATCAGAAGCACTATCAAAACCAGTATATAACTCACTTGCAACAACACTAGACGGATAAAAAGTTATTGGTTCTATACAGATCATATTTGTTACTTCTGTCCAAAGCATGATATGTCTAAAGCCATTTGTTGTAATGATGAGTCGTATATCTCCGTTATTTTTGAGAGTAATTTCTTTACATTTATCAAGTAAATAAGCAGAAGCTCCTGCTTCAAGAATATCTCTAATAGTTATTTCTTTATCATTAGTAGCCAATACAGCTTCTTGATTATACACCTTAAAAGCAGGATGAAAACCAAGCATTAGTGGCATATCTTCTTCACACTTAATCTCAAAAGTTATTTTTAATCCTTTCTCAGAAAGTTCAAAGGTTTTTACAAATTCAAAATCATAAGGCCATTCTAACCACTGCTGAGTTGATTTTTTTGGATACTTAGGGTTTGCTACTAGTGTATTCGCTTTATATTTTTTATAGAAACTTGCTTTGTTATCACTTTTTTCTTTGAGTGAGTACTCTAGTGCTCTTAAAATCCCATGTTGATCCAACTTGGCATTACCTTTTGGCGTTTGTACAGAAAACTTATTATCTTTGGTTGCGCCAATAATAGGAAACATTTCTATTTCTGTATTACCCCATCCTGGGTCTCCTTTTTGATGCATGATTTCTATGGAGTCTACTGTAAAACTTACAAGCTCTCCTTTATCTATAATCACATTATTTTTTTCATCAATAGTATGCAACCTTATTTTACCTGACATGATATTTATTTTACTTTTTTTCTAAAATACTTTTTATCACCCTCTGAAACCAATGGATCTTGAATTGCTTTTGTAGCCAAACTCAAATGTTTCTCATTATCATAATGAAATAACAATGTATTCAATTCTGCAATAGAAACCCCATCAACATTTTCTTTTTTCGGTAACAACTCATCTCCAACAGAAACATACCCAGGATCAAGTACTCTTACATATACCCCAGAGTACTTAGAATCTATCATTTGTTTTAATATTTTCTGAGATCCAAAACGAATACCTAATTTATAACAAGGTTGTCTACAACGGGATATTTGCACTGTTGCTTCTCCTAGTGTGTATATAGAACCTATGTTGATAGCATTCTCATCAAACCCTTCAATTGTTATATTCTCTCCAAACATACCATAGTGCCATTGCAAATCAGGGTATTTATCTTTCCAGTATGGGTAATGATCTACCGCATATAAATAGCAAGCTTTATCAATTCCTCCATGATACTTTCTATCTATAACATGATCTTTTTCTACATCTTCTTTACCAAGAAAAATAGGTTCGTTTACTGGTTGTTTATAGATCCCTGTTTTTTCTTCTTTTCCTTTCCATAATATAGTACGCAACTCAGCAATATTTGTAGAAACAACCTTCATTTTTTATTTTTTAAATTCGATAGCATTTAATATTAATCCTGAACCTGGAACAATGTGTTCTAATACAATTTCTTCTGCTTCGGGATTCAATGTTTTTTTTATAAAATCTATATCTATTTTTCCTTTTCCGAGATCCAATAATACCCCCATCATTAATCGAATTTGATTTCGTTTAAACCCCTCTCCTTTTACCCTCAAAAGGTAAGTTTCTTTTGGAAAAAAATTGGCAGTATACACTTCATTTTTTTCGATTTCACAACAAATAATTTCTCCTTCAAGAACTGTATGAGCTGACGGTCTGTGGCAGTAGGATCTAAAATTATGTTTTCCTACAAATAAATTCGCAGCTTCTTTCATTATATCAATATTTAATGTGTCCATTACATTATACATAAATGGAGCACAAAAAGGATGAAATTTTTCTTCACAAGCAAACAAATACAAGTATTCTTTGATTTTTGGAGATTGAATGATATTAAAATTCTCATCGGTCTGCTCAATACTCATTGCTCTAATATCCTGAGGAAGATTTTTATTAAACAATGGATAAAACTCTTCTATATCCAAAGGTTGCCCATCTACAAACAACTCCATATACGCTTGATTTGCAGAAACCTTTGCATCGGTTCTACCTGCAGCAAGGATTTTAAAATTTGAATGATCTAAGACATAATTAATAGTTCGTTCTACCATTCGTTGTAAAGTATTAACTGTAGGTTGTTTCTGCCAACCATGGTATCGAAATCCTAAGTATTGTAATTGAACGATGTAATAGAAACGTTTACGGAACATTATTATTTAGTTAAAAATGGTTCGAATATAGATAAATTATGCATTTCAACGATTATTGATTAATTTTTAATCTTCAAATTATTTAAACTCCACTCTATTATTTGTTATATTTGGGTAAAGCTAATTAATAATTTTAAAAATCAACTTAGTTATGGTGAAAGCAAAATATCAAAGTGTTCTGGATTTAGGACAAGAATTAAATATTCAGAACGGTGATGTTTCTGAAGAAAATGGAACTCTGAAGATAAAAGGTACTGCACAAACACAGTACGAAAAAAACCAGCTTTGGGATAAAATTAAAGAAATAGGTGGAGATTCTCCTTCTGATATCATGGCTGATATAGAAGTTGCTGATACTTCTGTATACCATAGACATGTAGTAAAAAGTGGTGAGTCACTAAGTAAAATAGCAAAACATTATTATGATGACCCTATGAAATACAAAGCTATTTTTGAAGCTAATACAAATGTTCTTAAAAATCCAGATGTTATCCATCCTGATCAGGAACTTATTATTCCTAACCTTTAAGATAAATATACAAATCTATAAGTAAGAAAAGATCACTTTATAAAGTGGTCTTTTTATTTATTATAAATATGCTTTCTTATAAATACATAAGAATATCTCTTATTATTCTATGTTTATTAACAAAACTTAAATATTATTATAAAAATCACCTTAAACAATCAATTATTACTAAACAATTCATTAATAATTAACTAAATCATCAAATAATATTTATACATTTACCACACACAAACTCAATTTACATGAAAACTCAGTTATTTTTATACATGAACATGCTTCTGGATGTTCATAAGATTCCTTTTTATCCCGATAACCTAATTACCACGATCACTTCATTGGTATTTAGAAAAGAGATTACACAATTACTTATAACTACTAATACTACATCTACTTTGTATATTAAATAGTAATGTAACCAAATAGTCTTTTCTATCTTATTTTTTAATAGAATTTAATATAAAATGACTTACAAAATATCAGCTTATTAGAGCTGGTAGTTAATTAATAATTATTTAGTTTAAAATTAGAAAAAGCTATTGGATTTATCTTCAATGGCTTTTTTGCTTTTATAAATTGTCATATACCCGAAAAATCTTACTCTTTATCGAAAAAATAAAGTATATCAATTCAAAAAACTTACACATATACGGTTTTACCGTAATTTTGTAGTCGTAATTGATATAGAAACTATGAAAAAGATACTATTACTTATTTTTATCTTCACAACATTGAGCAGTTATACGCAATCACTATCGAAAACTCGTATAATTTATGAGAGAAAAGATCAAATTGTAATGAATAACGGTAAGCAATATAAAATCCTTGTGAATAAGCCTTTTTATTTGGTTTCTGATACTTCTATTAAAAAACACAAGCAATTTACGGATCATGTACTGAGACTTAATCGTGTATTAATTATACAAAGTGATAATGAATACAAACAATTAATCGAATGGGTAAAAGAAGATATGACTCTTTATGAATCAAGAGAGCTTTCTGATATATATCTTAAAGAAAATAACTTATCAGACTCAATTGTTCTCCCAAAAGATTAATTAGTGGGTCTCTATAGCTGTTTTTGAAATCTGTAGAATTTGTTCGAACTGTTCTTTTAGAGTAAGATTAGAGTTATCTATTTTTAAAGCATCTTCTGCTTTTCTTAAAGGAGAATCTTTTCTGGTGCTATCGATATGATCTCTGTTTACTACATTTTTTAAAACATCTTCATATGTAACTTTTTCTCCTCTTTCTGTAAGTTCCAGGTATCTACGCTCTGCCCTATCTTTGGCTGTAGCAGTCATAAATAGCTTAAGCTCTGCATTAGGAAAAACGACTGTTCCTATATCCCTTCCGTCCATCACAATCCCTTTATCTTTCCCCATTTTCTGCTGTTGCTCTACAAGTTTTTTACGTACACTGGATACCGCTGCTATCTTACTTACAAATTTTGAAACTTTAAGTGTTCTAATCTCTCGTTCTACATTTTCTCCATTTAGTACAACCTCTGCTAATCCTGTTTCTGAATTAATCTCAAATTTTAATTCTATTTCACTCAATTTTTCCTCAAGAGCTTCAGCATCAAACATAGATTCATCAATAAAACCTTTTCTCATTGCATATAAAGAAACCGCTCTATACATTGCACCAGTATCTACATAGATATACCCTAATGCTTTTGCTAGTTGTTTTGCAACTGTACTTTTTCCTGTAGACGAATGCCCATCAATGGCAATTATAATCTTTTTATATTCCAATTTACTACTTAATAACAGATTTAATAGATTTCAAATGTAAAGCAAAGAATCTGGAATATATAAGTTATTCAAAAAAAATAGCTAATAAACGCTTATGCTTATAGTATCTTTCTAATTCTAGAAATTATTATTTATTACTGAAAATGTATTTTTTGATTTTTTAAGATCTCAAAAATTACTTTATAAATACAATAATTATGGTTTCTCAAAGTTATCTACCTTTAAACTATTATGCATGAATATAAGTTACTTTAGTTTACCCTTATTTATTACATATTAACCTAAGGACATTTATCATGGGCTTTTTTGATTTTTTAAATGAAAAAATTGCAGTAGATCTTGGCACATCAAACACACTCATCATACATAAAGGAAAAATAGCAGTAGACAATCCTTCTATTATAACAATTCATCAAATAAGTGGAAAAATCATTGCTGTAGGCAAAGAAGCTGGTATGATGCGAGGTAAGATAAATAAAAACATCAAAACAATTTATCCATTTGATAATGGCGTTATCTCTAATTTTGATGCTGCTGAAAAAATGCTAAAAACATTTATCAAAAAATTATCTACCCTTAATTCTTCTATGTTCTCTACTTCTTACAACATGATTATCTCTATTCCTTGCGGGAGTACAGAAGTTGAAAAACGAGCCGTACAAGAATCTGCAAAGCGTCTTAATGCTAAAAATATTTTTTTAATTCCAGAACCTATTGCAGCTGCAATAGGAGGAGGAATTAATGTTTTGGAACCCAAAGGTAATATGGTAGTTGATATTGGTGGTGGAACTACAGAAATTGCGGTTATCTCTATGGGTCGTATCATCAGCGGACAATCTATAAAAGTAGCTGGTAATGTTTTTAATGAAAATATAACTCAATATATACGAGAATCTCGTAATCTGCATATTGGTGAATCTATGGCCGAAAAAATAAAAATAAAAATTGGCTCTGCTCTAGAGGATTTAAAATCACCACCTGATAATATGGCTGTAGAAGGAAGAGATTTAATGACAGGAAAACCAAAGCAAATACTAGTATCTTATAAAGAAGTTGAAAAAAGTTTGGACAAATCTATTGCTCAAATAGAAAATGCTATTATGGAAACTCTTTCTGAAATTCCTCCTGAAATCTCTGCTGACATCTATAATTCAGGAATTTATTTGACTGGTGGAGGGTCTATGTTGAGAGGATTGGATGATCGATTATCTAAAGCAACAGAATTGCCTATACACCTAGGTGATCAACCTCTTGAAACCGTTGTAAAAGGAAGTGATATTGTTTTGAAAAACCTAGATCTATACACTAATGTTTTGATCTAAAAGAGACCAAAGCAACATCAACTGCTCTATTCTACAATTATTTTGGCATTATGCCCTATCTTAAAATTACAAGAATTAGCAATGAAACACATTTTATTAGCTTCGTGATGTATTTCATGTGCTTTTTCTACCATATTCTTGTTTTGCACAGTAACAATAGGGTGTAAAGTTACTTCTTTGAATCTCCCTCCATTCTCTTTAGACTCTTCCATAACTCCTGTTGCATTATCTACATAATCTATAACAATTATTTGATTAACCGTACATAAATGAAGATACCACAACATATGACAAGCAGATAATGAAGAAAGAAATAAATCTTCTGGATTGTATTTTGTTTTATCTCCTAAAAAAGAAGGGTCAGAAGAAGATAATATCTCCCCATATTTTCCTATTGATGATATAGAATGATCCCTACTGTATGATTTATAATCTGTAGTACCACTACCTGTATTACCAGTCCACTTAACAGTAGTATTATATGTGTGTAATTTCATTTTATAAAAATGATTTAAGCTTATCTAAATCAAAAAAGGCACTCATATGAATGCCTTTTTTTAATACATATATTATTTTATTGATTACCTAAGATCAAAGGTAGCCCATCATTACCAGAGCCTACTACAACTACTTTAGTGTTAGGTGATTTAGCCAATTGTAATGTAGCTTCTATTCCTTTTTCTTTAAGTATTTTATCTGTTAAAGAAGCACTTAGAATTTGGTTCGCAACTGCTTTTCCTTCTGCATCAATCTTTTGTCTTTCTGCTTCTTTTTTAGCTTTTTCTAATCTAAATTCATATTCTAAAGCCTCTTGCTCTTGTCTCAATTTACGTTCTATCGCTTCCTTGATAGTAGATGGTAATGTTACATCTCGTACCAGTACCTCATTAAGCTGAATAAACTGATCACCAACTATCTTTTTTGTTTCTTCAAAAATTTCTTTTTGAATTGCATCTCTTTTACTAGAATATAATTGTTCAGGAGTATATCTTCCAACTACACTACGAGCAGCAGACCTAATAGTTGGCAGCAAAACTCTTCCTACATAATTTTCTCCTTTTTGCTGATGCAACAGCCCTAATTTATTATAATCAGGTTGAAACCAAGCAGAAGCATCTAATTTAATTTCTAATCCATTAGATGATAATACCTGCATTTTTTCAAAAACCTCTTGTTGTCTTACTTCATAAACGATTACCTTATTCCAAGGTGCTACCAAATGAAACCCTTCTCCTAATGGTGGTGAATCTGTCACTACTCCTCCTCCAAATGTTTTATAAAGCACTCCCGCTTCTCCTGAACCAATGGTAACTGTTGATTTTGAGATAAAGACTATAAGTATAATAATAACAATCAGTATAGGTAACCCTATTTTTGGTAATCTTTCCATAGTAATATTGAGTTTTAATTTTTTTAAATAAGTCCGTTATATTTTCGTGCAAACCATTCTATTGTAAGCAATAAAAGAACGATCAATAAAAGATATTTCCAATCTATTAAAGATACTACATTTTCCTTGCTTTTTTGAATGGTTTGATATCTTTGATTTTCTATCAATTCTTTTATCAGAGCTTCTTTCTGATTCAAAAAATATGACTTCCCACTAGTATTAGTAGCTACTTGTTGTAGTTTTGTTACATCAGCATTGAGAAATTGTTGTTCTACATCATATTCAAGAATGGCAAAACTTCCTGATCTTGTTATATGTTCTCCTGATACAGCTACTGTATATTCATAATCACCAGCTCCAAGATTGCTTATATCTACTTCGTATGAATTATTTTTTAAGAGCATTGGTATTGTTTGAGTAGCTTTTGTTTCTTTGTTTTTTATTATAATTTTTAGGCTCCCCCTTTTATCAAACTCATAGTTTTTAGTAAAATACTCTGCCTTGATAACAATACTTGCATTACCATAATAGAAAGACTCAGAAATTGTATTTAATCTACTTTTTCTTTTATTAGAGGCTAGATATTGTACTAGTTTACCAAAAAACTCATCAAAATCTTTAAATGTCTGAGTATTTATATAGTTTTGAGCTCTCCACCTCCATATACCTTCTCCAAACAACACTGCTTCTCTTATTCCATTTTGTTCTATTGTTGCTAATAAAGCATCCTCAGTATGAATAGTACCAATTGTTCTATACAACAAAGGATCATGATTTGCATGTATTTTTAATTCACCAAAATTACCTATTAAAGGGGGGTAACTAGTAAACCCTATATCATCTTGCAAAAACGCGGCATAATTATTATTAAACCTTGGTACATAATACTCTGTTTGCCTAGTTATCTCTTGCGTATATTTATTTTGTATTGTATTAAGAAATACCCAATCTGTTTTACTTCCAATAATGGTTAAGTAATTTTTCTTCTCCAGATTTAATTTCTCATACACTTTTTTATATCTAGTATTGGGTTGATAGAGTATGATTAATTGATAATCATTAAAATCTTTGTTTTCACTTGGTTTACTTATTGTAATACTTCTCCTCTCATTACTTTCTATACTTTTTTTAATAGCTCCTAAGTCTGGGTGAACCATATCACTGATCAAAAGTACATTTGTCTTCTGATCAATTACTTCTACAGCAAAAGTTTTTGAGTTATTGATCGTATTTTTTTCATTATCCAAAGGTGATAATATAGCCACATATTGATTTACCCCTACTCTATTTGCAGGCAATGTAAAATTAACCACATTAGAATTATTCTCTTTTGAAAAAGAAATAGGTTGAGAAAATATAGTGCTGTTCCCTGATTTAATTTGAAATAATCTTGTAATATCCTGATTTCCTGAATAGGTAAGAATTGTTTCTATAGGAAATTTATTTTTTAAGTATGCATACCTATTTACATTCAGTTGTTGAATTCTAGTGTCTTCTACAGCTATTGTATCTCCTGAGATAACAGGGTATACCACTTGTTTATATCCTTTTGTACTAAATTGATAATCTGTTCCATAAGTTTGGTTACCATCAGTTAATAAGAGTGTAGGAGCAATTGTATTTTTATAAACCTGATTTAATTCATCTAAAGCTTTTGAAATATTGGTTTGCTTTTGATCAAAAGAAAAATGTAAAGAATCTTTTAGTTTATCAGAAAATGAATAGTAGACAACATTAAATCTATTATTCAATTCTTTATGAAGAGAAATTTCATTAACAAATTGTTTTATCTCTTTGTCTTTTTTTAAATATTTTATGGAGGAAGAATTGTCTACTGCAACAACCAACGCAGGCTTTTCTTCAAAATATATATTTTGTTTGAATGTAGGATTAATTAATAATACTAATAGTGAAAAAACACTTAAAAAACGTAAAAAAGCAAAAAACAGGAGCTTCTTTTTCCTGTTTTTTGCTCTATATAGATATTGATATAGTGCAATAATCAATGCGATTATACCTGCTGCTATGATCAATAAAATTGTTTCTGTTTGCATTCTTTATAGTACTATAAAGTATTAGGTAAGCATACCTCCATCAACATTCAACACTTGCCCTGTAATATATGCGCTCAAATCACTAGCTAGAAAGAGACATGTGTTTGCAATATCTTCTGGGGTACCTCCTCTTTTTAATGGAATTGCATTTCTCCAACCTTCTACTACTTTTTCATCTAATTTACCTGTCATTTCTGTCTCAATAAATCCTGGAGCAACAACATTACTTCTAATATTTCTTGATCCAAGTTCTAGTGCCACAGATTTAGAAAACCCAATAATCCCAGATTTTGATGCTGCATAATTAGCCTGTCCTGCATTACCTTTTACTCCAACAACAGAACTCATATTTACAATACTTCCTTTACGTTGTTTTAGCATCGTTCTTTGAACGGCTTTTGTCATGTTAAATACACTTTTCAAGTTCACTTCAATCACCTTATCAAAGTCTTCTTCGCTCATTCGCATCAAAAGGTTATCCTTGGTGATCCCAGCATTGTTAACCAAAACATCAATACTACCAAATGTTTCTAAAACATCTGCTGCTAATTCCTGAGCTTGCTCATAACTTGCAGCATTACTTTGGTATCCTTTGGCTTTGATTCCTAAACTGTTTAATTCAGTTTCTAGAGTTTTTGCTGCTTCTACAGAAGAGCTATATGTAAAAGCCACATTAGCACCTTGTTGTGCAAAAACCTCTGCTATTCCTTTGCCAATACCACGAGTAGCTCCTGTGATAATTGCCGTTTTACCTTGTAAAAGATTCATTCTTTATATTTCTATGTTTTTGTTTGTGTATATCAATTTATAAATACGAATTCAAATATAAGAATTACAAATAGGTCATCAACAATAAACCCTGTGATTTCTCACAGGGTTTATAAACATCTTTATTTAATATTTTAACTATTGCTTTATTATTTCTTTTTCATAATTAAAAAGGTAATCAATATCCATTTCTTTTACAGCTCCTAGTTTTGATAATGCTTTCATATCGATATCTTTCTTATTACCAATAACAAGGATATTATAGGATTCTCCTTTTATATTCTCGTTAAAAAAAGATTTAAGATCTGCCAATGTCATCTTTTCTATAGTTTCATACATTTCTTTTCTATTGTCATGATCGATCCCTCTTTTCTTAAGCCCCTCATATGACCAAAAGATATTTGATTTTGTAATTCGCTTAGCTGCAATTTTCTTTAATGTTGCTTTTTTAGCTTGATTAAACTGCGCCTCTGCTTCTGGCATATTTGTCAATAGCTCCATCATAGCATCTACTGCTTCTGGCATTTTATTAGCCTGAGTACCTACATATGCATACAAATAGTTAGAATCTCCTTGTTGGCTCGCATTACTATATTGAGAAAAAGCAGAATATGCCAATGATTTTGATTCTCTTATTTCTTGAAAAACAATAGAAGAAAGTCCACTACCAAAATATGTGTTAAACAAACTAGAAGCTGCCATTTTTTCAGGGTCAAATTCTTTTCCTTTTGCCAAAAACAACATTTCACTTTGTACCATATCATAATCTACAAAGTAAACATTACCTCCTGTTTCGTTTTCTGTATAAGTTATTTTTTCTGGGTAGTCATTCAAATCTCCAGTAATAATATGATTCTTATCTAAGGATGTAATTGCTGCATCTACATCTTTACCATAATAAAATATACGTTGTTTTAGCGTAGCAAGGCTCTTTATTTTATCAATCAACTCCTTAGGGTTAATCTTTTTTAGTTCCTTGTATGTATATATATTACGTAATCTTGAGTTTTCACCATATTTACCATAATTAAGAAGACCACTCCATAAGATATTTCCTTTTTGAGTTTTACTATCTTCTCTTCCTTTTAATATTTGATCTACATATTTGTCGTATGCTTCTTGGTTAGGAACTGCATTTTTCCATAGATCTTCTAATAAAATCAATCCTTTATCCAAATTTTCTTTTAATCCAGAAATACCAACAATAGTTTTATCAGCAGAAGAATTAATACTATAACTAATTCCTAATTTATAAAATTCTTTTTTAAGTTCTTCTGGAGAATATTTATCAGTTCCTAAATAATCAAAATATCCTGAAGCTATTAATAATTTTTTATCATGATCAGATCCTAAATCAAAAATGATGTTAAGGTCAAACAAATCATTGTTTTTGTTTTCTATATAAGAAACTGAAATTCCACTCTGAGTTTGCGTAGATTTTATAGCCGTTTTATAATCTATAAATTTTGGTTGTAAAGAAGAAGATTCTATTTTTTTGAAATCTTGCACAAATTTAGACTCTTTATCTCTATTTAGCGCTACAGGAGTTATTCCAGGATTTTCTACTTTGACAATATTTTTATCTTCTCCTTTTCGCTTATAAACAACAACATAATTGTCTTTATAAAATCTATTAGCAAAATCTACCAATTCTTGTTTTGAAACTTTTTTAAGTTCGTTCAAGAATTCTACCTTGTCTTTCCAGTCTTCTCTATGAATAAATGCATTATAATATGCAGAAGCCAAAGCTGTGTTATTCTCATATTCTTTTGTTTGACTTAGTTTTAAATCATTAATTACAGCATCTATCATCCACTCATCAAACTCTCCTTTTTTTAATTTTTCTATTTGAGAAAGCAACAAGTCTTTTACTTCATCAAGCGTCTGACCCGCTTTGGGCTGTCCATAAAATTGATGATATCCATAATCATTCAAAAAAGTAGGAAAACATCCTGCATTCTGAACTGCTTGTTTTTGATTCAGGTTTAAATCAATCAAACCTGCTTCTCCGTTTGTCAATAACATATCAGCAAGCGTAAGAAGTTTCTCTTCTTTTGTTCCTATAGCATCTGAACGAAATGAGACAGAAATTGATTCTGCTGTTGGTCCGAATACTTCTTTGGTTATTGGGCTTGTTATTGGTTCTTCTTTTGGTAATTCTGGATGTACTACCTCTTTTTTCTCGAAGCTACCAAAAGTCTTATTTACCTTTTGAATGGTTTGGTCAAAATCTAAATCTCCAACTAATACTACTGCCATATTGTTAGGCACATAGTATTTATTAAAATAGTTATGAATAGCAACCATAGAGGGGTTTTTCAAATGCTCAGAAGTTCCTATTGTTTTTTGTTGCCCATAAGGATGGTTAGGAAATAATCCTTCAAGCATTGCAGCATACATTTTTCTACCATCATTATCCTGTCCTCTATTAAACTCCTCATAAACGGCTTCTAATTCTGTATGAAACAAACGCAGTACCAATTGACTAAAACGTTCGCTTTCTACTTTGAGCCATTTATCAAGTTCGTTTGCTGGTATTTTATTTTTGTATACCGTTTCTTCAAACCAAGTGTGTGCATTTGTTCCTTCTGCACCCAAGGAGCTAATCATCTTATCATATTCATTGGATATTGAAATTTTTGATGCTTCAAGAGAAATTTTATCTATTTTTTTATAGATTTCTTTCTTCTTTTCTTCATCTGTTTCTGATTTATGTTGCTCGTATAAATCAGATATTTGTTGTAGCAACACTTTTTCTTTTTCAAAATCCTGAGTACCTATTTCATCGGTACCTTTAAAAACCATATGTTCTAAATAGTGTGCAAGCCCTGTAGCTTCTTTAGGATCATAGTTTGAACCAGCGCGTACCGCAATAAATGTTTGAATTTTTGGTTCTTCTTCATTTTTAGACAAATATACTTTTAGCCCATTATCTAATGTGTACAATCGTAATCCTGTTGGATCATTAGTAATCGTTTCATAAGCGAAACCAGATCCATCAGTGTGTTTCTCAACCTTAATTTCCTTTGAAACTTTGGTGTCATTTGATGATTTTTTACAACTACCAAAGCTAATAATAGCGAGTAGTAATAAGGTTAATTTAGTAAATTTCATACTTATTTTTTTGTTGTTTTTGTGGTGTTGTTGTCACCTGAGTTAGTATTAACGAGTTAGTTAACTATTAATTCACTATAATACGTGTAGTTTAAGGTAATGTTACAATATTTAATATTTTTTTAACAAATAATTGTACAAACACAAAAAAGCCTCTTGATTTAAGTCAAGAGGCTTTTTTTATGTATTTGTTCTTTCTTTTTATCCTAGTACTTCTGCTACTTTTTTACCAATTTCAGCAGGAGAATCAACGACATGTATTCCACATTCTCTCATAATTGCTTTTTTGGCTGCTGCAGTATCTTCACTACCACCAACAATAGCACCAGCATGTCCCATGGTACGACCAGCAGGAGCTGTTTCTCCAGCTATAAAACCTACTACAGGTTTTGTTGTTCCACTTTCTTTTACCCATTTGGCTGCATCTGCTTCTAATTGTCCACCAATTTCACCAATCATTACAACACAAGATGTCTCTGGGTCATTAATCAATAACTCTACAGCTTCTTTGGTTGTAGTACCAATTATAGGATCTCCTCCAATACCAATTGCAGTAGTAATCCCTAATCCTTGTTTTACTACTTGATCTGCCGCTTCATATGTAAGTGTTCCTGATTTTGATACAATACCTACATTTCCTTTCTTAAAGACAAATCCTGGCATGATACCAACTTTAGCCTCTCCTGGAGTAATGATCCCTGGACAGTTTGGTCCAATAAGTCTACAATCTTTTCCTTTGATATAATCTGATGCTTTAATCATATCTGCAACTGGAATACCTTCTGTAATAGTAATAATCACTTTTATTCCTGCATCTGCTGCTTCCATAATTGCGTCTGCAGCAAAAGCTGGCGGTACAAAAATAATTGTAGTATCTGCTTCTACTTCTTTTACTGCATCTTCTACAGTATTAAATACAGGTTTATCTAAATGAGTTTGCCCTCCTTTTCCAGGAGTAACTCCACCAACAACATTGGTCCCATATTCTATCATTTGACCTGCATGAAAAGTACCTTCGCTACCAGTAAATCCTTGTACGATAATTTTCGAATCTTTATTAACTAAAACACTCATTGCGTTATGATTTTTTATTTTTTTTTAAAGAGTTTCAAAAGTAAGCTTTTGAACATTATAGTTAAAGTGAAAAATAAAAAAATATTTTTTTATTTTTCAAACTTTTACTTTTCAATGAATATCAAAATATCTCAAATATTATAAATCAAAGTTTACAAATGATTTGATCTAATCATTTTGATATAAATGACATCATGTTCTCAGAGGTATTATCTCCTTGTTGACTTATTTGATATCCTTTATATAATTTATTATCTTTTAATTCCCAAATAGTAATAAAGTGGGCTACTGCCTCCTCTTTATCTGGTCTTTCTATAGTTCTTACAAAATATGTATACCGAACAGTAACAGTCTGATTCTCTGCTATAAGATGACTAATTTCACATCGTAGTGAGTCAAAAGATGAAGACATCTCTTTAAACATACTTACTATATCCTTAAAATCTTTTTTATTAAACCCAAAACTACTATTCCAATATAATTCTATTTCGGGGTGTAAATATTGAGAAAAAACTTCGGTAGTATGAATAAGATCGGTCTCATAAAAGGACCTTACAATATCTTTTACTGTTTCACTCATTTTTGTTCAATTTATCTATTAAATCTGGAATCTGCCGTATAGAAGCTATTTCTTTATATTTTTTTCTAAAATCATCTGCTGGCGTTCCAAAATAACTTTTATTCGCTTCCAATGATTTACTTACTCCTGATTGTGCAGAAATAATTGCTTTGGTTCCAATAGTGATAGCACTAGTTATCCCTACTTGACCCCAAATTGTAACTTCATCTTCTATTACTACACAACCTGCAATACCTACTTGAGAGGCTATTAAGCACTTTTTTCCTATTACAGTATCGTGCCCTATATGCACTTGATTATCGATTTTAGTTCCTTCATGAATAATAGTATCTCCTGTTACTCCTTTATCTATAGTACATGAAGCTCCTAAATCAACATTATCTTTAATAACCACTCTTCCTCCAGAAATCAGTTTATCAAAACCTTCTGTTCTTTTTTTATAATAAAATGCATCTGATCCTACTACTGTACCTGCATGTATGGTTACATTATTACCGATTACTGTATTATCATAAATACTTACATTACAATGTATTAAACAATTATCACCAATACTTACATTATTACCAATACTGCTACCAGGTTGAATAATTGTATTTTGACCAATTGTAGCGGTTTCAGAAATTAAGGAACTAGCCTTTTCAAAAGGTTTAAAATACTTGGTAAGTTTGTTAAAATCTCTAAAAGGGTCATCAGAAATAAGCAATGCTTTTCCTTTTGGGCATTCTACATTCTTATTGATTAAAATTACAGTTGCTGCACTTTGTAGTGCTTTATCATAATATTTAGGATGATCCACAAATACAATATCTCCAGGAGAAACGACATGAATTTCATTCATTCCTAAAACAGGAAAATTAGGCTCACCAACAAATTCTGAAGATATAATAGTAGCAATTTGTTGTAAAGTATGTTTTTGTGGAAATTTCATTAATAGGAATTAGGAATTAAGAGTATATAAAATTATTCTTTTATTCTTTCTTTATAAGTACCTTTATCTGTTTCTACTTTAATCTTATCTCCTTCATTAATAAAAAGAGGAACCATTACTTCTGCACCTGTTTCTACAGTTGCAGGTTTGGTTGCATTGGTGGCAGTATTTCCTTTAACCCCAGGTTCTGTTGCTGTAACTTCAAGAATTACACTTGCAGGCATTTCTACAGATAGAGGCATTTGATCTTCAGAGTTGATAATTATCGTTACTACTTCTCCTTCTTTTAATAAACCTGGAGCATCTAATGAAGATTTCTCTAATGTAATTTGATTATAATCTTCTGTATTCATAAAATGAAAAGTATCTCCTTCTGCATACAAATACTGAAATTTATGAGTTTCAACACGTACATCCTCAATTTTATGTCCTGCAGAAAATGTATTATCAATTACCTTTCCTGTAGTTACACTTTTTAATTTTGTTCTTACAAAAGCAGGGCCTTTACCAGGTTTTACATGTAAAAACTCTATTATTTTATAGATGTCATGATTATACTTTATACATAATCCATTTCTGATATCACTAGTACTTGCCATTATATTCTTTATTTCTTATTAGTATAGTATTCGTTTTTTTTCTAGTGTTAATTAGAAAAATATCCTTTCATAATTCCTCTCTGAGAGTTTTTGATAAATTCTAAAACTTCATCACGCTCAGGAGTTGCTTCCATTTCAGCCTCAATAATTTGTACTGCTTGCGAATTATTATAATTCTGTTGATATAAAATTCGATATATATTCTGTACTTCTCTTATTTTTTCTGTAGTAAAGCCTCTTCTTCTTAAACCAATAGAATTAATTCCAACATACGATAAAGGTTCACGAGCAGCTTTTACATAAGGAGGTACATCTTTACGTACTAAAGATCCTCCTGTAACAAATGCGTGATTACCAATACTGCAAAATTGCTGTACAGCAGCCATACCAGCCAAAACCACGTAATCACCTACATTAATATGTCCTGCCAATGTACTGTTATTAGAAAATATACAATTGTCACCAACAATACAATCATGTGCTATATGGCAATACGCCATAATCCAACAATTTTTTCCTATTTTGGTTTTCATTCGATCTGCCGTTCCTCTATTAATAGTAACACACTCACGAATTGTAGTATTATCTCCAATTTCGGTTATAGTATCTTCATCATTAAATTTTTTATCCTGAGGTGTTGCAGAAATAACAGCTCCAGGAAAAATACTACAATTTTTCCCGATACGCGCTCCTTCCATAATAGTAACATTAGAACCTATCCAAGTCCCTTCTCCTATCACTACGTTATTATGGATGGTTGTAAAAGGTTCTATTACAACATTTTTTGCAATTTTTGCTCCTGGATGAACGTATGCTAACGGTTGATTCATCAATTAATTTGTTTAATAAAAAAATAGCGAATCTATATAACTACTAAATCCTTACTAGTTTTATAGTTTCTTTTTTATGATTATTTTGATTTTACGATTTGTGCCATAAGTTCTGCTTCTGTAACTAATTTTCCATTAGCATAAGCAAAAGCTTGCATGTGACATATACCTCTACGAATTGGTGTTATCAATTCTAATTTAAAAATTAAGGTATCTCCCGGCAATACTTGTTGTTTAAATTTTACTTTATCTATTTTCATAAAATAGGTAAGGTAATTCTCAGGATCTGGCACTGTACTTAATGCTAGAATACCTCCTGTTTGAGCCATTGCTTCTATTTGTAATACTCCTGGCATTACTGGTGCTCCTGGAAAATGCCCTACAAAGAATGGTTCATTCATAGTTACATTTTTAAGTCCGACTACATGTTTATCAGACATTTCCAGTATTTTATCTATCAATAAGAACGGAGGTCTATGCGGTAGCATATTCATAATCTTATTAATATCCATAAGTGGAGTCTTGGAAAGATCAAACTGAGGAACTTTATTTCGCTTCTCAATCTTTATAATTTTAGAGAGTTTTTTAGCAAATTGAGTATTTACATAATGCCCTGGTTTATTTGCTATAATCTTCCCTCTAATTCTGGTACCTATTAATGCTAAATCTCCAACTACATCTAATAATTTATGTCTAGCAGCTTCATTTGGATAATGTAATGTCAAATTATCTAATATACCATTAGGCTTAACTGCAATTGATTCTTTACCAAAAGCAACCTTCAACTTCTCCATTGTACTAGGACTTAATTCTTTATCCACATACACAATAGCATTATTAAGGTCTCCACCTTTAATCAATCCATGTTCTAATAACATCTCTAGTTCATGCAAAAAACTAAAAGTTCTTGCATCTGCTATATCCTTTTTAAAATCCGAAAGATGTTTTAATGATGCATTTTGAGTACCTAAAACTTTTGTACCAAAATCTACCATTGTAGTGATTTGATATTCATCAGATGGCATTACAATAATCTCGCTACCTGATTCTTCATCGGTATAAGAGATTACATCCTTTACAACATACTCTTCTCTTTCTGCTTCTTGCTCTACAATACCTGCTTCTTCAAGTGCTTTCATAAAAAACTTACTTGACCCATCCATTATAGGAGGCTCAGAAGCATTTAACTCGATTAAAAGGTTGTCTATTTCTAACCCAACACAAGCAGCCAATACGTGCTCTGACGTTTGTATACTAACTCCATTTTTCTCCAGATTTGTTCCTCTTTGTGTATTGACTACATAATTAGCATCTGCTTCAATAATAGGGTTACCTTCTAAATCAATTCTACAAAATGCGTATCCATGATTCTCTGGCGCAGGTTTGAATGTTAAGGTCACTTCTTTTCCAGTATGTAAGCCTACACCTGTAAGTTTTATTTCCTGTTTAATGGTTCTTTGTTTGCTTACCACAACGTCAGTCATTATTATTTTCTTTTTTCTCTAGTTTGTATATTCTATCTACAATTTTAGGTAAATTCTTAAAATGTACATAGGATTTATTATAATCAGAATAGCCAAGAGCTGGAGATCCTTGTATTGCCTCTCCGTCTTTTATATTTCTTCCGATACCTGATTGAGCTTGAATTCTAACATTATTACCTATAACAAGATGTCCAGCAATACCTACTTGTCCACCTATCAAACAATGTTTACCGATCTTAGTTGACCCTGCAATACCTGTTTGTGCTGCAATTGCAGTATGTTCTCCTATTTCTACATTATGAGCTATTTGTATTTGATTATCCAGTTTTACTCCTCTATGTATAACAGTAGAGCCAAGAGTAGCCCTATCTATAGTTGTTCCTGCACCTACATCAACATTGTCTTCTATAACAACATTACCTGTTTGAGGTACTTTACTATATTCTCCTTTTTCGTTAGGGGTAAAACCAAAGCCATCTGCACCTACTATAGCACCACTATGAATCACACAGTTATCGCCTATTATGGTTTCAGAATAAATTTTGGCCCCAGCAAATACAATTATATTATCACCGATTGTAACATTATCTCCTATATATACATTAGGGAAGATCTTGGCATTTTCGCCAATTTTAACATTATCCCCCATATAAGAAAATGCTCCAAAATAAATATTCTCTCCAAATGATGCAGTTTCTGACATAAAACTAGGTTGTTCTATACCTGCTTTATTCATCTTCACCATATTATAATACTCCAATAATTGAGAAAAAGCCTTATACGCATCATCTACTCTTATCAAAGTAGTTTTAATCTTTGTCTCTGCTTCAAAGGTTTTATCTACAATAGTGATCGAGGCATCTGTAGAATATATGTATTGTGTGTACTTAGGATTTGACAAAAAGGTTAGTGACCCTTTTGTTCCTTCTTCTATTTTAGCTAGTTTGGACACTTCAACAGTCTCATCTCCCTCGATTTCTCCGTTTAAAATACCCGCAATTTGTGTGGCTGTAAAAATCATTCTAGCAAAAGTATAAAAAATGTGTTAATGTTTATGCTTTGGATAGCACATAAAATATTTAGTTACTGGTTTTGACAATGCTTCAAGATTAAACTGATCTGTAGCTTTGACAATGTCTACTATTTTTCTTGACTTATATAAAATATTTATATTCTGTTTGTTAAGGTGATAAGCTTGGTTTGAAATAACGCCATCGAAAATAAAATAACGAGCTTCTTCTTCAGAAATTTTATATTTATTTTTAAATTTTTCTATATGGCTTTCTTTCTTATTATTTCCAAATGCTTTCTTTTTAACTTTTACTTTGAGGAGATCACGGTCTATAATCATAGCAGATAGTTTACTTAAAACAAAGTCTTCTGCATACACCCATTCTTTCATTGCACAAACAATATCATAATCATCGAGCCTAGCGAATGTTTCTAAAACGTCTGTAGTAAAATTCTCAGCGGTAATTTTATTTTTTAAGAAAAATGATAATGCATTACTTGCTGATAATGCTACTCCATTATCAACTAACTCTTTTGCTCTCTGCAACACTCGAATCAATAAATTCTCTGCAACCAAACTTGTTTTATGCAAATACACCTGCCAATACATTAATCGTCTGGCTAGTAAAAATTTTTCTACAGAATATATTCCTTTTTCTTCTACCACCAATTCATCATTAATGACAGTAAGCATTGTAATCAGGCGTTCACTATTCACATTCCCTTCTGCAACTCCTGTATAAAAACTATCTCTTTTTAGATAGTCTAATCTATCCATATCTAATTGCCCTGAAATGAGCTGGTGCAAAAAATTACGATGATACTCCCCTTTAAAGACCTGAATTGCAAGCGTTAAACTCCCGTTAAATTCTGCATTAATTTTTTCCATAAACATGAGAGAAATCTTCTCATGATTAACCTCGTTTACAATACTATGCTCCATAGCATGAGAAAAAGGTCCGTGACCTATATCATGTAATAATATCGCTATATAAAGTGCTTCTTCTTCTTTGTCAGAAATATCAATCCCTTTAAAACGTAGAACTCTCACTGCTTTTTGCATAAGATGCATACATCCCAAAGCGTGATGAAAACGAGTATGATGTGCTCCTGGATATACAAGATAAGATAATCCCATTTGAGAAATCCTACGCAACCTCTGAAAGTACTTATGTTCTAGCAGATCAAAAATTAGTTCGTTAGGTATCGTAATAAAACCGTAAATTGGATCGTTTAATATTTTGAGCTTATTTCTTTTTTTCAAGTTCCTTTTATATTTACGGAAACAAATATACATATATGCTTGGCATAATTGAACTTTTCAAAAATGAATTTAAACTATTATAGTTTTACTATAAATAAAACAAGAAACTAATAAACGATAAAAAATAAGACTTAATGAGCAAAATAAAGATACTGTGGGTGGATGATGAGATTGATTTACTTAAGCCACATATTCTATTTTTAGAAAAGAAAAATTATGAGGTAACTAAATGTCAAAGTGGTACAGAGGCATTAGACATCATAGATGATGATAATTTTGACATCATTTTTCTAGACGAAAATATGCCAGGTCTTTCTGGAATTGAAACCTTATCAGAAATAAAAGAAAAAGAAGATGGTATTCCTGTGGTAATGATTACCAAAAGTGAAGAGGAATATATAATGGAAGAAGCTATTGGTAGTAAGATTGCAGATTATCTTATAAAACCTGTTAATCCTAATCAAATTCTTCTTAGTTTAAAAAAGAATCTGGATAACTCTAGATTAGTTTCAGAAAAGACTACCTCAAATTACCAACAAGAATTTAGAAAGATAGCCATGGATATGGCAATGGTAAATTCTTATGAAGAATGGACTGATTTATACCAAAGATTAATTTACTGGGAATTACAGCTTGAAAATATTGAAGATACTGGTATGTTCGAGATTTTAGAATCTCAAAAAGTAGAAGCTAATACACAGTTTTGCAAATTTATAGATAAAAACTATCCAGATTGGTTTGATGGAAAAAGCGATGCTCCCGTAATGTCTCATACATTATTTAGAGAAAAAGTAATTCCAGAAATAAGTAAAGAACAACCTACTCTTCTAGTAGTTATAGATAATTTACGCTATGATCAATGGAAAGCTTTTGAACCTACCATCAATAATTATTATAAAAAGGAACAAGAAATTGCATACTGCAGTATTCTGCCTACAGCAACTCAATATGCCCGAAATTCAATTTTCTCAGGTTTAATGCCTGCCGAAATGAAAAAAAGACATCCTGATCTATGGCTTGATGATATTGATGAAGGCGGAAAAAACATGAATGAAAATGAATTCTTAACTGCTCAATTAGAACGACTAGGTCTTGATATCAAACATGAATACTACAAAATAACTAATGAAAAGTCAGGTAAAACATTAGCCGCAAATTTTAGAGGATTAAAAAATAATGATCTTACTGTAGTGGTATATAATTTTGTTGATATGCTTTCTCATAGTAAAACCGAAATGGAAGTCATCAAAGAACTAGCATCAAACGACAAGTCTTATAGGTCCTTGACACAAAGCTGGTTTAGAAATTCACCTTTACTAGAAATGATTCAACAAGCACAACAACTGGGCTTCAAATTATTAATCACTACTGATCATGGTACTATAAATGTAAAAAACCCTTCAAAGGTAATAGGAGATAAAAACACTAGTCTTAATTTACGTTATAAAACTGGTAAAAGTCTTACTTATGAAAGAAAAGAAGTTTTGGAAGCTACCAATCCAAAAACTGTACATTTACCTTCTATAAATATGAGTAGTTCTTTTATTTTTGCCAAAGGAGATTATTTCTTTGCTTATCCCAATAACTACAATCATTATGTTAGTTATTACAGAAACACATATCAACATGGTGGTGTTTCTTTAGAAGAAATGGTAATTCCTTTTATAGTAATGAACCCTAGGTAATGTAATCTCACAGTATTCTAGGCTCAGCAAATAGAAATAGAAAAATGACAATAGAATACACCTTACAGGACCTTCCTGAAGTAGCAGAAAAAGTAGTTTTAAATACAACAAATAAAATTATACTTTTTAATGCCGAAATGGGAATGGGTAAAACCACTTTAATAAAAGAAATTTGTAAACATCTTGGAGTAAAAGATGTAATTTCTAGTCCTACTTACTCTTTAGTAAATGAATATATGGGTAATGATGGGGTAATCTATCATTTTGATTTTTATAGAATTCAAGATGAAGAAGAGGCACATCACATTGGTTTTGAAGAATATATTGACTCTGGAGCTTGGGTTTTTATAGAATGGCCAGAAAAAATATCTAAGTTGCTACCAGAGAATAGTACAACTGTGGAAATAAGCTTACTAGAAGATAACAAAAGGGTTCTTTCATTATAAAAATAAAGAGTAGTTTATAAAATTATACGCTCTAATAGGAATCCTATTTGTTTTCTTGACTTTTTTATTCGTAATTTGAGTTACAGAATTTCACGCAAATGAGCACATCAAAATCTCCTTTTACAAAAGAACAGCTACTTCCTCAAGAAGAAATGATTGAAGTAGCTCGTAAAAAAGGAAAACTCTTTATTGGTATACCCAAAGAAACCCACTATCAGGAAAAGCGAGTATGCCTTACCCCCGATGCTGTTGCGGCACTAACCACTCATGGTCATAGAGTATTACTAGAATCCAATGCTGGAACTGGAGCAAGCTTTACTGATCAAGATTATAGTGAGGCTGGTGCAGAAATTACAAACGACAAAACTAAGGTTTTTGGATGCCCAATTATACTCAAAGTAGAACCACCTTCTACTGAGGAGCTTGAACATATAAACCCGCAAACTGTATTAATATCTGCTCTGCAATTAAAAACTCAATCCAAAGAATATTTTCAAGAACTTGCAAAAAAAAGAATTACTGCATTAGGTTTTGAATTCATTCGTGATGCTGATGGAGCATACCCTGCCGTAAGAGCTTTAAGCGAAATAGCAGGAACAGCAGCTGTTCTTATCGCCTCTGAATTGATGAGTAGCGCAACCACCGATGGTTCTGGATTGATGATGGGTAACATAAGCGGAGTGCCTCCTGTAGAGGTTGTAATTCTTGGTGCTGGTACTGTTGGTGAATTTGCTGCACGATCTGCAATTGGACTAGGAGCAAATGTAAAAGTCTTTGATAATTCTATTACCAAACTTCGTTGCATACAAACAAATGTAGGTAGACCATTATACACTTCAACCATTCAGCCTAAAAACCTACTAAAAGCACTACGCCGTTGTGATGTGGTAATTGGGGCAATTAGAGGAAAAAACAGAGCCCCTATTATAGTTAGTGAAGCCATGGTTGAACGTATGAAAACAGGAGCTGTAATTATTGATGTAAGTATCGATATGGGAGGATGTATTGAAACTAGTGAAGTTACCTCTCATGATCACCCTACATTTGATAAACATGGTGTACTACACTACTGTGTTCCTAACATACCCTCTCGCTATGCAAGAACATCTTCTCTATCTATAAGTAATATATTTACCCCTTATCTATTACAGATTGGCGAGGAAGGAGGAATAGAGAATGCTGTTCGGTTTGATCGAGGTCTTAAAAATGGATTGTATTTTTATCGCGGGATCTTGACCAGTAAACCTATTGCCGATTGGTTTGATCTTTCTTATAGAGATATCAATTTATTAATTTTGTAAAACAGTGCACTCTACCCTAATTAACTTTGTATAGTTTCTTACTTTAAATTCCAAAATTTACTTACTTTTGGCCCCATAATATTTCATTAAGTTTATGAAACTGGCACATCGATTATTTTACTACTCAGGAGGATTTGTTATTGGTCTTATTCTTTTATTTTTCTTTCTAGGAGGAAAAAAAGCTTCTTGTGACTATAGCCCAACAGCAAGAGTCTTAAAAAACATAAGAATTAAGAAAAAATCTTTTTCTGAACAGGCATTAACCACAATGCTAACACACAAAATAGACACTTCCAACATAAGAGAGATTCTTACTTCTGGTAGTGTAGATTTTGGAAAGAGTAATACTAAATTGGATTCTTGCCGAATTTATTTTATAGAAGGATCTACTAAAGAAAAAAACTTTACAATGCTTATAGAGAATTGTGACTCTATCGCCAAAGTAAACACATTAAACATCTCAAAATAAGAATTATAAGTTAATTATATTCTTTCAACACTTCTAATAAAGGATTGATGTTACATATTATGCTTTTGTGTTGTGTTATGAACACAAACCCGATACACAAGAGCACAAAATAACTAAACACAAATTCTAAGGCAGTATTTTTTTTAAAGTTTTATCTCCTCAAAACAACACTTCAAACACATAATTTTAACAATTATTTAGCTCAAAAACATTGTTTTTCAATTTATTAGGTTAAAATAATTTGTTTTTATTACGGTTTTTCCGTAGTTTTATAATCCCTCAAATTAAAAATTGAATAACTTATGCGTAAAACTACCCTAGAGCAAGAGTTTAATGCTCAACAATTAGATAACAAATACAAAGACCTTTGGAATAGAGGTATTCACCTTTTTACAATTAACGATAGAAATCGAGATTTTTATTACTCTATTTTCTATGTAGATTTACTGTTTGTTGAAGTAATTTATAACAAACTCACAGATGAGATTTTAGCTATAAAAAGCTTTACTGATAAAGGCAAGCTAATGTATTATCTCAGAGAAGATTTTTCTTAGTTAAGGCTCTATGGTTGATAATTTTATTGACATTTTTAGGTTCATATTTAATTACAAAACTATAATTTTATTCAAATCCCTAAAGTTCATTTGATCTTTATGACGATAGTGGTCAATTATCAACCATAGACTTTTTCTCTATTCTTTTTGTGTTATTTTTTATTGCGATACCATATATTCAACACCAAACCAGTGATCACCAATAGAGTTCCCAGTATACTTAGCATAGGATATATATCTCCAAACCAAAAGACTCCAAAAATCATTGTAAATAGAACTTCAATATACTTAAGGGACACCACCTTATTTGTAGCTTGTAATTGAAATGCTTTGGTCATAAATAGTTGACCAAAATATCCAAAAACTCCTAAACTCAGTAACAATAAATATTCTACCCCAACAGGGGTTGTCCAATTAAAAATAGAAAGAACACCTCCTATTATTACAGAAATCCACATAAAATAATTAACAATCACTACAGGATGATCATCTCTACCTATTTTATTAATCAACACATACACCACCCCACTAAACAGAGCAGACCCTAATATTAGCAACAAACCAAAAGAATCAATATTTGGATCAAATCCTTTTATCATTAACACGCCTCCAAAAGCCATCAAAAAAAACAACCATTGTATTGGTTTCACTCGTTCTCTAAGAAAAAACACAGCCAGAATTGTAGCAAAAATTGGAGACAAATATCGCAATGATACTGCTGAGCCAATAGGAAGATAATTTACAGACATAAAAAACAACCCCATAGAAGTTAATCCCACCAATCCACGCCAAATCAATAATTTCTTTTGATTCCCTAACATAGGGATTTTATTCCATAGCAAATAACTCATTGTAAAAAACAAAGAGCCTAAGGCTCTAAAAAAAACTAATTGTGCTCCACCAAATTTTGCCAAATACTTAACAAACAAATTCAATGTTGTAAAAAACACAGCACTGAGAAGCATAAAATAGATTGCTTTTTTCATCTGCCTTATATTTTTTTAGGCTATTTCAGACAAATTTTATCATTAATCATAACTATCAGTCCTTACAGCATAATTTATAATAGCAGCAAATGTAACTTAAAAACTAAAGCTATTATAAGCTCAATCGAAATGCTTTAGCTAATACATCTGCTTGTAATTTTGGAATTCCAGCTTTTTGAGCATACATTCCCCAATTAGACACTACCTCTATAACTTGTTCTATTGCTTCTTTACAGTTTTTATAACTTATTTTTTCTCCTATAGTAATCAAATCTTTCATAACAAAATCATCCCTCTTACCATTTACAGACATCTGATGCACACTTGTCCAAATCCCTTCTGGGTTATATGAATATGTTACATCATAAGCAGGAGATAATTTCCACTCTCCTTTCTTATTCATTAAAAAAGAGATATTTTTTGTATGATCGTCTTGGTTACGAGCAATAACATTAAATACCATCCTTTTATACAACCGTATAGCATCAATATGAGACAACCTCATTTGACGCATTACCTCAAAAGCATTTTCATAAGAATATGAACCTGGGGATTTATAGTCAAAATGTGCTATCGAACACAACGTTTGCATATGGATTTTTTGATTATGATAACGATCAAAACGCTTTGTCATAAAATGCGCTCTATCATGTTCCTCAAACAATAAAGAATGCTCCATATCAATACCACTATCTAATGCCATCAAATAATATGCATATTCTATCCTCCCATATCCTTTTGGGTCTCCGAGCGTAGCATCATTTACCCCGTCAAATTTAAACATATAATGCTCAAACCCTTCTGGAGCTATAGCTTGTCCCGATCGTATTTCATGCGTCTTTGAATTATACGCTATGATAGCTTTTGCACGTTGTCCTCCCGCAGAAGTTCCTACTTTAATTAATTCATTAAGATGTTCTGTATCAGAAAGATTAAGTGTAAGATTTTCTCTTGTATTAAGTATTTTTTCTGCTAATTTCGCTAATTTATCAACCTCTAGCGTATTGACCTGCACCTGCCCTATTCGTTTGGCTGGCTGAAATTCTAAGGCCCCCATACCACGAGTACCTATATAACACAATCGATCAAGGGGTGTAAATTTAGATTTAGGAATATTATTCAACACCAACCATTGATCAATCAGTCTATTCCCAAAATCATCAGGCAAAACATCAGATAACATCCCTGGTAATCCTTTGTAAGTATCTTCATTTATTCTAGGGAAGCTATATATTTTTTTTACTGATGATCGTATCGGCATATGTATTGGTGATACATCTAGGTTTTTACTTAAAAACGAAGAAAAAAATTCAAAAGACGCAAACTTCTTATCGTTATCCCAGCTCAATGCCCCCAATTCTTCTCCCCATAAAGTAATTTTTATTACATCTACCATGACGGGTCTTCATTTTTATTTTTATAACTACGAGATGCTCTTTCTCGCTCTTTCCCTTTTAGCTTCAACAACTCAATTGGGCTAACCCCTGGATCAGGAAAAAAAGAATCAAACACATCTAAATCCCCTAATGCACGTAGTACCTGAATAAAAGTTAATAAGGTTGTTGTTTTTCCTGATTCAAAATTCTTAATCGTTTGCACATGCACCCCTGCTTTCTTAGATAATTCATCTTGCGTCACATTAAGGTTTAAACGCTTTTGTTTTACTCTGCGAGTAAGTTCTATTAATACTTGTTCGTCTGAAAGGTTATTCAATTTCATTTATCAATTATTAAAGTATATAAAAATATACATTAAAAGTTTAAAAAACAAATAAAGTATATTTTAATATTCTTTATTAATAAAATATTAATATTATTTTTTAAGAATAATTAATTATATTTTAAAAGCTTAAAAAGCATTTATAGTACATTAAAATATACATAAATACATTTTAGTATAAAATAATGAATAGTTGATTAATTATTTCATCTATTATACAAGAAAACGATCTTCCTTAAATTCTATTCTTATAAAAAACAAATTATTATAAAAATAGTATAGCTTACCAAAACTCTTTGGCATGATAATCGTATTATTTTGAATATATTTTATTATTTTAGTTTCTTTAATCCCCCAATTTAAATGAAAAAGCTACCCCCAATATTCTTGCTTTTTTTAGCTCAAATTGTCTATACACAGACTTACGTTGTACTTGACTCAGTACAAAAAACACCTATATCCTATGCTACAATTTCTTTTGGAAATGGAAATGGTACATTTGCAGATGGTGATGGTAATTTTCGTTTTTCAAAAAAATGGTATCCCGATATAGATTCATTATACATATCTGCTGTAGGACACAAAGAAATAGCCTTATCAACAGCCTCATTACCTCAAAAAATAATGTTACCTCAAAATATAGCAGAACTCAAAGAGGTATATATCATAGCAGAAAAGAAAAGAAAATATAAGACTCGTAAATTAGCTTCTATTGTACATAATGATTATTTCAAGAGCTGGTTACCTACGGTAGAATCTGAAATCGCAGTTTTTTTTCCTAAAGATTCTGATAAATCTACCAAAATTGCATCTGTATACCTTCCTGTTAAAACAGAATCATCAAATCGTAACTCTGGAAAAGACCAATCGTTTTCGACACTATTCAAAATGCAATTTTATAAAAATAACAAAGGGTATCCTGATAAAAGACTACCTTATGAGGACATTATATTTAATGTTTCTGATAAAGATAAATCCAATTTTGAGCTTGATATTTCCGAGTACAAAGTTTTTATCCCCAAAGAAGGCATCTTCATTTCTATACAAGTAATGGGGTATGCAGATAAAAATGGAAAGCTACAACAAACCAAAAAATATAGTGAAATTCAAACTCGTAAAGGTACAGTAAAGGTGTCTACAACATTTAGACCTCTGCTTCCTTTTACAGATAAAATAAATACCTATAAGACATTTACACGAAGAGTATTTTTTAAGAATAGAACTTGGCAACGTTTTGATCGTAAGTATAGTCAAAACAACAACCTTATCAAAAACAATAATACCAATTACGGAATGGGTTTGAAGTTACATTTATATGAAAAAGACTGATTCTAAATCTCTTAAAATGTATTACTTATTACTATAGACAAACATCATATCAATCCAGAAAAGACCTTCTTTTCTCATTAAATTGCACGGCTGCCTTATGTTTTTCTTTGTGTTGAGTACGATTCTCAGCATAATCTACAGCATCAGAAATTGTTAAGTAATACCGATTTTCTCCTAACTCATCTGTAAAACCTGATCGTTTCAAGAAATCTCTTACAGGGCCAATTGTTCCCACCATCAATAACTGAATATCTAATCCGTCTAGGTATTGCTGAATATCTTCTAGCACATGCAAACCAGTACTGTCTATATCATGCATATTTGTATTATCTAGAATCAAAAAACTAGGTAAAGGTTTTCGCTTGGAGACAAATTCTAAAATAGCATCTTTAAAATAACTTGAATTACCAAAATATAACTGATTATCAAAACGTATAATTAAATACACTTCAGACTGTACTGCATCAGGAAATCTATTAATATTTCTATAATATGTAGTTTGAGGTATATTTACCAGCTCTGCAATATGAGGTCGAGCACTATAATACTGAAGAAACACAAATGATAATACAACCCCTATAAAAATACCATTCTCTACCCCAAAAACTAATGTTCCAACAAAAGTGATAATCATTACTATAAAATCTCGCCTTCTAAGACGGAATAAGTAATTGGCTTCACTAAAATTAATTAACCCTAATACAGATACCAATATAATTGCGGCTAGCACTGCTTTTGGAATATAATAAAAGAATGATGTTAAAAACAGTAATGAAAATATCACCATAAGCGCTGCAACAAAAGAAGACACTGTTGTTTTAGCTCCTGCCTTATCATTAATCGCTGTTCTACTATAGCTTCCTGAAGAAGGTACTGCCTGAAAGAAAGCACCAATAACCTTGGCTATACCTAAAGCAAATAACTCCTGATTTGGTCGTATGGTATGATCTCTTTTTTTCATTTCCATAGATTTTGCAATTCCAATACTTCCTACATATCCAATAAAAGTAACAGTAAGTACAGAAGGAATAAGAGCAACCATGGTATCGTAACTCATTTCTGGAATAGCAAAAGAGGGTAATCCACTCGGTACATCTTTAATAAGAGCAACCCCTTTATTTTCAAGATCAAAGAAATAGGTTATCAAAGTTGTCACAACAAGCACCATCAAAGCACCAGGAAAAGAGTTTTTCCATTTTTTTAATACAGTAATTCCAATAATAGAAAATAAGCAAATACCAAGCGTAATTAAATTAACTTCTGACAAGTGATAAATCGCATAACCTATAGTTTCATAGGTATGCTTAAAATCAGGAATATTAAGCCCTAACCCTTGTTCTAGCTGAGAGACTATAATAATAATTGCTGCTGCAGAGATAAATCCTGAGATAACAGGTTGAGAAATAAGATTTACCAAGAACCCCATTCGCAAGGCACTCATAATAAGCTGTAATACTCCTATCAAAAAGCCAGAAAACACTACCAATTCTATAAATTCTTCTGTAAATGGTTCTGCAAGCTGACTTACACCACTCATGACCAAAATTGCAGTAACTGCTACAGGTCCTATACTTAATTGCCTAGAAGTACCAAAAACAGCATATAATAATAAAGGAACCAAACAAGCATATAGCCCATAGATAGGTGATACCCCCATAAGCAACGCATACGCAATAGCCTGTGGTATAAGAATTACACCAACTGTAACACCAGCAATACTATCGGCCTTAAAAACAGAACGATTGTATTTTTTTTCTTTAAAAACCTGAAGGAACGGGATTATTTTATGTAGTGCTTTAACGTTATATATAGTTTTGATTAATTAGGTAAATCTACAATAGTTTGAGAAGTTATACCAAAAGAATTTACATTTCTGTTTTCTCAAAAGTTAATTTCTTATTTTTCAATAGGATTTATATTTATAGTTTAAAGAAATGCTTATTTTTGAGTAGATAGTACACAACTTATCATTTATAAAACTCAATGAACGAATATTTACTCCTTCTTATCCTAGCATGTATTGGGTTTATTGCAGGAGTTATTAATACCATTGCAGGAGGAGGATCTTTACTCACATTACCTTTATTGATTTTTATGGGGTTACCTCCTGCTGTAGCAAACGGCACAAATCGTATCGGAATTTTCATTCAATCTATTTTTTCTATTGCTGGTTTCAAAAGCAAAGGCATCAAACCTAGTTCTTTTGGAATATATCTAGGTATATCTGCACTTATTGGCTCTTTAATAGGCGCTAGAATTGCGGTAGATATCAAAGGAGATACATTCAATAAAATTCTTGCCATTGTAATGATTATCGTTGTTCTTTTTATGGTATTCAAACCAAAAATAAATATTCAGGATTTAGTAGATAGGACACAAGGGAAGCATCTCTGGATATCAATATTTGTGTTTTTTCTCATTGGTATCTATGGAGGGTTTATACAAGCTGGTGTTGGAATATTTATTTTGCTGGGACTAACTTCTATAAATCACTTAAATCTTGTAAAATCAAATGCCATCAAAGCGCTTGTAGTTTTTATATACACCATTGGAGCCCTAGCTGTTTTTATATATAATAATCAAATCGATTATATCTATGGTTTTGTACTCGCTATAGGAAATGCTTCAGGCGGATGGATTGCCAGTCGGTGGTCTGTAAAAAAAGGAGAAGGATTGGTCAAAATATTTTTAATCATAATGGTAATTACAATGGCTATTAAATTATGGGTAAGCAATTAAATTTCTCCCTTTTGAAAGCATTTGACTTAAAAAAACAAAATTAACGCATAATTACACGTACAACAAAACCTTCTTGTATTCCTCATATTTACAGTGGAGTACAAATAAAATAATTTCAAAATAGTATCTCCTCCCTTAATATACTTGACCTCCCCACTTATATATCATTCATTATTCTTATCTTTTAAATCCAAATTAAACACAAAAATCAATTTGTCATGAAGTTTTACCCCCTTTACATTGCATTAGTTGGTCTTGTTTTTTTGAATTGTAAATCAGAAAAACAAGAAGCTCCTAAGAGCACAAATGAAACTACCTTACAAGCACCTCAAAAAACACCCGAAAAACCTAAAAGTGACATCTCTATTCATGCAATACAACATGCAACTACTATCCTTGAATGGAAAGAAAAAACAATCTACATAGACCCTACAGGAGGTTTCGCCCCTTTTAAAGATAAAAAACCTGCCAATTTAGTTCTTATTACTGATGTACATGGTGATCATATGGATATAGAAACATTAGATAGTCTAGATTTATCAAATGCTGAAATAATAGCGCCACAAGCTGTAGCCGAAAAACTTCCTGCAAAATATACAGATCATCTGATCATCTTGAATAACGGTGATGTAAAAGAAATACAAGGCATCCCTATAGAAGCTATTCCCATGTATAATTTACGAGAAGAAGCCTTGAAGTTTCATAAAAAAGGTAGAGGTAATGGCTATATTCTTACCTTGGGTAAAAAACGTGTTTATTTTTCTGGAGATACAGAAGATATCCCCGAAATGAGAGCTTTACAATATATAGATATGGCGTTTATATGCATGAACCTACCTTATACTATGACTGTTGAGAGTGCTGCCGATGCAGTATTAGAGTTTAAACCAAAGCAAGTATACCCATACCATTTTAAAGGACCACAAGGTTTAAGTGATGTTAAAAAATTTAAAAAAATGGTATCGATAGATCCCAATATAGAAGTTATACAACTAGATTGGTATCCTACTATAAAATAACACTTACAGTATAATAACTATCAAAAGGTTTGTTACACGCAAACCTTTTGATGATTTTATCCAATACGACTGAAAGAAAGAGCATCAACACATTTCTGAATGAATACAAATACAGAAGACAAAAAACATCATCATTACAAAATTTACAAGCCTTATGGCTATTTAAGTCAGTTTGTAAATAATGGTCAAAAACAACATAAAAAAAAATTGTTGGGTGAATTACATGATTTTCCTGAAAGAATAATGGCGATTGGAAGACTTGATGAAAAATCTGAAGGCTTATTATTATTAACAACTGATGGCAAAACCAGTAATCGTATATGTAGTAGTTCTATAGAAAAAGAGTATTATGCACAGGTGAATGGAGATATTACAAAAGAGGCTATTGCATCACTACAAGAAGGTGTAGAAATTGGGTTTGATGGAAAAAAATACATGACCTCTCCATGCAAAGCAATCAAATTAGATAGCATACCAGATTTTCCTGAAAGAGCAAAAAAAATTAGAGATGATAGACATGGTCCTACTAGTTGGGTTTCTATTACACTACGTGAAGGAAAGTTTCGTCAGGTTAGAAAAATGACATCTGCCGTTGGTTTTCCTACATTGCGATTGGTAAGAATTAGAGTAGGCGATATTCATCTAGGGTCAATGCAAACAGGAGAAGTTATAAAAATAAACATCACGTAACCAATAACATAAAAATTACATCTATTAAACCATTCGTTTAATGATTTTTCGCTTAGTAAAAAATATTCTTTACCCTCCTACCCTAGACTTAAGAATCTTATTCTAAAAATAAGTAGTACATTACTCTTATGAAGAATAAAAAATCACTAATAATAATTTTTAAAGAATTATTTTCTAAAATAACATATTTTAAGCGAAAATAAATCATAAACATGTAATTTTGGGCGCATTATAAATTCAGTTATGAAATTACATAGCCAAGAGCAAGAGCAACTAGAACAGTTATACAACAGCATAAAAAATACTACTCAAAATTTTTTGGGATATCCAGTCTCAAAAGATTTTGATTATTCAGAATTAACACCTTTTCTACAATTTCCATTAAACAATTTAGGAGATCCTTTTGGAGAATCTACCTATCGGGTTGATTCAAGAGCTATGGAACGTGAAGTTGTAAATTTCTTTGCCAATTTGTTTAGGGCACATGAAAATGATATTTGGGGATATGTAACTAATGGAGGGTCAGAAGGGAATCTTTATGGATTATATGTCGCAAGAGAACTACACCCTAAGGGAATGGTATATTTTTCTGAAGCTACACACTACAGTATTCAAAAAAATGTAACCTTACTCAATATTGATTACGTTATTATAAAATCACTTCCAAATGGTGAGATGGATTATAATGACCTGCAAGAAGCAATTGGATATCACAGACACAGACCTGCTATTGTGGTTGCAAATATTGGTACTACCATGACCGAAGCCAAGGATAATACTAGAAAAATCAAAACAATTATAGAAAGCATGGCTATCAAAAAGTATTATATTCATGCAGATGCGGCTTTAGCTGGAGGTTTTGCTCCATTTGTTTCTCCTAGACCAGAATTTGATTTTGAGGATGGAGTTGATAGTATTTCTATAAGTGGACATAAATTTATAGGGTCACCTATGCCATCAGGAGTTGTGATTGTAAGAAAAGATAATAGAGATAGAATTGCAAGAAGAATAGCATATATTGGTAGTTCTGATGCTACAATTACAGGGTCTAGAAATGGGCATACTCCATTATTTTTATGGTATGCTATAAAAAAATTAGGAGTAGAAGGTTTTAAAAAACGTACAGAGCACAGTCTTGCAGTAGCATCGTATACAGAAGATAAATTAAAAAAACTGGGGATCGAAGCTTGGAGAAACCCCAATGCTATTACCATCGTTTTTCCTACTCCTGATTCAAAAATTATAAATAAATGGCAATTGGCAACAGAAAAAGGACAGTCGCATATTATTTGTATGCCTAATGTTTCTTATGAGCAGATTGATAATTTTATTGCAGATATAGAACGATATCATTTCTCACAAGAAGTTACTGTATAAAACGGTAATTTCTTGTGAGAGTTAAATCTTTACAATATCTCTAATAGATCGGTAGCCTTGGCAAAGCTCTTAAAATTGGGATGCTCTATTTTTTCATCAACCATTTCATGTACCCATGTAGTATGAAACGGAATATGAAATGCATGTGCTCCGATATTTAAAACAGGTAACACATCTGATTTTAAAGAGTTACCAACCATCAAAAATTCATTTTCTGAAATATCCAAATGCTTTACCAATTTTTGATAATGCATCTCTGTCTTATCAGATACAATTTCTATGTGATGAAAATAATTCTCTAATCCAGACTTTATTAATTTGCGTTCTTGATCTAATAAATCTCCTTTGGTAGCCATTACCAATCGATATTTTTTTGATAAGGTATGTAACGTTTTATCAATTCCATCGATCAACTCTATAGGCTCCTCAAGCATCTGCTTACCTTTTTCAATAAGCTTCTGCACCAAATCTATGGTCATATTACCATTAGATATTTTGATTGCGGCTTCTATCAAGGATAGAGTAAAAGGTTTAATACCATATCCATATATAGGCAAATTCTGCATTTCTACCTCAAAAAGTAATTTATTAGCCTTTTCTACAGGCATATACTCTACCAATAACTCACAAAACTCTTCTTCTGCTTTTCTAAAAAAAGTTTCATTTACCCATAGGGTATCGTCTGCATCAAAAGCAATTACTTTTATCTTACTTAAAGACATCTCTTACTACTTATCTTACTAACTTCTTATACTTAATACGCTTTGGCATCAAGTCACCACCCAAACGTTTCTTTTTATTTTCTTCATAATCAGAGAAACTCCCTTCAAAGAAATAAACTTGTGAATCTCCTTCAAAAGCCAAAATATGAGTACATATTCTATCTAGAAACCATCGGTCGTGAGAAATAACCACAGCACATCCTGCAAAATTTTCTAATCCTTCTTCTAATGCTCTCAAAGTATTTACATCCAAATCATTGGTAGGCTCATCAAGGAGCAATACATTTCCTTCTTCTTTTAGCGTCATTGCCAAATGTAATCGGTTACGCTCTCCTCCAGAAAGTGCAGATACCTTTTTATTTTGTTCGCTTCCACTAAAATTAAAACGGCTTAGATATGCTCTAGAATTCACTTGTCTACCTCCCATCGTTACTAACTCTTGCTCATCACTAAAATTCTGCCAAATAGTTCTTTCAGAATCAATATTACTATGACTTTGATCAACATACGCAATCTTAGCGGTATCACCTACAGTAAAGTTACCTTTATCGGGTTGTTCCTCTCCCATAATCATTTTAAAAATGGTAGTTTTACCAGCACCATTGGGTCCTATGATCCCAACAATACCAGCTTGAGGAAGATTAAAATTTAAATCTTCATAAAGCAATTTATCTCCAAAAGCTTTACTTACACCACTAGCTTCAATAACATTGGTTCCTAATCTTGGCCCATTAGGAATATAAATTTCTACTTTTTCGTCAACTTGCTTTTGGTCTTGACTTAGTAATTTATCATAATTACTCAAACGTGCTTTTTGTTTCGCTTGTCTTCCTTTTGGAGCCATACGAACCCATTCTAACTCACGTTCTAATGTTTTTTGGCGTTTAGAAGCTTGTTTTTGTTCCTTTGCCAGTCGTTTTGCTTTTTGATCTAACCACGAAGAATAATTTCCTTTCCAAGGAATCCCTTCTCCTCTATCCAACTCTAGTATCCATCCAGCTACATTATCCAAAAAGTACCTATCATGCGTTACAGCAATTACAGTTCCTTTATATTGTTGCAAATGATGCTCTAACCAATGCACAGATTCTGCATCTAAATGGTTGGTCGGTTCATCCAATAATAACACATCTGGTTCTTTTAATAAAAGACGACAAAGTGCCACTCTTCTACGTTCTCCTCCTGATAACACACTTATTTTTTTGTCTGGATCAGGAGTACGAAGTGCATCCATAGCTATTTCTAGCTTCGTGTCTAATTCCCATGCATTACTAGCATCTATCTGATCTTGTAGATTTGCCTGCTTGTCCATAAGCTCCTGCATTTTATCAGGATTTTCATATACCTCTGGCAAACCAAACATGTCATTTATTTTGTTGTACTCATCTAGAACCGCAACAGTTTCTGCAACTCCTTCTTTTACAACTTCTAATACGGTTTTATCTGGATCTAATTGTGGTTCCTGTTCTAATAAACCAACAGTATATCCCGAAGCAAATACAACATCTCCTTGATAGTTCTTATCTACACCTGCAATAATCTTTAATAATGTAGATTTACCTGAACCATTGAGACCCAGAATTCCAATTTTAGCTCCATAAAAAAAGCTTAAATATATATTTTTAAGTACCGGAGTATTTGCGCTTTTAAACGTCTTACTCACTCCCGACATTGAGAAAATTACTTTTTTATCGTCTGACATAAGCCCCTTTTATTATTTGTATTATAAGATGATTATCTATAAAGTGTTATACTCTTCCTTTTAATGCATTAAAAACCCAAGCTATTGCAAAAAAGCCTACTCCAACAGCTGCAAAACCGTATCCTGACACATCTCTGTATCTAAAAGCTCCTAGTGCAATAAGAGAGAGCCCTACCAATATCATTATAAAAGTAGCCCAAGCTAACACTGTATTTTTATTCATTCCCATAAATTATTTTTTTAGTTTAGTATGGTTAGTTACATTTTCAAATAAACCGACGCAAATATCGGTATTTTATCGTCAAAACATAGTTTTTTATAGAGTTGTTAAGATAAAAAAACACCTTAACCGCTCTATTACAATATATTAACAAACGATATTTTGGTGCCTTTTTCAGGTAATAAAGTTTTTTATCAGAATAGCTTACTATTACAGATCAAAAACATATAAATCTAAAAATGAGTTATTTAAATTTACAAAAACAAAACAATATACATTTTGATTTATCTATTTATTTAGCGTATTCAACTCTATTTTTCTACTCGCTTATAGATAAATTGATTATAATACTTATTGCTTGTACCTTCTATTTTATGGTAAAATAAAATCAAAGTATCGTTATGAATTGTATATTTATCGGGGTACTCAGTATATTCTTTTTCTAATTGATCTTCGTCTCTATAATCATACATACTACCACGTGTAACATAACTAGTATCTGCAACCTTCTCCCAAAATGCGGTTTTAGATTCATTAATTTTCATACAGCCTAAATTATTTCTTTCTTCATCATAGGTTACAAACTGAAAACTCATATCTTCATTAAATATATAGTGTGATTTTTGTTCACACTCTGAAGAATCATACCGAAAAAAATTCCCATTTCCATCCTCTGTTATATCATAGACAATATGCCATGTTCCTACTAGAGGGTCAACAGAAACATTCGTGTCATCATCACTAGAACAACCACCTATTATTATTATCATTACAATAATGCAAATCTTTATTATCACTTTCATTATAATCTACTTTTTATCTTTTTTGAGTATTTTTTATGTGTTCCTTATTTTTTTGAATCAAGTAAGGTTTTTAATATCTCGAAACAACCAAATGTTTTTTTTATTTTCACAGCGGAAAGGTACTAAAAAAGACATATTCTATAGGCATCACAGCTAGTATTGGGTTTATTCAAATCAAACTCAAATACAACACAAAATAATGTTATTCTACTACTAAAAACTATAAATCGCTACTATCAAGACTTTTATCACATCTGTTGATATGTAGGAATTCTTATAACTTATAAATCCTCCCTATCCTAATTAACAAACATTTAACCATTCCTTTATTTATCTATACTTACTTTAGAATTACTAAGGAGGATATCTATACTTATACCATTTACACTTTGAATTTACCGCAATAAAAATTAACCGTAGCTATATCTATGCTAACTTTTTCTTCCTTGCATAAACAAAAAATAGTTGATTTTCTTTTTTACAGTAAATTCAAAGTTTAATTAGTATTATAATGTTCCTCTAAATTATATTTGATAATTAATCCCTCGTTTTCTTTTTTTAAAAAAACTGGTTATCCTTTATAAAATCTACGTTTTTTGTATTTTCGTTGCAAACAATAGGCACAATGGATATAAACTTCAATAAAAACGAAGATCACAATAAACTTTTAGTATCAGAATTACGTAGACGATTGACCAAAGTAAAATTAGGTGGAGGCGAGAAACGTATAGAAAAACTTCATTCCAAAGGAAAAATGACTGCCAGAGAGCGAATTGATTACCTTTTGGATGCGGATGCTAAGTCTATAGAGATTGGAGCTTTTGCTGGTGAGGACATGTACGCAGAACATGGGGGATGCCCTAGTGGTGGAGTTGTTGTAAAGATTGGATATGTAAGCGGTAAACAATGTATTGTAGTAGCCAATGATGCAACTGTAAAGGCAGGAGCTTGGTTTCCTATTACGGGAAAAAAAAATCTTAGAGCTCAGGAATTATCTATAGAGAATAAATTACCTATTATTTATCTTGTAGATAGTGCAGGGGTTTATCTACCTATGCAAGATGAGATTTTTCCTGATAAAGAGCATTTCGGAAGAATCTTTCGTAATAATGCTGTGATGAGTAGTATGGGGATTGTTCAGATCTCTGCAGTTATGGGTAGTTGCGTTGCAGGAGGAGCCTATTTACCTATTATGAGCGATGAAGCTCTTATTGTTGATAAAACAGGAAGTATATTCTTGGCAGGAAGTTATTTGGTAAAAGCTGCTATTGGAGAAACCATTGATAATGAAACATTAGGTGGTGCCACTACTCATTGTGAAATTTCTGGAGTTACCGATTATAAATCCAAGGATGATGCTGATGCTCTTGATACAATCAAAAACATCATGTCTAAAATTGGAGATTTTGATAAAGCAGGGTTCAATCGCACAAAACCTATTGTTCCCAAAGGAAATCAAGAAGATATTTATGGGATACTACCAAAAGCCAGAAATGAGCAATATGATATGATGGAAATCATTAATAAACTTGTTGATGATTCTGATTTTGAAGAATATAAAGCTGGATATGGACAAACTATTATTACAGGATATGCACGAATAGATGGCTGGGCTGTTGGTATTGTTGCAAATCAACGTAAAATTGTAAAGACCAAAAAAGGAGAAATGCAATTTGGTGGAGTTATTTACTCTGATTCTGCAGATAAAGCTACCCGTTTTATTGCCAATTGCAATCAAAAGAAAATACCTTTGGTATTTCTACAAGATGTTACTGGTTTTATGGTTGGAAGTAAGAGTGAACATGGAGGAATTATCAAAGATGGTGCAAAAATGGTAAATGCTGTAAGTAATAGTGTAGTTCCTAAATTTACTATTGTTGTTGGAAATTCTTATGGAGCAGGTAATTATGCAATGTGTGGTAAGGCATACGATCCTAGACTGATAGCTGCTTGGCCAAGTGCAGAACTTGCTGTTATGGGAGGAGCTCAGGCCGCAAAAGTTTTATTACAAATAGAAACTGCCTCATTGAAGAAAAAAGGAGAACAATTATCTGAAGAGGATGAAAAAGCTCTATTTAACTCTATAAAAGCCAAATACGACAAGCAAACTTCTCCTTATTATGCAGCAGCTAGAATTTGGACAGATGCTATTATTGACCCATTAGATACCAGAAAATGGATTTCTATGGGAATAGAAGCTGCCGACCACGCTCCTATTGAAAAGAAATTTAATTTAGGGGTAATACAAGTGTAAAAAAGCAGCTTACGTAATATTAAGGATTTTAAACTTTAATAATCGTAGACTATTAATGATATTTATCTTAATAATTTTACAAAAAATTAATGAATTATACGTTTGATGTATTAGTATTTTAAATTGATGTATCTATCTTCTAATTCTGATTTACTCATTTCAGGTAATTTAAATGATCTAGTTTTAGCTCTAGAAGTTGAAATCCATGACTCAAATGAAAAATTATTTGAGTTCAGAGAAGAGTTATTGTCAATAATCATGTCTACAAAATCATCTTGATCAGTTATTACAGAAGTATTATATATACTCAACTGCCCCTTTGATAAATCAGAAGCTGTAATGTCAAACTCATCTCCTTCTTTGGTAAATTTGTTAACTAAATCAATTAATTTAATAGAAATATTTGGGGTAGCTTTTCCGTATACATTCCAAACAAATGTTTTTGTAGCAGCTATTCCATCACTTGTATTAGAATACGAAGTTCTCACCTTAAAATAATCATAATTATTTGCAGTATTCGCTTCAAAATTCAAAAAGTCATAACTGGTAATAGTTGCTCTTAAATCTGTAGGGGTATACACTTCTGGAATTTCATTAATATCGCCATAAGATCTATGCGTTCTAATTAGAAAATCATCTAACCTAGTCACTCCAACTATTGAATAATTCTCAAAAACATTATTAGGGATATGATATTGCTGTTTTAATTGATCTTCTTGGTTTAGCTGTATATCTGAATCTACTTTGAGAGAATATGTAGATGAATCAAAACCATAAACAAAAAGAGATTTTCTTATTGTATTTAAGCCTGCTGTATCATTTAAATCTGGATAACTAATAGGTACTGGTATCGTTTTTGGCAAAGTATTATAATCTTCTGTTACAATCTCCCCATTACTAAATTCTCTCTTTACATATCGTCTTTCCTTATTTGCTGTTTCTCCATACGCATACACCAATAATGACCTGTCTGATGCAACATCTAAATCAAAAGTGTAGTTATTTGAAGTAAAAGCCCCTCCAAAATTACCACTACCAAACCCTGTACTATAAGTTGTATTTATTAAATCGTTAGGGATATTATTAAAATTTAGTTTAGCAACTCCTGTAAAATCATTACTACTTTCTCCCTTAGAATTTAAGTCATAAAAATAGGTTCGGTTTGAAACATCTAAAAAAGTTTGCACAGAATAATTGATTACATCGTTGGGGTTTATATCATCGGCAGTTTTTATATATCTCCAAACAAAATGTAGATCATAGGTTTTATTTGTATCGTAATCCGCTTTAAACGTTATTTCTTTACTTGTTTCTATAAAGTTTCTTGCTAAAACTGAACCATCATCACCTGTGATAACTGCTTCAACTGTAAAATCCTTGATTTCATCTGTATAGAACTCTAGATTTGAACCTCTAGAAATAGTTAATAGTGCATTTTCTTTATCACCAACACCTCCTTCATTATCAACTACATCATTATCAGAACTACACCCAGATAACAAAATACTTACCAATAAAAAAACAAATAATCGATTCATAAAATTCTAATTAATTATAAATTTAAACTATTTAAAAATTCAGTCAACGAATATAACTATTCTCTATTAGGAATTCTCGTACATAAAATCAATTTTGCTTGCTTTTTTTAAAATATTTTAAAAAAAGCAAACTCCAAAACATGAGTATAACTGGTATAACCATTACAATACCTTTTAACTCCTTACAATCCCTGATAACTATTCATAAGTCTAATGAACTCTGCTTTATATCCTTGATTATCTTTTTCTTTATTCGTTTCGGCTAAAACAATTATATCTTTAATATTTTGGTTTTCAATATATTTTGAGCCTCTTAATTTCATCCCAAACCAAGCAATTGAAGCTGCAAAATTAAAATCTTGTGATGCAGAAGTTTTGGTATCTGTATGTAAAACATGAACCATTTCAATACTTTTTTTCTCTTGTGGTTTTTTATATCTAAACTTAACAGTCAATAATTCATCTCCATACTCTTTATTAATCGTTGAATTAGTATATTTTAGATCAGCAATCTCTTTCAGATATTTGTTTGTTACCCCTACAGGGATTACCTCATACAATGCAGTCACTGTATGACCACTCCCCAGTTCTCCAGCATCTTTGGTATCATCTATAAAGTCCTCATTTGCCAAAAGTCTGTTTTCATACCCTATCAATCGATATGCTTGTACCTTACTAGGATTAAATTCAACTTGAATTTTCACATCTTTAGCTATTGTATACATAGTACCTCCAAATTCTTTTCCCAATACCTTTTGTGCTTCTTGCATAGTATCAATATACGCATGGTTACCATTACCTGTATCTGCCAACGTTTCCAACTTACTATCTTTATAGTTTCCCATTCCAAATCCCAAACATGTTAGAAACACATCAGATTTACGTTTTTCTTCAATCAGTTTTTTCATGTCTTTATCACTACTAATTCCAACATTAAAATCTCCATCTGTTGCCAAGATAACTCTATTATTACCATTCTTTATAAAATTCTCTTTAGCTATTTTATATGCTAATCTTATTCCTTCTCCTCCAGCTGTTGACCCTCCAGCTTCAAGATTTTGTAATGCTTGATTAATCTCATACTTATTAGCACCAGATGTAGGTTTTAGAACCATTCCTGCTGCTCCTGCATATACTACAATAGAAACTTTGTCTTTTTCTCGTAATTGATTCACCAAAAGTTTAAAAGCCTTCTTAAGTAGTGGTAACTTGTTACTATTACCCATTGATCCCGATACATCAATTAAGAATACAAGATTTGACGCAGGAATTTCATGTTGAGGAATCTCTTTTCCTTTTAATCCAATTTTAACCAATTGCGTCTTCATATTCCAAGGAGTTAAGGCATATTCTGTATGAATTGCAAAAGGGTGTTCATCTTTGGGTTGTGCATATTGGTAATTAAAATAATTGATCATTTCTTCTATTTTAACTGCATCAGCAGGAACTTTTACCCCAGTATTGATCATTCTTCGAATATTACTATAAGATGCTTTATCTACGTCAATAGAGAAAGTAGAAAGAGGAGCCATATGAACTCTTTTAAAATCATTCTCTACAATTTCTCTATATGACTCATCATTTTGTACTTTGTAATTACCAGAATGCGTTGTAATTACAATGCATCCATGTTTAGCTTTGGTTCCATAAATCGAAGTTTCTTTTTTGCTTTTAAGTACTTCTAGCTTTGCTATTTTAGAAGGATCTATTGCGTTTACCACTGCTATATCTTTATTATCTATAGGAACTCCATCTACTACATACAAAGGTTGTTTTGTACGTGAAGTTGGATTAGCTCCTCTGATTTTTAATGCAACCTGTACCCCCGACGACTTCTTTATACGTCTTTGCCTGTGTTTTCTCCCTCTTCTTCTTGACTTATTACGAGACACAGCATAACTTGTCGATTTCCTTACTCTTTTTGATCCATATGCCGTAACTACAACTTCTTGTAGTTGTGATGAAGCAGGAATCAATTTAATATGCATCAAAGAAGAGGCTGCGGTTACTTTTTCTTCTGCGATTTCGAATCCTACATAAGAAAACACCAATGTATCTCCAATATTTGTTAGGATAGTGTAATTTCCATCAAAATCTGATTGCGTTCCAGTAGTGTTGCCTTTTATAACAATATTTACACCTGGCAAAGGCAGATTTTGATCATCTGTTACTTTTCCTGTAATTTTTATTTGTTGCGCATTTGAAATCCCTGTGATAAGAAAAACAAATAAAATGTATTGTAATAGTCTCATAGTTGATAGTTTTTAATTCTAAACTAAAACTATGTGTTCATATAAGAGATAACAATCAAGAATGAGTGAAGTAGTCTTTTTATTGAGTAAAAAGGAAATATTGCTTTTTATGTTTCAAGAAAATGTAAAAATTAAGAGCTTATCATCAGATTTTATTGACAAATACAGTCCATATTTTTGTCAAAAAAAAATTACAATTTAGAATCCAGCGCTAATTCCAGAGATTTTGTACGTTGTACTTTCCCATTTTCGGTACTTACAAATCGAGGAATAAAGTACATCTCTTTGGGAACTTCATACTTATTTAGGTTTTTTAAGTTATGAATACTCTCTTGTAAGGTTAAATATGCAATTTTATCATACTCTTTTTCTACTACCAATATTACTTTATCTCCTAAAACATTATCAGATACACTGGTAATAAAAAAACGATGTCCGATTATTAACTGAAGTTTTGTCTCTATTTCTTCTGGAAACAACTTTATCCCCCCACTATTAATTACATTATCATACCGCCCTTTCCACAAAAATTTTTTATATGTTTTTAGCACCACAACATCATTTGTAATAATAGTATCATCATTTAATAAAGGAGCTTTTATAAGTAAACAATTTCTATCATCAATATTTAATGTGATATTGGGTAATGCCTTAAAATAATGAACATCTTTTTTATCCACCTTCTTTGGATTAATTCTTCTAGCAGCAATATGAGAAACGGTTTCTGTCATTCCGTAAGTTTCATAAATTTTGGTTGTAATACCTTGAACCAATTGCTTTAGATTTTCTGAAACAGGCCCTCCACCTACAATTAGTTTTTTGATTAAGTGAAGTCTATTCAAAGAATTGTCTAATTGCAAAGGTACCATAGCACAAAAATCATATTGCTTATACACGGTGTCTAATGGATTGGTTTTAGGCGGTACCAAATCTATTTTCCATCCTAAAACCATTGCTCTTACCAACATCATTTTACCAGCTATATAGTTTGCTGATAAACATAACAATGCTGTTGTTTTTTCTTCTGATTTAAAAAATTTACCAGTTGCTATGGCACTATTGATCATATGCTCCTTAAATACTTTTATTTTTTTAGGTTTCCCAGTAGAGCCAGATGTTTGTACAACTATATGATCTTTTTCACTTAACCAATCCAATAGAAATACTCCTACTTCTTGCTCATATACTTCTCCTTCTTTAATAAAACCAGACGCAAGATGTTTTAGCCCGCCTTTATCCAACGTTTTTTTATTTATAGAGAAATTTTTATGAATCATAGATATAGAAACGTATTTTTAGTTTACATATTCAAATTTCCATTTTCTGGAATATTCTCAGGTTATGAATACGTAAAGAGTATGTTATTCTTTTGTAACTTCTATAGAAACTGGTTCAGGAGCTATATTTCCAAAAAGTTTACCTTTCCAATCTGTCCACTTATACTTTTTTGCAAGAATAAAAATAAAAGCAGGAAAAATAATTAAAATTGGTATTAATATTTCATACCCTCCACTAGGGTCAGAAACATCTATTAAGATAGAATCAGTTTGCAATGCAGTCCAATCGGCAGTAACCAAGAGTACTGTTACTAAGTTATTTGCAGCATGAAAGCCAAGTGCTAACTCCATACCCTCATCCATCAAAGTAATAATCCCTAAAAACAATCCTGTACCGATGTAATAAACCATAAGAATTGGTCCTAATTTTTCTACCTCTGGATTAGCAGCATGCATTACACCAAAAAGAACAGAAGTGATAATTAAAGGAGCCCACTTATTTTTTAAAGATAATCCCAAACCTTGCATTAGGTATCCTCTAAACAAATATTCCTCAAAACTTGTTTGTAATGGGATAAATAGTATTGCTATAATAGAAAGGATTAAAAATGGAATGAGGTTAAAATTATATTGATATGCACCTGGATCTGCATAATAGGTTATCAATGTTGAAATCACAATAAAACCTCCCATTAGAAAAAACACAAAAAACACACGACTCCAGTCTATCTTTTTTCTGCTAGTTGTCAATGATACAAGACTTTGTTGATGTACAAATCGAACCCAAAAAAGCAAACCTCCCAGAAAAAATGCAAACGGTAGCAATAATTGAAGAAACAACCCATTCTTACCAATAGATTCTATTTGTTGTCTCATCACTTCTTCTGTATCCATATTAAGCATTTTGGTTGCTAAATAATTGACAGCCATTAATCCTATAAATCCTAAAGGAATAGGAATATATTTCCACATTCCTAATTTTCCTTTTCTTCCTTGAGTAATATACATGTATAAGTAAGTTTTTTTATTAAGTTAAGTAGTTTACTTCCCATTTTTTTTGTGAGTCATAAGTCAATGTTCCTTGACTAACAACTAATGGGGATTCAAAATTATTGGTATACAATGCTCCTGTACCCAATCCTTGCGGCATTTTATTTTGTAATGTATAAGTGAATTGTGCTATCGCATTCAAGCCTATATTACTCTCTAACGCGCTGGTAATCCACCAACCTATATTCATAGATGATGCAATATCTATCCATTCTTTGGTTCCTTTAAGCCCTCCTATGAGGCTTGGTTTTAAAATAATGTATTGTGGCCGTATGGTATCTAAAAGTTTCTTCTTATCCTCTAGATCAAAAACTCCTATCAATTCTTCATCCAAGGCAATTGGTAGTGATGTCTTTTTACACAACAATTTCATTTCATTATGCTGATGTTGTCGTATTGGCTGTTCTATACTATGCAATTGATAATTAGATAACAGTTTTAGTTTATCTAATGCTTCACTGGGTGCAAATGCTCCATTTGCATCTACTCTTAATTCAATTGTATCAGAAGAAAACTGTGATCGTATATAGGCTAACAAATCTAATTCTGTATCAAAATCAATTGCCCCAATTTTCATTTTTATACAATTAAACCCAGCTTTTAGTTTATCCTCAATTTGTTGCTTCATGAATTCTTTTTCTCCCATCCATATAAGCCCATTAATCAATATAGAGGCTTTTCCCTGAGTAAATTCTGAAGGAAATAATACAAAAGGGGATTCACTTTCTAATGACTTAAATGCCATCTCTACACCAAACTGAATACTAGGAAACTCTATAAGCTCTCGCCATAACCTATCAACACCTAAATGTATATTCTCACAAACCCACTTTAATTTATCCTCATAATCGGGTCGATCATCAATACTTAATGTTCTTAAAATTCCACATTCACCAATTCCTTCTTTCCCTTTATCATTAATTACAATAAACCAGGTTTCTTTAGTTTTTAGTACTCCTCTAGATGTACCGCTTGGTCTTTTGAATTGAAGAATATATTTATAATATCTGGCATTCATTATAACGTTATACTTTCTTCAATATTCAATAATATCAATTCTTTATTTTTTTCAGCAAAGCTTTGTTTTGCTACATTATGATCTATTTCTATATAACCAAAAGTATCATAATGCACTCCTAATATTTTATCACATTCGATAAAATCACTTGCAATTACAGCATCTTCAATTCCCATTGTAAAATTATCTCCAATAGGTAATATTGCTAAATCCAACGTATATCTTAATGGGATTAACTTCATATCCATTGTCAATGCAGTATCACCAGCTATATAAATAGATTTTTCTGTGCTTTCTATAATAAACCCTCCTGGTTGCCCTCCATAAGTACCATCAGCAAAACTACTGGTATGAATTGCATTTACATATTTTACTTTTCCAAAATTAAAATTCCATGCTCCCCCATGATTCATTGGGTGTACTTCTATACCAAGATTTTGGTAATATGTTGCTATCTCATGATTAGAAACAATAATCGCTTTATTATTTTTTGCAATAGCTTCTGCATCAAGAACGTGATCTTGATGCGCATGTGTAAGTAGGATATAATCCGCTTTTATATCATTTATATCTATTTTATCTTTTGACAATGGATTTCCTGAAATAAATGGATCTATCAAAACATTTGTTTCATTAATTGTTATTAATAAAGTATTGTGCCCGTAAAACGTAATTTTCATGTGTTCTCTATAAAAGTTAGTTTCATTAATTAGATAATGAGACTAGTTATTTTAATAATAAAATACTATCATAGCTTATGATAGCAGATTTGCACTAAATTAAAAAATCTGCCCCAGACTAAATAAAATAGATAATAAAAATGTTGTTAAAGCTATCTTTTTAAGTTCTGGGTCTAATAATTTAGGTACATTAGTCCCTACCACCTTTTTTATATGAATCAATAAAGGTATAAATGCTATTAAGAATAATAAATCTATATTGTTTTGATAGGTATAATAAAGGTAAATTAACATAGATAACATAGCAACCACTAATAAAGTATAATGGTATTTTCTTGCATGTGCAATCCCTAATTTTACAACTAGCGTATTTTTTCCTGCTTTCTTATCTCCTTGATAATCCCGCATATTATTTAAGTTAAGCACAGCTGTACTTAACACCCCAATAGTTATTGCTGGTAAAAACACATAAAAATTCAACTCTTTAGTAAACAAAAAGTAACATCCCACAACACTTACAAGTCCAAAAAAAACAAATACAAAAACGTCTCCTAACCCTCTATATCCATATGCAGAACTACCCATCGTATATTTTACTGCCGCTATTATTGCACCAATACCTAATCCAAAAAATAATACAGAATAAAAAAAGTTCTCCTTTCCAAAGGATACATATATAAGTGTAATTGCAAAAACTAGTGTTACAATAGCAGTAAAAATAATTCCTTTATACATTTCTTGCTTTGATATTGCTCCACTCTGTAAAGCTCTTTTTGGCCCTACCCTATCTTCATTATCAGTTCCTTTCACTCCATCTCCATAATCATTAGCAAAATTTGATAAAATTTGCAATCCTAATGTAGTAGCAATAGCCAACCAAAAAATAGAGCTTCCTAAAAAATCTTGAAACCCCAAAGCCGAACCAACTATAATTCCTGAAATCGATAACGGTAATGTTCTTAATCTAGCTGCAGAGATCCAAGCCTTAATTTTGATCATTTTTATAGTTTTGCCTTCAAAGGAACAGTATTTTTATAAAAAAATAAAAATTAATTCTATCAATTCTTTATATAATTATAATTAGCATATCGTTCTTACTTAAGTAAACTGTGGTTATTTTTTTGAATTTCATAAACGTTACTTCTCTTATTTCTGAGAGAGATTTTATAGTTTAGCATTTTAAATCCCTAAGTATATATGAATACAAGTATGCGAATAATTCTTTTTTTTCTTTTTAGCCTTATTATAGGGTGTAAAAGTGATTCAGAAAAACCAAAAAGCAATCCACCTCAATCTAATGATACAAATAGTACCAATAAGCAAGTATCAAAAGAACTCCCTTTTGTCTGGGAAGGTGCCAATGTATATTTTTTACTTACCGATAGGTTTAACAACGGAAATTCTAATAATGACAAAGAATTAGGTCGAACAAAAAAAACAAGTAAGTTAAGAGGGTTTGAAGGAGGTGATATAAAAGGAATCATACAAAAGATTGAAGATGGATACTTTAAAGAACTAGGTATTAATGCCATTTGGATTACTCCTGTAGTAGAACAAATACATGGAAGCATAAATGAAGGAACAGGAAACACATATGGTTTTCATGGATATTGGGCAAAAGACTGGACTAATATTGATCCTAATTATGGAACTTATGACGAATTAAAACAACTTGTAGACATTGCCCACAATAATGGTATAAGAATACTCATGGATGTTGTGATGAATCATACAGGCCCAGTAACAAAAGAAGACCCAGTATGGCCTGATAGTTGGGTACGTACTTCTCCTCATTGTACATATAAAGACTATGAAACCACTATTAACTGTACTTTAGTAAAGAATTTGCCTGATATCAAAACAGAGAGTAATGAAAATGTAAAGCTTCCTCAACTATTAATTGATAAATGGAAAGCTGAAGGTAGATTAGAAAAAGAGTTAGCAGAAATTGATACTTTCTTTAATAACACAAAATTAAAAAGATCTCCAAAAAACTATATCATAAAATGGCTAACAGACTATGTTAGAGAATTGGGAATAGATGGATATAGAGTAGATACTGTAAAACATGTAGAAGAAGAAGCTTGGAGTATTCTCACTGAACAAGCTAGATTAGCTTTTAAAGAATGGAAATCAAATAATCCTGAAAAAGTACTTGACGATAATGAATTCTATGTTCTAGGTGAATTATATGGATATGGTATTGATGGCAAAAGATACTATGATTTTGGCGATCGTAAAGTTGATTATTTTGCCAGAGGGTTTGATAATATGATCAATTTTCAGTTTAAATATGATGCAGCAAAACTATCGTATGAAGAACTATTCAGCAAATACAGCAAAACATTATACACAAGCCTTATTGGTAAAAGTATCATGAATTATATAAGTTCTCATGATGATGATAAACCTTTTGATAAAAATAGAAGTAACACTTATGAATCTGCTACCAAATTATTGCTAACACCTGGAGTATCACAAATATATTATGGTGATGAATTGGCTAGACCCCTTATAATTGAAGGAACTGAAGGAGATGCAACACTCAGATCAAATATGAACTGGGAAGGTATAAAAGAAGAAAAGACAAAATTATTATTGGGTCATTGGCAGAAATTAGGGGTTTTCAGGAAAAATCACCCTTCTATAGGTGCTGGGAAACACAAAATGATTTCAAAAAAACCTTATGTATTTTCAAGGAAATATAATATCAATGGAGTTTCAGATAAAGTAGTAATTGGACTAGACCTTGCTAAAGGAGAGAAAACAATTAAAATTGATTCCATTTTTCCTGAAGGAACTATATTAATTGATCAATATTCGGGCAAAAAAGTCAAAGTTGTCAATAACTCAGTAATAATTAATTCTAATTATGAAATTGCTCTTTTAGAGCAAGAAAAATAAAAAAACTCACTTTATTTCCAAAAAAACAAAAACACAAAACACTTGAATACAACCAGTTAAACTCAAAAAAAGATATAAAGCATCTATTTTAGAAATGGTCTAAGAAGAACTTACCTCCTTAGGATTAAGGAGGTAAGTGTTGGGGAAAACAAAAAAAGTAAGGGAAAAATTGTAATTGGAATACCTGTCAAAGATAAAGAGGTTTGTCTCAAACTAGGTTACGGTTTTACCTCAAACTTTAGCTGGAATAATATTACAAAAGCCACAAAACACATTTAATTAATTGATAATCAGTATTTTACATTAAAAATCAAAATAATGTTAAATTATACTAAATAAAATAAAACTAATATTTCTACAAATAAATCCTTTGAATTGATTCTCCATAAAGCAGGAAAAATTTAAATTTGCAATCGTTAGTAGTTAATCATCCACATAATTTTACCCATTTGGAAAATAAAAAAGCAATCAAGTTAATTGATAAAATTCTGGAAGATCTTGATAAAACAGGTATTAATACAGATACACTGATAGAAGATCTTAAAAATTTAAGAACGTATGCTTTAGAACAGCAAGTTCCACTCGTAGTAAAAGTCCTTAGATTTACCTATGAACATATAGAACAAAACAATTCGTTTCTCATACCAATTCCAGATGATGAACCTATAGAAGAAGGTGCAGAAGTAGCCAATCAGACAACTGTAGATCCTGTAGAGAGTCTTAAATACTTGGTTTCGCTTACAAAAAGTCTAAATAATAGAATGAATATATCTGACCTAAAAGAATACAGAGATGCATTGATGGAGTATTAAATCATTCATCGTCTAAGTAACTATTTTTATAGAAGCGCGTTCTCAAATGGAATTGCGCTTTATTTTTTGCTTATTACTTCCTTTCTCTAATTAATTAGAAAAAATATTATAAACATAAAAAAGTTCCAAAATTTTGGAACTTTTTTACATCGTTTATTTTTACCTATATAAGGTTATCGTCTTGCATCATAGATTCTAAACCGAACTCCTACCCTTGCATATACATCAAAAAACTTACTATTGGTATCAGTAATATTATCAACAAAATCATTCATAACTCCTACTTCTGCGATGACATCAAACATCTCTCCAATCATTTGAGAAAATCCTACACCATATACCCCACCAATAATTAGTTTCTCATAAGCTTCATCTTCTAATTCGATTCCGTTTATTTCAAAATTTGTATTTACTCTAAAAGAAGGCCCTACATTAATAAAACCACGAAACCTGTCTTTACCATCTCCCGTTAAGTATCTAAATTTTGGATTAAAACCAACTTGAAGGGTTTTTGCATCCCCTTGCCCTTCTATCTCACTATTACGTTGTAAAAGGTCTAAAGAAAATACAATACTAGTTCTGGCTCTCACCCCCATTACATATCCATATCCAGCATTAACATAAAAGCCAGCTCCTCCAGTAGTTTCTGTATTATCAAGATTTAATTTAGAAAAAGTACCTCCCGCAGAAACTTCCCAACGATATTGACCATAAGAAGTAATAGAGATTACTGTAAATAAAACAAAGATTGCTATTTTTTTTGTCATTTTTTATTTTTTTGATTTGAGGTTGTTTTGCAACGAAAATACTAAAATTTAAAAAATGACCATAAAAAAACCTGCTTTAAGGCAGGTTTTTATACTATAAGTTATATTAAACCTTCTTATTTATGTAGAAAAGCTTGTTTCTGTAATAAGAAATCATCGCTTTCCTCTATATCTTCATCTGGAACACAACAATCCACAGGGCATACAGCTGCACATTGTGGCTCTTCATGAAAACCTTTACATTCAGTACATTTATCAGCGACGATAAAATATATCTCATCACTTACTGGCTCTTGTGCCTCATCGGCATTCACATTTTTTCCACCAGGCAGGACAACATCTCCTTCAAGATCTGTTCCATCAGCATACCTCCAGTCATCTGCACCTTCATAAATTGCAGTATTTGGGCATTCTGGCTCACAAGCACCACAGTTTATACATTCATCTGTTATTATAATTGCCATAGCTCTTTTTTATTCTAAATTTGTAGCACAAAAATAACTCGTAAACTAGTGATAAACAAATAAGAGATGTTATTAAATGACCGTATCAAAGCTTTTTCTGAATTAGGAAAGTTCTTAAATCAATTCAAAAACACTGGTTATGAGAAAGTTAGCCATATCCTTGCAAATGATGATTTTTTTGACAAGATGACAAATAAGATTACTTCTGCAGTACACCATAATGGATGGTTTACAGAAGAAAATGTTATTTTCTCTATTCAACAATGGAGTAATGCACTTACTCAAAACAACTTAACAGAATGGTTATCTTCTTATACTATAAAAGAAGTAAAACCAAAAACTGTAGGTATTATCATGGCAGGAAATATACCATTAGTTGGTTTTCATGATTTTCTTTGTGTATTGATTTCTGGACACCATGTAATTGTAAAACAATCTTCTAATGACAATCAATTACTACCTTTTCTTGCTTCTTATCTAATTGCTATTGAACCTAGGTTTGAGCAATCAATAACCTTTTCCTCTGATAAATTTAAAAATTTTGATGCTATTATTGCTACAGGAAGTAATAATACTGCACGTTATTTTGAATATTATTTTGGTAAAGTTCCTAATATCATTCGCAAGAACAGAAACTCTATTGCAATTCTTACAGGAAACGAAAGTAAAGAACAATTAAATGCTCTAGGGGAAGATATTTTTAGATATTATGGTTTAGGTTGCAGAAGTGTATCCAAAATAATGGTTCCAACAGACTATAATTTTGATTCTTTTTTTGAAGCTATATATTCCTATCATGATATTATTAACAGCGCAAAATATGCTAATAATTATGATTATAACAAAGCTGTATATCTTATGAGTAATTATAAGTTATTAGAAAACGGTTTTCTAATGCTAAAAGAAGATACAAGTTATGCATCTCCCATTGCCACACTATTTTATGAAACGTATGATTCAATAGATGTATTGAATCAAAAAATACAAAGTGATAAAGATAAGATACAATGTATTGTAGGTCCAGCCTTGTCCTCAGAAAATATTGAATTCGGACAAACTCAGCAACCGAGTCTTTCAGATTATGCAGATGGTATCGATATAATTCAATTTTTAGCAAAAATTAATTAAATAATTTATCATTTTGATAACGAATATGTATCATATTATTAGCACCTTTGTCTTGTTTTCTCTAACGCTGTTTTAAAGTAAAGAAAAGACAATAAAACCATTCTATTTAACAACAATAAAACTACTGATGAAACTGACACAATTAAATTAATCATTGTATAAAATAATATTGGATACATGATTATAATTGTCAAAGATTCCATGTGGTTATTAAAAACAACAAACATTATCACATGAAAAAGCACAATTTTAGCGCTGGTCCTTGTATTTTACCACAAGAAGTATTTAAAGAAGCATCACAAGCAGTGTTAGATTTTAATAACTCGGGGCTTTCTATTCTAGAAATATCACATCGTAGCAAAGATTTTGTTGATGTTATGGAGGAAGCTCGTAGTCTCGCTCTAGAATTATTAGGCCTAGAAGGTAAAGGATACAAAGCTTTATTTCTTCAAGGTGGAGCCAGTACTCAGTTTTTAATGACAGCTTATAATTTATTACAAACAAAAGCAGGCTATCTCAATACTGGAGCTTGGAGTGATAAAGCTCTTAAAGAAGCTAAATTTTTTGGAGAAATTATAGAAGTAGCTTCATCAAAGGATTCCAATTTTAATTTTATCCCTAAAGGGTTTGATATACCTAATGATCTAGATTATTTACACCTTACCAGTAATAATACTATCTACGGTACACAATTAAAAGAATTTCCTTCTACTAATGTTCCTCTTGTATGTGATATGAGTAGTGATATATTCTCAAGACAATTAGATTTTTCTAAATTTAGTATAATCTATGCGGGTGCACAGAAAAATATGGGTCCTGCAGGAGCTACTTTGGTTATAGTCAAAGAGGATATTTTTGGTGAAATAGAAAGACAAATCCCATCAATGCTGGATTATCAAGTGCATATAAGTAAAGGAAGTATGTTTAACACTCCTCCTGTATATTCTGTTTATGTTTCTATGCTTACCATGAGATGGCTTAAGAAACTAGGTGGTATTGCTGCTATAGAAGAATTAAATGAAAAAAAATCAAAATTAATTTATTCTGAAATTGACCTCAATCCTCTTTTTAAAGGATTCGCTTCCAAGGAAGATAGATCAAATATGAATGCAACTTTTACACTGGCAAATGAAGATCTAAAAGAAACTTTTGACGCTATGTGGAACGAAGCTGGTATCAATGGAATTAATGGCCATAGAAGTATTGGAGGGTATAGAGCCAGTATGTATAACGCAATGACTCTAGAAAGCGTAGCTACACTTGTTGACATAATGGGTGACCTAGAACGAAAAGCATAACCAATATAGATGTAAAACTAAAAACTTAAGATTTATAATAATGAAAGTATTAGCAAACGACGGGGTATCTCAAAGTGGTATTGAAGCTTTAGAAAAAAAAGGATTCAAAGTTTTGACAACAACTGTAGCTCAAGATCAATTAGTTAATTATATTAACGAAAACGAAATTACTGTATTACTGGTTCGTAGTGCCACCAAAGTAAGAACAGATATTATTGACAATTGTCCTTCTCTCAAAATTATTGGTCGTGGTGGTGTAGGAATGGATAATATAGATGTGGCGTATGCTCGTGAAAAAGGATTACATGTTATAAATACTCCTGCAGCTTCTTCTGGTTCTGTTGCCGAATTAGTTTTTGCTCATTTATACGGAAGCGTACGATTTTTACATGATTCTAATCGTAATATGCCTCTGGAAGGTGATAGTAAATTCAAAAATCTTAAAAAGGCTTATGGTTCTGGTATAGAACTTAGAGGTAAAACTCTTGGAGTTATTGGTATTGGACGTATTGGTCAGGCAACAGCAAGAATAGCAATCGGAGTAGGTATGAATGTTATTGCGTATGATCCATTTATTGATGAGATAGAAATCCCTATTGACTTTTTTGATGGGCAATCTTTGAATTTCAAAATTAAAACAGTTTCTAAAGAAGAAGTACTTAAAAATTCAGACTTTTTTACACTGCATGTACCTGCACAAAAAGAGTACGTTATCGGAAAACCTGAAATTGAGCAGATGAAAGATGGTGCTGGAATCATTAATGCTGCAAGAGGTGGTGTAATTGATGAAGTAGCATTGGTAGATGCTTTAGAAAAAGGAAAACTTGGTTTTGCAGGACTTGATGTATTTGAAAATGAACCTAATCCAGCAATCAAGGTATTAATGAATAGCAAAATATCTTTGACACCACATATTGGTGCAGCCACAGGTGAAGCTCAAGATCGTATCGGTCAAGAACTAGCAGATCAAATTATAGATATTCTGAATTAATTATAAAAACTAACTGTATAGTAAAACGTCATCTCCATTACGGAAATGACGTTTTTTTATACTTTTTACCTTATAAAATTGCATTTCATCCTATTTTAATCAAAATAAAATGACTTCAAATTCTGAATTTTAATATTAAAAATGTAAATTTAAATTCATTAAAAAAAATATATTTTACTATGTCAGGAATTTTAGAACTTTTGAATAGCCCAGTAGGTAAGCAGATTATCAATGGTGTAAGTTCACAAACAGGACAATCTGAGGATAAAACTGGAAGTTTATTAAGTATGGCTATGCCTGTATTAATGGGAGCAATGCAAAAAAATGCAGCAACTCCAGAAGGAGCTTCAGGCTTATTAGGAGCTATTACTGGTAAACATAGCGGAGGAATATTGGATAACCTAGGAGGTTTGTTCGAAGGTGGTGTTGACCAAAGTGTTACTAATGATGGTGCTGGTATTCTTGGTCACATCTTAGGAGGTAAACAACCTGCTGTAGAAAATGCACTAAGTCAAAAATCTGGTATCGATGCTGGTTCTGTTGCTCAAATATTAAAAGTAGCTGCCCCTATTCTTATGGGAGTTCTTGGTAAACAAGCACAGCAAAACAATGTAACAGATACCAATGGATTAACCAGTCTACTTGGAAACCTTTCTGGTGGAGCTAGAGGATCGCAACAACAATCATTGATAGAATCTTTTCTAGATGCAGATGGTGATGGAAGTATCCTTGATGATGTTGCTGGTATGTTGTTAAGTAATAGTGGAGGCAAAAAAGGTGGATTAGGAGGACTCCTCGGAGGACTTTTTGGAAAATAATCTATTTTTTCTGATTTAAAATTAGAAATCACATAAAATCAGGGCTTACAGAAGTATTAAAACTTTAGTAAGCCTTTTTTGCACTCTTCTTATCCATTTTTGTTATGAGAAAACTATTGTTTTTAGTATTATTTACTTCTTCTATTCATGCTATTTCACAAATTGATGCAAATGCACTATTAGTACTCCCAAGAGCTACTACAGCAGATATTAATAGTATATCAACTATAACAATACAAGAAGGAGCATTGATATTTGATACTGATAAAAAAAAGGTTTTTGAATTTAATGGTACAGAATGGAAAGAATTATTAACTCCTCCTTCTGTATTTCCTAAAACAGGAAATTATACACTTACAGAGAACGATAACGGAAATATTTTAACATTTGATAGTATAACAGATATTACATTAACTATTCCTAATGGTCTTCCTATAGGTTATAATATTAGTATTTATCAAATTGGAAATGGAAAAATAACTATATCTGGAGCAGGAGGTGTTACTATTAAAAATAGGCTACTTAGATTTAAAACTGCTGGATTAGATGCAGGAGCAGGAATTGTAAGCACTAGTACAAACGTTTTTCATGTTACAGGAGATTTAAAAAGAAATTAATTGATATGACAAGAGTTTTATTTTTTATATGCCTTCTCTTTTCAGTCTTTTGTCATAGTCAGATTGGTCAATACAACCACTTCCCTACTATTAGGCCTTCTCATATTCTTGATGAAAAATTAAACAATATTAGTTTTGCCTATTCTTTGCGTGTATTAGAATCCGACTACAACGGCCCATTGATCCGGCTAAGAAGAGATAGTGACAATATGGAACAAGATTTTGGATGGGCAGACAATGACATAGTAGATGTTGAAGCAATTAATACCTGGCGAGGCGGTGCAAATGTATTTATCGTTATTTGGTATGATCAAAGTGGATTGGGTAGAAATGCTATTCAAAACACAAATGCTTTTCAACCTCGATTTATTACAAACCCAGTAAGGCCCTATTTTTTTGGCGATGGTATCAATGACAGATTAGATATCAATACTAGTATACAACTATTGACCAATGCAGGAGTTAACGGAACTATACTTACTGTACTATATTCTACTTCTAATAATCAATTTTCTTTTGGTACCCGACGAGCTGGAGTAAGTAGAGACAGGTGGTCTATTCATATTAACTGGACCAATAACAGAGTTTATTTTGACTCTGGTATTTGCTGTAGCAATCCTGTACGACATGCATCTAATACTAATAATCAATGGCAACAATTTTCATTTATTCGTGCAAATATTGCCCAAACGATAAGGCGATCAGGAACTGTACTCAGAACTGGTAATTATACGCTGGGTCGTTGTACTGCTACCAATGGTGCTGGAATTCTCTATTCAAATGGATACAATCAAGAATTTGCTACAAATCGATTTACAGAATTAATTATGTACCGTATGGATATAAATCTCACAGAGATTCAAGAAATCGAAGAAAGTCAAATCAATTTTTGGAATTTATAATCACCTAGCCACATAATTTACTTCCATTACTAGATTTTATAATTTCTACAACATAATCCCATTCTTTTTTTAAATAATTTTGTAAAATCGATTTTGCATAATACTTGTAAATCGCTCCGAGAATAAATAATTTAACAATACTAATTAAAAAGATGAAAATTAAAAATACTTTAATAATCATATTTATGACGCTAGGGGTTTTAGCATGTAGTACAGATGATATAGAAATAGAAAGTACTAATAACTATACTACTGGAGGAATAGGTACCGCCTTTGATAAAGGAGCTATTGAATTTAATTTTAATGTTCCAAACTATTACGACTTAGCAAATGTTCGTGTAGTTTTACACGATAAGAATAATTCTGAAAGACAAGTAGGTGGACTAGGTAAAAAACAAATAAGATTTTCAAACATATCACCTGGAGATTATGATTATACACTTGAGTTTTGGTCTTATAATAATAATGACGATGCTTTTGTTCAATACAGTTTTGTAAACGGTAATTTAGTCAATGTAAATTCTGGCAGTACTCATAATTACAGAAACATATTCTCTAACTCCTTTTCTATAAATAAGACAATGACTGTTCGTGGTAATCAAACTTTACGTATTGAAATAGACTTGAATTAACCTAAGTAATTAATAATAAATTAGAAAGTAATTCCAGTGTATATATTAACAAATTAAAAGCAAGAAATACAATTAAAAAAGTTTCTATTCAGAAGTATTAGTTTCCTTTTTTGACATTTATATATCCGAATATCAATCATTAAAACCTAAGAAATACTTTTAATAGTATTCTATTTGATTTTAAAAACGATATATCACAACAAATGAAAAATTTAATATACATATTATTTATAGGCATAGTATTCTATAGTTGTACTACTACAAAAAATAGAAATATACATACAACTTCTAGAAACACTAAATCTGATACAATAAGAATTGCTAATGATAGCTTAGAATATGAAATTCTAATAATAGAACCTGGATTTAATTCTTGGATAGTCACACAAAGGCCAAGAGGCTTTTATTCTGAACGCTTTTTAGAAACCAGAAATAATTTATATGTTACTCAATATAATCAAAGAGTATTACAACCTTTACGTTTTGATCCTAACCTATATGTTCAGCAAATAAACTATGATTCTTTTACGCATTATGGATACGAAGTAAATTATCTTCTCTATAATTATTTCTTGTATTTTGAACAGCGATATAAGCAACGTTTTATTGTCTCTAGAAGAGGTTCATTTTGATTTTAATCGTATTTTTGTACTATGCAAAAATTTAAGAAACGTTGGGAAATAAAATATAATTGGCAACTCATTTTTCCTATATTAGGCACTATAAGTCTATTATTTTCTTCATATTTAATCAGTAAATATATTCTGAACACGCTACCAATAAATCAAACAGATAGTATCTATATTGGAACACTATCTGCCTTGGTACTTTTTGTGTTTTTTTTACTTCTATTTATTACATTAAAACTTTTTAAAATTCTTGAAAAAAAATGGGCTATTACCTACCGATGGGAGCTTATTGCCATTTTTATAGGCTTTGCTATAACAGGTTCTACCTCGGCACGTATTTCTGATCCGATACTAACTCTTATAGGGCTAGCACGAGAAACCACAAATGGTTGGATTTATTGGCCATTAAGAATATTACTTATATTTCCAATATATCAAATATTATTACTTATCGTAGGCTGGCTTGTTGGTCAATTCAAGTTCTTCTGGGGTTTTGAGAAAAAAATGCTTAGCAGAATGGGGCTTGCTCGTTTTTTTAAAGATTAAGACACATCAATATCAATAATATCTTTTACTTTTTCTTTTTTGACAACATAAGTGTATACCCACATAATTGTAAATGTTGGTATTACATCTAATCCAGGTAATGCTTCTTCTACAAGTGTAAATACACCAGCAGCCTTTCCTACATTGCCCTTATACATTCTAGTCATCAACCAGCCAGCCAATGGTGCCCATATTACATCTCCAAACTCACCAACACCTGGAAATAAATAAGTTACCATTCCGAGTCCATCAAAAAGAATACTCAGTCCTAATTTTTTGTATTTGTCTTTTACCATAGTTAAATAGTTAAGGGGTTAATATACTATGATTAGAGCAAAGAGTATTCCAAAAATGTATTATGTTAAATCGGCAGTAATTAATCTCAAAAACTCTGATCTAGTTTCTATTTTTTCAAATTGCCCTCTAAAACCTGAGGTAGTAGTTACAGAATTCTGTTTTTGTACCCCTCTCATCATCATACACATATGAGAAGCTTCTATAACAACAGCAACTCCTTTTGGTTTTAGAGTTGTATTAATACATTCAAGAATATCATGAGTCAATCTCTCTTGTACCTGTAAACGTCTGGCAAATACATCTACAATTCTTGGTAATTTACTAAGCCCAACAATATGACCATTAGGAATATAAGCAATATGAGCTTTTCCAAAAAATGGTAACATATGATGTTCACATAATGAATATAACTCTATATCCTTTACAATTACCATATCATCATAATCCTCTTTAAACATCGCTCCTTTTAATATCTCGGTAGGGTCTTGATGATATCCTTGAGTAAGAAATTGCATCGCTTTTGCAGCACGTTCAGGTGTTTTCACAATACCTTCTCGTGTTGTATCTTCTCCCAAATCTTTTATAATTGACTCAAATTTTTCTTTTACTCCTTCAGTTACTTCTATATTATACTCTTCAAAATTCTTATACGGCATAGCAATTAATTCTGTATTTCTTTTTTCAATTTATTTTTAAAGGTACTATTTAATTTCTTAAGTTTTGGGTTGATCACAAATTGACAATACCCTTGATTACTATTTTGGTTATAGTAATCTTGATGATCTATTTCTGCCTTATAAAAAGCCTCGAATCTAGCCACCTGTGTAACAATTGGTTTATCAAAAATTTTCTCTTCTTCTAAAGTCTCAATAAATTCTTCCGCTATTTTTTGTTGTTGTTCATCTGTACAAAAAATAGCACTTCGATAATGAGTTCCACGATCTGCTCCTTGACGATTAAGTGTCGTAGGGTCATGAGTGGCAAAAAAAATCTCTAATAATTCTTTATAACTAATACGCCTAGCATCAAACTCTATTTTTACAGCCTCTGCATGACCTGTTCTTTCTGTAGTTACTTCTCTATAAGCAGGATTTTTAATAGTTCCTCCTGTAAATCCAGAAGTGACCACTTCAACCCCTTCTATTCTTTGAAAAACAGCTTCTGTACACCAGAAACAACCTCCAGCCAGTACAGCCACCTCTAACTTAGTATTCTCCATAACAACATATTAACATTTTTTAACAAAAATACCTATAAGAATAAGGTATTTTCCCTATTTTAACTTTTTATTAGCACGACATCTTACATTACAAGCATAGTTTTACAAATAATACAAAAAAGTAAGTTTTTTATTACATGTTTATGGTTATACAATTACGCAAAAAAAATTTTGTTACATTTTTGCTACTCTTTTCTCTATGCTCTTTTGCGCAAGAAAGAAAAGAAATTATTGCGAAAAGAATAAGTAATCCTCCAAAAATTGATGGTATCCTAGATGATACTGTATGGCAAACATTACCTGCTCACGGTGAATTTAAAATGTGGAGGCCTGGTAATGAAGGTGAAATCCCTAAAGATTTACAAACCGAAGTAAAAATGGCCTATGATAACAAAGCCGTTTATTTTGGTGTTTATTTACATGATAACCAACCTGATGAGATACTACGTCAATTTAGTCAAAGAGATGATATATTTGTGCAGGCAGATTTTTTTAGTATAGCAATAAACACCTATAATGATGGGGTTAATGAAACTAGGTTTTTTATTACTAGTGCGGGTACTATAGGTGATGCAAGAGCTGATCAATTTAATCAAGATTTTAGTTATAATGTTGTTTTTGATGCTAAAGTATCTTTTGATGATAAAGGATGGTATGCAGAATTCAAAATACCTTATAATGCATTGCGATTTCCTGAAGTAGACATACAAGATTGGAGTATTAATTTTTTTAGAAGATCTTTGAGTAGAAATCAAACATATACTTGGAATTTTATAGATAATAGCAAAGGGCAACGTACACAATATAATGGATTAGTAAAAGGGGTACATAATATCGATCCCCCAACAAGACTTACATTCTTTCCTTTTATACAAGGTCTTGTTTCTCATAATGATAAAAAAAATAAAGCTGATTTTAGTGCAGGAATGGACGTAAAGTATGGATTGAGTGATGGTTTTACGCTCGATGCTACTCTTATCCCCGATTTTGGTCAAGCAGCTTTTGATGAAGTTCGCCTTAACCTTGGACCCTTTGAACAAACTTTTAGAGAAAATAGACAATTCTTTACTGAAGGTACAGAATTATTTAATAAAGGTAATGTATTCTTTTCAAGAAGAATTGGGGGAAGACCTTCTAAATCCATATCAGATGATGATCTAGCTACTCATGAGGTAGCAGAAGATGCTCCTTCCAAAATAAATTTGCTTAATGCACTAAAAGTTTCTGGAAGAACTAGTGGTAAATTAGGTATTGGATTCTTGAATGCTATTACAGAAAAAACAGAAATACAGATTACAGATACTATTACAGGAGCACATCGAAAAGAAACAGTAGAACCACTAACTAATTATAACGTTTTTGTACTAGATCAGCAATTTAACAATAACTCCTCTGTATCATTGATAAATACAAATGTAACTCGAGAAGGAAGTGATTTTAGAAATGGAAACGTAACTGGATTAGTTTGGAACCTTACCAACAAATCTAATTCCTATCGACTTACAGGAAGATCTATGGTGAGTCAGGTAAATTTACCTAAAGATAATATAGGTGGTTTTGCTTCTGAATTAGATTTTGATCGCATCAAAGGTAAATTTAGATATGGATTTGGGCATGATCTATCAAATACAACCTATGATATAAATGATCTTGGGGTAAGTTTTAGAAATAATTTTAATAATTTCAGAATAAATGCCTCGTATCAAATTTTTGAACCCAAAGGATGGTTCAATAATTATAGAGTTAATATTTTCACACGACACCGTAGATTATATAGTCCTAGCATTCAAACACAAAATAGCCTTGGTGCTGATTGGTTTTTTATGGCTAGAAATCGATTTGCTTTTGGAGGAAATACTGTTTACAATTCAAAAAATAAAAATTATTTTGAACCAAGAGTAAAAGGAAGGTTTGTAACTTTTAATCCCAGCCTTGGTGGAAGAATGTTTATTTCATCTGATTATAGAAAAAAATTTGCATATGATGTTAGTGTTGGAACAAGACAATGGTTTGATGACCCTCAAAAAATCTATAGAATAGAGGTTTCTCCCAGATATCGATTTTCTGATAAATTATTGCTTATATGGCGATCAGAATACTTCTATCGCCCTGATAATTTTGGATATGTTGATGATAATGGAACCGATGTTTTTCTAGGGAAACGAGATGTAGTTTCTTTAGAAAATTCCTTAAATGCCAGTTATAATTTTGATCCATATAAATCGATAAACTTACGATTCAGAAACTTCTGGAGTACAGCAGATTACACAGATAATGTATTTTATCTTCTCAATGAAGATGGTTCCAAATCTCAAACTGATTATGATATTTCTGATGACGATCCAAATAGAAATTTTAATATCTGGAATATTGATTTAAGTTTCAATTGGAGGTTTGCACCTGGTAGTGAGGCTACCCTACTCTATCGCAATCAAATTTTTAATGAGGATAAGTTGTCCACATTAGATTACGGTCAAAGTTTGGACAATTTATTTACGCAACAAATACAACACACGCTCTCATTAAGAATCGTATATTTCTTGGATGTGAATAATTTAAAACGTTCTTCTAAAGGATAATCTTGGGGATTCTGATGATATTGATTACTTTCACTGCATCAAGTATAGAAAGTAAATGATTAAAGCAACAAATATTCATAAAAACTACGGAGATTTACACGTCCTCAAAGGTGTAGATCTTCATATAAAAAAAGGAGAAATTGTATCTATCGTTGGTGCTTCTGGTGCGGGAAAAACAACGCTCTTACAGATTCTTGGCACATTAGACAATCCTAATAATGACAAAAATAATTCATCATTAACAATTAATGAATCAGATATTTTTGAGCTTCAAAAAGAAGAATCAAAAATTCGTAATTTGAAAAGTGCTTCTCTCATTCTGCCTTTCTTTAGGATTGTTTATTTAGGCTTTGTGGTATTTTGTATCTTCCTTTTTCCTGATATGGTTGATACTTACCTCAGAAATGCAATTAGAATTTCATTAATCCTAATTCCATTAGTAATCTTAGGAGTTTATCGTCTTTTTACCAAAAAAAAGAAAAAAGGAATCAATCTTTCCTCTTTTAGAAATACAAACTTAGGCTTCATATTTCAATTTCATCAATTATTACCTGAATTTACAGCCTTAGAGAATGTATGCATTCCTGCATTTATAAAAAAAACACCAAAAGATAAAGCAGAAAAACGAGCTAAAGAGCTTTTGGATTTTCTTGGATTATCTCATCGATATAATCATAAACCCAACGAACTTTCTGGAGGAGAACAGCAACGGGTTGCAGTAGCTAGAGCGCTTATCAATAATCCAAAAGTCATTTTTGCTGATGAACCCTCTGGTAATTTAGATAGTGAAGCTGCAGAAAATTTACATCAGTTGTTTTTTAAACTTAGAGATCAATTTGGGCAAACTTTTGTCATAGTTACTCATAATCGTGAACTTGCAGATATGGCAGATAGAAAACTGGTAATGGTAGATGGTAAAATTGTAACAGAATTGTCAGAAAAATAAATTAAAAATAAAAGAGGCTGTGTTATGTACAGCCTCTTTTTGCATAGATTCTCGAAGTTCTTTGATTGTGTTTACATTTTTATTTTAATACAGATATTGTATTGCAGTTACATCATTTCTATTAAAAGCCCCAGTTTGACTAGTTCCTGGTGCAGAACAAGAAATCATAAATGATGTAATATCGGTACCTCTAGGTGTTCCAGGAATATGTATTGCTCCATCAGCACCTTGACCTTCTGCTCCACCATCACACACTCTACGTTGCCAATCTGTATGACGTAAACCAATACAATGTCCCATTTCGTGAGCGATTACATGAGTAGCATATGCTACTCCTCTATTCTCTACTCCTGGCCCAATGCGTGCCCACTTATATGGCCTTCCTCCTGATGGAAACCCTGCTTGCCCTCCACTACCTAAACTTCTTTCTACATAAATCACCATATCTGCTGCTTGATAATTTGTTCCAAAAGAAAGTCTCAGGTTCAGAGAAGTATTTAATCTATTATAATTATTAACTGCTCTTTGCAAAGCTTGTCTACCTGTATTAGATATTCCATAACCACCTCCACCAGTGTATCCTAGTACATCAACGGTGCGATTAGAATTAGAAATTAAGTTACGGGTTCTATATTGTTTGGTCCCATCTTTTAATGTTTCTAAGCTCGATTCATCAGTCAAACTTGCTACAGGTATTCCAAGGTCTGTACCATTAATAAAATAATCTTCTATACTACCATCAAGGTTTTTAAGGGATTGAATAGTTACACTTTTTGTGTTTACTCCCATGTTTGATAGTTTAATGAGTTGTTCTTTTGTAGGAACATTACTTACCTCATTTATTTCTGTAGCAATTTCTTCTCTTTGGCAAGAGGAGATACATCCAACTATAATAGCGCTAAGCGCCAATAATTTTATTGTCTTCATATTGTTAAGTTGTTAATTAATTTAAGCCCTAGAAAAAAACCATAACTTTTTTATAGACTTAATTCAAAATTTAAGAATTAAGAACTTCGAAAACCTTAGTATAAGTAATTGGTATAATTTATAATGTAGAGGCTGTAAATCTTGTAAAAAACAAAGTATAAACCGGTTCGAAGGTGAAAATATACCCCTATATATCAAAAATTTAAAGTTAGTTTTTGATTCTAATCCCTCGATTATCAAATTTTAAAATTGCTTTTTTAGTAAATCAAAATGATACTAATAAAACCTAAATTTGCAATTAAAAAATAGAGTCCGGTTTATAGCTTTGTAGCAACCAAGAATAAATTCTTATAGTTAACCAGCTATAAGAAATTTATTACTTCTAAGTAAAAAACGAGAATTGAAATACTGTTTAGAAAGTGTATTCATAAATTGAGTTTGTGTAAAATTAGTTGATGCTAAATTCAATAAAAAAAACACTTCTTACAACAAATGAATGTCCAATAACATGATTTAAGACATCTAAATACATGTTTCGAAACATTATTTACTCCTGACTATCAGCTACTTGTGTTTTTAGCGTATGATGAAGGAGAAACGCCTACGATATCCTTAAAATTTTTATAAAATGATGCTCTAGAATTAAAACCAACCTCATTTGCAATGGCAGAAATACTAAATTTCTTATGTCGATCCATTGATAAAAGCTTCTTAAACTCTTCTATTCTATAATAATTAATATAATTATTAAAGTTCTTATGCTCTATCTTATTAATTGCTTTAGAAATTAATCGCTCAGGAAGTTTAACATTTTTGGATAACATTTTTAGAGTAATCGAAGGGTTTAAATATGCTTTGGTTTCCAACATATAATCATCAATAATTCTTATTGCATTTTCTAATTCGGCAATAGTTTCTTTTTTATCCGCATTAGATGAAGTTACATTGACTATATTTATTTGTACCAAACTTGCAATAGTTAAATAATAAAGAGCAAATAAATAAGTAATCTCAAAAATAATACTGATATATTCTTGATTAAAAAATATACGAAATGTGTGTGATACTATATTAAATAAAATACATACTACACAAAAAACAGTTAACCAGTTTAATGATTTGAATTTGGTAATCTCATAAAAATGAAATAATTTTTTCTTGTGCTCTATATTAACCTTTATAATCATTACAGAGAATGTTATAATATATATAGAAGCTATGATACGAATAATAGTATTAAGATGAATTTGTTGTAACGTGGTATATATAGTAGGGTTTATAAGTAAAGTAACAAAAAATATCGATAGAAATAAGAATTCTATAATACCTGGAATATAATAATAAAGTTTTCGTTTAATACATATCCCTGAAGTTTCTACAGCATAAAAAAACAAAAAATTCATGCTTAAAAAATCAAACCGTAATGGTTGGTAATGAATCGCAGGATGCTCAATTACAATATTCAACATATGCATTACCAACTCAACAAACAGTGTAGCAAAAAACAACCCTAGATATCTGTTAATATGTACTTTTTTTGATTTATAAAAAAATAAAACAACAAAAATAACTAACGTTTGTAAGCTACTTATTAAAACTAAATAATCTATAACCCTCATTCTATTAACCTTTGAATAACAAATGATCACTGACTGCTATTTATCGACAATAAAAACGATTATAATTTATAGTAAATCAAATAAATAACATTTATTTTGATTATATCTAAGTAATTTAAACTTAATTATTAATTAATTTATTGTATTTAACAGTATATTTCGATTTTTAAAATAAAAAAAATCTGTATTGATATTACAAACGTCTTGATATATAAAAACATATCATTAATAATTTTTAATTTGAAAAAACTAAATAAAGAAGAACTTAAAGGTTTTTTGGATGAAAAAGCTCTTTTTTATGAGCAACCTAAATTTATAGAGACAGATCCTATACAAATTCCACACTTATATACTAAAAAAGAAGATATCGAAATCTCGGGATTCCTTACAGCTACAATATCCTGGGGAAATAGAAAGAGTATTTTAAAAAATGCACATCGGTTAATGCTTCTTCTAGACAATAGCCCACATGATTTCATTATAAATCATACCAAAAATGATCTTCTATCTTTTGACGGCTTTGTACATAGAACTTTTAATAGTACAGATCTCACCTATTTTATTACAGCATTGCATCATATTTACATCAAATATGGTGATATGGAAACTTTTTTTAAAGCCTTTAAAAAAGAGAATAACTTTCAATTAGCTATTCACCATTTCAAAAAAGATTTTTTTTCGTTACCACATCTATCTAGAACAGAGAAACATGTCAGTGATCCTTTAAAAAATTCTGCCGCCAAACGTATTCATATGTTTTTACGTTGGATGATAAGGGGTGCTAAGGGAGGTGTAGATTTTGGATTATGGAAGAGTCTCTCTACTTCTCAATTATCATGTCCTTTAGATGTTCATTCAGGAAATGTTGCTCGTAAATTAGGTTTATTAAAACGGAAGCAAAATGACGGGAAAGCATTATTAGAACTTGATAAAAGGTTAAGAGAATTAGACCCAAAAGATCCCGTTAAATATGATTATGCGCTATTTGGACTGGGTGTATTTGAAAAATTCTAAGCATCACAATAAGGAATAATATTAAGTTTACATTTTATACATTTTGGTAATATTTCTTTAATAAAGATAAAACATCTTCTTAAAGCTATTCAAGTGTGGACTAGATTAAATTTGTGAAAACAAATAAATCCACACAGTAATGAAAAAAGACCTCACTATAGCTATTCTAGCAATAGCTGTATCACTAACCTCCTGTAATAAAGATGACAATGATACTATTACACCTCCAGCAGAAAAAATTGAATTAAAAAACCATTCTATATCACCTGTACTAGTAAAAAAAACTACTAGTTTCTCTGATATAAAAATATATAACCTACTTTCATCAGAAGACACATATATTCCAGATTTCACGTATGGTTCTATGGCTGATGGGGCGGCATTATTAAATAATAATGATGGAACTTTTACTCTTATTAATAATATAGAAGCTGATTACTCTATCGCTAGAATTACACTAGATGAAACATTTAAACCAATCAAAGGAGAACATATCCTGAATGCTGTTGCTACTGCAAATACTGCACAATGCTCTGGCTCTCTTATTACTCCAGAAACTCATGGTTTTGGTCCTTTGTATTTATCTGGTGGTGAATGGGGAGGAGCATCTAAAGGTGTTTTTGCCACCGACCCTTATAGAGATATTACAGAAGCATCTACTCCAAGAATACTAACCGCTCTAGGGCAATGGTCTACAGAAAATGCAGTAGCATTAAGCAAACAAGCTTATCCAGAAAAAACAGTAATTCTAATAGGAGATGATAATAGTGATAATGAAGTCCCCTCTGGACAATTAGGAATGTATATAGGTAAACAAGGTGATCTAGAAGGTGGTAAATTATATGGTCTAAAGGTTACTTCTCCTGATATAGCATATGAAATGGATATGAAAGAAGGAATCTCTTATGATATAGAATTTATAGAACTGACAGAAAAAGATATAGATTTATTAGATGCCGAAGCGAAGCAAAAAGGAGTTATGGGATTCTCTAGGTTAGAAGATATCGACTGGCGAAAAGGAAATAGCAAAGCCAATAATCAGGAAGTATATTTTGCTGTAACTGGTAGAGACAAACCAGGTTTAATTGGCAAAGGAACACGATCAGGAAGAGTTTATAAAGTAGAACTCAATAGTGAAACACCAGATGGACCTGGTAAAATTACCTGTATATTAGACGGTGATAAAGAAGGAGGTACAGCAGAAGCCTTTCATAGTCCTGATAACATTCTGGTAACAGAAAATTATGTCTATATCCAAGAAGATCCAAACGGGATTCAAGATTTTAAACCTTCTGCTAATCATTATTCTAGACTATATCAATTCAATTTGAATACTAAAGAACTTAAAGTCGTCTTAGAATGTGATCAACTTAAAGGTGCTGCATCTGGTTATGGTACTACAGAAAAAATATGGGAAATAACGGGTATGATAGATATTTCTGATGTAATTAATGTAGATAAAACATTTCTTATGATTACACAAAATCACGGTTGGGAACGATCAGATGGTATACCATTTACAGATCCTACTGCCAACCCTGATCTATCCAATAGCAGAAAAGAAGGAAGTATGCTTTATATAATCAACGGATTAGACAGATAAGTATATGAGATTTTTAAAATATTGTAAAGAGGCTTATTATATAAGCCTCTTTATCTTGCTTATTATTTCTTCTTCTTGTTCAAAAAAAGAAAAAATAGTAAAAATTCCGTTCAATATTCAAATGAAACAACAATTTACAGAAGATATTACAAGGGCTATTACTTTTATAGATAGTGCGGTAATAGATGTTAATATTAAAAAAAACTTCTTACAGTCTAGAAAATATTTTAAAAAAATAGAACCAATACTAGCTTCTCTTGATATAGAAAATTATGCATTTCTCAACCAGCCAAACATCTTAAAAATTGAAGAAGAAGATTATACTGATATCAAATTAAAAAAACCTAGTGGATACCAAGTCCTTGAAGAAGAAATTTTTGTTGATGAAATAGATAGTGTTCTTATCAAAAAACACTTGAATCTGGTAGCCAACAGGCTAAAATTAATTAAAGAAAATAGTAATTTCAACCATATAAAAACATATCATTTCTTATGGTTGTTTAGAAAATCAATACTACAGATAGCACTTACTGGAATCACTGGTTTTGATTCTCCTGTGCTAGAAAATTCACTTGAAGAATCCAAAATTGTATATCAAAGCTTAAAAACATATCTATCTATTTTTAAAGATGAATTTAATGATCCTCAACTTTTTGAAAAATGGAATAATGAAATTGATTTATCTATCAAAGACTTAACAACCGATTTTAATACGTTTGATAGATATCATTTTATAAAAAATCATACTCATAGACAATTAAATTTATGGAATTTGGTAGTGATTGATTGGGGAGTTCATTTTCCTTTTGAACTTGCTATAAAAAATAAAGCAACCTCTCTTTTTTCTAACACTACTTTTAACCACACTTTCTTTACAGACAAACAATCAGGAGAAATCACACCAGAAAAAATAGCGCTTGGTAAAAAACTATTCAATGACCCTCATCTATCATCTGATAAGAGAATGAGCTGTGCTACTTGTCATCATTCTGATAAAGCATTTACAGATGGACTAAAAATTGGATCTGGAGTAACTCGTAATACTCCTACATTATCCTATTCAGGTCTTCAGCAAGCATATTTCTACGACAAGAGAGCAGGCAGTTTAGAGGGGCAAATTATTGCAGTTGTAGAAAATGAAAAAGAATTTCATACAGATCTCAAAACATTAACAAGAGTCGTATCAAAAGATAGTGTTTACCTAACAGATTTCACCAAAGTATATCAAAATCAAAAAATTGATAATACAACCATTAGAAATGCAATCGCTACTTATATCAGAAGTTTAGCCCCTTTTAATTCAAAATTTGATAGCAATATTAATGATTTAGAAAACACACTAACTCAAAATGAGATCAATGGGTTCAATCTTTTTAATGGCAAAGCTAAATGTGCTACTTGTCATTTTGCACCATTATTCAATGGCACAGTTCCTCCTAATTATAAGGAGTCAGAAATTGAATTAATAGGAGTTCCTGAACAAAAAGATACTATTAATGCAGTTATCAGTAAAGATTTAGGAAGGTATCATGTTTATAAAACCCCACAAAGAAAACATTTTTTCAAAACCCCAACAATAAGAAACATTCATAAGACTGCTCCCTATATGCATAATGGTGTATATACAACTCTTGAAGAAGTTATAGATTTCTATAATCGTGGTGGTGGCATCGGAATTGGTATTGATACCCCATATCAAACACTACCTTCAGATTCTTTACTCTTAAATGATCAAGAAATAAAAGATTTAATTCTATTTATGAAAACTCTTGATGATCAAAACGAATGACTAAAATTTTATTTTTAGGTATAAAAAAAACTTTGAGAAAAATCTCAAAGTTTTTTTTTGTTTTTCTTATTCTTAAGAAATATAAAACAAGTAACTGCTTTTACATTTTTTCAGATAATTTTGTCAATTGATCTGATTTTACTTGCATATACTTACTTAGCTTTTCTATTTCTTCACCTGGAAGCACACTAATAAGACGAGTATATTGCTTAGATAGACTACTACTTGCGTCACTCAACTTAAGAAAAGAATCCATATCATTTGCTTCTACAGCTTTCTTATAATTTGCAACATATCGCTCATAATCTTTTATATATTTCTTAGCAAACGAATTATCAGTAGAGAATGAAGTTCCTGGTATGCGTGTTGTTTTTTCTTTTGTTTCTACAGTCTTCTTTTTTGTTGCTTTTTTCTTCTTTGGCTTTTCAGGTTTTTTTTCTTCTACAACTTCTTCAACAGCAACATTTGTTGAGTCTTTTACTACTTCTACTACATCTAGCTTATCTGCTTTAGGGTCTTTTTTGCAAGATCCTGCAAGCAATAATGTAGCACAAAATAAAATAGATAAAATGGGGGTTTTCATAATTTTGATTTTAGTATAAATATTTAAGTTAGCGTTTACTTTTGTAATTTATTGTTTTTGTTCTTGTGTTTTAACAAGGTAATTATTGTAAAAACACTTTTAATTCTTCATAATCAACTTCTTTTTGGGTACCTAATTTCATATCTTTTACAGTAAATGTACCTGCCTCCATTTCAGAAGTTCCTACCAAAACAACAAAAGGAATGTTTCTTTTATCAGCATATCCCATTTGTTTTTTCATCTTAGCACTATCTGGGTATAGTTCTGCTATTATTTGATCACCTCGTAGTTTATTTACTGCTTTTAAACTATAAATAGCTTCTGATTCTCCAAAATTTATAAATAATGCTTTTGTAGAAGAAGCTACTGTCTCAGGAAATAACTTTAATTCATCCAGTACCAAATAAATCCTATCCAAACCAAATGAAATCCCGACTCCACTTATATCTTTTAATCCAAATATACCAGTAAGGTCATCATATCTACCTCCTCCTCCAATAGAGCCTATTTTTACCGTATCTGGAGCACTTACCTCAAAAATTGCACCAGTATAATAATTCAAGCCTCTTGCCAAAGTTACATCTAGATCTAATAAAGCAGTAGTCAAAGGAATTTCTTTGATTACATTTACAATAAACTCTAACTCTTTCACGCCCTGCATCCCTTCTTCTGATGATGCTAGCATACTTCTTAACCCTTCTATTTTTTCAGATGTTGTTCCTGTAAAATTAAAAAGAGGTTTTACTTTTTCTATAGCTGTTTCAGTAATTCCCTTTCCAAGCATTTCTTTCTTTACTCCATCCTCTCCAATCTTATCAAGTTTATCTAACGCAACAGTAAAATCTATTAATTTATCACTTGCTCCTATAACCTCTGCAATTCCAGAAAGAATTTTACGGTTATTCATTTTTATGGTTACTCCCTTTAGATTAAGCTGTGTAAATACCTGATCATACAATCTTATAAAGTCCACTTCTTGCAATAAGGATTTACTCCCTACTACATCTGCATCACATTGAAAAAACTCCCTAAACCTACCTTTTTGTGGACGATCTGCGCGCCAAACTGGTTGAATTTGAAATCTTTTAAACGGAAAATCTATTTCATTTTGATGTTGAACAACGTAACGAGCAAAAGGAACAGTAAGATCATAGCGTAATGCTTTTTCACTAATCTTAGAAGTCATCTTTTTACTATCTTTTGTGGTATACAAAGCTTCATCTACTTTGTTTAGGTAGTCTCCACTGTTCAATATCTTAAAAATTAGTCGATCTCCTTCTTCCCCATACTTTCCCATCAAAGTATCACTATTTTCAAAACTTGGAGTTTCTATTGGTTGAAAACCAAATAATCGAAACTGTTTTCTGATAGTATCCATTATATAGCCTCTTTTTGCTACTTCTATCGGTGAAAAATCACGTGTTCCTTTTGGTATTGATGGTTTCTGAGCCATTATTATAAATTTATAATTACAGTAGAAAGAAAGTAGTTTTCTGAGCATCAACAACCAAGAACTTTTTTCTTGATCAAAAACACCTCTCTACTTACTAGTACGGCTACAAATATCTAAAAAAAGAACAAAGACCATTGCTTATAAACATAAAAAAAATGTTTTTTTAAGTAACTTTAAACTCGTTTTGTAGTCCTATAAAAAGAACATCTTATTTAAAACATTATGTTTTCACTCTTTAGAGAAAATATTAGAATCGCAATGGATTCTATAAAAGGTCAGGTTTTAAGAACCATCCTTACCATAGTTATCATTGCTATTGGTATTACATCATTGGTAGGTATACTAACATTGGTAGGCGCATTAGAAAACACAATTTCTGGAGATTTTGCCTCTATGGGAGCTAACACCTTTAATATTCAACGATACGAATTCAGTACCAAAAACAATAAAGAACAAGAAAAAATAAACCCTATACTTAGTTATCGTAACATCAAAGAGTTTAATGATAAATACAAGTATCCCTTTTCAAAAACATCTATTCACTTTACAGGTACTAGTAATGCCGAAGTAAAATATGAAAATGAAAAAACAGACCCAGAGGTAACTGTAGTTGGTATTAATGAAAATTATCTCGAAAATACAGGTACCGAAATTGATAGTGGAAGAAATTTTACGTTCTTTGATATAGAAAACAACAATCATGTATGTCTGATTGGTTCTGATTTTAAAAAGAATTTATTTAAACACACGACACCATTAGGAAAAACAATAAGCATTAGAGGAGTAAAGTTTAAAGTTATTGGTCTTCTAAAAAGTAAAGGAGCTACTTTTAGAAATAATCAGGATTTACGAGTACTCATTCCGCTACAAACAGCTAGATCAATTTTTACACTTCCTAATATTAATTATGGAATCAGTGTAAAGGTAGATGATAAACAATTTCTAGAAGGGGCCCAAGATGAGGCTATACTTACCTTTAGAAACATTAGAAAATTAAACCCTATTGAAGAAAACAATTTTGGTATCGAACGCAGTGATGATTTATTAAATCGTATCGCTAGTATTACCATTTATCTATATTATGCGGCTTGGATAATAAGTATTATTACCATTTTAGGCTCTTCTATAGCGCTCATGAATATTATGCTAGTATCAGTTACAGAACGAACTAGAGAAATTGGAGTAAGAAAAGCATTAGGTGCAAAAAAACAAACAATTGCTGGTCAGTTTTTTATGGAAACTATTATTATTGGTCAAATTGGAGGATTTACTGGTATTATTCTAGGAGTTATGATTGGTGGAGGGATTGCATCATTGATAAATTTTTCATTCAGTACACCATGGTTAGCGATCATCGCCGCTACTACCATTTCTTTTATTATTGCTATTGTTTCAGGATTATACCCTGCATTAAAAGCCGCCAAACAAGATCCTATTGAATCCTTACGTTATGAATAAAAAACTCCTTAAAACCCCGTATAATAGTAACTTCTATCCCTCTTTACTATTAACTAATTTAGCAAAAAAACCGTATAACTCTCCTTTGGTAATAGCCGCTCCTTTTTCTATCAACGCAAATTTATCCTGATTTTTATCATCTCCATATTCCTTAGAAGCATTATAAAACACTACTTCATCATTCAGTAAATTATCTTTCAACCACTGATATCCATCTTGTGTTGTAATATCAATCGCCTCATTATTTACTTTTACCGCAATAAGATTCATTTTATCTTCTTGTAAATCAAATAAATGTATTTGATCTTTTGAAAAATGCTCTAAATATTGTGCATTGGTAAGTACTTTTTGCCACACCAAATCGCTAAAAATATCAATCTCCTCTTCTGCAACATGAGGTTTTTGTTCTTTTATATCTTCCCATTCATCTGCTGTAATAGATTGAGTAGCCAAAAAGTTGATAAACTCTATGTGTAATTCTTCTAATTGCTCTTTACTTAGTCTTTGATATTTCATTTTGAAAAAAATTGAATGCAAAAGTAATTATAAAAAGAAGATTTCAAAACAATACACAGGTCCATATATCAATCATTTTATTTTTTATAAACAGACTAGCTCAAAATCTTATAATTTTATAATCTATAAAAGTCTTTATATTTATACTCAAACAAAAAAAAGTTCCAAAATGAATATCTTATATAAAGTAAACACCTTATCTATTTTTCTCATATTTTGTATCTCTGTAAGTATGAAAGCGCAAAAACTCTCTCAGGCCGAAAAAAAAATTATCTCATCTATTGAAGCCAATCACTCATCTGCTATTCAATTTTTAGAAAAAGTAGTAAATATAAACAGTGGTACCATGAATCATTCTGGAGTAAAAGAAGTTGGTACTATTTTTAAAAAGCAATTTGAAGATATTAATTTTCAAACACGATGGATTGATATGCCTGCAGAGGTAAATAGAGCAGGACACTTATTTGCTGAGACCACTGGTAATAAAGGAAAAAAAATACTACTTATTGGTCACCTAGATACCGTATTCGAAAAAGACAGTCCTTTTCAAAAATTTGAAGTGAATGGCACTACCGCATATGGCCCTGGAGCAAATGATATGAAAGGCGGAAATGTAATTGTACTGTATGCCCTAAAAGCCTTACAAGAGAATGATTTACTAGGTGACTCACAAATTATCGTTGCCTTTACAGGTGATGAAGAAAGCACAGGCAAGCCATTAGAGATTAGCAGAAAAGATCTAATTGATGCCGCCAAAAAAAGTGATATTGCATTGGGTTTTGAAACATCTACAGGTTTTAACTATGCCACTGTTGCACGTAGAGGGTCTTCTGGGTGGCAACTAGAAGTCAAAGGAAAAAGAGCACATTCATCCGCTATATTCAATGAACAGGTAGGAGCTGGAGCTATTTTTGAAGCCTCTAGAATTTTGAACGAATTTTATACAGAGGTAAGAGGTGAAGAATATCTTACTTTTAACCCTGGAATAATCTTAGGAGGAACTGACGTCGAATTAAATCAAAATACTAGTAAAGGTAAAGCTTTTGGAAAAAGTAATGTTGTTGCTCAAACCGTGATAGTAAAAGGAGGATTACGCTTTATTTCTGAGGAACAGAAAGAAAGAGCACGAACTAAAATGAAAAGCATTGTCAATAATAATTTGCCCCAAACTAGTGCGGCTATCACATTTACAGATAGCTATCCTGCTATGCAACCAACAGAAGGAAATCATGAGTTGTTAAAACTATTAAATGAAGTAAGCAAAGATCTTAACCAAGGGGTTGTTACTGCATATGACCCAGGTAAGCGTGGGGCTGCAGACACTTCGTTTATTGCTCAGTATGTAGATTGCCTTGATGGATTAGGAGCTATGGGGAGTGGTGCTCATACTCCCAAAGAAACTCTTGATTTATCTACTTTTATGGCTTTAACCAAACGTACAGCCTTATTAATCTATAGACTCATTAATCAATAATAGATAAAAAACCTCGGCAAAGTTTACTTTGCCGAGGTCTAATAATAACAGTATTGAATACTGTTTTTTTTAGATCTTATTAGTTGAATATATATCGCAATCCAACTTGGGCCTGCCATCTAGATTGTAAACTAGAATCATATCCAAATGTTTTAGATAAATTTTCATCAAATGTATAGGTAGGTATATTTGTACTAGAATCAACATTTACACCCAAAACCTGAACATTATTTGGTTGCTGCACTAATCCCCATTCAGAATTAATTAAGTTTCCTATATTTAAAACATCCAAACTTACTTGAATTGTATTTACTCTCTGGCCAACATTGATATTAAAATCTTGTAATAACTTAAAATCAACTCTATTTCGCCAAGGTGCTATCGCACCATATCGTTCTGCATAGCTCCCTCTATTATCTCTTAGATATTCATCTTGCTGAATATACGATTCAAAACCAGCTCTTTGCGCTTCTCTTTCTACAAAAGTAGCTCCACTAAATGAATAAGTAGCCAATTGATCTTGAGTAGGAATATAAATCAAATCGTTTATCACAGAATTATCCCCATTGATATCTCCCCCGTATGTATAATTAAACCTACCTCCTTGTGCAAACTCTGCAAATGCTGAAATAGTGGTTGCGAACTTATCACTCCCATATTTCCATTTTTTTGAAGCTACAGCAATAATTCTATGTTTATCTCCATATTTTGAATAAGATAAAACATCATTATTTACATTACCCAAAGCTGGATTTCCAACAAATGCATCTCCTGTAATCTCTGCTTCTATAGAATTTACATCTTTAGAATCTAAATAACTATAAGCAATACTGGCATATAAATTATTTTGGAAATTTTTGGCAACCTTCATAGAAGCATTAATAACTCTACCTTGATTTGAATTAGTTAACACAAAAGCATTATTTGCTCCTTTATCTGTATCACCATATATCAATCTATTATCTACACCAGATAGGCTTTCTGTTGGAGTTCTCAGCCCCCAATTTTGCACGTGTACTCCATTGATATCTTCGGTATAAGCAAAATCTCCTGTAAGTATTATTCCATTATTCAACTTATAATCAACGCCAAAACTAGATCTCCATACTTGTGGAAACTTGAAATCAGGATCTACTAGTTGAAAAAATCCATCATCAGCTCCACTTACTTGATTTCCTATCCAAACAAATGGTAGCCTTCCTGTAAAAATTCCTGTTCCTCCACGTAACTGAAATGTCTTATTTCCTCTTACATCATAATTAAATCCTAATCTAGGTGATAATAATACCTTATCATTTGGCAAGGTAGTAGAGCTTAGAGATACTGGCTCGCCACTCTGTGGATTGTAATATACAATATCTTCATCTCGACTTGCCCCATTATCTGTATCAATATATTTTTGAATTAATTCATCTGTATTAAAATACAATGGTTTATCAACTCTTAAGCCATAACTAAACTTAAATCGTTCTGTTATATTCCATTCTTCTTGAACATAAAATGCCAATTGCCCAACATTAAGCTCCGCTAGTTTCCAACCACCATCGTTACCTGCACCTGCAGAATTAAATGCTTGGAATCTATCTTGTGCAAATTGTAAGTTGGCAGCGACTACCCCATTATTTGCATCATCAAGAAAAGAGTTTACCGAAGTATATGGAAAAAACAATCCTCTATATGTAGACCCAAAATTCGCAAAATCCTCATATGCTGTTAGATTAAATGAATTTTTAAACCTAAACATCTCAAAAGAACCTCCAATAGTTACTGTATGATCTCCTAGAAATATATTAAGATTATTGGTTGCTTGTATTACTTTTTGATCTAGTTTATTTTCTATAGAAAAGGGTTCGTGACCTGCAATTATATAGTTTGATCCTGCACCATCTTGAATAGTTATTACTGGTGAAGGGATCGATAATGGGTTTCTAAAATCATCAAAGTGTGTATATCCTGCTTGAAATTTATTGGCTACCTTACTAGAAAATGTAGAGTTCACCTCTAATTGAAAAGAGTTGATATTATTATTTATCTCATACCCTGAATTCTCAAACTGTAAGGTTGCAGCACTTGGTCCTCGTATACCTAATGCAGTTGGATGTGCTGGTTTTTCTTTTGAAGCTCTCAAAAAGTTATAAATAATAGCAGCTCTATGTTTACTATTAATATTCCAATCTAATTTTAAAATACCTTTTGTAGATTCAGAATCATAGGTAAACCCTTGATACGCTCCTGTATTGTATCCTAAACTGGATAAAGCATTACTCACAGCGATCATATCTGATTCTAATACACGAGACTCATTGATTCCTCCACCTCCAGTATTGGGCAACCATGGAGATCCTAAATCTGTACGTTGATCTCTTTCTGCATTTGCAAAAAAGAACAATTTATTTTTAATAATTGGTCCTCCTATACTAAATCCATATTGAGTTTGTTCTAGGTCTGATTTAAATACATCGTCTCCTTTTATTTTTCCACCAGTAAGATCCTCATTTCTAAAAAAGCCATACAATGTCCCTTTAAAGGTATTTGTTCCACTTTTGGTAACTGCATTTACAGATGCACCAGTAAAACCAGATAATGTAACATCGTATGGAGCAGTAGACACTTGAATTTGTTCTATTGCATCCAAAGAGATAGGTTGTGCATCAGCTTGTCCTCCTGGAGTTGCTGCATCCAAACCAAATGGATTATTAAATACGGCTCCATCTAAGCTAAAATTATTAAACTGATCATTTCTACCTCCAAAAGAATTTCCGCTAGCTGTAGGTTCTAACCTAGTAAAATCAGCTGCAGATCTTGAAATGGTAGGTAAAGTTGTTAATTCTCGTCTACCAACACTAGTCTCAGCTCCTGTACGCTCACTACCAAATGTAGAATTCTTATTGGTAGTAATAACAACCTCTTCTAACTTGTTATCATCTTCTGCCAATATCACAGATAAGTTAAACGTTTGACCTAATTGCAAAAACACTTCATCTATAAGCTGTTTTTTAAAACCTATATAGCTGACTGTTATTCTGTAAGGCCCTCCTACTCGTAAGTTATTTAAATTAAAACGTCCATCAAAATCAGTTACACCTCCATAAGAGGTTCCTGTAGGCGTATGTACTGCAGTGATATTTGCTCCAGGCAATAATCCATTACTATGGTCTCTGACAATACCAGAAATATTTGATGTAGTTACTTGAGCATTAATAGCAAATCCTATTAGCACAAAAGACAATAAAATAATTTTCTTCATATACAAATGAGTTATGTTAATTTAATGCAAAAATAAAACAAGAAAATCGCCCAAAAGGGCGATTTTCATAAATATTATAAAACAGTTATTAACTGTTTATTCTTATTTTGCTTGTGCTACTATCTCAAAAGCTACAGGAACAATTACTGCTCTATGAAGACGAACAGAGGCTTCATACTGACCTAAACGTTTGATCGTTCCTCCTGGTACAGTAATGAATTTCTTCTCAAGTTCAACTCCTTGCTTAGCAAACGCTTCAGCTACATCAGCATTAGATACAGAACCAAATAATTTATCTCCTGATCCTACTTTTGCAGAAATTTTGATTTCTAATCCAGATAGTTTATTACCTATTTTCTCTGCATCTTCAATTTCTTTCTTTTCTTTAAAAGCACGTTGTTTTAAAGTTTCAGCAAGTACCTTTTTTGCAGATGGAGTTGCTAACAAAGCAAACCCGTTAGGTATCAAATAGTTACGACCATAACCATTTTTAACTTGTACTACATCGTCTGCGAATCCTAGATTCTCAACGTCTTTCTTTAATATAAGTTCCATAATGTTATGACGAATTTTATTTTAATAAATCACCAACGTATGGCATTAATGCTAAGTGTCTTGCTCTTTTTACAGCAACACTAACTTTACGTTGATATTTTAATGAAGTTCCTGTAAGACGACGAGGTAATAATTTACCTTGTTCGTTTACAAATGCCATTAAGAAATCAGGATCTTTATAATCGATATATTTAATACCTGACTTTTTGAAACGACAGTACTTCTTTGTCTTTGCTGTATCTATATTAAGAGGAGTAAGATACCTGATCTCTCCGTCTTTTTTTCCTTTAGCTTGTTGTTCTATAGATGACATAATTAAGCTTTTTGTTTGTTTCTAGTTCTTCTTTTTTCTGCCCAAGCAATTGCATGCTTATCAAGTTTTACTGTAAGATAACGCATTACTCGCTCATCTCTTCTAAACTCAACTTCTAAACTATTGATTGCTTCACCAGGCACCTGATACTCAAACAAGTGATAAAATCCACTTTTTTTGTGTTGAATAGCATAGGCAAGCTTTTTAAGCCCCCAGTCCTCTTTTGATATCATCTTGGCACCATTAGAAACAAGAATGTCTTCGTATTTCTTAACTGTTTCCTTTATCTGATCATCAGATAAAACGGGATTCAAGATGAAAACAGTTTCATATTGATTCATAAAAATCTAAATTTAAATTAAAATTGGGTGCAAAAATAACATTATTTTTTGGATTATCAAACCTTATTATCACTTCGATGAAACACTATTTTTATCGACAAAAAGCTGAAATAGTTTGTGGAAACGATATATATTCATTAATATTGTAATTGGAATATTTAACCTATACAAGTGGAGCAACCTCAATTAAAATGCGCGGTAGTAGATGATTCCCGCCTCCAAAGACTAGCTATTGTAAAGCTCATAGACGAGCATTCGTCACTAGAATTAGTGGCTGAGTGGAATAATGCTATCGAGACAAAAAATGGTTTACTTGATACCCAAGTAGATTTATTATTCTTGGATATTGAAATGCCTATTCTAACAGGTTTTGATCTCTTGGATGATCTAGAAAACAAGCCTCATATTATTTTTGTTACAGGAAAAACCAAATATGCTTTTAAAGCTTTTGATTATGATGCAGTAGATTATTTAAGAAAACCACTAAAGAAAGATCGTTTTAATGCTGCTGTAGAAAAAGCATTAAGTATGTCTCGTATTGGTGGAGAAAATGCTCCTGTTGATGACGATGATTACATTTTTGTAAAAAGTAATCTTAAAAAACGAAAGATTTTTCTTAATCAGTTAAAATACGTAGAAGCTCTTGGCGATTATGTAAAACTTATTATGGAAGAAGGAGATCCTATCGTAGTATTGGCGACTATGAAATCATTTGAAGCTCAGCTACCAAGTGATCGCTTTTTGAGAATTCACAAATCTTATATCGTAAATCTAGACAAAGTAGAACGCTACAATAGTCGTAATATAGAAATTGCTGACGAAAAAATACCACTTAGTAGACATAAAAAACATTCACTTATAGAAGCTTTGAATAATTAATAATTATCTACATTGATTATTATTCGTACTCCTGAAAACTCTTTTATACTCTTAAAAGATGTTTGAATCTTTTTTATGACCTCTTTTGTTTTATGCAAAGACTGTCCTTGTGGTATTTTTATCACTATATTTTTATGGTATTGATTTCTTATTCTTGAAATAGGTGGAAACTCAGGTCCTAAAACGTTTTCTTTGAATACATTTCTAAGAGAAGTCCCCAACCAATTCATAGCATCATTTACTTTGTTATAATCTTTATGTTTACCTGTTATTTTTATTAATTTATAAAATGGGGGATACTTATATTGATGCCTCTCTTCTATCTGGTCTTTATACATACTCGCATAATCATGAATAGATACTTGTTGAAGAATCTGGTGATATGGATTATATGTTTGTATCAATACTTTCCCTCTTTTTTGGGTTCTTCCTGCCCTTCCTGCTACTTGTTGCATTAGTTGAAAACTACGCTCATGCGCTCTAAAATCAGGGAAGTTTAATAAATTATCTGCATTCATTATCCCCACCAAACTTACATTCCTAAAATCTAATCCTTTTGACAACATCTGTGTACCTACCATAATATCTACTTCTCCACTTTCAAAACGATTAATTATTTTTTCATATCCATGTTTTCCTCTGGTAGTATCCTGATCCATTCGCTCTACAATATGATCTGGAAATAAATCATGTAATTCTTTCTCTATCTGTTCTGTACCAAAACCTTTGGTAGTTAAATCAACGCTATCACAAACTACACATTTTTGAGGCATTGCTATGTTATACCCACAATAATGACATCGCAACTGACTTCTATAGCTATGATATGTAAGACTTACATCACAATTTGGACATTGAGGAGAGTGACCACACGTATTACACTCTATAACAGGAGAATACCCTCTTCTATTCTGAAAAAGTATAATTTGCTCCCCTTCTTTTAATGCATCGTGCATACTTGTTAATAATGTATCACTAAAATGTCCTGTCATTTGTTTTTTGCGATACTTTGTTTTTATATCTACCAGATTAATATCTGGCATCAGCACACCACCATACCTTCTTGTCAACTCTACAAGCCCATACTTTCCTTGTTGCGTATTATAATATGTTTCTAATGCAGGTGTCGCAGAGCCTAGTACTATTTTAGCATTAAACATTTTAGTCAAAACAATTGCTGTATCGCGAGCGTGATACCTAGGAGCAGGATCATATTGCTTAAATGTATTTTCATGTTCTTCATCAACAATAACTAACCCTAAATTGGCAAAAGGCAAAAAAATTGCGGATCTAGCGCCAATGACAACCTGTGCTTTATTTTTTTTATGCTTTACATTATTCCATGCTTCTACCCTTTCATTTACAGAATATTTAGAATGATATACTGTCAGTTTTTCTCCAAAATATTCTTGTAAACGGGTTATAAGTTGAGTAGTCAATGCTATTTCTGGCAATAAATATAATACCTGTTTTCCTTCTTGAATAACTTGTTCTATCAATTTTACATATACCTCTGTCTTACCAGAGGAAGTAACCCCATGAAACAGACATACATCTTTGGTTTTAAAAACATTTTTTATTTCTTCATATGCTTTTTCCTGATATTCATTAAGCTGCTTTGATTTTCCTGACACCTCTCCTGTATATTGAACACGATCTGTCTGTAAATGATATTCTTCTAATACATTTTTATTTATCAAAGTTTTTATAACTGAAGAAGAACTATTAGAAGATTGTATGAGTTCACTAACCTTAATATCCTTTGTAGTTTGTGCTTGCAATGTAAACAAGTGCAGTAACACTTCTCTTTGTTTTGGAGCACGAGTCATTGTATCTAATAATGTACGGAGTGCTTGCTCATCTTTGTACGTTTTATGTAATCGTATATAGCGTACTATCTTTGGTTTATACTGCTCATAAATTTCTTCTTGAACTGTGATTACTCCTTTTTCTAATAACCGTTTTATAACTGGAAGCACATTTTTTTTACTCACAATACTCATTACTTCTTGTATTCTAAGTAAACTTTGGTATTGTAATGCTTCAAACACCAAGAATTCATCATCTTTGAGAAGTGATTCATCTAACTCGGTTTTTTCATTTCTTAAGATAATAGTCTCACTTTCTAATAAAAATGCCCCAGGAAGTGCTGCTCTCATTACCTCTCCTTTTGTACACATATAATAACTAGAAATCCATGTCCATAATTCTAATTGATTTTGAGTAACAATTGGGGATTCATCTAAAATATGCTCTATCTCTTTAGCCTCGTAAACCTGTGGTGGGTTCTGATGTATTTGTGTTACTAATGCTGCATATACTTTACTTTTTCCAAACTGAACAGCGACACGCATACCTGGTTTTAAAAAAGCTGCCTCATTCTCATTAATACTATAAGTAAACTCTTTATCAAGAGGAATAGGAAGAATTACATTTATAAAATATGACATTATTTAGTATTACAACAATCCAGAATAAGCTCTGTACAAACAACAAAAATACAAGAATATCTACTGAACTTACTTAAACTTTTTGTTTTCAATATAAATTTTATAATTTCTCTCCTCACTTGCCTTTATTTACACACTTATTATTTATCACAATTAGACTTTATTCTTAATAAAAGTACTAAATCTCTCTCCTTTTTTATAGCTTCTTATCACATCTTAAGTATTATAAAAACATTAACATCTACGTTATAATTTTTTTCTTTAAAAGTAGTTTTCCTCTCAAATTTAACTTAAAAAACATGAAATTCTTAAAACTCAACTTCTTTTTCATAGCTTTTGTAGGCTGTATATTTCTTATTTCTTGCTCTAGTGATAATGATGTCATAGATAAGCAAGAGCAGTCTGAACCAAATTCTAGCCTACATAAAAATCAAGGGGATTATTCTGGTAATTGTGATATTCTAAGCATATATGATAGATTTAATCAATATAAGGTTGGAGATAAAGTAAAGTATCGACGAGATAGCGCCCAACCATACAAAGTGTATCAAAAAACAACTCTAAGTTGGAATGATCTTGGTAAATGTTCTCAAACTCCTTCTAACCCTGATGTCAATTTCTCTATCTCTATTGCTACCAAAGGTAATAGTTGGGTTGTTGAAAACCCTTCTGATACACAACAAATAATTGGTTATAATGGAATTAACAATTGGAACAAGGAAAACATAACTATACGAACTTATTTTTACATTAAGAAACCAGGTACGTACCAATTAGGAATCAACGCAAGAGTTCGATCTGGAACTTCTCAAATAAGAGCTTCTTATAACAATCAATCAAAAAATATCACTTTGACCAATACAGGTTTCCAAAATATTTATGTTGGAAAACTACAAGCATCTACAAAGGGGTATTATTATCTAGATCTAAAAGGGGTTTCTAAAACATCATCAGTTTTTGCAGATGTAAAAACAGTTTTATTAGGGGGTGATGCAACATTACAAACTGTTAAATATATCAAAGATGAGCTTCATTTTGGAAGAAGAGGTCCCTCTGTACATCTTGGATATGTAATTCCAACATCTAATAACATCGAAGCTTTTTATAATGAAGTTGAAGTAGAACCTGGTCAAGATGCTCTTGGCTCCTTTTTTATGACCAATGGTTTTCAACATGGATATTTTGGCATACAGGTAAATTCAAATATAGAAAGGCGAATTTTATTTTCTGTATGGAGTCCTTATTCTACAGACAACCCAGGAAGTATTCCTGAAGAATACAAAATAAAATTATTAAAAAAGGGTACGGGAGTGAACACACAACAATTTGGTGGTGAAGGCTCTGGAGGACAAAGTTATAAGGTATACAATTGGAAAACTGGGGTACGCTATAAGTTTTTATTGCTAGGTAAACCTGCTGGAAATAATCATACAGATTTTACTGCTTATTTTATGGACCCTACGATTGGCACATGGGATCTAATTGCTAGTTTTAGAAGGCCAAAAACCAATACATATATAAAACGTCAATATTCGTTTCTAGAAAACTTTAATACCAATACTGGAAACATAGAAAGAAGTGCTAATTTTTACAATCAATGGGTATATGACACCAATAACACTTGGCATGAAGTAACCAAGGCAAAGTTTACATATGATGCTACAGCAGATAATGAATTCCGTTTTGATTACTCTGGTGGGGTCAACGGGTCTTATTTTTCTTTGAAAAATTGCGGTTTTTTCAATGGTACGCTAAGTAAGAATACATTATTAGAAAGAAATAGCACTAGTAATACTATGCCTCAAATAGATTTCTCTACACTAGAATAAATCTTTGTAAATTGTAAAAAACATAAAAGAGACTGAATTCATTAAACAAATTAGTTTAGAATTCAGTCTCTTTTTTTAGGGGTAATTATTACTTTTAAATTCTTTGTTATTTACTTACTATGTCCAAGCATTCCTCCTTTGATTAGTTTACATGCTGGCTCGTTTCCTAACCAAATTTTAAACAAGGCATACTTAAAATCTCTACCAGTAATAAAACCAAGTTCTTCTCCGTTTTTATAGGTTTTAACACCTTTACCTTTGATGTACACTAAGTCATAATAATCATTTATCTGCATAGGAGATGAGAATAATTTTAAAAACTCTTCTATTCTAGCATCTAAACTTTGTGTATTACCAAACATTGCATCATCAAAGCCTTTTTTAAAGACTTTAACCATTCTTTTATTGGTTACTTTTTTTGAAACAATATTTAATCGAATAGACATACTTTCATCAGAATCCAATACTGTGCCTGGATCATTGTACTTTTTCTTTGTATATAGCCCTCCTGAATATGTATCAAATCCTAGAACACTTCGCATCCCCGCACCGTTTAATGAGAGCTCTTCTCCTTCATATGTAACTTTATATGGTAATACAATATCTCCAACTCTTATTTGTGCCATAGAAAGGGTAGTTATTGTAAGCACAATTGTTAAAGTAATTATTTTTTTCATTGTATAGGTTTTTTAATTTCTCAAGGGGTTAGTCCAAAATCTTTAAAAACCTAACCAAAAAAAATGTTAAATTTTAAATTTGATAAGAAAAATAATTAATAAATACCTAAAACTATATCTTAACCCATTGTTGGGTTCTATATAAAAATGAGATGTATCCTCTTACATTTAATATGCTCGGGTTATCTTCATCTACCCAAATTTTACAACGATATATCTTACCATTTTCAGGATCCAGAATTGTTCCATCTTCATATTCATTTCCATTTTTTTTCAAATCTTTAATTATAAGCATTCCTTCTATCGGTTTATTATAATTTGCCCCATTACACGCAGTACATAAATTATTTCTTTCTTCTTCATTCAATATCTTTTTAATTTTCCCAAATAACTTATTCCCTTTATTATATATTTCTACAATAGACCTTGGTTTCTCTGTAGTGTCATCAATTGTTTTCCACATCCCTACAATTTGTTTCTGTGCTGTTATTGTTCCAGAAACAAACAAAATAGAAACAAAAATTACTTTACAAAAATTCATTCTTTATGATAATTTATTTTTATTATGTTTCCAAGATAAAACAAAAAACGACCTGTATTCAAACAGGTCGTTTTTTTGTTATTACTGTGACAATAGATTTACTGTATCCCTAGCATTCCTTTTTTAATGCCTTCGCTTGCGGGTTTATCTCCTAGCCAAATTTTAAATAATGCGTATTTAAAATCACGACCTTCAATTACTCCTAGCTCTTTCCCATTTTTGAAAGCAACTACTCCTTTGTCTTTTACATAAACTATATCAAAAATGTCATTTTTAACAATTGGCTCTGAAAAAAACTTAATAAACTTTGTTATTCTTTCGTCTAACGCATCGGTATTACCATAAGTAGATTTAGTAAAACCGTCTTTTACAGCTTTTATCATTTTCTTTTGTGTAACAAAACCAGATACAATATTTAGCTTAATTGCCATAGTTTCGTCTACTTCAAGAATTTCCTTTGGATCTTTTCTTCTTTTTGACATGTATAGCCCTCCAGCATACATATCAATCCAAAGCACTTGTCTCATTCCTGCACCATTGAGTTTTAATTCTGTTCCTTCAAAATTTTCTTCATAAGGAAGAATAGCATTTCCTACTCTAATTTGCGCTGTAAGCGAGGACAATGAAATTAGTGCTATTACTATTAAAATATTATTTCTCATTATATAATAAATATGTTTTGGGGTAATTAATTTATAATCTCCAAAAAATTTAAAAAGTGCATCTATTTAAACAGGGGATATATGCACAACATATTGAGAACGTGTTTACTTATTCTTTTGACAAAAGTATAAATTATTAATTACCTAGCATTTCTTTTTTCAAACCTTTATCTGCTGGTTTACTTCCTATCCAAATATTAAAAAGAGCTTCTTTAAAGTCTAATCCAGTTACATATCCTTTTTCTACTCCATCCTTATAGATTATACTTCCTTTTCCTTTTTCGTATACTATATCATAAATTTGGTCAACCTCGATTTCATTATTAATGAATCCAATAAATTTTTCTATTCTTTTATTATAAGGTTTTAGATTTCCATTTGTAGATTTTTTAAACCCTTCTCTCAATGCTGAAGCCATCTTATCTCTAGACATCATTCCTGATAAGATATGTAACTTGATAGCCATTGTTTCATCTGCCTTTGCTATTGTACTTGCACTGGTGTTCTTTTTCTTTAGATATAATGCTCCAGCATAAATATCAAAAAAGAATTTTTCTCTAATTCCTGCTCCATTAATTATTAATTTTTCTTCATTAAACTTTACGGTATTCGGCAATGTAGCATCTCCTACCTTTGTCTGAGCATTAACAGAAATAAAAGTTACAAAAACAATAAATAAAATACTTAATTTTTTCATTTTATACAATTTGGATATTAAGTTAATAAAAATTTTTTCTAAGCTGGTTTAATGAGGCGTTTAATTCAAAACCTAATAATACCAAATTTGCATTAAGCCATATATACAGCATTAGAATCAACATGGCTCCTATAGACCCATATAATTTGTTATAATTTGAGAAGTTATCTATATAAACCCCAAATAAATAAGTAGTTACAACAATCAAAAGAGTTGTCATAAATGCTCCTGGAGAAAAGAATTTATTTTGTCTTCCTTCTGAGGTACCAAAATAAAATAATGTTGCGATAGTTACAAAAATCATAAAAACGAATAGTGCGTATTTTCCTATAGTAAGCCAAAAAACGGTATCATCTACGACTCCCATTCTATTTAAATTATCTACTAGATAAGAAAAATACAGTGTTCCTATAACTGTAATTAACAATAACGATGCCACAATAATAGACACCCCTAATGCTACAAGATACTGTCTAACAAAATTTCTATTAAGTGTTACATGATAAGAATATTCAAAACCAGAAAAAACAGCATTGACCCCATTAGTCATAAAAAGTATTGACAATACAAATACTGTAGATAATAGTCCTCCTCTAGGGTTTGATGCTATATCCTTAAATATTTCAGAAAAAAATTCAGAAGATTGCTTAGGTAACGCTCCATTAACAAATTCAAAAAAATTCTCTTCAAATTGATCTATTGGTACATATGGTATCAAATTCAAAAGAAATAATAAAAAAGGAAATAGAGACAAAAAGAAACTCCATGATATTGCACTTGCTCTTGCTGAAAAAGTACCTTTAACAATCCCTATAGCATAAATTTCTATCAAATCATATATTGACAATCCTACAAAACCAGGAAGAATAATTTTCTTCCCTACTTTGACCAAAACATTGATCACAGGTATTTTATTAAGTTTATCTTCTATAGGTTTTGACATATATTACACCGCTTTCAAGCTCAAATCAAGATTATATACAGAGTGAGTAAGTGCACCACTACTTATAAAATCTACTCCACATTCTGCATATTTACGAACGGTTTTCTCGTTAATTCCTCCACTAGATTCTGTAAGGCAAGTATCCCCTATCATAGCTACTGCTTTTTGAGTATCCTCATAATCAAAATTATCTATTAATATTCTGTAGACTCCCGATGTCTGTAAAATTTCTTTAATCTCATCGAGGTTACGAGCTTCTACAATAATCTTAAGATCTAGAGTATGATCAATAAGATATTGCTTTGTCTTTTCTATTGCTTTGGTAATCCCTCCTGCAAAATCAATATGATTATCCTTAAGCATAATCATATCATACAATGCAAATCTATGGTTTTCTCCTCCCCCTATTTTTACTGCCCATTTTTCTAATGCTCGTATACCTGGAGTAGTTTTACGAGTATCAAGAATTTTGGTTCCTGTACCTTCTAATAGTTTTACAAATTGATGTGTCTTTGTAGCTATTGCACTCATTCGTTGCATTGCATTAAGCACTAGCCGTTCTGCTTTGAGAATAGATTGTGAGCTTCCAGAAACATAAAATGCTACATCACCATATTTAACAGGGGTACCATCTGTTATTTTTACATCTACAGTAATAGCAGGATCAACATACTCAAATACCTTTATCGCAAAATCTACCCCTGCAAGAATACCTTCATCTTTAACCAATAGTTTTGCTTTTCCCATTTCTATTTCTGGAATACAAGCTAATGAACTATGATCTCCATCTCCTACATCTTCTCGTATTGCATTACTTATTATTAAATCAATTTCTTTATTGAATTGGATTTCACTAATCATATTGAATGGTTATTTTTGCTAATGTAAAAAAAGAAGTCGGAAGTACGAAGTAAGAAATACAACGTATTTCTATTACTTTTCAAAAAAAACTTTAAATTCTCTTTCTTTTTTGAGTAAAACATATCAATACTTTATATCAATGAATATTAAACTACTTGCAATAGGCAAAACAGATAACCAAGAATTGAAAGACCTTATAAATAGCTATATCAAGAGATTACAATTCTACATTAAGTTTAATTTTGAAATTATTCCTGATATTAAAAACACTAAAAACCTCAGTGAATCACAACAGAAAGAAAAAGAGGGTAAACTAATTCTTAATTATGTTGAAAATTCTGATGTATTAATCCTTTTGGATGAAAATGGTAAACAATACGACTCTGTAGCATTTTCTCAACTATTACAAAAGCACATGAATAGCGGAATCAAACAGCTTATTTTTGTTATAGGAGGCCCGTATGGTTTTAGTCCTGAGGTATACAATAGAGCAAATGGTAAATTATCTTTGTCTAAGATGACATTTTCTCATCAAATGATACGTCTGTTTTTTATAGAACAATTATATCGTGGGTTTACCATTCTAAAAAATGAACCTTATCATCATCGATAAGATTCATTTTTATTTAATTTTTACTTGATCTTGATGTTATTAATTTTAGTTCAGCACTTATTAATTTAAACTTTTTAATAATTTTATCTGATGCTAGTTCTTTATCTACATTAATCCTTAATCGATTTTCTTTGAGTTGTACTGTATATAATTCTTCTCCATCTATTCCTTTTTTCCAAGAATATTCATCCACATTGATCATCATATTTTCTTCCCCTAATTGATCTATTAAATAGATCTTCACATTGTCTTTCTTCTTTTTCACAAATTTTATTTTAATTTTAAAATTTTTATCTGTGTCAATAACTGCAAAAGATCTGTAATAATTATCTTCTTCTTCTACCTCTTGAGTGGATTTTTCTGTTGAAATTATTGTATTTGTTTGTGCATTTGAGGTAAGGACTCCTATAATAAAGCTTACCAAAATAGTAATTAATGTCTTCATCTGTTTGTTTTTATTTTTGAATGATATTGATATTATTGTTCTACTCTAAATGTTAATCCTACACCTCTTACACTTTCTATTGTAATATTATCATCTTGTTTGAAATACTTACGCAATCGACTTATAAACACATCCATACTTCTGCCTGAAAAAAAGTCATCATTTCCCCAAACATCTTTAAGTAATTTTTCTCTTCTGATCATTACATTCTTATTAGCCCATAGATAATGTATCAAAATAGTTTCTTTTTTCGTCAATCGTTGTGATTCATTATCCAGTTTTAATTGATGATCATTAATAATAAACTCATAATTTCCTATTGATATACTCTCTTCTTTTGAAAGTGTTGTTTTCTTTGATCTTTTTAGAATATTTTGGAGCTTTAGTACTAATATATCTGCTTCAAAAGGTTTTACTATATAATCATCTGCTCCCAACTTAAGCCCTCTTATTTTATCATCTTTCATTTTCTTAGCAGTAAGAAATATAAATGGAACTTCAGGGTCTATATCTACTACTTTCTCTGCTAATGCAAAACCATCCATTTTAGGCATCATTACATCAAATACACAGATATCAATTTCCTTTTTAGAAAATTCTTGCAAGGCTTCTACACCATCCTTTGCCCAAGTAACTGTATAGCTATGTAGCTCTAAGTATTGTTTTAAAATACTTCCAAAATCAAAATCATCTTCTGCTAGTAATATGTGTTTCATTTGTTTTTATAATCTTTTTTCTAAAGGCTAATTGTATTTACCAATCATTAATTAATCGGTATAGTAATACTGAATGATACTCCTTTATCAGAATTATTCTTTATTTCAATTCTCCCTGAATGTGCTTTGATAATTTGATTTGTATAGAACAGCCCTAGCCCTAATCCTTTTACATTATGCACGTTGCCTGTAGTTACTCTATAAAATTTCTCAAAAACTTTAAAATGCTCTTTTTCAGAAATACCTATGCCATTATCTCTTATTGTAACTATATAGTTATTATTTTTTAACTCTGTTTGAATACTAATTTTTACTTTTTCTGTACCATATTTTACGGCATTCTCCATTATATTAAACAAAGCTGTAGCAAATAAAAATTTATCAATATTTATATATATGGGATCATATTCTATTTTTTCATATACTTCTACATCTTTATATTGTACAGATAATTTAAAGTCTTCTACCACTTCTTTAAAATATTCAGTATCCAAAACTCTTTCTTTATGCAGTTCTATGTCTTTTGATCCTAAGGTATTATTCATTACCTGATCTATTAATTTTTGCAACCTATTATTTTGTCTATCTAATATATCTAATGCGTTAGAAAATATATTGGGTGAGTTTTGAATTTCTTTATTTCTTAAACTCTTTGAGGCAATACTTAAGGTGGCCAATGGCGTTTTCAATTCATGAGTAATATTATTAATAAAATCATTACGCACATCTGCCATTTTCTTTTGTTGAATGGCTGTTTTTATCGAATAAAAAAGCAATGCTACTACAAACAATAATAATATAACAGAAAACAAAAATAAGCTCGCCATTTGCCCAAAAATAAATCTCTTCCATTTTACAATACTGATTACATCTTCTGTTTTAATTTCAACATTAAGCGCTGTTTTGAATACCTCCCCTTGATTATCCTCTTCAAAATCATGTTCTGTAAGCCATCTTGCTTTGCTTATAACGTTCCCTTCATCATCAGGAAAATCTTCTCCAAATAAAAAATAGGCATCACCAGTTTCAGTAAAAAAAACGGTATCTAACTTATCTTTATCATTTATAATAATGCTTTTTATTATTTTTTTATACTTTAATTCATACCCTAAATTAGCTTTCTCTATTTCTTTGGCATAATACTCCTTGAAGGCAGTATTCAGAGAATCTGTAAAAGGTTTAAAGTCTATAAACATTTCTGTTTTATTGAGCTTCTGTTTTCTATATTCAGATATTTTTTTTGTTAACTCACCATGCCATAATTCTGCAAGAGAATCCATTTCTTTTATATTATCTAATCCTGAAATTGATTTCTTTGTTTCTTTTAAAAAGACATCTTTTTTAAGTTGGTAAGTATTATAAATCAAATATCCCTGAATACCTGATAATGCCAATAATGTTAAGATAGATGTTATGATTAATATTCTAATTTTTGGTTTCATCATAGAGAGTTACATAAATTACATTCTCCTTCTTTATTATTACTATTCACTTATTTGATTGATACTATATCAAAAGTAAGACAAACATAATTTGCTTTTATATAATTAAAAGCCATTAACCCTCTATTAACGTTAACAAATCTAATTATGCCCAAAAAATAAGAGACGGAAGTATCAATGTTAATAGATTAAAAATTGGGATTAATTATTACATTTACGGGCAAATTAATAGATCATTTCTATGCTACCCTATTTGAAACTAATAAAAATCAACAATCTACTTATCATCGTTCTTGCTCAATTATGTATAAAATATGGGCTTTTTGAGCCATTTAATATTGCTATTACTTTAAATGGCTTTGGTATTTCACTATTATTAATCGCCACAGCCTCTATAGGAGCGGCTGGTAATATTATTATAGAAATCTATAATCAAGAAAATTCTGAGTCCGAAAATTTATTGTATGGAACCATCTCAGAGAAATCAGCTAACAGATTATTTATCATTTTTAATGTTATAGGTGTTCTTATTGGGTTCTATTTAGCAAACCTTATACAGAAACCTGGTTTTGCAGCTTTGTTTATTTTAATCTCAGGAGTTTTCTATATTTATGCATCCTACCTCAAAGAACTAATTGTTATTAAAAATATTATTCCTGCATTGCTCATAGCTCTAAGCTTGATTGTTGTTGGAATTTTTGACCTTCTTCCTGCAATTACAGAAAAAAATAAAGAGTCTCAATCTGTTATTTTTGCTATTATTATGGATTATTCAATTTTTGCATTCATGATAGTAATACTTAGAGAAATTCTAAAAGATTGCATTAATATAGATCGAGATCACAATATTGGTATTAGAACCATCCCCATAGTTTTGGGCAAAAACAGGACTACCAAAATAATTGGGTTATTAACACTATTACCGATTATTTCAGTAGTTTATTATATTTACACCTATCTTTTTTCAAACAGCAAGGCTGTTTTATTTGTCTTGATTTTTATCATAGCTCCCTTATTATATTTTATGATCAGTAGTTTTAGTACAAGTACAACCAAACATCTTATTCGATTACGTTTGGTTTCTAAACTAATCCTAGTAATAGCATCATTTTCTTTATTTCTTTATCAATTCGTTTTAATCTAAAAAACTATGTTAAAAGACTTATTAAAAGAAAAAAACATAATTCTTGCCTCTGGATCACCAAGAAGACAACAGTTTTTTAAAGATCTTGGGTTAGAGTTTACCATTCAACCTAAAGAAGTTGAAGAAGTTTATCCTGATCATCTCAAAGCAGAAGAAATTTCAGATTATCTGGCTGTGCTAAAAGCAGATGCCTTCACCAATATAAAGCCAAAAGATATTTTGATTACCAGTGATACAATCGTATGGCATAATGATAAAGCACTAGGAAAACCAAAAAACTTGGCAGAAGCATCAAAAATGATTCATTCATTATCTGCAGATACGCATGAAGTAATCACTTCTGTGTGTTTCAAAACATCCAAACAAGTTATCGTAGTACATCACACCACAAAAGTTGAATTCAAACAACTTTCTGTAGAAGAAGTAGAATACTATGTAAACACATACAAACCTCTAGATAAAGCTGGTGCTTATGGAATACAAGAATGGATCGGTCATATTGCCATAACTTCTATAGAAGGAAGCTATTTTAATGTAATGGGCCTACCAACTCATCTTGTTTACAAAACGTTAATAGAACTTGCTAAAATGTAGCTTTATTGTACTTTGTAACGCAAAAATGCATTATGAAAAAATCAATCCTTCTATTTGTCATATTGGGCATATTAGTCTTTATTGCTTGTAGTAACAGCACTGCAAACAAACCAATCACTACTAAAAACCAATCAAATACCAGTGTAAAAAAACCAAAAAAAATTCCTTCTGAAGATTTTAAAAAATATTGGTACGCTGGTGAAGCAGAAATTACATCATACGAATTAGAACAAGCAAGGTATGGTGAAATAAGAAAAGGAACTTCTGTATTGATCTATGTTACTGAAGATTTTTTACCAAAAGAACAAGTAAAGGCTGATGGTCAAAATTCTAAAAATATACCTGTATTAAAACTGAACGCTACCAAAAGGTTTAATACAGGAATATATCCATATTCAATCATGCAAAGTACTTTTTATCCTGTTGCTGATAATCGACATGCTATCAAAGTATCTAATTCTATGCAAGAATGGTGTGGACATGTGTATGCACAACTAAATAACAGAAAAGAATTTGAAATTTTATCACACTCTTACTTTCAAAATGAAGCAGATCAGCAATTCAAATTAGAAAAAAATACTTTAGAAAATGAAATTTGGACAAAGATAAGAATCAATCCTAAAGATTTACCACAAGGAGAGATTCAAGTCATCCCATCTTTTGAGTTTTGTAGATTGAAACATAAAGAAATTAAGGCATACCAGGCCAGAGCTTCTCTCCAAAAAGGAGACACTACCAATATATACACTCTAGAATATCCCGAATTAGAAAGAAGTATTAGTATCTCTTTTACCAATACCTTTCCTTATGAAATAGAAGGTTGGACAGAAACTTTTATTAGTGGTTTTGGACCAAATGCAAAACAGCTTACTACAAAAGCAACTAGAATGAATAAAATCAAATCTGCATATTGGGGTAAAAACAGCAATAGTGATGAAGTTTTACGTACTAAACTAAAACTTAAATAATAATAATAATAATTCTATTTAAATAAAAAATGACAAAATTATCTGAATCCGAAATAAAAAAAAGACTAAATGATATTGATGGTTGGGAATATCGTGACAATGCCATACATACTACTTTTGAGTTTAATGATTTTAAAGATGCTTTTTCTGTAATGACCAGAATTGCTTTTGAAGCAGAAGCATTACAGCATCATCCTGATTGGACAAACGTATACAGCAAATTACATATCAGCCTTTCTACTCACGATGCTAACGGAATTACAGAAAAGGACTTTACACTTGCCAAAATAATCGATACAATTATTGAAGGTGAATAGATATATACTTTCTTTAAATAAATTATATTAAAATGACAAGCAATAAACATTTGTCAAAAACTTGGTTTCTACTTATGTTTGTATTCAGATTTTTAAAATTAGCATAATGGGAAGAGCTTTTGAATTCAGAAAAGCACGTAAAATGAAACGCTGGTCAGCAATGGCAAAGGCGTTTACTCGTATTGGCAAAGATATTGTAATGGCTGTGAAAGAAGGTGGGCCTGATCCCGATTCTAATTCTCGCTTAAGGGCTGTTATTCAGAATGCAAAATCTGTAAACATGCCAAAAGACAATATAGAAAGAGCTATCAAAAGAGCCTCTGATAAAAATCAAGGTGATTACAAAGAAGTTCTCTTTGAAGGATATGCTCCCCATGGTATTGCAATTTTGGTAGAAACAGCAACAGATAATAATAATAGAACTGTAGCCAATATCAGATCTTATTTTAACAAATGTGATGGTAATTTAGGTACATCGGGATCTGTAGAGTTTATGTTTGATCATACTTGCAACTTTAGAATAAACGGAGAAGGATTAGACCCTGAAGAACTTGAACTTGAATTTATTGATTTTGGTGCAGAAGAAGTATTTCAAGATGATGACGGAATATTGATTTACGCTCCTTTTGAAAGTTTTGGAGCAATTCAAAAAGAATTAGAAGGTCGTGAAATCGAAATTCTATCTTCTGGCTTTGAAAGAATCCCGCAAGTAACTAAGGAAATTACTTCTGATCAAGCTGCTGATGTAGAAAAATTATTAGAAAAAATTGAAGAGGATGACGATGTTCAAAATGTGTATCATACCATGAAAGAATCATCTTCTGAAGGGTAAAAGTATATCCCTTTTTATCGTATATTTTTAAAGAGTTTAGCAATGCTAAGCTCTTTTTTTATACATAAACCTCACTAGTCTTTTATATCTATTTAAATAGATATAAAAGACTATTTTCCTTAAACATGTTATTAAAATCATAAGACTTAGACTAAGCTAGTATATATCAACAGAAGTAAGTATCTTCAATAATAAAACAACCTCTTTTTAATTACAGAAAAACATTTAAAATCAGGTTGCTAAGCAATACTTAACAAAAACACAAGAAATCAAAAACATAAATCAATAGACTTATGAAACATTTTTCTCATCTTATTATAGGAACAGGGCAAGCTACAGGAACTTTATTAGGTAAATTAATCCCAAGAAATGAAACAATCGGAGTGATTGAAGCAGATAAAGTTGGTGGCAGCTGCGTTAATTATGGCTGTACTCCTACCAAAACTCTAGTAGCCTCTGCAAAAGCTTTTCATCAGGCTAAAAGAGGCGATTTCTACGGCTTTCACACAGAAAACTTAACTCTTGATTATAGTAAGGTAAGAGATCGCATGGACAGCATAAGAAATGGTAGTAGTAATGGCTTAACATCTTGGATGAATAATACCAAGAATGTAGAACTTATTCTCGGTAAAGCAAGATTTGTAGGATCTAAAAAAGTTGAAGTAAATGATGCGGTTTATACAGCTGATAATATATACATTAATGTAGGAACCAGACCTTCTGCTCCGCCAATTCCAGGCTTAAACACTGTAAATTGGCTTGATAGTGCAAGACTACTAGATCTAAAAAATATCCCAAAACATTTAATAGTTATTGGAGGAGGTTACATTGGTGTTGAGTTTGCTCAAGTGTTTAGGAGATTTGGCGCTCAAGTAAGCATTATACAGAGAAATAGCCAATTAATGCCAAGAGAAGATCAAGACGTTGCAGATACAATAAAAGAAATTATAGAAAGTGAAGGAATTAATATCTATTGCAGTGCTAATACAATAAATATTACACAAAAACCCAATCACAAAGAAGTTAACATTGAAATAAATGGAGAATCTAAAATTTTATCTGGAGATCAGGTTCTGGTTGCTGCAGGAAGAACCCCAAACAGTGATACACTGGATCTAGAAAATACAGGAATAAAAACTAATAACCGTGGATTTATTGAGGTAGATAAATATTGTGAAACAAACGTTGAAGGTGTATTTGCTGTAGGAGATGTAAATGGTCATGGTGGATTTACCCATACTGCAGTAAACGATGCCGAAATTGTTTTAGATAAGCTTTTTGGAGGGGATCGTACATTGTATGACAGAAACATGATTTATGGATTGTTTACTGATCCTCCTCTTGGTAGAGTAGGTACGACAGAAAAAGAAGCTATCAAAAGCGGAAAAACCGTGCTAAAAGCGATTAAACCGATGAATAAAATAAGTAGAGCCAAAGAAATGGGAGAAACTAACGGTTTTGTTAAGATATTAGTAGATGCAGAAACCGATCTCATTTTGGGGGTTTCAATTTTAGGAGTTGGTGGCGATGAAATCATTAATATGTTTGCCACTATAATGCATTCAAAGATAACCTATAAGCAATATCGCAAAATAGTATTAGTGCACCCTACTGTTTCTGAATTAATGCCTTGGACCTTGGACGGACTACAAGAAATCAAATAAATTCAAAGGTATATAATAACTAGGTAACAATATGTTGTGCTAGATAGATAGTAAAAAAGCTTAGCTTATAGTTAAGCTTTTTTTGTTATGTTTTGCTCACAAAACCGACTACCATTCAAATACAAAGCTATGGTAAGACTAATTTTTCTCCTTTTGTTTTCGTTTTCGGGAGCTATATATGCTCAAAACATGGATAATAATAAATTACAGGAAATTATTAATCAAAATGCAGATACTATAAGTGGAGTTACTGGCTACTGGAAATTTATCTATCAAAAAACACCTATGATATGTATTACAGATACAACCAATAATAGAATGAGAATCATTACTCCCATAACTTCATCTGATACTCTTGATAAAGAACTCTTATTGGATGCTATGACAGCTAATTTTCATTCAGCTTTGGATGTAAAGTATGCAATATCTAATGAAATTCTATGGTCTGTATACGTACACCCTCTAAAAGAGCTTACAAATGAACAGGTTGTAAGTGCTTTATCTCAATTATATTATGCTACAAAAAATTTTGGTACTACTTTTTCTAGTACTGAATTTATTTTTGGCGGAAAAAATACCCAAAAACAATCTACAGAAAAAAAACAAAAAGAGAAAATACTTAAATTTTAATCAAACGTCAAAACTATACTCAGGTATTTTACCTTTAACCCCTTTAAAAAAACTATACATATACTCAAAATCCTTTTCTACATCATGAGTTGGATAAAAAGGTTTAGAAATCAAATTTTGCTTTTTTCCAAAATCAAAAGTTACCATAATAATAGGAACTTGGGCTGCTTTTGCTATATGATAAAAACCAGTTTTCCATTCTGTTACTTTTTTTCTTGTACCTTCTGGGGCAATGGTCAAACGCAATTCTTCTTTTTTTAGAAAAAGACTTGCTATAGCTTCTACTTTATTTTGTCCAGGAGTCCTATCTAAAGAAATACCCCCAACTCGTCTAAGGTACCATCCTAAAGGCCATTTAAAAAGCTCTTTCTTACCTAGAAAACTTATTTTTACTCCAGCCAATTGCCTTATCAGCAAACCAATGTAGAAATCATGCCAGCTTGTATGTGGCACAGCTATCACTACACATTTCTTTACCGTTTCTGCACTAAAATCTCCTATAATCTTCCATCTCAAAATTTTGTGGTATATAAAGGATGAGAACTGTTTCATTTTTTGAATTTGGATCACCAATATCTTATATGAGTATAAATTTATACTCATATAAGATATTGATTATTTATAAAGATACTGGAAATTAATTATAAAGAACGATAAATTTCTTTAAGCTTATTGGCGTCTATTTTTGACTTCCAATCATTACCTAAAGCATTTTCCCATAAAGGTTCTAAGCTCAAAGCTACTTTTGTCATTACATTTAATTGTTCTTCTGTAGCATTGGTACATATACCTTCTGGAATAGTAATACCATGATATTCTTTCATTTCTTTGAATAAAGCAACACCTTCTGGGTAGTACTCTTCTAGTTTATCAAAAACGATACAGTTACCGATCCCGTGTTTGGTTCCCAACACATATGCTAACCCATAACTCATTGCATGAGCAACTCCTACTTGAGAATAGGCAATACTCATTCCTCCATGCCATGAAGCCATCATTAGTTTAGCATCAGCTTCTTCTCTGCTTAAATTATTTTTAAGAAAAATTTCTTTACATAAATCAAAAGCTTTCTCTCCATAACTTTGGCTAAATGCATTTAAATAAGTACCGTTTAGTGATTCAACACAATGAATATAACAATCCATACCAGTGTAAAACCATTGATCTTTTGGAACATCTTTTAGCAGTTCAGGGTCCAATATAACCTGATCAAAAGGAGTAAAATCAGAGTTAATTCCTAGTTTACGCTCTGGACCAGTAAGAACTGTTGTACGAGAAACCTCTGCTCCTGTACCAGAAATAGTAGGAATACCTACATGATAAACGGCTTTATTCTTAACCAAATCCCAACCTTGGTAGTCTGAAGCACTACCAGCATTTGTTAACAAGATTGATACTGCCTTTGATAAATCCAAAATAGATCCACCACCAATTCCTATAATTCCACTTGGTGTATATTGATTGTCTTCTCTAATTTTAGAAACAATAGCATCCACCTGACTTGTTTTAGGTTCTTCTTTTGTAGATATATAGATAATCTCGTCGGTATAAGCCAATGGTATTCTATCTTCTATAAAAGATTTATTATTCTCAAAAACATCGTCAATCAAATAAACAAATGGCGCTATTCCGTTTCGTTCTTTTGATATAATCTCGCTAGTTTGACTAAAAGCCCCTTCTCCGTATACCACTTTTGGTACCATCGGAAAATTTTTATGTGTGGTAACAGGCATATCAGAAATAATTGTAGATTCTGAGTTCAATAGGTTTTTTTTATTAATTATTTTTTTTGCTCTTTCTAAATCTTCTGGGGTATCAATTTCCACACCTTCATGGTGTGTTTCAACCATTTTAATATTCTTACCATATTCTAAGTATCTAATACACTCTATTTTTTCTGATGCTTCTAAAGAGCGCATTGGTAATCGGTAAAAATCTAAAATAGCTTGTTTTCTAAATGCATAAACTCCTTTATGCTTATAATATACGTGGTTTATTTCTTTATCTCTAGGAAAAGGAATCGGAGCCCTAGAATAATATAATGCGTAGCCATTTTCATCAACAATAACTTTTACACTATTAGGATTCATTATATCGTCCCAATCATCCATTGGTGTCATAAGACTCGCTAAATCTATCCGTTCAGAATCTTTTTCATAAAATACATTGAGCACTTTTTCTAGACTTTCCTTTTCTGTAAAAGGTTCATCGCCCTGTACATTGACAACAATATCAACATCCATTTCTTCTACAGCTTCAGCAATACGATCACTACCACAACTATGTTCTTTTTTACTCATAATAGCTACACCTCCATGAGAAGTAATTTCTTTATAGATAATATCGCTATCTGTAACTACATAAACTGAATCAAAAAGTCCTGAATCTAGGGTAGCTTCATATGTTCTTCTTATAACAGTTTTCCCTCCGAGATCCTGCATTAATTTTCCTGGAAATCGAGTCGCAGCATACCTAGCAGGTATCATTGCGATAGTTTTTAAAGTAGTATTGTTCAAAATTTTGTTGCTTTTCTAGACTTGCAAAAATAACTTTTTTTAATTAATTCCCAGATCAGGTTACTTATTTAGTTTCATTATAATTTATTAAAAAAATCTTAAAATTTAATATTTACATCTTTATAAAATCTTAATTTTCTTCAAAAAAATCATCTTTAAACCCAATTAAGTATAATTCTTTTCTTGCACGAGTAACGGCTGTATATAACCACCTCAAATAATCCTTATTGATTCCATCAGGAAGATAAGGTTGTTCTATAAAAACTTTATCCCACTGTCCTCCTTGAGATTTATGGCACGTAATTGCATAAGAAAACTTAACTTGTAAACTATTAAAGAATTTATTCTTTTTCACTCCCAAAAACCGTTTATATTTTGATTTTTCGTTTTCAAAATCTTTTAATACTTCTTGATACAATTTATTAGATTCTTCATAAGATAAAGATGGTGTTTCTGATGTTAATGTATCAAGTAATAAAACTGTTTCAAAAGGTTTTTGATTTGGATAATCAACCATATTGACATTTACTACAGCAAATCGAAATCCATATAACTCTTTTATTGAGAAAATTTCTAATACTTTAATTATATCACCATTAGCAATAAAACCTGCTTCACTTTTGGTATCTAGCCAAAAATAATTATTCTTTACCACCATTAAATAATCTCCAGGAGAAAGTTCTTCTTCTTGAAAAAGTATTCTTGAACGGATTTGTTGATTATATATATTTGCTCTTTTATTGGATCGAAGTATGATTACAGATTCTTCATGCCCTGAGCTAGAATAAGCATCATTTAGAGCCTCCATAATCTCATGGCCATCAAAAAATCGTATTACATCGGGGTATCCAGCAATTTTAAACTGAAAAGAACCATAAAATCCTTCCGCTATTATTTCTCGTAATCGGGTTGCATTCATCAAAATACCACTCCCCTCTGCTTGTCTTACAACTTCATCAAGTTCTATCTGAGTGACTTCTTTATTAAACCCCATAGATAAATTATCCATATCCAATGCTGGGCTTACTTCTAACCTCACTGGAGGTAACTGTGCTGTGTCACCAATAAAAAGAGCTTTACAATTATGGCCAGAATATACATACATCATCAAATCATCGAGTAATGATCCATTCTCAAAAAGCTTACTATCGCTTGGTGTATCAGGTATCATAGAAGCTTCATCAACTATAAAAATAGTGTTGCGACTCTTATTTTGTTTCAATTGAAAAGCCATTCCTCCACTTTTATCTTTCTTAGGATAATAAATATTTCGATGAATGGTTTGAGCTTGTCTTCCTGAATAATTACTAATCACCTTAGCTGCACGCCCTGTTGGAGCTAAAAGCACTACATTTAACTTTATTTTCCATAGATTTTTAACTAAAGAACCAATTAATGTGGTTTTTCCTGTACCAGCATACCCTTTTAATAAAAAAAGTAAGTCTTTTGATCCTGATAACACAAAATCTGATAGTTTTTGTAGAACAATATCTTGTTTTAAAGTAGGTTCAAAAGGGAAATCTTCTTTTAATAACCTATAAAATTCTTTTTCCCTCATTAAATATTTTATCTATATAATTCATTATATTCATTAATAAATCAAAGATAAGGATGATTTTTTGGCAATAAACTTTTACGATTAAAAAAAAATTGTAGATTTGCGTATACACTAATGTTTAAAGCTAAATTATAAAATGAAAATTGTAATTCAATTAGTTCTTTGGGTAATTATAGGGTTTTTGGGATACTTAGTATACAATTCTATTAATGGTCCTGTCGAATTCAATAAAATTAAGCAAGCCAGATATGCAAAAGCCGTTGAAAATTTAAGAGATATTCGTACAGCTCAGATAGCGCATAGAACTGTAACTGGAAAATTTGAAGAAAATCCAGTTAAGTTAGTTGCATTTATAGATACTGCTAAATTCACTTTGACTCAAAGAAGGGATTCCAGTTTTATCAGATTTAATAAAGTATTAAAAATTGACGAACCAAGAGATACTGTAATTGTAGATACCCTTGGTTATGCATCTGTTAAAGATTCATTGTTTAAAACAGGGAATCATAAGAATATGATTAAAATACCTATTGAAGGAATAGATGCTAATTTTGAACTAAAAGCGGGCTACATTAACAAAAACGACCTTAGAGTTGCTGTTTTTGAAGCAAAAGTAGCTAAAGATGTACTACTACATGATCTAGATAAAGATTTGTTAGCTCAAGAAAAAGAAGTACAATCAGTAGATGGAGTTAATGGACCATACTTATCTGTAGGATCAATGACAGAAGTAATGACATCTGGTAACTGGCCAAGAACTTATGGTACAAACGATCAATAATACTATTGATAATACATCAAAAACATTGTCCATTCAGGTAAGCCTGAATGGACTTTCTTTTTGCACAGTAGATGCCAACAAAAAGATAACGGCTTTAGAAAGCGAAAATTTTGGCATACAAATCACACCCAATCAATTATTAGACAAGATCAAACATATATTTGATCATAATCAAAATGTAAAAGAATCATTTAGTACTATTGAAGTAATTTATCAAAATGACTTATATACTATAGTTCCAAAACCATTATTCAATAAAGAATTATTAAGTGATTATTTAAAATTTAACACAAAAGTTCTAGAGCATGATTTTATAGCTTATGATGAACTAGATCCTCATAATATTGTTACTGTATATATACCATATACAAATATTAATAATTTCTTTTTTGAAAATTTTGGGTCATTTACCTATAAACATTCTAGCACTATATTAATTAACTCACTACTCACACAAGAAAAAAATAGTGGAGAAATTACTGTTTTTGCTAATATGAGTACTGCTTCTTTTGATATCATTGTTATTAATAAAGGAAATTTAATTTTAAGTAACACTTTTAGACATCAAACTAAGGAAGATTTCTTATATTATTTAATGTATACTGCTGAACAATTACAACTAAACCCAGAAGAGTTCAGGTTAGTTTTTCTTGGTAATATCACAAAAAACAGTGAATACTACAACATCGCATACACCTATATCCGTAATGTGAGTTTTGGTAACCATCAAATAACACCACATTTTTCATCCCATATACCTCCTCTTGAGGCTCATCAACATTTTGTTTTACTTAGTCATTTTTAATTTATGCGTATTATTTCAGGAAAACACAAAGGAAAAAGACTTACGGCACCAAAGAAATTACCTGTTCGCCCTACTACAGATATGGCCAAAGAAGGGTTATTTAATATTCTAGGGAATTATTATAACTTCTCTACTATTTCAGTAGTAGATCTTTTTGCTGGTACTGGAAACATAAGCTATGAATTTATATCAAGAGGCACCGAAAACATAACAGCTGTAGATTCACATTATGCATGTGTAGGGTATATAAAAAGTACTACAAAAGAACTAGGCTCTCCTATAGAAACAATAAAAAGTGATGTATATAACTACCTTGAAAAGGTAAAACATAAAGCTGATATCATATTTGCTGACCCTCCTTATGATTTTACCATTGAACAATTTACAAAAATAGCCACTCTAGTATTTGAGAATGAATTACTTAATGATGATGGTATGTTAATCATAGAACATTCTAAATACACCTCTCTTGAAGAAGCACCTTATTTTGATAATTCTAGAAAATACGGAGGTTCTGTTTTTAGTTTTTTTAAAAAATAAGTCTTTTAAATCAAGAAGCTTTCATCACAGAAGTTCGAATAGAAAACTCATCAATAGTAGACAGGTTACTCAAAGAATTAATCTGATGTGATGCATTACTAATAATTTCTTCATAATAAGCTAATACATGTATATCAAACCCAGGCGTATCTTCTGCTGTCATTTTAAAAATATCCATCTGATATATAAAGTTATTTAGGATATGATGACTAGAAGATAACATTGCTTTGTATATATCTTTTTTTACATTCTCCATCTGTGCTTTTTTAAGATGCTGTCTAATATCTCCAAGAATAAATATAAAAAATATTATAAGGGGAATTATCATCTCATCAAACTGAAATTTATCTAAACTTTTTAATACAATAATAAAATTTTCGAATAGCTCTAATTCTAAAACAATAGACACTACATATATCAAGAGAGATATCATCAATCCAATATATGTTAACTTGTAATTATTCATTGGTCTTAAGTGATGTGGGGTTAGAATAAATATGATTTACGAAATATTAATTTTTGATGGTATACTAAAAATTATGAAACCGCAAATACATCATTAATTACTATTTTTAAATATATGGAAAAAAAATAAAAAAATGTAATTTACTAGTATTTTATAACAAACATATAACTATCGATTTAACAATCATTTAGAATTATTCATTACAAATACTTACCCCAAACAGTAAATTAAGGTACAGGTTTTCCTTCTGAGGCTTCCCAAATCATAAACCACTCTTCATCGGTTATAGTAATTTTCAAAGCATCTACAGCCAATCGTATGCGGTCTATTTTGGTAGAACCAACTATAGGAATGATACCTGATGGATGTTTTATTATCCAAGAGATCAATATTTGGCCTAGTGTTGCATTATATTTCTCACTTAATTCTCTCAACACTTTATTTACCCTAGTTCCTCTATCATCTAGATGATTAGAAAACAACTTCCCTCCTGCCATGACAGAGTATGCCATCGGTTTAATTTTTTTAAGCATACATTGATCCAAAACTCCATCAACAAAAGGACTTAAACACAGCGGGGACACCTCTACCTGATTAGTTATCAAATCTATAAAAGAATCCAACATCTCAAATTGAGTTGTAGTAAAATTAGAAACACCAAAAGATAAAACCTTCCCACTGTCTTTGAGTTTAGTAAAAGCTTCTGCAATTTCTTGTGGGTTCATCAATGGACTCGGCCTATGAATCAAAAGTAAGTCTATATACTCTGTTTTTAAGTTTTGTAGTGATTGTTCTACAGAAGATAGTATATATTCCTTACTTGTATCATAAGATATAATTTTATTAGTAGGCCTGTTTGGAGTTACTAATTTAATTCCGCATTTGGTTACTAGCTTTATTTTATCTCTAAGAGATGTTTTTTTTTGAATAGCATTCCCAAATAATGACTCTGTAGTATAATGTCCGTAAATATCTGCATGATCAAATGTAGAAACACCTATATCAAGACAACCGTCAATCAATCTACAAACTTGATTTACAGTTAAATTAACACCCCAATCTCCCCAATTCATACAACCTGCAATTATTGGAGAAAACACTGAACCTTTAGCCTTCATTTTTCTTTTTTGAAAATTAAAACAGAGAATCAAAAAGGAAATGTTCTAAAAATCAATCCTCTATTGATTCATAAATTATCTTTTGTATTTCTGAACGAATATTATTTGATATAAGCTTTCTATTTGCCGCATTCGGATAGGTTCGATTACTCAAAAACACGTAAATCACTTCTTTTTCGGGGTCAGCCCAAGTAAATGTCCCAGTAAAACCACTATGTCCAAAACTAGCCATTGACACACATCCACATGTTGGCCCTAAGTCTCCTAATTGCGGTTTATCAAACCCTATTCCACGTCGTACTCGTCTATGGCAATAATGACAAGTATTAAACTCATCTAATGTTTCTTGACCAAAATATTGTTTACCTCCATAATATCCTCCATTAAGATACATTTGCATTATTTTGGCGACATCATTGGCATTTGAAAACAATCCTGCATGACCTGCAACCCCTCCAAGCATTGCTGCTCCCTGATCATGAACATAACCATGAATAACCTCTCCTCTAAAAATCTTATCATACTCTGTAGGCACTATTCTTCTTTTCTTAAACTTTTTCAGAGGTAGAAACGTAGCATGATTTGCACCTAATGGTTTATAAAAGTGTTGTTGAGTAAGCTTATGTAATGAGTTATCATAATGATCTTCTATATACCTTTTTAAAAGGTAATATGGTAAATCACTATATTTATAACTTAACCTATCTCTCAATTCACTATCTCTAATTTGCAATAACAAAGAATCTTTCATATCACTACGGAAATAAAGATTGTTGGTCACTTCAATATTAAACTCTTTAGAACGGCTAGTTCTATAATATTTTTTATCTGGTTTTCTAGTTATAGAATCCATTGTTTGCAAGTAAAACGGAATCCATGCTTTAAATTTCGCATAGTGTGACAACATGGATCGTATGGTAATATGCTCTTTATTAGACTCTTTAAAAGAAGGTAGCATTTTACCTATTTTGGTATTCAAAGAAATAACTCCCTTATCTTTTAATTCGATAGCCAGTGGTAAGGTTGCTAATATTTTTGTAAGTGATGCCAGATCATATACATCAGAACTTTTTACTTTTCGTTGTTTATTATAGGTATGATATCCATAATTTTTATTGAATATTACCTTTCCTTTTCTAGCAACAATAAGCTGTAATCCTGGCGCCATTTTTTCTTGTATTGTAAAATCAATTATAGAATCGATTTTTTCAAGCTTATAAGAATTCATCCCTACACTCTCTGGCAATCCATAAGACAATCTATTCAAAAACCGTGTTTCCAAGCCTGTACCTACAGGAAACTCCTCGCTAATACTTACAGGAAGTTTTCCTTTGGCTTCTATGGCACCAAAAAGTAATTGTGCTGTTTTTTCTTGAGCTACTTTACTATTTTGATATGCCATCAAAATTGACTCTAGGTTTGTAGTAGTTTGCATATCCAACATAGCATATGGCTTAGCAAACACATTGAGAACAGTAGTATTTAATCTAGCTATCTCATACAACCAAACCAATTCTTTATCTTTAAATTTATAAGAACCCCAAGGTGATGTATTCGATTTATGAAAACCTACAATAACATAATTATACTTCTTTAATTTATCAATCATCTCACCTAATTGCCCAGCTTTTACCCAGTCTACCTGAGTATATTTATTCAACTCTTTATAAAAAGCTTCTCCTGAATCATCTCCAAATGAAACATAAGCAATCTTTTTAAGATCAAGATTTTTAATTGGTAATGAGGCTTTATCATTTTTTACTACTGTTAGTGAATTTTCTACCAAGCGATGATAAAGTACTGTGTTTTCAACACTATTTAATTCATCATCAAGAAATGCTGTCTTAATAGGTTGATAGTTATTAAGCCCTGCTTTATATTTTGCATATAGAATTTTTCTAACAGAATGAGATAAACGTTCTTCTGTGATAGCACCAGAATAATATGCTGATACAATTTTTTGTGATGCCAAAGGCACATCTTCTGACATTAAAAGGACATCATTTCCTGCTAAAAAGGCTGCTAAATCAATATCACCAGGTGCTTTAAAATCTGACACACCTTTCATATTAAGTGCATCGGTAAAAATCAGGCCTTTAAATTGAAGACTATCTTTAAGTAAATTTGATACTACTTTTTTAGAAACCGAAGATGGGTATCCTTGTCTATATTCTAAGCTAGGCACATTAAGATGTGCAACCATAATACTAGAAAGCTTTTCTTTGATAAGTTTTTTATATGGATATAGCTCTACATTATTTATTCTATTACTATCAAAATTAATAGTTGGTAATGTCTTATGAGAATCACTTTGAGTATCACCATGTCCAGGGAAATGCTTGGCACTTGCCAAAATTCCTTCACTCTGCATTCCTTTCATAAATGCCAAAGCTTTTTGAGCTACTAAGTCTTTATCTTCTCCAAAAGATCGATTTCCTATTATAGGATTTTCAGGATTGGTATTTATATCAACTACAGGCGCAAAATTAACATGTACTCCTATTCGCCTACAATGTTTTGCTATCTGCTTTCCTGTTTTTTCTATTAAATCATTATCTTGAATTGCGCCAAGAGTCATATTCCACGGAAATGCTTGTGTAGAATCTAAACGCATCGCCAATCCCCACTCTGCATCCATACCAACTAATAGAGGTATTTTTGATAACTTCTGAAATTCGTTATTTAATTTTATTTGTCGGTTTGGCCCTCCTTTAGAAAAAACAACACCCCCAATCTCGAATTCTTTAATAAGTCTTTTTATCTCGTCTTTCTCCTTTTGTGAAGCAGAAGATGCAATACTTACCATAAATAACTGACCAACCTTTTGCTTGAGAGTCATCCTATTATAAACATTATTTACCCATCTCTTTTGATCTTCAAAATCATTTACCAACAAAGGGGCATCTAATTGAGCATTAGCACCAAAAGTTATAAAAAAAATTAGGAAGGAAATATACTTTACAATTATTTGCCGCACGAAAAATTTAGTTTAAAAAACGGTTATGCCAACTATCTTTTGCTGGGATTTCCCAATTAGTGCGATATTCAGCAATATTAGTAACCAGGTTATTAAAAACGATAGTATTTGGGGATACAGATCTATTTTTGGCCATTTTTTTAAAATCAGCAAGGGCTTTATAGGCCACAAACTCTCCTTGCTTAAAAGAAACATTCATTTTATCCATTAGATCTACATTATATTCTTTTTCTAATTCTAGGATAAAACGAACAGAAGCATCAATAGAACACCCTGTAGCAGCATTCATTCCTTGATCTAAGCCTATGATTATAAAACGCTTGTATTTCATCTCATAACCTGCTTTCAGGTCAGCTCCATGAGCTGTCCATTGTGCTATAAATTCCTTTACTTTATTTTCTACTTCTTCCTGTTCTTCCAACGTGAATGATCTATTGGCTTGATAAATCCACACTCTAGATGTCTCTGGAAGATCATTAAAATCTACTAACATGAGCTATTTTTTACTAAAATAATAAAAACTATTTCTATTTACGATCATAAAAAAGAGTTAATATGAAAAAACATATTAACTCTGGGTAAAATTATATATAACTAAGAAAAAAATTACAAATCTTGAGCATTTGCAATAAGCTCTGCCACGTCTAAGACTTGCACATCTTCTTCTTTTTCTTTGCTCTTTACACCGTCAGTCATCATTGTATTACAAAACGGGCATCCTGCAGCAATAATATCAGGTTTAATTTTTAATGCATCTTCTGTTCTTTCTACATTTACATCTTTATTACCAGGCTCAGGCTCTTTAAACATTTGAGCTCCTCCTGCTCCACAACATAATCCATTTCGTTTGCAACGTTTCATCTCTACCAGCTCTACTTCTAATTTTCTAAGTAAATCTCTGGGAGCTTCATATACATTATTTGCTCTACCCAAATAACATGGATCATGAAAAGTAATTCTTTTTCCTTTAAACTTTCCTCCTTCTACCTTTAACCTACCTTCATCCAAAAGTGATTTTAGGAATTGAGTATGATGCATTACATCATAATCACCTCCTAATACAGGGTATTCATTTTTTAATGTATTAAAACAATGAGGACATGCTGTAACTACTTTCTTAATTTCATACGCATTAAGAACCTCTATATTTGTAACAGCTTGCATCTGAAACAAAAACTCATTTCCTGCTCTTTTTGCAGGATCTCCTGTACAACTTTCTTCGGTACCTAATACTGCAAAATCTACTTCTGCATTATGAAGTAGCTTTACAAAGGCTTTTGTGATTTTCTTTGCTCTATCATCAAAACTACCAGCACAACCAACCCAAAACAAAACTTCTGGCCTTTTTCCTTCAGCCATATATTCTGCCATTGTTGGCACCTTTATTGTTTCACTCATATTATAATGTTTAAAGCTCGTAGACCCCTACTTTTTTGTAATAATCTATGCTTATATTTTAGTCGTGTTTTCCATCATCAAAAACCTCGATAGCAACAACTCTTTCAACTAGTTCTGTAAATTTACCAGTATATCGAGTAGCTTTTACCAAATGATTATCGATCCAGTGATAATTACCACCTCTTGGTTTTCCCATCAAAAGACTATGATATTTAAAACCATGTGTTTTTAACCATGTTTCTGTTACCTCTCTATGTTCTTCTGTTCTAGAAGTAAAGAAGCAAATTATATGCCCTTCTTCATACCATTTATTTAATGTAACCAATGCATCAGGAAAAGGCTTACAAGTAGCCATTCTCTCTGGCTCTTCATTTGGCACATCTTCTGTAATAGTTCCATCGATATCTATAAGGTAATTTTTAATTCCTTCAGGAAGTACAGGGCTTATATGCTCTCCTTCTTCTATTTTATCGTGTAACAATCTTTCTACTTCTTCCTTTTTCATAATTTTTATTTGTTTGCGGTTAATTGGTTAAAAAAAAATACTATAAAATTGGTTCTTATAATAGCTATTCGTCCTTCCAGTTTAATCTATCCATTTGGTTAAATGGCCATGGAGCTCCGTTATTTTCTATATTAGACATCATATTATTCAAATCTGTTGGTGCAGCACTCTGCTCCATTACTAGATAACGTCTCATATCAATGATAATTGATAATGGACTAATACTTACAGGGCATGCTTCTACACAGGCGTTACAACTTGTACACGCCCATAATTCTTCTTGAGTTATATAATCATTTAACAATTGCTTACCATCATCTACAAAACTACCATTCTTATCAATATTATCTCCTACTTCCTTTAGACGGTCTCTTGTATCCATCATTATTTTTCGTGGAGACAATTTCTTACCTGTTTGATTTGCTGGGCATTCACTAGTACAACGACCACATTCTGTACATGTATACGCATTTAACAACTGTGCCCAGTTTAAATCTGTTACATCAGATGCTCCAAACTTCTCTGGCTCTCCTTCTTCCTGCCCGTCATCTGCTGGGGCTGCAAATGGGTCTGCATTTGGATCCATCATCAACATTACTTCATTGGTAACAGCCTCAAGATTATTTAACTCACCTTTGGGTTTTAAGTCTCCATAATATGTATTTGGAAACGCCAATAGAATATGCAAATGTTTTGAGAAATATAAGTAATTTAAAAACACTAATATCCCTATAATATGTAACCACCAAGCTGATCGTTCTAATACAATCAATGAAGTTTCTGACATAGAACTAAACAGAGGTGCTATAAATTGACTTATCGGATAAGATCCTGCTTTGATATAATGATCAGCTCCTAGTTCCTGTAGTTGAATATCTGTTGCATTCATCACTAAAAATAATGTCATAAGCACCATTTCAAAATAAAGGATCAAATTTCCATCATTTTTTGCCCATCCTTTCATTTCAGGATTCCAGAAGCGTTTTATTCGTATTACATTACGACGAATCCAAAATAAAATCACACCTACTAGAACTAAAAATGCTAAAATTTCAAATGAACCAATAAGAAAATCATACACGCCTCCTAAAAAGGAGAAAATTCTATGCGTACCAAATATACCGTCTATGATAATCTCTAATACTTCTATATTAATGATAATAAATCCTAAATACACGACTATATGAAGTATTCCTGCTACTGGTCGTCTTACCATTTTAGACTGCCCCAATGCTATCATAGCCATATTCTTAAATCGTTCTTTTTTATTATCAGAACGATCTACATCCCTACCTAAACGAATATTACGAATGATCTTACGTACATTATTTGCAAAATATCCGATACCCGCTAATAAGGCTAGTACAAAAAGTATATTAGGTATAAATTTTATCATTTTTTATTGTGTTGAGTCTTTTGGTTTCTCGTAAGGAGCATTTTTCTTTCCAAAAACAGAAATATGTACATATCTTTTTGGATGTAATCTTAGGTCCTGCAGTAAAAGTTCTAATTGCTTACTGGTTTGTTCTAGATTATTATATAATTTATCGTCCTTCAACAGTTTTCCTACTGTTCCTCTACCTGAATTGAGATCTTTTGAAATTTTTTCAAAATTAGCTAATGTCGTTTCCAAATCTCTTCCTAATCTAGCAATATTCACTTGAGCCAAAGAATCAGAAACCTTATTCAGGTTAGTTGACATCTTATCCAAATTAGAAAATACATTATTGAGTTTTCCTTCATTACCAGATAGAATATTATTTAATGATGTTGAAGCTCCTTTAAAATTTTTGACTGTTACACTTAAATCTTTAAAAATAGAATTTAAGTTATTTTTATTATCTACATTCAAAACTCCATTTACAGAATTCAATAAGGTGTCAGCATCTGTTATTACTGCTTCAAGTTTCTCTTGCAAGGGCGTAAGCCTATCATTTACAAGCTCTAGCAATCCTGCTTCTATTTTACTTGGCAGTGTATCTCCATCCTTTGCTTCTAGGCCTTGCTCATAAATAGGTACTATTGCCAAAGATTTTCCTCCTATTAATCCACCACCGTATACTTTGGCTTGACTATTTTTTGAAAAAGAAAAATCACTATTTACATTAAATTCTACCACTAAATTACCTTTGGTATCTGCAAAATCGATAGAAACTACCTGTCCTACCGTCATTCCATTTATGGTGACAGGTGAAGAAGGTATTAATCCTTCTACATTAGTGTATACAGCGTAAAAGGTTCTATTATTTTCTAAAAGATTTTTCCCTTTCAAGAAACTATAACCAAAAATTAAAAGTGCTATTGCGCAGATGGCTAATATTCCTGTTTTGACTTCTCGAGTAAATTTCAAAATAGATTATATTTTAGGACAAATTTAGAATAAAAAATATATATCTACTGATAATTCATTAATGAATTGTCAGTATTTATTTAGATTAATTTGAAGATGTATCAACTTTTAGGGCTTCTGTTAACGGAATTGATTCATTATTACGAAAAGCTACAATAAAGCAAGAATCAAATCCTTTTCCTTTGGCTACATCTCTTAATTCTTGTGCCAAGGTATAGTTAGATGTGTTTCCATAATAGTATTTATACAACTCTCCTGCTTTATTTTTTGACAATTGATCTAACCCATTAAAGTTAAAGGGTTGTAGTTCTATATCACTTGATCCTGCCGCAATTTGTACTTTAAAGATTATATCACCATAACTCTTATCTTCTTCTACCTCTGTGGTAACTTTTGTTATTTCGACCGTTTTTGGTTGAGAAACTTTATAAATAGCATCTAAGCTTTCTTTATAATCCATAATCGAAGTTGTAATTGATTTTGCCATATCATCTTGTCCTTTTTTAGAATTAAGGTATTTTCCTTCTTTATTATTAGTAAGAAAACCTAATTCAATAAGAACACTCGGCATATATGTTTGGTGTAAAACTACAAAACCAGCTTGTTTTACTCCTCTACTTTTTCTTTCTAGTATCTTTTTAAATCGATTTTGAACAAAACTTGCCAAAGTAAGACTTTGATCTAAATATTCTTCTTGCATCAAAGTTAGCCCTATAATAGATTCTGGTGAATTGGGATCAAAACCATCATAATTTGCTTTATAATTATCCTCTAACAAAATAACTGAGTTTTCATTCTTAGCAACATTAAAGTTTTCATTATTTGCATGTAACCCTAACACAAAAGTTTCTGTACCCGACGCTTGAGAACGGTGAGAATTACAATGAATTGACACAAACAAATCTGCTCCTGCCTTATTTGCAATACTTCCTCTCTCATGTAGCTCTATAAATTTATCTGTTTTACGAGTATATACTACTTTATACCTATCATCTTTTTCTAAAGTAGCACCAACGGCAAGTACTACATTCAATGCTATTTCTTTTTCTTTATATCCATTCCCTCTGTTTCCAGGATCATGACCACCATGCCCAGCATCTAGAACAACTACAAATTTACCTTTTTCCTGAGAGGTTACAGTGAAATTGAAAGCAGGTATAAGAAAAATAAAAACCGCTAGAAAAATACTATACTTTACATTTTGTTTCATCAACTACAAATAATTTTACTACTAATTTTGAAACATTCACCTGATGTTTCAGTTTTTAATATAACACATTAAAAAATTAAAGATTGTGGTTTATATAATAAACCTTCACCTTCTATGTTTATACAGCCTAGAGAGTATGTCATTGACATAATTTTTTATTTTTTTATGAATTACAATCTAAGCATAAAAAATATATGTAATTTTGGCACTTCAAAAACTAAGCCATAGTTATACAAAAATAGGATTTAAACCATTGCAAACAAAGGTACGTCACATACTTTATTCACTAAGTTTTTCACTGTTTTGTGTTACTCAAGTAACTGCACAAGAAACTAATAAGTCAATAGAGTCTCCCAGTCCAGCGGAACAAGACACTGTAAAAAGTGTACAAATTAATCCAGAAGAACTACTTAATGAGAAAGAGCAGGATACTGTCAAACAGGATTCTGTTGCTCCAGAACCGCAACTTTTAACAGACAAAGTAGCTTATAAAGCTACAGATTATATGCGACTGAGTAGAAAGGAAAACAAAATGTATTTATACAATAATGCCGAAATCTTGTATGGAGAAATGCAAATCAATGCTGGGCTTATTGTTGTAGACAACTCAAAAAATGAAGTGTATGCGTATGGAATTAAAGATTCTTTAGGCGAATATACACAGACTCCTGTTTTTAAACAGTCACAAAATGTAGTTGAACCAGATTCTATCCGTTTTAATTTTGATACTGAAAAAGCTCTTATTTATAATTCTAGAACAGAGCAAAATGGTTTTAGAATTAAGAACGAGATCTCTAAACGAGAGAATGATTCTGTTATTTATATGAAAAACGTAAAATTTACTACTTCTGAAAATATAGAAAATCCAGAGTATTATTTTTATGCACGTAGAATCAAATTTGTTCCTAAGAAAAAAATTGTAACGGGTCTGGTAAATATGTTTATTGCAGATGTACCAACCCCTTTAGGGTTACCTTTTGGGTATTTCCCTATGACAGAAGACAGAACGTCTGGATTTATAATCCCTAGTCCAGGAGAAGAAAATAATCGTGGATACTTCCTTCAGAACGGGGGATATTATTTTGCTATCAGTGATTATATGGATTTAACTCTTATGGGTGATTATTACACAAATGGTAGTTATACATTTGCAGTAGAATCTGCCTATGCATTACGCTATAAATTTAGAGGTAATCTTAGATTTAGGTATGAAAACAACCTTCAAAGCGAAAGAGGTTTTCCTGATTTTTCACAAAGAACAACCTATAACATACAATGGTCACATAGCCAAGATGCCAAAGCAAATCCAAATTCTCGATTTTCTGCTTCTGTGAATTTTGGTAGTACCGATTATTTTCAGCAATCCACAAACCAACTCAATACTGGTAATTTCTTGAACAACCAGTTGAGTTCTAATGTATCATACGCAAAAACATTTCAAGGAGAACCACAGGTTAATGTGAATATTGCTGCAACTCATAACTCAAATGTTAACTCAGGAGAAGTGAATTTATCACTACCTAATGCAACAGTTAGCATGTCTAGAATATTTCCTTTTGCTCCAAAGGTTGGAGTAAAAAAAGGAATTATACAGAACATTAATACTCAATACAATTTTAGGGGAGAAAATAAAATACTGACAACAGATGATGATTTATTTTCTTCTGAGATGTTCAAAGGAGCTCGAATGGGAATGCAACACTCAATACCCTTGAGTACAAATTTCAAAATACTTAAATACTTAAGTGCTACAGCAGGAACTAATTTTCAAGAAAACTGGGTTTTTGAAACAATAAAACAAAGTTATGATCCTAGTGCCAAAGATGGAGCTGGCGAAGTAGTACGTGATACGATCAAAGGTTTTGATGCTTTTCGAACCTATGATTTTGCTACAAGTTTAGGAACTACTATATATGGTACTTTCAAATTTAAAAAAGGTAAAAAAATAGAGGCAATACGCCATACCATGAGGCCTTCTGTAAGTTTTAATATAAAACCAGCTTTTAGTGAGTTTTACGACACCTATACAGTTACCGATAATCCAAATACACCTAATATTAATGAGACCGAGGTTGTAGAGTATTCAAGATTTGAAGGTGGTCTTTATGGGGCTCCAAGTAATACTTTTTCTAGTAGTATAGGGTTTTCTTTGAGCAATAACATTGAAATGAAGGTAAAGAGTAAAGACAGTACAGCTACAGAGGCTAAAAAGGTTACTATTTTAAACAATCTTAACCTAAGTACTTCCTATAATGTTGCAGGAGATTCTTTAAAATTAAGCCCTTTGGCTATTTCTGGTAATATTCCAATTGTTCAAAATAAATTAGACATCAATTTTAATGCTACATTAAACCCATATGCCTTAGACAATAATAATCGTGTAATTGATGTTTGGAATATTGATAATGGAGGTAGTCTTTTTCGTTTAACTAGAGCTAGTGCTAATTTTGGGTATTCTTTTTCTAGTAAAGATTTTGAGAAAGGTGAAATAAACGAGGATCCACTAGAGAATCAGAATTTCAGGAATGAAGGTAGACCTGATAATTTGTTTGGAGGAGTTACTGATTTTGGTGAAAGTAGATCTTTTGATAGAGATAAAAGTAAAAAAAATGATAAAGATGTAACTGATTATAGCTATAAAATACCATGGTCTTTACGTTTATCATATAATGTGAATTATAGTAATAATGTAAGGCAGAATGAAATATCTTCTCATTCTATTATGTTTTCTGGAGATGTAGAATTAGCACCTCGATGGTCTGTTGGTGTATCTTCTGGGTATGATCTTAAAAACCCTGGATTTACTTTTACTAATCTAAGATTTCAAAGAGATTTAGAGAGTTGGATTATGAATTTTAACTGGATTCCTTTTAGTGAGAGAACTTCATGGAACTTCTTTATCGGTATCAAATCATCGGTATTAAGTGATATCAAATGGGATAAAAGACGTGAACCAGATAGACAGCTATAATCTCATAACGATTTTGATTTTGAAGTAACAATTATAACTTAAATATATTTCACATGAAGAAAATCATAACGACCACCAAGGCTCCTGCTCCTATTGGCCCGTATAATCAGGCTATATTAAACGGAAACACTTTATATACATCAGGACAAATTGCAATTAATCCTGAAACTGGAAAACTAGTTCTAGATGACATAAAAACAGAGACTGAGCTAGTCATGCAAAATCTTAAAGCTATATTGGATGAAGTAGATATGACTTTTGAAAATGTAATAAAGACTACTATCTTCTTAAATGACATGAACAATTTTGCACAAGTAAATGAGATCTATGGCAATTATTTTAATGAGGATACTGCTCCTGCAAGAGAAACTGTAGCTGTAGCGGCGTTACCGAAATTTGTTAATGTAGAGATTTCTGTAATTGCTGTAAAATAAAATATTACTATTTTATCATTTAATTTTGTTGCAATAACATCAACAACTAAATTGATCTTTTCTAGTTAAATATACTAGTATATTTAACTAGAAAAGATCAAACACCCTCTGTTTCATCTATTTCTTACAAACTACGGTTATTACGCAAAATACCTACGTTCAGGTAATTAATTCATTAATATCTAAGTTATTTTAGTTAATTTTATTAAGAATTGCTTTACACAAATCAATTCTTATGAAGAGGATGACACCAATTGCTACACCCATAAATGAAAATTTCAGGCTAAAAGCTTTGAAATCATTAGACATACTTGATACTCAATCACAAAAAGAGTTTGATGAGATTACTGCATTAGCAGCTTATATCTGTGATACTGATATTGCTTTAATATCATTAGTAGATAATGACCGACAATGGTTTAAGTCTAAACAAGGACTTACTATTTGTGAAACTGCTCGTAAAAACTCATTATGTTCTTATGTTGTTTTACACCCTGAAAGGCCATTAATAATTACAGACATAAGAAAAGATGAACGTTTTAATTCTAGTCCTAGTTTTCTAGAAGGCAGACCAATAATTTTCTATGCTGGATTCCCATTAGTAAACAAAGATGGTTTTGCTCTTGGTTCTCTATGTATAATGGATAGTACTCCAAAAAAGCTTTCTCAACAACAGATGGAATCGCTCAATGCATTGGCCAAACAAGTTATTATCCTTTTTGAACTTAATAAGAAAAATAAAGATTTACAGGCAATTCAAAATAAATTAAAAGAACATAACGAATCCTTAAGAGAATTTGCAAGGGTTATTTCTCACGATCTCAAAATGCCACTTGCCAATATTATTACATCAACAGATTTATTAAAGTTAAAACTTGATGATAAACTCGATAAGGAAAGCGCAGAATATTTTAACTACATAAAAACATCTTCCTTCTCTATGAGTAATTATATCAATGATGTGCTTGATCATTATGAAAGTGACAGTCTTGTACAAAACAAACCCGAAGAATTTTACCTCAATCATTTATTAAATAAAATTGTTGACGTATTAAGTGTAAAACCTGATTTTACCATTTATTTTCCAGAAGAAGATCCTATTGTTGAATGCAACAAACTTGCTCTAAAACAAATATTTTTTAATTTGATAGGAAATAGTATTAAATACAATGATAAAGACCAAATTATTATATCTATAGAAACGAGTGAGGATGACAATTTTTACTATTTCAGAGTAATAGATAATGGTATGGGAATCCCTAGTGATAAATTAAACTCTATTTTTGATCTTTTTACTATTGCTAATACTACAGATAGAAATGGTAATAGAGGTAATGGTATTGGGCTTTCTACTGTAAAAAAATTAGTAAACAACCTTGGTGGATATATTAATGTATCTTCTCAAGAAAAAATCCAAACTACTTTTGATTTTTCTATCAGGAAACACCATTCTTCTATTAACCAAACTATTTAGTTAATAGAAGAATACATAAGTACGCCTTATTATAATTGTTGTAAGAGGATCTCGCTATTTAGTAATACTACCGTTTTTTATTTAATACTTTGAATACAAGCCTCTGCACACTTTTCACCGTCAATTGCAGCAGATATAATACCACCTGCATATCCTGCTCCTTCTCCACATGGGTATAATCCTTTAATTTGTACATGCTCTAGTGTTTTCCAATCTCTAGGAATACGTACTGGTGATGATGTTCTTGATTCTGGTGCATGTACTACAGCTTCATTCGTAAGATATCCTCTCATACTTTTATCAAACGCTTTAAACCCTTTTTGTAACGTATTATGAATAAATTGAGGAAATACCGATTTCATATCGGCAGTAGTCAACCCTGGTTTATACGAAGTAATAGGAAGATCATTTGATATTTTTCCATTCACCATATCTACTAATCGTTGAGCAGGTACTTTTTGAGTTTCCCCTCCTACTCGCCATGCTTGTTGTTCAATACTTTTCTGAAAATATACTCCTGATAATGGCCCGTATTTTTCAAAGGGTTTAAAATCTTCTGGTTTCAATTCTACTACAATACCACTATTGGCAGTTGGTTGATCTCTTTTTGAAGGAGACCACCCATTAGTTACGACTTCTCCTGGACTTGTAGCACACGGGGCGATAACACCTCCTGGGCACATACAAAAAGAGTACATCCCTCTTCCTTCTACTTGTTTTACTACACTATAAGGTGATGGAGGTAAATAAGGGCTTCTTACTTCACAACTATACTGAATCTTATCAATAAGTAGCTGGGGATGCTCTACTCTCACCCCTAGTGCAAAGGGCTTTGCCTCTATTTCTATTTTTTTACGATATAATAACTCAAATATATCTCTTGCAGAATGACCTGTTGCAAGAATCACCTTATTGGTATCAATCGTATCCCCATTAAAAAGAGTTACTCCATTAATTTGAGAATTTTTAATTTTAAAATCAGTAACGCGAGTATCAAAATACACCTCTCCTCCTCTTTCTATGATTTTTTGCCGTATGGCAGCTATAATATTGGGTAATTTATTGGTTCCGATATGAGGATGCGCTTCTACGAGAATTTGATCTGTTGCTCCAAATCCTACCAACAATTCCAAAATACGGTTTACATCACCCCTTTTTTTGGATCGTGTATACAACTTACCATCACTATATGTTCCTGCACCTCCTTCTCCAAAACAATAATTAGAATCTGGATTAACTATATGATCTCTATTAATTGCTTTGAGATCTCTACGACGAGCCTGCACATCTTTTCCTCGTTCTAAAACAATAGGCTTATATCCCAACTCTATACAACGTAATGCTGCAAACAAACCTGCTGGTCCTGCTCCTATTATTATTACTTGAGAACTACCAGAAACTTCAGGATATTCGGGTAAACTAAGTGGCTTGTCTATAAAATCTTCTTTTACAAAGACTTTAATTTTTAAATTTATTTTTACAGTACGCTGGCGCGCATCTATCGATCGTTTTAGTACCTGTATGTGTCTAATTTCTTCGAGAGGAATTCTGTTTTTACGCGCTATTTCTTTTTTTAATAGATCAGAATTCGCTACGATCTCAGGTAAAACTTGTATGGTAAATTCGTATTGCAATCTTAAGTTAGATTTTGATTTTAGGGCGAAGATACAACATTCTTTATTTCAAGATAATCAACGGCTATCACTCTGAATCTTTTTTGATTTAATATTTTATTAAACTAATTGTTCCTATATTTGAATTTAAAACAAACCTTAAATTTACAATTATGAAAAAGCTTTTTTTATTAGCAATTGCGGTAATCGGTTTTTCAATTTCTTCAAACGCACAAGACATCAAATTCGGTTTTAAAGGTGGGGTAAACTTTGCTACATTAAATGGAGATGATGTCAATGATAACTTAGATGGAAGAACTGGATATCATATTGGGGCTGTTGCTCAAATAGGTTTAGCAGAAAAATTCGCTCTTCAACCAGAATTACTTTATTCTGCTCAAGGAATTGAAGATACTGACATTGATTATTTAAACCTTCCTGTATTAGTTAAATTTAAATTTGCTAAACTTTTTAGTATAGAAGCAGGACCACAATTTGGTTTTGTAGTAAATGATAATGTCAAAGCTGGTGCTAAACCTGAAAGTTTTGATCTTAGTGGTGCAGTTGGGGCTGGAGTAGAATTTGGTCCTTTCTTTGGTCAATTACGTTATAACTTTGGTTTTACTGATGTAATTGATAATGTAGAAGCTAAGAATTCTGCTTTTCAAGTATCTGTAGGGTATTACATTTTTTAATAAGAAAAAAATGTATCTCAAATAATAAGAAAAGCGGAAGGTTACACTTCCGCTTTTACTTTATATTAAATTTTAACCCTCATTTTTTTTGATTTAAAAATTCTGATTTGATAATTTTGATATTCGTAATTCTCAAATCTTATAGTATATTTGATAAACCTTACTAAGGAATGCAGTTTAAACACCCAGAATTTCTCTACGCTCTTTTTGCGCTTATCATTCCTGTTATAGTTCATTTATTCCAGTTAAGGCGTTTTCAAAAAGTGAATTTTTCTAATGTTCAGTTTCTTAAAGCTGTTACCATACAGACTCGAAAAAGCTCTCAGATCAAAAAATGGCTTACATTATTGTCTCGATTATTGGCAATGGCTGCAATTATTATAGGTTTTGCGCAACCATTTTTAGCTTTAGATGAAATTGTAGGAAAAAAAAGCAAAACAGTCATCTATCTCGACAACTCTTTTAGCATGCAAGCCAAAGGAGCAAAAGGACCTTTATTAAAACGTGCTATTCAGGAAATATTGAGCGATTTACCTGAGGAAGAAACTATTTCCCTTTTTACAAATACTGAAACTTTTATTGATGCTTCCAAAAAAAACATACAGAACGACTTATTACAAATAGCATATTCTTCTAATCAACTTTCTTATAGTGCTGCGTATCTTAAAGCTAAACAACTAGCAGGCTCTTCTACAGAAACGATAAAACGTATTATAATGGTTTCTGATTTTCAGCAGAAAGAAGATCAATTCACATTACCTAAAAACTCTGAAATAAAAACACATTTGGTACAACTACAACCAGTTACCAAACAAAACCTTGCTATAGATAGTCTTTTTCTAGAACGCAACATCAATGATAATCTGGTTCTTAATATACTGGCAAGCAACATAGACACCAATGCTGAAAATACATCTATAGCATTATATAATGATGATAAGCTAGTTGCCAAAACTGCTATTTTGATTCCTAAAAACGGAACAGCAAAAGCAGAATTTCAATTAGATGAGAGTATAAAAATAAATGGAAGGGTAACACTAGAAGATCATCTCATAACTTTTGATAATTCTAGGTTTTTTACAATAAATACTCCTGAAAAAATTAAAGTTGTTGCGATCAATGAAGCTAGTGATGATTTTATCAAAAACATATATACTTCTGATGAATTTGTATTAATTAGTAGCTCTATAGAACAACTTAATTATAATGATATTAGTACAGCAAATCTAGTTATTGTCAATGAAGTAAAACAAATTCCTATTTCTCTTACAAACACATTAAAACCTTTTACAGAACGAGGAGGTACTATTTGTTTTATTCCAGCAGTAAAAGGAGATGTATCATCATATCAGCAATTTATTAATAAATTTTCTGCTCAGGGAATATCATCAGAAAAAGTACAAGAAAAAAAGATTACTTCAATTCATTTTTCTCACCCTCTATATCGTGGAGTTTTTAATAAAAAAGTTACTAATTTTCAATATCCAAAAGTTAATAGTTACTATCATGCTAATGCTTCTAATGCCGTATTATCATTTGAAGACAATAGTCCTTTTTTATACAAAACAAATAACCTTTACATATTTACTGCAGCGATAAACAAAGAGAACTCAAATTTTAAAAACTCTCCATTGATTGTTCCTACTCTTTATAATATAGGAAAACAAAGTTTGCAACTAGCTGATATATCTTATACCATTGGCCAAACCAATTCGTATGATATTCCTATCTCTTTGGGGCAAGATGGAGTACTATCTCTTATTTCTAATGAAGAAAGTATTATCCCAATGCAACAAAGTTTTTCTACAAAGGTAAAAATCACTACAGATGAAGTTCCTACAAAGGCTGGTATCTATAGCTTGCAGGATAATACAAAAAAAACAATACAACATATAAGCTATAATTATAATAGTGCAGAAAGCCAATTACAATATTATAACTTAAATACTACACAAAACTATCAGGTAAGCGAATCAATAACCGAGCTTTTTGATCAAATAAAAGAAGAGACGAGCGTGCATGAACTTTGGAAATGGTTTGTTATTTTTGCACTGATATTCTTATTAATTGAAATCCTACTATTAAAATACCTAAAATGAACCTCTTATTAAAGGCTGCTACCGTAATTGATCCCGAATCACCTTTTCATAATAAAACTGTTGATATCCTGATCAAAGATGGGGTTATATCAAATATAGATACATCAATCCAGAGCGCTGCCGATCAAAAAGAAATACTACTAAATAATTTACATGTTTCTCAAGGATGGTTTGATAGTAGTGTAAGCTTTGGTGAACCTGGTTATGAAGAGCGAGAAACTATTATTCATGGTTTACAAGTAGCTGCAAAAAGTGGATTCACAACAATTGCTGTACAACCAAACACATTACCAATAGTAGATACAAGCACTTCTATTGCTTTTTTAAAAGGAAAATCTCTTGATAATGCGGTATCATTACACCCTATAGGGTCATTAACTATTCAATCCAAAGGGGTTGATATGGCTGAGCTGTTTGATATGAAACAGGCTGGGGCTATTGCTTTTGGAGATTATAAAAAAGCTATTAAAAATCCTAACTTGCTAAAAATTGCATTACTTTATGCACAAAATTTTGATGGCTTGGTTATTTCTTTCCCTCAAGAAAATGAAATTGCAGGAAAAGGAATTGTAAATGAAGAAGAACAAAGTACTCTATTAGGACTAAAAGGAATTCCAGCTTTGGCAGAAGAACTACAAATTGCTAGAGATTTATTTCTATTAGAGTATACCAAAGGTAAATTACATATACCCACTATAACTACTTCAAAATCAGTTGATTTAATTCGTAAAGCAAAAGAGAAAGGGTTACAGATAAGTTGTAGTACCACAGCTCATCACCTAACTCTTACAGATAAAGAACTTATCACATTTGATACTAATTATAAAGTATTACCTCCTCTACGAACTCAAAAAGATATAAATGCATTATTAGAAGGTATTACTGATGGTACAATTGATATGGTTACTGCTGATCATCAACCTATAGATGTAGAACATAAAAAAGTAGAGTTTGATAATGCTTCTTATGGTACAATAGGACTAGAAAGTGCGTTTGGCGTTCTTAACAATACATTAGGTTTAGAAAAAACAATAGATGTGCTTACTAAAGGGAAATCAGTTTTTGGAATTGAAAACAAAAGTATAACTGTTGGTGCGATAGCAGATATTACATTGTTTACTCCCAAAGGTGATACAACTTTTGAAAAAGAACATATCCTTTCTACATCAAAAAATAGTGCATTTGTGGGTAAAACAATATTAGGAAATACCTATGGTATTATTTCTAATGGTAAAATAGTGTTGAAATAGTCATTTAAAATAAATTAAAACAACATTTATTTATTTTAAATGACTCATTAAATTACAGAGAATACAACCTCTACAAATCATAATACTACTTAAAAATGGAATCTAACTACGAAAAACAAGGAAAAACTGCAGCTATAGTTGCTTACCTTACAATCATTGGAACAATCATTGCTTTTTTCATGAATCAAGAGCAAAAGAACAGGTTTACCAATTTTCATATCAGACAAGCATTAGGTATCAATATCAGTTTTTATCTTATAGGTGCATTGGTAAGTATTTTTGATTCTTGGGCTGTTTCTTCTGCTTTTTATGTATTTATTTTTGTGTTATGGGTATTTGGTTTGATAACAGCAATGAAAGAAGAGCAAAAAGTCGTTCCTCTTCTAGGTCCTTTCTTTCAAAAATGGTTTAGCTTTATCAAATAGTTTAATTGCATCATAAAAACCTTATTATCTGAAATTTATGCCTATTAAACTAATAAAGTTATTTCTAAAAATCTTTATTTTTTGTTTATTAACCATAGTAACTCAGGTTGGTGGTATTATCTATATTTTGGTTGAGATAAGTATCAAAAAAAATCAATCAAAATATAGGCTAAAAAAATTAGGTTTTTTTATCACAACATATCTCATTGCTACATTTTTAGTAGTACCCAACATTGCTCCATTATTTGGTAGAGAGAAAATAAAAGATAGCTCAGAGTTAAAAGCACATAATTTTCTCACCAAACTTATGAATAGAGATTATGTAAAGCCACAATTGATTACCACTCTAAAAGATATTGCAAATTCTATCCAGAAATCTAACCCTGGTATAGCTGTAGTATATCTTGACGCTAATTTTCCTTTTATTGATGGATTTCCTTTAATACCTCATCACAGTCATAATGATGGTAAAAAAATTGATATTTCTTTCATTTACAAAGACCAAAATCATAAAATCACCAATAAAAAACCTACAATTAGTGGATATGGGGTATTTGAGAATCCTCTAAAAACCGAATATCATCAAACAGAAAAATGCAAGCAAATAGGGTATTGGCAATATGATATTACGAAATATGTAACTTTTGGAACTATAAACAATGGCCTAAAATTTTCTAAAAAAGCTACTAAGGATTTACTTTTATCAATTGTAAACCATAAACAAATTAGTACGATTTTTATAGAACCTCATCTCAAGAATAGATTAAAAATACTGAGCAATAAAATTAGATTTCATGGATGCCGTGCTGTTAGGCATGATGACCATATTCATATACAACTATAAAATCGTTTTTCTCGTTATAAAGCAAGAGACGACTAAATGATTTAAAAAGTAGATTAATAATTAAAAACATAAAAATGAAAGATTTATCATTATATCATATCATCAAAGAACCTACTGTACAAAAAGAAAAAAAAGCAGCATTATTTATGTTTCATGGATATGGTAGTGATGAGAATGATCTTTTTTCTTTTGCTACAGAACTACCTGATGAATTATTCATTATTTCTGTGAGGGCTCCCTATCCTATGCAACCATCTGGCAATGCTTGGTATGCCATTTATATGGATCCTACAAAAGGAAAATTTAGTGATGATAAACAAGCAATAGAATCAAGAGACAAAATTGCCAATTTTATTGACGAAGCAATAGAAGCATATAACCTTGATGCAGATAATATTTCATTATTAGGATTTAGTCAAGGTACAATTCTCAGCTATGCTGTAGCACTTTCTTACCCACAAAAAGTTAAGAATGTAATTGCATTAAGCGGATATCTCAATGAAGAGATTTTAACCGACTCCTATACCTCTAATGATTTCTCTAAATTGAATATTTACTGCTCTCATGGTACGGTAGACCAAGTAATTCCAATAGATTGGGCAAGAAAAGCTCCTGTCATATTTACAAAGCTTGGAATAGAAACTTCGTTAAATGAATTTCCTGTGGGACATGGCGTTGCTCCTCAAAACTTTTTTCAGTTTAAAGAATGGTTAAGCTCTAAGATTTAAACATACATATTTCCCCCTACAGTACATTATTAATTAGGGGGAAATATCAAGTGGTATTGTAGCAAAATTCTATCTACTAATAACAATTAAGAATATTACTAGTATTCTCTTCTTCTCTTCTTCTCTTCTTCTCTTCTTCTCTTCTTCTCTTCTTCTCTTCTTCGTTCTATGTTTAAATTAGTTAAAAAAAATTAACTAAAATCATTTTTGTACTATTATAGTTTTGTTATTTTTGTTTAGACTAAATAAAAATAAAAACCTAGAATTATATAGTCCTAAAAAAATTGTGAATTTATCCTTTATATAAAGTGTTTTATACATTTTTTGATTCTAACAAAAAGAGCATTTTTATAGTAAATTGAAGGAATATTATATCAATCTAATAAATAAAATCACAAATATATAGTACTCATTACTCTTATTAAACCTATCATACCTTGGGCTCACACAACCAAGTCTGAGGTATGTATTTCTTTTTTTATCAAAAACCCTTTACCCTTTCTGAATAGCTACCTATACTTATCGTTGAGACCAATTCCTTCAAGAATCATTGGTTTTATCTTTTCTAATCTTGATAAACGTGTCGTTTCTCTTTTTGCATCACTAATATAAGCTGCATATTCTTTTTGTTTAAATAAAGTTAATCCTTCAAAAGCTTTTTTAAAAATCTCATTATTAATTAAAACATTTAATAATTCTGTAGGTATTTTTATTTCAGTTGATTTTTCTTTCTTAATCTCTTTACCAGCTTTTTGATTATTTATAGCTTCCTTTACATAACTCAACACCAAACCCCTATCTATATCTATTATATTAGTAAATCTCCATTGCCGTAAACCTTTGGTTTTTCCTTCTTGAGCATTTATCAATTTCTTTTTTTTATCTTCTAAAAATACTCCTTGATAAAACCAAATCCCAACATAAGACTTAAAAGCCCCTAGTCCTATCACATTCTTATTATTTATCGTATAAACAGGAGTTCCCCACTTTATCGTTTCTTCTAGCTCTGTATCAAGCATAATACTTCTCAACATCTTTAATTCCTCTTGCCATTGTAAGTTCTTTGCAATGAACTCCTCTACAGATTTGTTTTTTTCCATAATTGTATATTCATTAATCAAGAGAGCTTTCTTATTTTCTTCTTAGTGTTGAGAAGGCTAAAACATCCTTATCACTATAAATATAATAACTAAAACTAATATGTTTTTCATCAACTTTAGTAAGAATTACAGTTCCTTTTTCTATACAATCATTTTTATCATTCTCGGTAATTAACTCATTAAAAATTGCTCTATCATTTGAATAATCAATTAATACCCAATTCCCAGCACATCCCAAACTAGGATACTCTATTTCAAACAATTGTTTATCTATATCAATTTCTAGATTAATAGACCAGGTATCATTATCCTCCATATCCAACTGGCACCCCACACCTTCCCATTTTCCATTAAGCCATTTAATATTATAGTCACATCCAGTAAATAGAAAGACTACAAACATCAATGCTATCAAATTAAACCACATTCTACGCCCTTTAGTAAACATCATAATAAAACAATTAAAAGTCTTAATATACTAAAGAAATAATAACCTTTTAACACAATCAATAGTATAAATCAATTAAATTTTATTTCTACATACATACACTTAATCATAAAGACATGTTTTTATAGTTTCTTATAGCGATATCTTTATGGTTTTATTAGTAGAATTTTCTACGATAAATGAAATTCTTACTGTTTGCTGTTGTAAATTCCACTCAAAAGGTACTAAAGAGCCTTCTATATGTATAGATTCTGGTTTAGTCTCTAGATTATGAACTATCAAAGTAACATTTCTTTTAATTGAAGTATACCTTGCTCCCTTTTTTGTGGTTAATGCAATCGAAATACTTTCGCTAGTTGTTTTATTTCTAAATTGTAGGAGCTCATATTTTCCTTTTTCAAAAGCTCTGGGCGTCTTGCCATCATCATCGTATAGTATATCTGAACTATTCTTAACTTCATTATCATAATAAAAGTGAACAATCAATTCTTTGGTAGAATATTCATCTGTAGTTTGAATTGGCCTAATCATAGGAATAAATGCTCCTCCTTTTACAAACACAGGAATATGATCTTCTTCTAAGTTTACTGTTTTTTGTATTCCTCCTTTAAATTTATCATCAGTAAAAAAATCATACCAATTATCCCCTTCTGGAAAAGGAATATCCATTGCTGTTATTCCTTTTTTTATCACTGGAGCAACTAGAAAATTATCTCCCCACATATAGGCATGACTAATCTCATACAAATCTTTATTGTCTACATTATCAAAAAACAAAGGTCGCATAAGAGGCATACCTTTCTGATTATTCTGAAAAGCAGTTGTATAATTATAAGGAATCATGCTATATCTAAGCTCTATATTCTTTTTGGCCAACTTTTTTGTCTTTACATCATGAAAAACAGGTTCAGGTGCAATATGTTCTTGCGCATGAGGTCTGAATATTGGCTGAAACACTCCATATTGTAACCAACGGGTATACAGTTCAGCATCAAAGACTTCTCCTCCTGCAAACCCTCCTAAATCAGAATGCATATATCCCAATCCTTGCATTCCCATTTGTAGTGCTATTTCTGTTTGTGGTTGTAACCCTCCCCAACTTCTATTTACATCACCCGACCACGGGATCATGCCAAATCGTTGAGAACCCGAATATCCTGATCGCATTAATATAAAAGGGCGTTGATCAGGAAAATCTCTCTTATATCCTTCTTCAATAAGTCTAGCCCAATCATGCCCATAAATATTATGTACCTCATCTGCACTTCCAGTCGCATGTTGTAGTCCTGATGGGTGTACCTCTGGTTCTCCTAGATCACCCCACCATCCTGCAATACCATAATCCTTGGCATAAGATGCATATATATTCCAAAACCAATCTTTTCCTTTAGGGTCGTAAATATCAATTATTCCTGTATCTCCAAAATAAAAGTTATATTCAAATGGATTACCAAGTGTATCTTTTCCTAAAATCCGTTCGGCTACCGCTTCATTCCATTTTTTTGACGTTTTGAGAATAAAAGGCTCTGTGATCAATATTGTTTTTATTCCTTGATCTTTAAAATCATTGATCATCTGCTTAGGTGTTGGAAATGAATCTTTCAAAAACTCTAAATTTCCCATATGCCCTTTTATATCCTTACCAAACCAATAAATATCAAGGATCACTGCATCCAATGGAATGCTATCTTTTTTAAATCTAGCTACCGTTTCTTTGGTTTCTTTTTCTGAGTGATATCCAAAACGACTAGCAAAATTTCCAAATGCCCAACGAGGAGGAAGTGGTTGTTTGCCTGTAAGGTTAGTATATTGATCCATTAGATCTCTCCAATTTTCTCCTGCTACCACTTGATAGGTTTTTCTTCCGCTTATTGTTTCATATTGCAATGAGTTATCCTTTTTACTATCAATATCCAAAAATCCAATAGGTGCATTATCAAAATGAATTGCATAGGTTTTGGAAGAAAGTATCAAGGGCATTGTAAAATTCATTAATTCTGAATAAGTCTCATACCCATAATGAGCTTTATTATAGAGTTGAAGTCTTTTCCCTCTTCTATTCATACCTACAACCCTTGCTCCTGCTCCATAAATAACTTCTTCTTTGTCTAAACTAAAATCTAATATTTCTGTAGAATCTGTTTTTATATATCCTTTTCTCTCAGAAATTAGCTTTTTATCATTAAACCAATAAGATATATTAAATGGTTCTTTGGTTATATACACATCAATACCATCAGTATCAATAATTAATAAACTATCATTCTCTTCTACCTTTAGCTTTTTAACTATAGGTTCTAATACTACTGCATGAGATATTGTATCAAAAATTTCTCCCTTAGGAATAAATGAAGTTTCAATAATTTTATCTGAATAAGGAGTTATGATATAAGTTCCATCCTCCTTAAAGACTTCGATGTAAGTATTTTTGTTTTTAAATCCTTGATATGGGCCATCTAATTTTTTCCTACAAGAAAAATTCAACGCCATACTCAATAAAAGTAATAAAAGAAAAAAACGTTTTATATAAGTAATTCTAGGCATAGTAGTATTTGATTATAAGCTGAAAGTATATCAAATATAAGAGAATGCCACTGAAACTTCACCCCTACAAAAGTCTAAGAATCAGAATTATTAAATCAGTATCAAAACTCTTATAATACTATCAGAATCTCAAAAAATCACTACAACGTTTTCGTACTAAAATACACACCATTAGTACAAAACAATAAAGCACATAACAGTTTCCTAATCATTTGTTTACCATCCCCGAACAATCTGGTAATATAAGGTCTGTAGTTTTGAAAAGTAGTAACCAAGTTAACTTAAAAAAACGTATTGCACATTATGAACTATCATTGTAAAATTATCCAAAAAATAACGGGCTGTATCTTATTTAGCATATTCTATGCTAACATATGCACTCTCAATGCGCAATCAGTACCTTATCAAACAGAAAACAACCTTAAATCTAATTATACTTCTTTTATCAATTATAATTTTAAGAAAAAAATACATCCAAAAGGAACTGGTAAGTCCTTTACCACTTTCGGAGATATTCTAGTATCAAGAGCTGTTTTACCAGCTGCTACTTTCTCTGAAGGCCCTACCTCGGGACAATACATCAGCCACGGTTTAATCAATCAACAGCCAGTTCCTTTTTATAATAAACAGCCTATACAAGGATTCTCTTCAATCTTAGACAATAAGGACAGAACATTTACAGTACTATCTGATAATGGCTTTGGAACCATAGAAAATTCAGCCGATTATCATCTTAGGCTATATACAATCAAACCTAACTTCAAAAATATTGTTGGTTGGGACAAAGGCACAATCGAAGTAATTGATTACATAGAATTGCGTGACCCCAAAAAACTAATTCCGTTTGCAATTACAAATCATTTTAGTGAGTCCAGAATTCTTACTGGAGCTGATTTTGATATAGAATCCATTCAAAGAGATAGTAATGGTGATTATTGGATTGGAGATGAATTTGGTCCCTTTATACTTCACTTTGACAAAAATGGAATATTAGTAGCACCTCCTTACTCACTTCCTGATTTTGATAATCCTCAAAAAGAACTTAGATCACCTCAAAATCCATATAGTGAAGAATCTAGTGCATTACGCATTATGAATGCAATGCGATCTCATGCCAAATCATATGGAAGCAAACCTCCCGTTATGTCACCTTGGTATGTAATGTTGGATGATAAAAATGAGAAGACCAAAGTAAATAGTAGAGAAAACCCTCCTACAGGGCTTACTCCTGCTTCTAGTGAATTGTTCAATGTATCCTCGTTGAATACTGCAGGACATCAAGTAGTTGTTTATACCGTAAATGATTTAGAAAACATGCAACTCCTGTTGGATATGAACGTACAAGGAATCATTTCTGATCGTCCTGACCTATTATTAAAAGCATTACAAAACCATGATAAAAATCAAGATGGACAACCTGATTATCTTGATGCAAATGGACTTATAGATATTACTTTATTTGATGCACAGGGACATCGAGGTGCCAGAAACTTGCGACCGGAAAATACATTACCTGCTATAGAAGCTGCACTAGACTATTTAATGCCAACTTTAGAAACCGATTGTGGCATTACTCTAGATGGAATTCCTGTTCTGGATCATGATCCACATATAGAAGCATCAAAGGCTAGAAAAGTAGATGGAACACCATATGAATATGAAGACGAAGTACTCATAAAAAACTTATCTCTTAATGAGATTCAAAATACATTTATTGCTGATAAAATACTAAGTGGTCGACCTATACAAACAAACAACCTCTCATTATCTCCTGTTGCAGTAGCATTTGCTAATCACCACAAATTTATAGATCCTTATATTATACCATCACTTCAACAGTTATTTGATTTTGTACAATTTTATGTTACATATTACAAAAACGGTACAGGGACATCTCATCCAGAAGCAATAAAACGCTGGAAAAATGCATCCAAAGTTCGTTTTAATATTGAAACCAAAATTAATCCCAGAACAGATACTGATGATCGAGGAGATATCTTTGCAAATAGAACGGTAAATCCTGAAACATTTACTAGAGCTGTAGCAGATGTAATTGTTTCTAATCATCTTACTGATCGAGCAGATATTCAAAGTTTTGATTTCAGAACCTTATTAATTACTCACAAATACTATCCCGATATACGAACTGTTTGCTTATTTGGTGATTTCCCAAAAGTTAGTCTACATGGTGATGGAACCAACTTACAAAATGAAAACGGAAAAAACACTCCTTGGTTAGGTGGACTGTATTGGCCATATAGACAAACTAAACTAGATACCCCTTTTAGAGTAAAACAAAGTGGTGGTTTTGAAGGAATGGCTATCACTCCCTCAAAAAACAAACTATTTCCTATATTAGAAAAGCCGTTATATAATAGCAAAAAAAATGATGTATTAATTCATGAATTTGATCTGGCTACCCACTCATACACAGGCAAAAGATATACCTACCCTTTACACGAAAAAACAGAGGCTATTGGAGATTTTATCATGTTTAATTCCAAGAGAGGACTTATTATTGAGCGTGATAACTCACAAGGTGATTTATCTGGTTTTAAAACAGTTTACGAAATAGAATTGGATAATAACAAAGAACTTATAGAAAAAAAACTCAATGTTGATTTACTAAAAATCAATGATATTCGTAGCATTTCTAAGCCTGGATTAAATGGTGATATAGGAATAGGTAAAAACTTTGCTTTTCCATTTGTAACTATAGAAAGTGTTGTTGTGTTTAATCCTTTTCTTATAGGAGTATTAAACGATAACAATTACCCTTTTAGCATTGGTCGCCATATAGGAGCTAAACTGCCTGATGATAATGAATTTATCTTGTTATGGTTAGATCAACCTTTAGGAAAACCCTGGTATCATCATAAAGATCTTGAAAAAAACAAGATTCAAAATCATATACAGGTATACCCAAACACATTTGATCATCAAGTGCATTTCTCTATTACTTCAGAAGAAAAAAGTAATATATCTATTATGCTTTATGACATATATGGTAATCAGATTAAAAAATTAACTACCCCTATCAAAAATGCAAAAGGCTATACATATATCTGGGATGGAGTCTCAAACAATGGAGCAAAAGTTACTTCTGGAATCTATATAGCTATTATTCAAATAGGCAGGAATTTCTTTAAAAAGAAAATAATAAAAAAATAAACAAGATTAGAAACTCTTTAATAAATAAAAACCAAGTTACAGATCTCAAAAATATAATCTAACCAACTTAATTTCAATCACTTAACTAGTAAAAAGCTGTCAATATTGACAGCTTTTTATTTTTTTAACCAATTAATTGAATCTTACAATTATAACAAATTCATATTCAAATCTTTAAAAAACAAAAACTGTAATCATAAAAAAATTAAACTTTTTACAACTCAAAAAAATCCATTTTTATATGTAACTTAGTATTAATAATTAATAAAACACAAACTCATTTTTATTATTATTAACATAACATAATCTTCTTTTATTCTATTAAAACAATTCTAATAAACCACAACTAAAGAGAATACTCTATGTCTCTTCAAAACCTTATTTTATGTATACTAATATTCAGTTACTTAAGCATACCTCTTTCTTCTCTATTATCAATGTTTTTTTGATTGCTATACTGTTTTCAAACTGCTCTGATAAAGAAGATATTAATCCTGAAAACCAACCAGACAGTCAACCAAACAACCAAAAAAACATCTTCTTTACAGATGATTTTGAAACTGGTGATCATTCAACATCTGAAAATGGTTTCAAATGGTCTGATAATAATGTTGCCATAGATAAAACACCAAATGGAACATCAGGGCTTAAATTTATATATGGACCAAATGATGTAAACAAAGATAGCTGGCAAGAACAGCGTTTTCATTTGGGAAATGATTATAGCGAATTATGGATAAAATATGACCTGTATATTCCTCAAAACTTTCATCATCGATCTCCCGTAAAAATTAAACTAGAAACATCAACTCCAGATGTACAAATAGGTGATACTCTTATAAAAGTAAAAAATGAATCAGGTAGTTACAGTATCCCTAATCAAGAAAACTGGGGAATCATAAAACATATATCTGCAGATACTCTGATGGTAGATCAATTACCTAGTTACTATACCTTTCTAGATACCAATGAATTCAAAAATAAAAGAACTGGAACTATTTCAAAAATTGCTAAAAATATTGGGTATAGCAATAACAATAAATTCCTAGTCTTGTGGCAAGGCGATTATGGTCATGCCTCATCAGGAAATACTATAAATCTTTCTACTTGGTATTCTTATCGTGGAAATTCACGTTTATCTTATAGTCCTGCAAAAGATCAAGGGACTTGGCAATTGGGACATCAATTTGGAGAAATAGACTTTTTTGATAAGGAAACAGATCTAGGGAAATGGATGGAAATTGTAATTCATACTAAAATTGCAAGTGATGCCAATAATGATGGAATATTAGAAGTATCTAAAAACGGAAAACAATTCTTTTCTATAACTGATCTTGCCAATCATTCACAATTAGGATATAATTATTTCCAATATGGATACCTCTTAGGATGGTCAAATTCTGGTTTTGATGAAGAAACTATTCTCTATATTGATAATGTTGAATTCTCAACAAATAAAACAACACCTTAAACCCAATTTATGCATTAGAACTTTGTTATGAAGCATGAAAGTACAATAATAAAAGGGTATTTTCTTAATTTGAGCATAGCACCACTACGGTTAAATTAAAAAATGTAGTATAACATACGTTTTTACAGAACTTGCAAGGTGTAATTGATATTCTAATGTATAAAGCCTGTTAAACCAATAAATAATTTAATTATAAACCTAAACCAATATTATGTATAAGTATATATTAAACAAAATCTCATCTATTTTGTTGATTCTTATAGTGGTTTCATGTTCTAGTTCTGATGAAAGTAATGATGAAACCCCAGACGCTATTCTGCCTTTTTTTACAGATGATTTTGAAACTGGGGATCACTCCAGTTCTGAAAACGGATTTAAATGGTCTAGTAACAATGTTACAATTGCCGATACGCCTAATAGTACCAAAGGGTTAAAGTATACTTATGGACCAAATACTATTAATGAGGATAGCTGGCAAGAACAGCGTTTCCATCTAGGAGGTGATTATGGTGACTTTTGGGTAAAATACGATCTATATATTCCTCAAAATTTTCATCATCGCTGCCCAGTAAAACTTAAAATAGAATCCTCTGACCCAGATGTACGTGTAGGAGATACTATTATAAAAGTAAAAAATGATACTGGTAGCTATAGCATTCCTAATCAAGAAAACTGGGGAGTTGTAAAACATATTGCCCAAGACACCATTATGGTAGACCAGTTACCAGATTACCTTACTTTTCTAGATGGTAATGAGTTTAAAAACAAAAGAAATGGCACTATTTCAAAAGTAGCCAAAAGACTTGGATATGGTAATAACAATAAATTCTTTTTGGTTTGGCAAGGAGATTATGGTTCTGATAAATCTGGTAATAGTATCAGTTTTGAGAACTGGTACAAAAATAGAGGAAACTCATGTCTATCATACTATCCAGCAAAAGATCATGGTGCCTGGAGAGCTGGACATACGATCTCTGAAAATTATATGATTGATAAAAAACATGATCTTGGTAAATGGATGGAAGTCATTTTTCATATAAAAGTTGCAAGTTCCTCAAATGATGATGGTATTATCCAAGTATGGAAAAACGGACAACAGTATTTAAATGTTACTGATTTGCCTAATTATTCAGAAATGGGCTTTAATTATTTTCAATACGGATACTTACTAGGGTGGTCAAATTCTGGTTTTGATGAAGAAACTATTCTCTATATTGATAATGTTGTTTTCTCTACAGGTAAAATAACCTCTTCTGTACAATAATCACACATGCTTATTTTTAAAATAAAACATATTAAAACAATGAATCCGTATAGACTTCAATTGGTTCAAATTATTCTTGTAGCATTAATAATTTCATCATGCTCAGAATCAGATAAAGAAGAAACCCCGATAGATCCTCCATCTGATCCACCAAAAGAAGAAAACTATTATTTTGATGACAACTTTGATACTTATGAAAATGGAATCTCCTTAAGCAGTCTCAAACCTTTTGATGCAGCAGGAAGAACCACTGTAAGTAATGAACAAAGTTATTCTGGTAACTATGCTGCAAAAATGGAAATCCATCAAGGAGATCAAGGAGGTTTTGGGCAATGGGGAGGAATTATACCTATTACCCCTTCAATCAAAAAAGGAGGAGAAATATGGGTGCGACTACGTGTTTACTGGCCATCATCGTTTATATTTAATGCTACTCCATACATGAAGTTTCTAAGATTACATAACAAATCTGGAAATGGCGAAAATGCAGGGTATAATGATTTATATGTAGACCAAGCTGATCAAACTACCACTGTTCTGCGTTGTATCAAAGAGTTCCATAATATATGGGAAACCTATGATGGTCATAAAATACCCCGAGATACCTGGGAGACATACGAAATGTATCTAGCTGTAGATAACAAAAGTGTTGATCAAGGAGGTAGTGCTAGAATGCGAATCTGGCGTGATGCAAAGTTAATCTTTGATAGAACCGATGCACCTACTATTACCGACGAAAATGGAGAGATTGATTACTTCTATTTGTTTACATATTGGAACAACGAAACCCCTCCTACAAATTATGTATATGTAGATGATCTTACTATCACCACTCATGATAATCCTCCTATAAACAAGGATATCAACGGAAATCCTTTTATTGGCAACTAAAAAAATAGAGAGTAATGAAAAAATCATTTTTTCTAGTATTGATTACACTTTGTATTACCGCATTTAGCTCTCTTTATTCGCAAAGCATATATGTAGCTACAAATGGATCTGACAATAATCCAGGTACATTTGTAGCTCCTTATGCTACCATTGCAAAAGCAGCTTTGCAAACAACACCTGGAGATACTGTTTTTATTCGAGAAGGTACATACACCCTTAATCAACAAATAATCCCAAAATCTGGAGCTACTAATAAACCAATAACGTACAGAGCTTATGAAAATGAGATTGTTATTATTGACGGAGGTGAAGGGCCTTGTTTCACGCTTCAGTTTAAAGAATATTTGGTATTTGAAAAACTAAAAATGACTACTTCTTCTACAAATGTTGGAGCTAGTATTATTTATATGGAAGCTAGCAATTACTGTACATTTCAGAACTGTGAATTTTATGGGATGCCACCTGAAAACGGTTCAGAAAACACAGCTGTAATTCGATGTATGGGTACAGAAAATGGGTATTCAAATAATTGTGTGTTTCAAAACAACTACTTTCATGATAACCTATCTCCTGCACTACGCTTATATGATACCAAAGGATGGGTTATCACTAATAATGAGTTTTATAAATGTAAACAAGCTATAGGAGGAAAAGACGACCCTAATGATATGCTTATCAAACAAAACCTTATCGTTAATTCCTCTGAGGCTGCCTTTTATTTTCCATTTCAAAATGGTGGAAAAAATGTTACTATTACAGAGAATATAGTAATCAATTCAAAAACAGCTTTTATAATTGGTGGATTGGGCACCAACAACAATATGAGAGAAGGTTTGAATGTCTATAACAATACTATATACAATTGTACAGGATTTATACAAGGTTGGGATGATCATTTTACCACCAATTTTAATTTCTGGAATAACATTGTATATTCTAACGTATCTGCTGATATAGGTACAGGAGCAGATATAGCGGCTCGTATACTAAATATGAACAGATGGAATGCTATTGCATCTATCAATACAGTCAATTATAATTTTGAATTCAATTGCCTTATGATACCAAATGAAGATAAGAGCATGTGGTTTCTTGCTGGTAACAATAATTATTTCTATGATATTACTGGTTGGAATACATTTATTGGGTTTGAGAATAACTCTATCTCCCAGAATCCTAAGTTTATCAATAGTACAGAAATGAATTTTCATCTTGCTACTGACAGTAAATGCATAGGAGCTGGTAAAAATGGTGAAGATATAGGGGCATACCCAAGGGGGAATGATGGCAGTGTAATTGGTATTACAAATGGAGCAATTACCCCAGTAGAAATACCTAATCCCCCTACTACTTCTGAAAAGGAAAATTATATAATCTATCCCAACCCATCACTAAATCAAAAAATAACAATAGATAATTTAAGTTCAAATATTACTACAATAAAAGTTTATGATCTAAAAGGGGTACTTATTTATAAAGTAACAGATATAGGTAAAAAACATATCATTGACAAAGAAGTGTTCAAAAGTGATGGCATATACATCATCAATATCACAGAAAAAAATGTTGCTATAAATCAGTTAATTATCGTTCACTAAAAATCTAATCAGTTAACAAAAATATAATGAAAAAAATAGCTTTAACTCTTACATTATCAATACTTTTTTTTGCATGTAAAAAAGACGATAGTGTACCAGAACAACCCAAATTAGATTATGAACCTTGGGAGATCATAAAGAATTTTGACAATGGAAAAATAGGAGAAAAAGCAGAAAGTCATCCTGATGCTTTTGATGGTGCTGCAGGACACTCTTTATATGATAATGAATTCACATATAAAGGAACAGGAGCTGCAAAATTACACATCAAAAAAGGGCAAGAAGGCTTTGGTTTGTGGGGAGGTATTCTCAATTTTCCTGAAAAAATAAAAAATGGGCAACATCTTTACCTAAGCATGGCAATTAGAATCCCTTCAGAATTTATAATTGCAACTCCTGGTAATGGAAGCTTAAAATTTCTTCGCTTTGCCTCTGAAACTGCAGAAGGAAAATCAAATGGATATATTGACCTACAAATTGTGGATGATCAAAAACAATCATTACCTATAGAAGAAAGCAAAGGACAATTCAGAATGCTTAGAGAACATCAAGCCAAATGGTTTTATTATGGCACTCCTGGTTTATTAACCAAAGATGAATGGCATAAAATTGATGTTTATGTAAAATTTGATAAAACTCTTGCTAGTGAAGGTGGAACATCTAAAATTATTTGGTGGTATGATGGACAAAAAATTCATGAAGAAAAAGCAATTAATACAATTTTACATGATGGTGATTATTTTCATTCATTTTACCTGTTTACCTATTGGAATGGTCTTGCTCCTCAAGATCAACATCTCTGGGTAGATGAAATAAAAATGTCTACTGGACATCCTGATTGGGCATTAGAAACTATTAACTAAAAAATGTAATAAGCCAATAAAAATGAAATACTTTTTAATTATAGTTAGTTTTTTATTGCTGATTTCCTGTAGTAAAGAAGAAATAGAAAAGCCCGTAGTTGAAATCGTTATTCCCAACGATGAAGCTCCTGCTTCTATTCCTAATTTTAAACAAAGAAACAAAACTGTTTCACCTGATGCCTTGGGAGGCGGTGATGGATCAGATGCTAACCCTTGGACATTAAATGAAGCTATGGAATTTGCACAAGCTGGAGACACTATCGGAATAAAAGCTGGTATTTATATTGGTCAAAATGATGCTACCAGCACACAATCTCGGTACAGTCCAGCTTTTACGCCAAAAAACGCTGGAACTAAAGATTCACCTATTGTTTTTGTAGCAGAAAATCAAGCAAGTAAAATAAGTGCTGAGTATACAGAAATACGCTCTGGAGCTACTGAAACTGGGACAGGTTGGCCTGCCTTTGGGTGCTATCAAAAAGACTATATCTATTGGGTAGGTATCTACACCAACGAAAATGTAAATGATAACAAAGGAGCTTCAGACTCTGCTCCTTGTACTATATGGTCTTCAAAAGGATGTGCTGTTATAGGATGTGTTATTTCTGGCGAGGATGTGAACTATATTGATAACCATTCTGCTATACGACTGGAAGATGCAACAGATTTAAAAATTTCTGACAATAAACTGAGTGGTTTTAACCAAAATCGTTTAAATAGTGTAAACCAAGCAGGAATTATTACCTATGATCTACAATTTTCTACCATAGAACACAATGATATTTTTGATTGCGGAGCTGCTATTCAACTAAAAGGATATGAACATTATGGAATAGATATTCGGTATAACACATTTCATGATAATGTTTTTTCTACAATTCGTGCACACGGGTTTACAGAAGGACCTCAAAACGAACGCTCCAGAATATATCAAAACGTTTTCTTTAATAATGCTCAAGAATTTGAATTTACTTCCTCTGGTACTATGAGAACACTAGCCGTTGAAGCCCTTGATATTTTTAACAATTCAATCTATACAGAAAATGGAACCGTTGGCTTTTCTTTTTTATGGATAACCGATAATATCGAACCACACACCAATAACCTATTTAATAATGTTATTTATGTAAAAGGGAAAAGAGCCTATTTCTATCAGGAATCTCCTAACAATTCTGCTGAAAATTTTGTAGCATATATCCAACCTGATTATAACTGCTATTACGGTAGTACTAGTTTTGGTGACGGGACTTCAACTAGCAATTGGGATCAAATCAATTTTGCAAATTGGCAATCTCTTACCCAAAAGGATCAAAATAGTATGGTTTCTGATCCTTTATTTACCAACGTCACTTATAATGGTTTAAAATTAAGCCCTGATTCTCCATGTTTAAACACTGGTATAGACAAAGGTATGTTATTAGGAAATAATACAGAAAATGCCATAAATATGGGGGCATATATAAGCAAAGATCAATCTGAATTGTTTGGTGTGAGATAAACATAATTTTATTCCTCACTTTGTTTTAGTAACATCCCTTATTTTAAATATTCTTAATACCTAAAAGGTGTAATTTTTATTTATAAAAATTACACCTTTTTTAATTGAATTAACTCAAGAACGTAATAACACCTCTATTCTTAATCACAAACAAAACACTGTCTATCAATTATTTAAAAAATAATTACATCTACATGCAACCTTTAGTTTTATGAATTGTCATTAACAATAGTAAAGCAAATAAAATTGTAATCATTTTTCTATCAAAAAACTAACAAAATCAAAAGTCAAAACAAATTACGTATGAATCAAAGTTTTAAATGTAAACATCTTAAAGAAAGGACACGATTACTTATCCTCTGTTGTTTTTCTTTACTGGTAATGAGTTCAAGTGTAATAGCTCAAGAAAACCATACAATAAGTGGTAAGATTACAGACATAAAAAACGGGGAAACACTTTTTGGAGCTTCTGTCTTTTTTAAAGGCACTTCTATTGGAGTAATTACTAACGAATATGGGTTTTATTCTATCTCTGCTCCAAAAGGAGACTACACTTTGACTGTTTCTTATGTAGGGTACACAGATATTAATCAAAAAGTAGTATTAGATCAAAATCAAAAAATAGATTTTGAAATTACTGAGTCATCTACTCAATTAGATGAAGTAATAATTAAAAGTGAAGAAACAGAAAGAGTAAGTCTAAGAAAACCAGAAATGAGTGTTTCTAAACTTAATATAAAAACTGTAAAACAAATGCCAGTGGTATTAGGAGAGGTAGATATTATAAAATCTATTCAAATGCTACCTGGTGTTACAAAAAATGGAGAAGGTACCAGTGGTTTTCATGTACGAGGTGGTGCCGCAGATCAAAACCTAGTTTTACTAGATGAAGCAATTATCTATAACACCTCTCACCTATTAGGGTTCTTTTCTGTTTTTAATGCAGATGCAATTAAGGATATCAAATTATATAAAGGAGGCATCCCAGCTCGTTTTGGGGGGAGAACATCTTCTGTACTAGATGTACGACAAAAAGACGGTAACAATAAACAGTTTGGCCTTACAGGAGGAATTGGTTTTATTTCTAGTCGATTAGCTGCAGAAGGGCCATTATTTAGTGATAAAGGCTCATTTCTTGTTGCTGGGAGAGGGTCTTATGCTCATTTATTATTAAAAGCATCTGGAGAAAAAAATACTGCTGGCTTTTATGACATAAACCTTAAAACAAACTATAGCTTGAATGAAAACAATAAACTTTACTTATCAGGATATTATGGTAGAGATACGTTTAACTTTGGAGATAGTTTCAGTACAAGTTATGGTAATGTATCTGGAAATTTGAGATGGAATCATATTTTTAATGATAAACTATTTTCTAATGCCTCTTTTATCTATAGTAAATATGACTATGACCTGGATATTATTATTGAAGAGTTTGAATGGGTTTCATCAATTAATAATTACAATGTGAAATACGATCTAAAATATTATGCCAGTGATAAATTCAAATTAGATTTTGGAGTAAGTGGTATCTATTATGATTTTGATCCAGGTCGAATAAAGCCAACCTCTAATAATTCATCAATAAACCCTCTAGCTCTTGATAGAAAAAAAGCTTTTGAAGGAGGTATATATGCCAATGCAGAACACAAAATCACAGATAAACTTACAGTACAATACGGGGTTAGGTATAGTGCTTTCAGCCGATTAGGAGGTCAAGCTATAGCGAACTATAGAAACGATCAGCCCGTTGTATACAATCCTACTTTAGGGATTTATGAAAGAGGTACTGAAATTGGTGAAACCAACTACAAAAAAAGTGAATCTATTGAAAATTTTGGAAATATAGAGCCTAGAGCCTCTTTGGCGTATCAATTAAATGATAAGTCATCAATAAAAATGGGATACTCTAGAGCCGCACAATACATTCATTTATTATCAAACACCACCTCTGTTACACCTCTTGATGTGTGGACTCCTAGTGGAAAATATATAAAACCTCAATTATCTGATCAATATGCGTTGGGATATTTTAGAAATTTTAAAGACAAAACGTATTCATTAGAATTAGAGGCATACTACAAAACGACAGATAACCGAATTGACTATATTGATGGTTCTGACCTGATCGGAAATAATGCAATAGAAACCGAAATTTTAAATGGTGAATCAAGGGCTTACGGTCTAGAATTCTTATTTCGTAAAAACAAAGGTAAATTTACAGGATGGCTTGCATATACCTTATCAAAATCAGAGCAAAGAACAGTTGATGCCAATGCAGGAGGGCCAGGGATTAATAATGGAGATTGGTACAACACTGCCTATGATAGAACTCATGATATCTCATTAACAGGTGCTTACCAACTAAATAAGAAATGGACTTTAAGTGCCAATGCTGTTTTTCAAACAGGAAGACCTGTAACCTATCCTAATGGCCAATATGAATATGAAGGGCTATCAATAGCTAGTTATTCTGACAGAAACTCTGATAGATTACCAGCCTATCACAGACTTGATATTTCTGCTACATACAGACCCAATAATAAACCTAATAGAAGATGGAAAGGAGAATGGGTTTTTGGTATTTATAATGTTTATAATCAAAAAAATGCGGCCGCCATATCATTTGGGCAGAATGCCGAAACAGGAGCTAATGAAGCTACTAGAACAGCTATTTTTGGGATAGTACCCTCAGTAATGTATAATTTTAAATTTTAAACAAAATGAACATCCATATAAAAATTATAATCATCTTATTGGCAGTAGTTTTTACTTCTTGTGAAGATGTAATAGATGTAGAGGTACAAACAGCTCCTGCAAGATTAACTATTGAAGCCTCATTAGATTGGGAAAAAGGAACTACAGGAAATAATCAAACTATAAAACTGAGTACCTCGACTCCTTATTTTGATAGAACGACAAATACCAATGTTTCTGGTGCTACTGTAAAAGTTACTAATGATACCAATGGTACAGAATTTATTTTTACAGATCAAAATAATGGTGAGTATACCACTACAGAATTTGTTCCTATCGTTAATCAATCTTATACGCTAGAAGTTATTTATAATAATGAAACTTATACTGCCAAAGAAACATTAATGCCAGTAGCAGACATCAAAGAAGTTAACCAGTCTACAGAGAATGGCTTTGATGATGAAGTTCTAGAGGTAAATGTAATATTTGATGATCCAAAAGAAGAAGGAAATAATTACCTCATTAAATTTAAAGAAAAAGGTGATCTATTGGCTGAATTTGAAGATTTTAATGATGAATTCGTAAACGGTAATGAAATTAGTTGGTATTTTGAAAAAGAAGACGATGATGATAATGATGATGATGATGACAATGATCAGTTTGCTCAGGGAGATGTTATAGATATAGATTTATATGGTATCTCTGAGGGGTATTACAACTATATAAGAATACTTATTGAGCAATCTGAGGGAGCTGGCCTATTTAGTGCTACACCCGTAGCGTTAAAAGGTAATTGTATTAATTTAAGTAATAAAGATAATTATGCACATGGGTATTTTAGATTAACTCAAGTAGAGCGAAGAACTTACACTTTTAAATAATTCAAAACATAAAAAAAAGAGATAGATAAGTGAGTTAATGTGTGATATCTGTCAAGCAACAACCTGTCGAAACCCTATAACAATGATCTAAAATTTCGGCAGGTTTGTTTATTAATAGGTATCATATATATAAACAGACTCCCTAAAGTTATCTATAATTAATTCCTTGGGTATAAGAATGATTTTTCGACTTCAAAGTCAATTACTCCCCCTTCTTTTACTTCGTAAGTAATAAAAAGTTCTCCCCAATATACTCCATCCGTAAAATCAGCAATAATCCATTTATGGTTTAACAACCTCACTTTATTGATGCTCATATTGCCTTCCATTCCTACAAATGGAATAATTGGATTATCTTTTCCTGCCTTATTCTGACTAATAATTTGATCACTTATTGTCAAAGTTAATTTATTGGCATCATATCCCATTTCTTCAAAATAACTCGCTGCATCCTCATTACTCTCTAATGAAAAATACGTAAGATCCATAGTCGTACTTATCAAAGAATCTATAGCTGTTTCTTTTTCTGTGATACGAGTTTCTAGGTTATCTATTTTTTTATCGTAGGATTCTTTCGCTTTTTTTGCATTCATAAATTGAAAAAGGATAAATAGTAATGCAAAAATGAATAGATATAAAAAAATTTTATTCCTCATGTTTCTAAATTGTTATTTTTAAATTATCGTAAGCTATGTATACGTTTTTTGGTAATTTTTTTTCAACTTCAGCATGAAACCCCATTAAATGACTTATATGAGTTAAGTATGCTTTCTCTGGTTTTATTTCTTCTATAAATTTTAATGCTTCTTCAAGATTAAAATGTGAATGATGTGGCTCTATCCGCAATGCATTTACGACTAACACCTTGACACCTCTTAATTTCTTTTTTTCTTTTTCCTCTACCGTTTTTACATCTGTCATATACACAAAATCTTTGAATCGAAATCCAAAAACTTGTAAACGGTTATGAAACGTATTAATAGGAATAATATCCAAATCACCCAGTAAAAAAGGAGTATTACTAATTTCATGTTCTATAACACTGGGAGCTCCTGGATACTTATTTTCTGAAGAAAAAATATATTCAAACCTAGCACTCAATGATTCTAATACTCTTTTGTGAGCATATACAGGAATATCTCCTTGTCTGAAAAAAAAAGGACGAATGTCATCCATTCCCATGGTATGATCAGCATGCTCATGTGTAAAGACAATACCATCAATTCTTGATACATTATTTGATAGCATCTGTTGCCTAAAATCAGGTCCACAATCGATAACATAACAGTATTGACCCCAAGATATAAGTACAGAAACCCGTAATCGTTTATCACGAGGATCATCACTCAAACACACAGGGTGATCGCTTCCTATTACTGGAATTCCCTGAGATGTACCGGTACCGAGAAAAGTTATTTCCATAATTTCTATAAACCAGAGCAAATGTACTTATATTTTTTTGCTCAAAAAATTACATATTTTTCTTAATTCGTAATATAGGACATAAAGTGTAGATATAAATTTACATACATGCTTTTTTAATACTTTTTGGATTAGTACCTTTACAGTAAACAAAAAAAGCCCTTTTTACTATGCCTATTAAGATAATGGGAGATAAAGAATTTGAGTCTGTCCCTTCAATAAAAAGCAAAGCTTTACGTATTAACCTGAACCAAAACATCTATGGTACTTTTGCAGAAATTGGTGCTGGTCAGGAAACTGTTCGAAACTTTTTTAGAGCAGGTGGAGCTTCTGGTACTATTGCGAAAGCAATGAGTGCATATGACAAAGATTTTAGTGATGCTATATATGGTATCGAAAACGATAAACGTTATGTTACTGAAGCGAGATTAAAAAAAATGCTTAGGCATGAAGTTGGACTTATTGAAGAAAGAATTACTAGAGAAAAACATCCTAATAAATTATTCTTTAGTTACGCCAATACTGTAGCAACCATTGATTTTGCAAAAAAATACAAAGGTCACGGTTGGGTAGGTATAAGATATCAAACCGTACCAAACGAAGAATACAACGAAATCTCATTGCATATACGTTTTCATGAGAATGATGCCAAACTACAGCAAATGACTTTGGGAATATTAGGGGTTAACCTAATTTATGGTGCATATTACAAATATGATAATCCAAAAAAGTTACTACGCTATCTGTATGATCACCTAGATAAAGATCAAATAGAAATTGATACAATCAACTTTTCTGGTCCTAGATTTAGTAAAGTAGATAATCGCTTAATGAGTTTACAGCTAGTTAAAAATGGAATGACAGAGGCCGTTATGTTCGGCCCTGATGGTAATAATATATTACCTGCTGCCATTTTATACAAGAAAAACATATTAGCGCTTCGTGGTAGTTTTAGACCTGTGACCAAAGTAAATATGGATATCTACGAGAAGTCACTTAATATGTTTTTGAGTGAAAATAAAGTAAACAAAGATAAAACCGTAGTTATATTTGAGATCACTTTATCCAACCTAAGGGCAGAAGGTGAAATTGATGAGGAAGATTTTATGGCTAGAGCTAGATTACTATGCTCTCAAGGGCAAACTGTAATGATTTCTAACTTCAAAGAATATTATAGGGTTGTTGAGTACTTCTCAAACTATACCAAAGAACGTATGGCTCTCGCTATGGGAGTGAATAACTTGGTAGATATTTTTGATGAAAAATACTATAGACACCTTAGTGGAGGGATTCTAGAAGCCTTTGGTAAATTATTCTTTAAAGATCTAAAAGTATACCTATATCCATTAAAAAATCATAAAACTGGAGAAATTACAACTAGTGATACTCTAAAAGTACACCCAAGAATGAAAGAATTGTATAAATTCTTTAAATACAACGGTAAACTACAAGATATTGCAGATTATGATGCTTCTCTTATGAATATTTTCTCAAGAGAAATTTTACAAAATATTCAGGATGATACTCCTGGTTGGGAAAATCAATTACCAGAGCTTATCCCTGAAATGATTAAAGCCAATAATTTCTTTGGCTATAAAGCTGAAAAAGCTATAGAAAAATAAATTTCATATAAATAGTAAAAATAGAGAGGTTATAAAATTATAACCTCTCTATTTTTTTATGAAAATTTTAACCTTGTATAAATAGGGTAAAAGAACAACAGTTTCGTATTTATTTTGAATTCTAAAACAAAAACGAAATGAAAAGAATAATTTTGTTGTCATTGCTGGTACTTTCCAGCAATCACATTTTCTCACAAGGAATAGATTTTGAACACAGTAATTGGGATGAGATTAAAGCAAAAGCCAAGACAGAAAAAAAATTAATCTTTGTTGATGTCTACACAGACTGGTGCGCTCCTTGTAAAAAAATGTCTAAAGAAGTTTTTCCTATAAAAGAGCTTGGGGATTATTACAATCCAAGATTTGTAAGCGTAAAAATTGATGCAGAAAAAGGTGAAGGAATAGCATTAGCAAAAAAATACGGAGTAATTTCTTATCCTACCTTTTTATTTTTGGATGCAACAGGAAAGTTATTACACATAACTTCTGCATATGCAGATAAAGATGCAATGATTGAATTAGCAAAAACTGCTCAAAATCCAAAAAAAAGATTCACAGTACTGGATGATGAATTTAATAAAGGGAATAGAGACAAAGATTTTATTAAAAAATACTTGTCTCAATTAATAAAACTTGGAGGAGAAACCGATAATAAACTAGGAATATACCTCAATTCTTTACCTCAAAAAGAGGTATTCACAAAGCATACTTATGAACTAATTCATAAATATGCTTTTAATATCAAATCAATTCCGTTTGAAATATTAATCAATAATTTTGATTCTTTTTCTAAAATAATACCAGAAAAAAAATTAATCAATAAAATATCAAAAAGATATATACTCACACAAAGTCACCATGTAGGTGCTGGATTTGCAGAAAAATATGTTGATACTACTGTAATTCCTTTTTTAAGAACAACAAACTATCCTTATAAAGATAAGTTAATAGCACAAATTGAGATTAATTACCTTAAAAACTGCCAAAAGTATAAAGAAGCGATAGACAGAATAATTCCTTTTTTAGAACAATATGCTTCTGATGATTTTGATCTAATCATGGATCATATTGGTATTGCAAACTATTCGCCAATAGATTTAAAAAGTGATACCCTAAAAGAGTTTATCACCTGGTCAAATAAAACGATTCTCATACGCCCACAAAACATGGACGCTCATATCATGAACATGAAACTTAATCTAACTAGCAAAAACTATAACCAAGCAATCAAACAAGCAGTTATAGTTGTAGATTTAGGTAATAAATCTGATGATCCTCTAAAAAAATTACATGCTTATTTTATGGCAGCTAAAACATATTCACAAGCAAATGATAAATCTACAGCTCTAAAGTTGGCAAAAAAATCTCAGGCAATTTGTACTAAACATAAAGAAAAAATAAACTCATACTACTTAAATTCTGTTGATGAACTCATTAAAAAATTATCAAGCTAAAGAGATAGATAAAAACATATACCCTTTTTATTATAAATAAAAAGGGTATAATAAACTTTTACAAAGATAGATTTATTACAAAATCTGAGCCGTATGATCTTTGGTTTTTACTTTACCTATTACCTCTGTAATTATTCCTTTTTCATCTATCACAAAGGTAGTACGGTGGATACCATCATATTCACGTCCCATAAATTTTTTAGGCCCCCATACCCCAAAAGCTTCAATTACTTTTTTGTCTTCATCTGCCAACAAAGAATAAGGTAACTCATTTTTATTCTTAAAATTAAGTTGTCTTTTTGCACTATCTGCACTTACTCCTATAACCTCATATCCTTGATTTTGAAACGTTTGATAATTATCTCTCAAATTACATGCTTCTGCCGTACACCCTGGAGTACTGGCTTTGGGATAGAAAAAAACAACTAATTTTTTACCCTTATAATCTGCTAAGGTTATAGTATTTCCTTCTTGGTCCAATGCTGTAAAATCAGGAGCCTTATCCCCTATTTTTAATGTTGTCATTTTATATAATTTATACGAATAAAACTTTTTACTATTTCTTTTGCTGAATTTGTAACAAAAATACTTATCTATTTTTAATTTTAGCAAGAAATTAATACCTATCTATATTTATAGAGGGTTGATTATTTTATACTTTAGCCTAAAATAACTTTGAGACATGACTAAACAGGAAAAGGTAGATTTTACGATAAAAACACTTCAAGAACTATACCCCAAAATTCCTATTCCTTTGGATCATAAAGATCCATACACATTACTTATTGCTGTATTAATGAGCGCTCAAAGTACAGATGTTCGGGTAAACAAGATTACTCCTTTATTATTTGAAAAAGCAGATAATCCACATGCTATGATACGATTGTCTGTAGAAGAGATTAGAGAAATCATAAAACCTGTGGGATTAAGCCCTATGAAATCAAAAGGAATATATGAATTGTCTCATATTCTTATTGATAAGCATAACGGAGAAGTTCCTCAAAGTTTTGAAGCTCTTGAAGAATTACCAGCTGTTGGTCATAAAACTGCGGGTGTTGTTATGTCACAAGCATTTGGTGTACCTGCTTTTCCTATAGATACACATATTCATAGATTGATGTATAGATGGGGATTTAGTAATGGTAAGAATGTAACGCAAACCGAAAAGGATGCCAAAAGGTTATTTCCTAAAGAATTATGGAATGATCTTCATCTACAAATAATCTGGTATGGTCGAGAATATTCTCCTGCAAGAGGTTGGGATCTAGATAAAGATATAATCACCTCTACTATTGGTAGAAAGACAGTGCTAAGTGAATATAATAAAAACAAAAAGCCTATTAAAAAATAGGCTTTTTGTTTTTATGTTTTTAGTTTAATTTAAAATCGTTTCGAATTTTAAACTGTTACTACATTCAATAACCTGTAATGATTTTGAATAGTTTAGTAAAAAGTTAATTGTATTTCTACTTGGTAATAAATGTTTTTCTTCTCTTTTAGAAGACGTAAAGTAAAATTTTGCCATATTAAATGTCTTAAATTATAAAGTTATTATATAAGACTATAACGGCACCAAAACTACTTTATTGCACAAATAGATTAATTAGTTTGTTAAAACTATATTATTTTTTTCTATCACTTTTCTTAAATTAATCAAAGCATATCTCATTCTACCTAAAGCTGTGTTAATACTAACTCCAGTTTTATCAGATATTTCTTTAAAACTCATATCTCTATACATACGCATGACCAATACTTCTTTTTGATCATCTGGTAATTCTTGGATTAGATTACGTAAATCTTCTTCTACTTGATCCTTTATCAATCTTTTTTCTGCATTCAAATCTCCATCACTAATTACAGAAAAAATACTGAATTCGCCATTATCCTCAAATTTTGGCATTCTATTTCCTTTTCTAAAATGATCAATTACCAAATTATGAGCAATACGCATTACCCAAGGAAGAAATTTTCCTTCTTCGTTGTATTTCCCATTTTTTAATGTACGTATTACCTTTATAAAAGTATCTTGAAAAATATCTTCAGAGACATCTCTATCAAACACTTTAGAATAAATAAAACTATAAATACGTTGCTTATGACGTTCGATAAGAATTGAAAGCGCACATTCGTCGCCTTTAATATAATTATTAACCAGCACTGCGTCTGATAGGGTGTAATCTTTCATACCTTGACTCAATTTAGCACAAGCATATACTTGGGGCTCGGGCTACGTTAAACTTAAAAAGTAAAGGTATTCAATAGGCAGTTTTGATTAGTTTTTTGAATGTTTTGAGATTGCTAATATAATAACTATCCTCGAATATTAAACAATTTCCTGTTAATTTTTTTAACTCAACTTTCAATCTACTTCAGTTATTGTACTTATTTAGTAATCCTTATCTTTGCCCTCTTACCGCATATTTACTATGATTCAAGACATTACAACCTTAGATCCAAAAGACAACATAATTATAAAAGGTGCTAAGCTTCACAATCTTAAAGATTTAGACGCAGTCATACCTAGAAATAAACTAGTAGTTATTACTGGTTTATCTGGTTCTGGTAAATCTAGCTTAGCTTTTGATACTTTATATGCAGAAGGGCAACGCAGATATGTAGAGAGCCTCTCATCTTATGCAAGGCAATTTTTGGGACGCCTTAATAAACCAAAAGTAGATTATATCAAAGGGATCGCTCCTGCTATTGCAATAGAACAAAAAGTAAATTCTACTAATCCAAGATCCACAGTCGGTACAACGACAGAAATTTATGATTATCTCAAGTTACTCTATGCAAGAATTGGTAAAACATATTCTCCTGTTTCTGGTGAATTAGTAAAGAAAGATACTGTTACAGATGTTATTAAGTATGTAAAATCTTTTGAAGATGGCGAAAAACTATTATTACTCTCTCCTATTCATGTAGAAGAAGGACGTACTCTTGAAGGGAAGTTAAAAGTTTTACAACAACAGGGATATGCTCGTATAAAACACAATAATAAAGTAACCAGAATTGAAGAAGTATCTATAATTGATAAGGATACATATCATTTGGTAGTAGATCGTATTGTGAAAAGAGATAATGAAGATTTCTACAATCGACTTGCTGATGCTGTTGACTCTGCTTTTTTTGAAGGAAAGGGAAGCTGTTATATAGAATCATTGACAGACGGCAAGCAAAAACAATTCAGTAATAAATTTGAATTAGACGGAATATCTTTTCTTGAACCTAATGTCCATTTATTTAGTTTTAACAATCCATATGGGGCATGCCCAGATTGTGAAGGATATGGTGATGTTATTGGTATTGATCAGGAGTTGGTAATTCCTAATACTGCATTAAGCATTTATGAAGGAGCCGTATTCCCATGGAAAGGTGATAGTATGGGCTGGTACAAAGATCAATTAGTAAACAGTGCATATAAATTTGATTTCCCTATTCATAAGCCATATTTTGAATTATCAGATGAACACAAAGAATTACTTTGGACAGGAAATGAATATTTTGAAGGAATTACTAGTTTTTTTGAAGAATTAGAGTCTAAAGCTTATAAAATTCAAAATCGAGTAATGCTATCTCGATATCGTGGTAAAACAAAATGTAATACTTGCAAAGGAAAACGGCTACGTAAAGAAGCTAGTTATGTAAAAATTAATGAAGCTACCTTAACTGATCTTGTAGAAAAACCGCTTAATGAGCTTGCTGATTTCTTTAAGAACATTACTCTTAATACGTATGATTCAAAAATTGCCAAACGCTTACTCAAAGAAATTAATAGTCGATTAGAGTTCCTACAGAATGTGGGGCTAGAATATTTAACACTTAACCGTAAATCAAATACATTATCAGGAGGAGAATCTCAACGTATTAACTTGGCAACATCATTAGGAAGTAGTCTTGTAGGTTCTATGTACATTCTTGATGAACCTAGTATAGGGCTACATCCAAAAGATACAGAAAAACTAATAAAAGTATTACAGTCATTACGTGATCTGGGCAATACGGTAATTGTCGTTGAGCATGATGAAGATATTATGAAAGCTGCTGATGAGATTATAGATATTGGTCCAGAAGCGGGAACACATGGAGGTCATGTTGTTGCTACAGGAAATTTTAGTGAAATTCTAAAAGCTGATTCTCTTACTGCAAAATATCTTAATGAAACTCTACAAATTGAAATTCCTCAAACCCGAAGGTCTTCAAAATATTATTTAGAAATCATCGGAGCTCGTGAGAATAATCTTAAAAATATTACTGTAAAAGTACCTCTTGGCGTCTTTACAGCTATTACTGGAGTATCTGGTAGTGGAAAAAGTACACTAGTCAAAAAAATAGTCTACCCTGCTATCTTAAAAGAACTAGGAGGCTATGGAGAAAAGGCAGGACAGTTTACAGAACTAAAAGGAAATTATAGCAATATCAAACATGTAGAGTTTGTAGATCAGAATCCTATCGGAAGATCTTCTCGATCCAACCCTGTTACCTATATCAAAGCATATGATGATATCCGTAATCTATTTGCTTCACAAAAATTATCAAGTATTCGCAATTATAAGGCAAAACACTTTTCGTTTAATGTAGATGGTGGGCGTTGTGAAACTTGTAAGGGTGAAGGCGAAGTTACTATAGAAATGCAATTCATGGCCGATGTGCATCTTGAGTGTGAAACTTGTAATGGAAAGCGTTTTAAAAAAGATGTTCTAGAAGTAACTTTTCATGATAAAAATATTCATGATATTCTTTCTATGACTATTGACACTGCAATTGATTTCTTTTCTGCTCATAACCAAACCAAAATTCAAAGAAAATTACAACCTCTACAAGATGTCGGATTGGGATATGTGCAATTAGGACAGAGCTCTTCTACCCTATCTGGTGGAGAAGCCCAACGAATTAAGCTAGCTTCGTTTCTTGTAAAAGGTAATACAAAAGACAAAGCATTATTTATTTTTGATGAACCTACCACTGGACTTCACTTTCATGATATCAAAAAATTACTCACTTCTTTTAATGAATTGATTGCCAAAGGACACTCTATTTTGGTAATAGAACACAATCTTGATTTGGTAAAATGTGCTGATCACATTATTGATCTCGGATTAAATGGTGGTAAAAATGGGGGTAATATTATTGCAGAAGGTACTCCTGAAGAAATTATAAAAACAGATACATCTTATACTGCACAATACCTAAAAGAAAAACTGTAAAATATTTAAAGAACTATTATAATACAATTAACATTATTATAATAGTTCTCACTGTAATGTGATGACTTTATTTTCGGCTAAAGTTTTAATATAAACTCAAAACCACAAATTAATGTCACTTACAAACGACTTAAAAAGCTTAGCACAAAATTCAGCAAAAAAACATCCTGAAAACGTTCAACAAATAATGAAAAACGGGATTCAGGTATTGAAAGATGCTGATATAGTTTCGCAAGCACTAAAAACTGGTAATGCGATACCAGAAATCACACTCCCAAATGCAGCCAATAAAAATATTTCTATTCAGGAACTATTACTAGATAAAAAGGTAATACTGTCTTTTTATCGAGGTGGATGGTGCCCGTATTGCAACTTAGAATTAAAAGCATTGCAACAAGCATTACCTGATTTTGAAGAAAATGGAGCTACCTTGGTTGCAATAAGTCCAGAAACTCCTGATAATTCATTAACTACTTCAGAAAAAAACAACCTGAGTTTTGAAGTACTCTCTGATGTGAATAACAAAATTGCAGAAAAGTTTAACTTGACCTTTACTTTACCACAAGATTTAGTAGAAATTTATAAAGGTTTTAATATTGACCTAGAAAAAAGTAATGGGAATACAGAACAACAACTTCCTATTTCTGCAACTTATATTATTAATCAGGATGGAACTATACTCTATGATCATATAAAAGAAGATTATAAACAAAGAGCCGATCCAGAAGAATTAATTAACATATTAAAAAACAGATAATTACCAATTACTTCTCATAACCTTACAATTTTTGGCACGCCATTTGAAAAGAAAACTATCAAATAGCGGAAGCCGAAAAGCTAATGAGTAGGCATCAACCCAAAAACAATTAAGGTTATGAGAAAAGTAATATTTTTTATTTCGGCTCTGTTACTTGTAGGAACTACTGCACAAGCAACCGATCACAAGGACCTGAATCAGGAGAATAGGGTTACAAAACGCTATCATCATGCACAAACCATTACCTTTGTACAAGGTGGCGTAAAATTTTTCGTCTACACAGATGGAGGAATAGACTACAGAATTCTAAGAAGAAGACCCCCACATTGGAACGATAATGTGATTTACAATACTCCAGGGCCATATCACAACGCGAGATCACATCGTAATTATGTACAATACGATTATTACAGAAGAGTAAAAAAAATTGGTCCAAATTATATTAGTTATGATAGATATAATAGAGTACGAAAAATAGGTCGTATCTATATACGATATAACAGACGTGGATTGGTATATCAAATTGGAGGACTACGTGTATACTATAAAAAATACGGTAGGATCAAATTTGTAGAAGGTGATATTTATTACCGAGGTTGTGGATATTGTGGAACAAGTGGATGTTCGATCTCTCATGAATCATACTATAATCAAAATTGGAAACCAAAGCATTATGATCATGATGATGACGATGATGACGATGATGACGATGATGACGATGATGACGATCATTATTATAAAAATAGAAAAAGAAAAAAAAGATATCATGACGACGATGACGATGACGACGATGATGATGATTAAAATATAAATTAGTTAGTTGGTTAGTTGTTTGAAACCCTGTTACCAGATTATATCGGTAGCAGGGTTTTGCTTTGTAACCTTTATATACTCATACATTTTTGGAATTTTATATTTTAGTATATAAATAACAAAAATAGAAAGTGACTACCTCTTGATTAGTTTTTATAGAAAACCCTTACTATTATGTATATTCTGCTAAGTAGTTTTTAAATTACTTTACACCCTATTCTTTTTTATATAATAAAATACTACCAACAAAAGACATAAAATAACACTTATCAAAAGTATCCAATACAAGCGATTCATAACAAAAGGAGTATCTATTACAATAGGATCAGAATTACCTAATAAATAAAAACTACCCCAATAAAAAGGATTGGTATAAAATATATCTGCAGTATTGATATATTTTAATTTTGCTTGTTGTAGTGCTTGATCTTTACTCATTCCTTTTTCTAAATTAGAATAGAAATACTTCATCAATTCTGGCGCTACTCTGTCTGACACCTCCCAACTACTCAATAGTAAACTTTTTGTGCCAGCATACTGAAAAGCTGTACCTAGGCTCATAATCCCTTCTCCATTAGCAACCTGTCCTGTTCCTGTATTACAAGCACTTAACACCGTAAGATCAGCAGGAATATCTAACGCAAAAAGTTCATGACTATACAACAAATTATCTTCGAGAGTATCGTTACTTTTTGTAAAATATAATTTTGAATTTTCGGGTTTATTATGATCTACTTCACCATGTAAAGCTAAATGAAGTATGCTATATTGCCCAGCGTTTTCTTTAAAGTTAGTTTCTATTGCATCGATTCCATAATAATATTGACCATCAATAATCTCTGAGATAGCTTTAATTTCTTTTCTTGTACCAGGAAGATCATCTCCTGCATCTCTTAATGCTGACAGGCTCATCATTTTACCTGTAGACACATCCAATGTATCAGAAAAAGAAAAGGCAAGGCATTCTTTTTTAATAGTAGAAGTTATTGCATCATTTCTTTTAAAAGAATTAAATAATACATTGGTAGAATTAGCATAAGATATAGCATACTCTCTTAGCACATAAGGAAAATCCAGCGCTTTATCGCTTTCTATTTCTTTAGTATGCAATAATTCAAAATTAAGATGCCATAAGGGTCCATCAGGGATAATTATGAGTCTGTTACCAACCAAGTCATTTTTTATTGGTAAAATAAGTTGGGTATATAAAATATTAGCTATTTTTTTATAACTCTTTATATACTGCGTTGTTATTGATTCTTGAAATTCTTTTATATTATTTTTTAAATAAGGGGTATTCAGTTTTTTTACCGAAACATCGTATTTAGAAATACTAAATGCATATGTAACACTATCTGTTGAAAAATATTCTAATACCGTTGTGTTTCTATCGATTTGCTCTTGAATTTCTGTAATAGATATTATTTCATTTTTACGTCTAAGTTGATAATAATTTGGATAATTTTCTTCTATTATTTTGGTCAATGAATCCTGCCTCCTATTCAAGCTAAATAATTTATTTTCATACTCTCTAATTTTTAAGGTATCACTTAATGAATTAGATTTCTCCTCTATAATCTGAGATCTATAAAAAGCTTGATTTGTTTTTACTTCTTTTTCTAATGAAACATGCTCTATAGGCAATTCTATGTCTATTACATTTTTGGCATAAGAATCGTTAAGTAATTCTTTTAACACATTACTTTTACTTTTCTCAATGTAGTAAAACACTTTATCTAATGATATTTGTTCTTGCTTATTCTCATATTCTAATAATAAAGTATTTATAGCATCTGTATATACTTCTTTGGCTTTATTACCTATAGCAACTTTATCCTTATAATTTTGATATGATTGCCTAATAGAGTTAATAACCTGATCAACATACTCATAGAGAACAATACTGTGTTGTATATCTTTGATATTATTATTTTGCTTGAACTGTAATTGTAATGTTTTTGCTTTTCCGCTAAGGGTTTCTAATAATAATTTTGAATCATAATATTCACTACTGTCAAAAACAAGGTCAATAGTATTACTGTTTTTATTTTTAGTATTAGCAATAAGAGCTTTATCAAAATAAGATATTGCTTTTTGATATTCTTGTTGCTCTTGATATATAGTTGCAATATGGGTATAACAAGCTCCCGTTAAGAGATGTTCTTTTCCGTATCTATTTTGTGTTAGTTCTAACCCTTTTTGATAATACTCTAAAGCTTTTTTGTAGTTTTTTTTATTTTGATATAACTCTCCGATATTATTGTATATTGCTACAATGCTTGGGTGATCCATATCAAAAATAATATTACGTATTTTTAAACATTTTTCATAATACAACAATGCCTTGTCTTCTTCTTTTTTAATGACATACATGTTTCCCATACTCTCATATACCATTGCTATATTTTCATGGTTTTCTCCTAATGTAGTTTTATAATTTTGTAATGCATTATTAAAATAATAAAGTGTTTTTTTATAGTCTTTTTTGATAGAAAACATAGTGGCTATGTTATGGTAAATATCACCTATAACTTCATAATTATCTCCATCATAGTATCTAATAGCTACATCTAAACCTTTTTTATAATACTCTAGTGCCTTGTCATATTCACCTTTTACATCACTATAAAAAACTCCAAAATTCTGATATATAGCGCTTAATCCTTTCAAGTAATTTTCTTTGCTATAAATCTTTAAGGCTTTTTTATAATAATCTAAGGCGCGTTCATCTTTTAAATTACTGTATACAATACCAATATTAAGGTAAAAAGAACCTATATCAACATGTTGGTTTTCAGAGTTTTTTATTTTTATTTGTATAGCCTTTTTATAATATTCTATAGCCAAATTAAATTTACCTTGATCATTATATATGATCCCCATATTATTATAGGTATTTCCTACTTTTGGGTGATCTTTTCCTAGAATATCAATATTTATTGCTAAGGCTTTTCTATAATTTTGCAATGCATTTTTATAATCTAAGGTGTAATAATAAATTATAGCCATATTATGATATGACCTTGCTATATCAGGGTTTTTTTCTGGAAATATTTTTTTTTGAACTTCTAATGCTTTCTGATAATAAACTAGTGCATTTTTATAATCAGGTATATTTTCATAATAATTACCAATATTATCATAAGAATAGGCTTCTTGTTGATTATTTTTCACAAGGTATTTATTACTTACTTCTAAAGCTTTTTTTGAATTTAGTAATGTGTTTTCTAAGTCACGAATACGCCATTGATTTTCCGATAGTTTATTATAGCATGCCGCTACTTTTTCCCAAACATTGGCTTTTTTATATAATGGTAAGGCTTTATTAAAAAATTTGATTGAGGCTTCGTGGTTCCTATCTTGTATAAGAGAGTCTGCCTTTTTAAAAAAATAAGATGCCTTTATGGTATCGTTTTCAATCTGTCCGAAACTAGGAGTACTTATAAATAAAAGCCCTATACCCCAAAAAAATATTTTTTTTATCATATTGCAAATAGATTCTAAATACATTGTACAATATATAATTATTCTTTGAGTCTTATCACTGAATCTTTATTGGTTGGTAATTTCAAAAATTGTTTTGCTTTTTTAATGTTTTTCTTATCCAAATAAATAAGCCCCATATACCATCGTGCAACTTTTGCCTTTTTTTGAGTAGGGTAATCAGAAAGGGTTTTGAGTTTTTTTAAAGCCTTTATAGTATCTCTGGATTTATAATATGATAATCCTTGCAATAATAAAGCATCTTCATAATACAATACCGATGAATCAAAATGATCCAGTATATCAATTGCTTCTTGATACTCTTGTTTTGTATACTTATAATACGCTTTATGAATATTTGTTTTTAACGAATCATCAGACTCCCCTCTCATTTGAGTATAGTCTAATCCTATCTTTTTATTCCAAGCCTCTTTAGAAGCATATTCATAATCTGGTTCTGATATTGTGTATTGCCACCCAAAAAATAATACTGCAAAAACCGCTGCAATACCACCAATCCATCTCCAGGGTATCACTTTGCCTTTTGTTTTCTGATCTGAATACATCAAATCATCCCATTTTTTTGCGCGAGAAATTTCTTCTTCTGTTTGATATTTTTTATTTATAAAAGCATTGCTTTCTCCATATAATTCAACTTTATTCAAAAATTGAGAATCTTCACTCATTCTTTTTTCAAATACAGATAATTCTGACCCTGACAGAGCTAAATCAAAATAGCGTGCAATAAGTTCTATATCTTTTTCTTCATTTGCCATCTGTAAAAAGTTTAGTTATGTTTCTTCAATTTTTCTAAAGCTTCATATACTTTTTGAATCAATCTTTTTTTACAATTATATTTTGCCTGCACCAGCGCTTGATAATTTGTATATCCTAATTCTTGTTGTAAATCTTTCAATTGTACCTGATGATCCATATCATTCTCTAAAAGGGTTTTGCATTTTGGAGATAGTTTTTCTAAAGCAATGGCCAAGGCTTTATGCTTTAACACTCTATCATTCTCTATTTCAGTTTGATCTTCATAAGAAACAGGGGCTTCAGTATCATCATGATATTCATAAGGTTGATCACTTACTGTAACCAGACCTTTAATATTTCTTTTTTTCATCAACCAAGCATTTTTACACATAATATAAATATACCCTATACTATTATGAGGCAATTCTTCCTGATTAATAACAAAACGTTCCCAAAATTTTTGCATAGAAGTAATAAATACTTCTCTTGTATCTTCCTCAGATTTTGTGAGTGAAAGTAGTTTTCCCCTTAACTTTTGAAAAGCATACTCAAAGAAAATGTTAAATGGTCGTTCATCTCCTTTTTGTGCAGACTTAATCTTATTTTTTATTTCAATATCATTCACTACCCAAAAGTAAAAAAAGAGAATGTTTTTTTTATGTTTTAAAACATTTTTTTATAATACGCATACATAATGTTTCTTACCACTCTTATCATTTGTCAATTTATCCTTGAATAAGAGCATAACGCTATAGTATTTGATATATAAAATCAAGAGGGTGCTGAGTAGTTTAATTACTTTTCTTTTTAAAATAAAAAAATATCAAGAAAAAACATACTAAAACAAACACAAGTAGTATCCAATATATGCTTTTTACATCTGTAGGGGTGTCTATTATAAGAGGAGCTGAATCGCCTAACAAATAAAAGCTTCCCCAATAAAATGGATTGGTATAAAATGTATCTGCTGTATTAATAAACTTTAGCTTTGCTTGTTGTAAAGCTTTATCTTTATGCATCCCTTTATTCAGGTTTGCATAAAAATATTTCATTAATATAGGTGTTGTTCTATCTGACACCTCCCAACTACTTAACAATAAACTTTTGGTTCCTGCATATTGAAAAGCGGTACCTAAACTCATAATTCCTTCTCCATTGGCAACTTGCCCTACTCCAGTATTACAAGCACTCAAGACAGTAAGATCAGCGGGAATATTTAATGCAAAAAGCTCATGACTATATAATACGTTATCTTCTAGCGTATCTTTACTTTTTGTAAAATATAATTTTGAATTTTGTGGGTTATCATGATCTACCTCTCCATGTACAGCCAAATGAAGTATACTAAATTGATCTGCATTTTGTTTAAAATTGGCTTCTATAGCATCTACTCCATAATAATACTCTCCATCTACAATTTCTGAGATAGCTTTGATTTCTTTTCTGGTACCTGGTAAATCATCTTCTGAATCTCTTAGAGCTGCTAAACTTACTTTTCTACCATTGGTAGCACCTACTCTAATACTATCTGAAAATGAAAATGCTAAGCACTCTTTTCGTACATTAGAATCAATATTTATGTTCTTATAAGAATCAAATAAGACATTTGCTGAATTTGCATACGATATTGCGTGTTTTTTTAGTAAATACGGTAACTCTCTAATACTATTAACTTCTTTTTCATGAGTAAGTAACAAATCAAAATTAAGAAACCAAATCGGTCCATCTGGAATAACAATTAATCTTTCGTTTTTTAAATTTTCTTTTATAGGAACGATTAGTTGACGATATAACAAACCTGCTAATTTCTTATACTTTGGGATATTTTCTGAAACAATTGCTTTTCGAAATTGAATAATATTTTCTTTTAGTTGTGGAGTTCCTAGTTTTTCAACAACAATAGTGTCTTTAGAAATACTAAAAACATGGGTAATACTATCTGAAGTAAAAAACTCTAAGATTGTTGTTTCTGTATCTAATTGTTGTTGAATTGTAGAGATTGAAACTATATCATTTTTATGTTTGAGTTGGTAATATTTTGGGAACTCTTTTTGTAATACTTCTTTTAATGAATCTTGCCTTCTTTCTTGATCAAAAATTATATTTTCATATTTCGCAATTTTTGCGGTATCAATCTTGTTTTTTGATTGTATAGCCAGAATTTGTGATTGATAAAAAGATCTAATTGATTTTAATCTCTTTTCTAATTCTATTATTTCTGGTGGTAATTTTGCAAAAGCTTTTGCATCAAAATCATTTAAGACCTCTTTCAGTGTATTTGCTTTACTTTTTTCAGCGTAATAAAAAGCTTTCTCTACAAAATGACCTGTGGGTATTTTTGTTTCATTAAGTAAAATTTGAGTTTGAATTGCTCCTGAATACACATCTTTTCCTTTTATAGAAAAAAAGACTTTATCTTTATAGTTGCTTATTTTTTTTCTTAAAAAACCTATCAAAGCATCGGAGTCTTCGTATTTATTTTCGCTTTTTTTAAGATCAGTAAGATTTCCGTTTTGCACATATAATTGCTGATATGCTTCTGCTTTACCTATTAGAGTATTTAATAGAGTAATCAAATTGATATATTTATCATAATCAATACTTGTACTAATAGTAGATGTATTCTTGGTATCTGATATAGTATTCGCAAAAATGGCCTCTTCATAATTACGTATACTGTTTATATAGTCTTTCTCAAAGAAGTGAATTTTACCAATATTATTATATGTTTCAATGATAAAATTATTATATGCAGTTCCATACTTTTTTAAAATTGTCAACCCTTTGTTATAATATTCTAACGCAGTTTTATATTCTTTTTTTTTCACATAATCTCTTCCAAAATCAAAATAAGAGTGTGCAACATCAGGGTGATCTTCTCCATAAAAATCAAGGGTAATACTCAGTGCTTTCTGATGGTAGTAAAATGAAGTGTCATACTCTCCTAAACTACTATAAGCAGCTCCAATATTTCTTATTGTCTTTAACACACTTTCATGCTCTTTACTATATAGTTTTGTAAGCATAGGAAGTGCTTTTTTTAAATACACCAGTGCTTTTTTATTTTTATTGATACTAGTATATAAATTTCCTAAATTTATATATACATATGACTCATATTTTGGTTTCTTATGCTTAATAAAAATCCGTAATGCCTTTTCATAGTAATCAATTGCTTTATTTTCTTGTAATAGATCTAAATAGATATTAGCGATATTTGCATAACTGAAGGCTATAAAAAAATGATCTTCTCCATATGCATTAATACTTATTTCTATATCTTTTTTGTAATACTCAATAGCTTTACTATACATCCCCATATCTGCATAAATTATCCCTAGGTTATTGTATTGCACTCCTAACTTATGATGTTTTTCTCCTAGTTCATTAATCTTTATCTCTAATGCTTTTTCTTGAAGGGAAACGCTTTTCTCATACTCACCTATTTTATAATAAACTACAGCAACATTACTATAACTCTTTGCCACAGAAAGATCTTTATCACCAAGTATTTTTTGCCGAATATCAAGTGCTTTTTGATAATAGATTAAAGCCTGAGAAAAATTTGAGTTTTCTTCATAATACAATCCAAAATTATCATAGGTAACTGCTTTTTCTGGAATATCATTAGTAAAATAAATATCACTAATATTAGTAGCTTTATGAGAATTTTTTAGGGACTCTTCAAATTTATAGAGATACAATTGATTTTCTGCTATCATATTATAACAAGCTAGTACACGTCTCCAAGCTTTTGCTTTTTTATATATCGTTAAGGCTTTTTTATAACTTTGATTAGATAATACTCTTTTATCATCTTCTCGAAGAGAGTCTCCTGTTTTATAATACTGATACGCAATTAAGGTATCGTTTGGTGTTTGTGCAAACACAGAAGGAAGTATAAAATATATCCCTATAATCAGTACTAATACCCTTTTTATCATCATGATCGCTTTTATCCCCTATTTTTTTAATCTTATTTCTGAATCAAATGTATTGGATAATTCTAAAAATTCTTTTGCTTTTTTTATCTTTCCTTGATCCAGATATATAAGACCTCGGTACCACAATGCTACTTTTGCTTTTTTTTGAGTAGTATATCCTGAGAGTAACTCCATAATTCGTAAAGCTTTGTTTGGTTGCCCCAATCTATAATATGCTAATCCTTTTATTAATAAAGCATCTTCATAATATCGCATAGAGCTATCAAAACTATCTATAGCATCAATTGCTAATTCATATTGTTTGTTTTCATACTCTTTATAAGCTGTATAAATAATCATGTCTAGATGATCATTCCTATTTCCTCTTATCATTGTATAATCCAACCCTATTTTCTTACTCCATGCTTTATCTAAGGCCAATTTTTCTAAGGTTGACATCTTAGAAACCTTCCAACTAAAGATAAGCAATACAAACATAGCTGCAATACCTCCAATCCATTTCCATCGTATTTCTTTGCTTTTTTGTCGTTGGTAATTTATCACCAAAAAATTCCATTCTTCTAAACGGTTGTACTCTTTTTGAGTCTGAGTTTTTTGAACTACAACGGCATTACTCTTTTCATATAGCCTAACCTTTTTACAAAACTCTATATCTTGGTGCATTCTTTCTTCAAACACAAATAACTCCTCATTAGAAAGAGCTAAATCAAAATACTTCATTATTGATATAATGTCATTATCTTGAATTAATATCTCTTGATTTTTACACATAATAGTAAGCTTACTACTTTTAAGAGTGTGTTTTTTGTTTTTATAACAAAAAAACATTAATTAAATAAACACAGACTTAAGCTCTATACTTTTCTATTAAAATCAATACTTTTTTATCATATCGAGAGCTAATACCAGTTACACTTTGATTTTTTTTTACAATAAATTCAAAGTGTAACTGGTATAAGTATTTTCTCTATAAAACGAAGGTCTTTTCTTTACTTATTTCTATTTATAGTATTAAAAAATGATGGGTTTATAAAAATTTTGTTATGTCTTACCTAGTAGTGCATCATTATTACAAACAACCATAATTAGTATTATTATATCTCTATATACAAATACTAAACATTGGTGTAATTTATAAATAACTAATTGTCAAAATAGGTATGAAAAAAATCAAATCCCCTTTTCTAGTATTGAGTAATGAAGCACAAAAAGTCAATAATTACTCTAAAATCAATATAAGTTCTAGTTTATTTTTCTCTATTGGAATAATTCTGGTAATTATAGAAAATGTCATGAATATAAAACAGGGATATGCTACAACGTCATTATTAACATCGTCTCTATTTTTTGCCAACACTACCCCATCATCATTAACCAAGTCAATATATAAAAGGCCAGCAAAAAGAATTAATTCTTCTAAAACCTCTAAAAGAACAGGCTATGATACGTATACCAAAATTAAAGAATACATTATAACAGAAAAAAAATATCTATTACAAGACATTTCACTTAGTAGTTTATCTCTAGATTTTAAAATAAGTAATGGATATATATCTCAACTTATCAATACTTATTCTCAAAAAAAATTTAATGATTTCATTAATGAATTAAGAGTCGAAGAGTCCAAAAAAAAACTATTAGACAGTGGATATAATAATTATACTATAGAATCTATTGGATTAGAATGTGGATTTAAATCAAAATCAAACTTTTATACAGCATTCAAGAAATTCACAAAACAAACACCTAATCAATTCAAAAGTCTACAAAATAACTCCTAAACCTTTAAAAAAAAGGAATTTTGTTTTTATAATATGTATACTACTATGAGTACTAACAAATTTTGAATAAATACATTGTTACATATTTTCACAAAAATGACCTAGTGTCTTGAGTTGAATCAAGACACTAGGTCATTTTTCATAATAACATAAATTCAATAAGTAGGTTTTTAATCATCTAATAATGTAAGAGCATCTAATATTTCTTGTGTAGTTTTAGGTTCAAAATCAAAAGAAAGTTCTTCTTCTTCGGATATCACAACACTTTTTACAGCTAGATATTGTTGATTATCTACTATGGTAATCGCTACATAAGTAACTTCTAATCCAACGGGTAAGGAATTTGTATAACTTTGAATGATTGGTTCTCCTGAATTAAAAATTTTGACAACAGCAGGAAGATTATTTTCTTCAAAAACTAAATAAATCGCTGTCTCTACTGCATTAGGACTAGTAGATAAGTTTATATAATTCGTGGTTTTTGCTCCTGGATATGCATAGAATTTATCACAATTTGACCACCCTGTATTAAACACATCATACAAATACGAGGAAGGTGCCGCATTATATACCATACCACTAGAACCATTACCAGCTCCTATATCTCTAGTTGCATTCCATTCTATACTCCCATCATCAGTAATTGTTCCTCTAAAAGGTAGCATTCCAGCATCAAAACCACCAGCAGAAGGAACCTGTATTTGGTAAAATGTGCCCATAGCCATCTGCAGTGAATCTTCATTTTGTGTAAAAACAACCTCAGTTTCTCCTTCAGAAAGAAGAAAAGTGTTTTCTCCAGAAAAATTAATCGCATTTGTTGGTCTATTTGATAAAATCATCTCACTTGGAGTAAAAATTTCTTTTATCCCGATATCAACCATACCACTAACCAAATTTCCATCTACATCTACAAGAGAATTTGCAGGAATAGTTATTATTGTTCCGTTCTCTCCTGTAATACTACCTCCTACTGTAGCATCAATAGTAAAATTTTGTTTTTGTACGCCATGAGTACTATAAAACCCAGCAAGGTCATCATATGCAAGTATCTCTTGTGGTAGTATGGGTGTAGAGTTCTCATCATCTCTAGAACAGCCTGTTATTATAAAAACAGTTATCAATAGTATTCCTAACATACATTTTAAAGTATTCATAATTTTATGTTTTAAAGTTTTACACCCTTATATCAATACAAAAAGAATAGTGTTACCCTATTTTCACAAAATTATTTCAAAAACAAACATTAAACCCTCTATTTCAAACGCTTACACAACTACAAATAAAACACAATAATAATATGAGTATTGATTTTATTTTTTTGGCACGCTGCTTGATACTATAAAAGTGAGATCGAAAAATTAATTTCTGTTCTCTTTTTTAAAATCACAAATTATGAGAAATTTTGTTTTACTTTTCACAGGTTTATTATTAGCTTCTTTTACTGCTAGTGCATCAAAAACAAGTGTTGAAGCATCTGCTCCATATTATAATTATGGTAAATCATTTATATTTTCTGAAGGAGGTATTGATTTTTCAGTATATGCAGATGGCCAATTTGATTTCTATCTCAATGGGGCAAGAAATGGAGTAAGTGTTGGCATCAATACTCCTGGAGTAAACATAAGTTTTAACTCTGGATATGATTATGATGCTTACGTACAATATGATGACTACGGAGCTGTAGTACAAATAGAAGATGTGCCTATTTTTTATGACTATAATGGTAGAATCATTCAAGCTGGAGATATTTATATTAACTATAATAATTATGGTCGTATCTCAAGAGTTGGTGGATTATATGTAAATTATAACAGATATGGGAACTTCTTGAACTGTACTGGGTATATCAATCGTTATAATAGATATTATGTATATAGACCTTTTCATGACTATTTCACAGTACCAGTAGTAAGTAGATGTATTGTATATGATAGACCATACAGAAGATATTATACTCCATATAGATGTTCATATACTATTTATAGAAATAACTATTATGATGGGTATTACCACAGACCGTATAGAAGTCGTAGTTATTATAGACCATATAGTAGAGTATCTAGCTATAACAGAGGATATAGAGGTTCTAATGCAAGAGCTACAAACTACAGAACAAGAAGTAGTAGAACAGCAATGTACAAAAGAAATGATCGTAACTATAGCAAAATAAGCCGTAGTAGAACATCTAACTATAACAATAGAAATACAACTCGAAGCAGATCTAATTATGGTTCAAAAAGCAATACAAGAAATAGATCAAATATTGCAACAACTAGAAGTACTAGTAGAAGCCGTACAGTAGCACCAAATAAGCTTGCACGTACAACAAATAGAAATGCATATTCTAAGCAAAGAGTACGATCAAACAATAAGAGTACTCCATCAAAACAGAGAGTACAATCTAATGGAAGAAGTAGAAATACAGTAGCAAATAGGTCTTATAAAAATACGAATAGACCTAATTATAAAAGAAATGAAAGAACACATAGGTCTGTTGCCAAAACAAACAATGTTCAAAGACCTAGAAGTACAAATAGAAGTTACTCAAAAAATGTAACAAAACGTTCTAACAACAGTCATTATAATAGAGGTAGAGCAAAAAGCGCTTCTAGAGCAACATCTGTAAATAGACAAAGAAGTACTCCTTCAAACAGAGGATCGAGATCAGCAAATACACGTTCTCGTACCAGCAGAAGTAGAAGCTAAAAAATAATTGAAGATATTTATCTTTTTGGTTGGTTAGTTGGAAAATCCCTTTGAGTTGAATTTTTATTCACCTCTGGGGATTTTCTTTATTAAACCGTTGATATCTTTAGATACTTTTAATACATACACAACAATAACATAGCCTAAACTGATTATAATACTCTTACCAATAATATTAAGAATTGGATGAAAAGGTAATTCCCAAAAGTAACAACCAAAAGTAAAAATAATGATCAAGGATAAAGCTAAAAATGTTTTTGTAGAAAAAGGATGCATTTTAAATTTAGCATAAACAATCCATAACTTGGTACTATTATAGCAAAATACTGCAATACAAGTAGCAATAGCAGCCCCTGTAACTCCGTATACAGGAATCCAAAACATATTTAATACCACTGTAAGAACAACCATCCCTACTCCAATATATAATATTAACCTATAATAATCAGAACAGTATAAAATTGAATTATTATTTCCCAAAAGGTTGTCAAACAATTTAGCACTACCTATCAAAACAACTACCCAAATAAATAGTTCATACTCTTTAGGTATAATTTCAAAAAGCTGAGTAACATTGCAAACAATCAAAATAAAAAGTAACCCTCCTGTCACCAATAAGTTTAGGGAGCTCTTTTTATACAAATCTTGTAATTGATTCTTTTCTTGTGCATTAATTAATTTAGCAGTTAAAGGGTATGTGATTTGATGCATAGCCCGAGAGGGAATAATAATTACACTTGCGATGTAAGCACAGATTCCATATTTGGCGACATTCTCTATCAAAAGATAACGTTCTATCATCGTTTTATCTAACTCTATCAATAAACTTGCTACAGAACCAGCAATCAATATCAATCCAGAATATTTGAATACAGATTTATAGTTATCGGGTAGCGATAAACGAACTTTAAATCGATGAAGTCCTAAAGCATATATCTTCATAACCAGAGTTCGCAATAAATACACTGCCATTAGTATATAAATAAATTGCTTTATATCTATGATTTCATAATATAATAATATCAGTAGTATGCTTATACAAACTCTAAGGAATAGTTCTTTTATTATATTACCAAAAACACTTTTTAATTTTACTTTAGACCAAGCAAAATATACTTCAAAATAGGACATAGCAAATGCCAGAACAAAAATAGTCCATACATAAGGCTGTATGATTGTATTTTTATCACTAAAGAGTTGCAGAATAGAATTATAAAATATGATTCCTATTACACCTAGAATTATTGCTATAAAAAAAGGTAAAATCAACATGATGGTAAGAAACTTATCTTGTTGTTTTTGATCAGAATACGACGAGAAAAACTTGATCAGCGTATTATGCACTCCAAACGCTATAAGTGGCCATATTAAATTAGAAGTAGTCATCAGATATGAAATCAGGCCATAATGTTCTTCATTCATAAAATTGGTAAACAAGAACAATGTATTAATTGCTCCTATACCAAACCCTAGGCAGGTAATGATTATATTTCGTATTGTTTGGTTTACTACTACGCCCATTACCAATTCAAAATATTAGATTATTGTTTTAGTAGTTTTGCAAATGTTTCCGTTAATGCGCTTCTACTATACTTATTTATTCCTTCTACTTTAGATATCAATGTTCCTTTCTCAAATTGAGTAAAACAATCCCATAATTGTTTTTTTATTTTATCATACTCTTTATATTCAAAAAAATACCCTGAATTAGTCTCTGAAATTAATTTGGATATATCTGCTTCTGCTGGTCCTATAGCCAAAATAGGTCTTTTGGATATCATATATTCAAACAATTTCCCAGGAATAATACAACGAGTATCTTTACTATCAATTTCTATCAATAATAATAGTTGAGAACTTCGTTGTATTTTTATAGCATCAGCATGAGGAACATATCCTTCTAGCACCAAAAACTCAGATAGTCCTGCTTCTTTTATCGAAGATAATACATCATCACTTACCGCCCCAACTAATTGTAACCGAAAAAATTTGGAAAATGATTCATTTTCCTGAGTTAACTCATACATCGCCTTCCAAAGATAGGATGGGTTTCTACCAGATAACAAAGAGCCAATATGAGAAACCGTAAATGTAGTATCCAATTGTTTTTCAATCACCGATTCTGTATCATATCCATTTGTAATTACAGAAACTGGAGTATTAGCAATAGCATCAAACTCTTTTTGAGTTGTAAAACTTGTTACTATAATATGATCTGCTTCTGATAACACCTCTCTTTCAAGTACTTTATGTTTTCGTTTAGATCGTTTCGTAAGCTTCAGCTTATTATGATAACCAATGGTAGTCCATGGATCTCTAAAATCTGCAAACCACCTCACTCCTACTTGATTTTTCAATTCTTTTCCTATCAAATGCACACTATGAGGAGGACCCGTAGTGATTATAGTCTCTATTTTGTTATCTAATAAATAATCTTTTAAATATTTAACAGAAGGATTCACCCAAAACTTACGCGCATCAGGTATAAAAAAATTACCCCGTATAAACAATAGCAACCTTTGTATAAAAGACTGTCTTTCTTTACCCGCAATAATACCTTTGCTTATTGTCTTGGTTTCTTTTTTAGAAAATACCTGAGCAAAACGATAGGGTTCAAAAATAGGTTGTTTCAATACCGTTACTCCTTCAGGAATTTCAGAAGATAATGAATCATCCTCCATCGGGTATGTTGGATTCTCAGGTACATATACTATTGGCTCAATATCAAACTCTCTAAAATACTTGACAAACTTAAGCCATCTTTGTACTCCAGGGCCTCCTGCAGGTGGCCAATAATATGTAACGATCAGGACTTTCAATACACAAGCTATTTATCATCCTTTGAAAGAGGTAATACATTTCCTGTTTTCTTATACTGATAAAATAGTCCACCGATAAGCAACAGTACAAAAAGTATTGAGCTAGCAAGCGTAATGGTACTTCCTTTTTTTACAACCTGAGGCTCAAATTTGAATTCTATAGTATGTTTTCCCTTAGGAATCTGTAATCCTCTAAGCGTATAATTCACGGGAATAATAGGACTTGAATTTCCATCTATATATGCATTCCAACCATTTTTATAATACACCTCAGAAAAAACAGCAAATCCTTTTTCTTTACTATTAGATTTATATATCAGTTTATTTGGTTTGTGCTGTATAAGAGAAATATTCGCCAGACTATCAACTTTAAAATTTGTTTGAGACACATAAGAAGTATTCATCTTTGATAACCTTGTAAAACGCGCATTAAGAACAGCTTCTTTTTTTGTATTTATAGTTTTTAAAGCCTCAAACTCCTCTTTATGATTAGCTACAGGTTTTAATTGATACACAAACCATGCTGGGCCATTTATTGATGGGTTTTGTTGAACACCTAATTGGTTTTTTTCATTTCGTTGAACCACATACTTTACATTAAGCATGTTTATAACCTGCATATTACCTTTTGCAATATGCTTAAAATATAAATCATCCATTTTTCTTGGTCGTACAGCAGAGTACCCTCCTACTGAATTAAAAAAGTAATTCATATGGGAGTTATTAAACCCTCTTGCTTGATCCAATACTCTAAAATAAGAAGTGTCTTTTTGAATTTCTTTATCTATAGGCGTTGCCTGAAAATAATTTTTATATTCTCTTTTAGAGATAAACCCTTCATTATTCACATTTCGTCTATCCACTCCTACCAAATCAACAATAATAAGTAACCCTAAAGCAACAAGGGCCATATTTTCTGATAGTTTTTTCTTTAACATTACCCAAATCACTCCACCAACAAGTAGTACAAATAATAATGATCGCAGGCTATCACTTTTCATTATTGTGATTCTATCTGCTTTGATAGCATCAAAAATCATAGGTTGTTCAATCCCTAATTGAATTTCTGATGATGATTTAAAGCTAAATAAACTTCCTCCAAACAACCAAAAGAGTAAACACAGTCCTCCAAAAGTACCTAATGAGATCAAAAATTTCTTTTGTCTTTCTGCAAATGGTATTTTATCATTAAAAATGTTATACACTCCAAAAACTGCTGCAATCGGTACCAAAAGTTCTAATAGTACCTGAATACTTGACACCGCTCTAAACTTATTATAAAAAGGCACATAATCAATAAAAAAGCGTGTCAAAAACTCAAGATTTTTACCCCAACTCAATGTTAATGATAAAAGAATTCCTGCCAAAAGCCACCAACGTAGTCTTCCGTTTATAAGCAATAGTCCTAAAAGTGCTAAAAAAACGACTGTTATTCCTAGATAAGGAGGAGCTTCTACAAAAGGTTGCTCTCCCCAGTACAAACCAGTAACCTTGGCATAATAATTTGCTTTATCCCTTGGCTCTCCCAGTTCAATTAATTTTTGATAAAAAGCAGAATCCGATCCCAAATCAGAAGCTCTACCTAATCCCATTAGTTTTGGAACAAAAAGATTTAATGATTCTAATTTCCCGTAACTATATTCTGTTATATATTCATAATCAAGTCCATTCTTTTCTGATGTACTTGCAGTTGATTCTGCCAATAAGTTTTTACCTCTAATACTCGTATCTACATATTCTGATGTAGATAATAGTGTTGTTGCATTTGTTGCTAATCCCAATAAAACAGCAACTACCAAAACACCTACAGATTTAAAAAAGTGAGGAATTTCTTTTTTCTTAATAGCATCAATAAAAAAAGTAACTCCCATAACCAATGTCAATAACCCTAGATAATAGGTCATCTGGTAATGATTTGCCTGTATTTCTAATCCCATAGCAAGTGCTGTGAGCAAAAATCCCCAAATATATCTTTTCTGAAAAACCAATAAAATTCCAGAAAGCACCAGAGGAAAATAAGCGATTGCATGTGCTTTAGAATTATGGCCCACACCGATAATAATGATAAGGTATGCAGAGAACCCAAAAGCCAATGCTCCTAGAATAGCGATTTTCCAAGGAATACGCATAACCAACATCAAAATATAAAAACTGACCAAATAAAGAAAAAGGTAATCCGCAGGTCTTGGCAAAAATCGAATCAAACGATCTAGCTTATCCATATAATCATGCGGAAACTTTGCTCCTAGTTGATAAGTAGGCATTCCACCATATGCGGCGTTATTCCAATAAGTTTCTTCACCTGTTTCTGCTCTGTATTCATTTTGCTGTTTAACCATACTCTCATAATGCTTTATATCATTTTGATAAAGCATTTTTCCATTCAACACAGGGCTAAAGTAAGCCAGTGAAGCAACAATAAATCCGAGAATGACAAAAAAGTGAGGTATAAATCTTTTGATTAAAGACATGATGTGTGTGAGTTTTCTAATAAAGAGCCAAATTAATCAATTTCCTCATAATCGATATATTCTCCTACATCTTTATTAGAAGAATTTTGTTTTGATTTTGTTTCAATAGTAACCTCTCCTTCTGTAGATTTACGAGAATTTTGATGCTGATTAAATTGTTGTTGAAACTTTTCTCCAGCTTTCTTTGTTACATATTTAAGCAATAGAGGGCCAAATAAACGCGTTAATACCTTTAGCACATAGTATACCAAAATTATAATGAGAATTGTCTTTAACACCCCTTGCAACGATGCTTCTTGCATATCATTTTTTTTCAAAAATAATGAACTCTATATACAATTACAGCTAGTCTACCTTAAAAAAATGATAAAATCTGCTATATTTGAACCAAATCTATTGAATATGAACCCTAAATCTATTCTGTTATTAGCTACCATATTTTTATATGGTATTACAGTTTCTGCACAATATACCGAAAAGATCAATACCAATAGACCTGGAACATCTCAAGGTGCTTTCTCGGTTGGTAATAATGTATTACAATTAGAAGGTGGATTGGGCTTCGGTAAACAAAAGCATAAAATTCTAGATACCAAAACCAACGTTTTTAATATTGATTACTCAATACGATACGGTTTATTAATAGAACAGTTAGAACTTAGATTAAACGGTAGATTTAGAGCTGATGGTATAAGACGAACTGTTGGAGGTAACGAAGAAAAGATAAAAAGAAGTGATTTTGAAGTAAATACCATAGGTGCGAAATACCTAATATATGATCCTTATAAAAAACCCAAAAAGGATTCTATAAATTATGATGAATTAAAAAGCTGGAAAGAACGCTATAAATTTAAATGGAAAAGCCTTATTCCTGCAGTCTCTGCATATGTAGGAGCTAATTTCATTTCTCAAAACAACCCCTTTACTTCTCCAAATGATGATTCTTTTAGTCCAAAAATTGTGCTAATGACTCAAAATAATTGGAGCACCAGTATGAACGGAAACTGGGTATTGGTAACCAATCTTATTATAGACAAAGTAACTACAGACGATCCGATTATAGGATGGATCATTACTTCTACCCATACTATTAATGATAAATGGGCCGCTTTTGGTGAATATCAAGGGCAAAAAAGTGACTTTTACAGTGATAATATAATGAGATTTGGAGGCGCTTATTTGTTTGATCAGGATTTACAATTTGATGCAAACATAGCCTTTAATTTTAAAGATACCCCTTCTATTTTTACTCTAAGTCTTGGAGCATCATATCGTTTTGACTGGCACAAAAAAGATGAAATCATAGAACAACCAGGATTAGAAGGAGGAGTTAAAGAAGAAGAAAACCTAGAAAAAGAAGAAGGCGAAGAAGGTGATGGTGAAAACAATGAAAATCTAGATGAATTTGAAGAAGGAGAAGGTATAGAAAATGACAGCTTGAAATTAGAAAAAACCCCTTTTATCAATGACTTTGAAGATGATGGTTTTAGACAAGAACTAGAAAATGATCTTGATGAGAGACGAACAGAAGAACGACTGGAACGTGAGCGAATAGAAAACGAAAAGATTGCCAAAAAAGAAGGCAAAAAGTTTAAAAAAGAAGAAGCCAGACGTTTAAAACGTGAAGCTAAAGAAGCAAGAAAAGCAAGGAAAGCAGAAATACAAGCTGAAAAAGAAAAGCAAAAAATGATCGATGAAATTGATGCTGAACTTGATAAAATGGAAGAAAAACAAGGCGTAGATCAAGAACTTCAAGATATTGACAAGGAACTTCAGGAACTTGATAAAATGGAAAAAGAGCTTGAACAAGAAAGTGATGAGAAAGAGAAAAAAGCTAAAGAAAAAACTGAAGTAAAGGAAGAAAAGCAAGAAGAGGAAGATGTAGATGCCGAATACGAAGAATACCAGAAAGAGCAAGAGAAAACTAAAAAGGAAGAAGAAAAGCGTAGAAAGAAAGAAGAGAAAAGGCGTAAAAAAGAAGAAAAGAAACGTAAGAAAGAAGAAGAAAAACGCAAAAACAAAGAAGAAAACACCAATAACAACGATACAGATTTAGATAAAGAATTAGAAAAAATGGATCAATAATTCCTAGGAATATCTATAAAATCTTCTATCTCTAAACATCTGATATAAAAAATCTATCATATTATTATTAAAATGATCCGCATGCAATCATAATATTTAGCAAAAGGATTATATATTTGTGATGAATTAGAGATGATATATGATTACGATTAAAGAAATTACTTCAAAAGGAGATTTGGCTACGTTTGTTAAATTTCCTTTTGAGTTATATAAAGATTCCCCTTATTATGTACCTTCTATCATCAAAGAGGAAGTAGATGTAATAAACCCAAAAAAGAATCCAGTTTTTAAAAACGCTGATGCCAAGTACTTTCTTGCCTATAAAAATAATAAGATTGTAGGTAGAATTGCCGCAATTATAAACTGGATTGAAGTAAAAGAGCAAAAAAAGCCAAAAGTACGCTTTGGATGGTTTGATGTTATTGATGATATTGAAGTAACCAAAGCTCTTTTGCAAAAAGTTATTGAGTATGGCACTCAATACTCTTTAGAATATATGGAAGGCCCTGTAGGGTTCTCTAATATGGATAAAGCAGGGATTCTTATCAAAGGGTTCGAAGAACTCAACACCATGATTACATGGTATAACTACTCATATTACTCAAAACACATGGAGCAACTTGGTTTTGAACCAGCCGCTACTTGGGTAGAATACAAAATAAAAGTTCCTAAAGAAACAAAAGAAAAAGTAATAAAATTTGCTAGAGTAATCAAAGAACGTTACCAACTTCAACTTCTTAAATTCAAAAAGAGCAAAGAGATACTTGCCTATGCAGATGATATGTTTGACCTGCTTAATAAAACATATAGCAGTCTGCAAACATTTGTTCCTATACAACAGTATCAGATTGATATGTATAAGAAAAAATACCTGCCATATCTCAACCCTGAATATATTACTTGTATTGCTGATAATACTGGAAAACTAATCGCATTTTCAATTGTGATGCCTTCTTTTTCAAAAGCATTAAAGAAGATGAATGGTAAAGTATATCCGCTTCGATTTTTACACATCTTAAAAGCACAACGTAGAAATGATACTGCCGCTTTTTATCTTATTGGTGTGGATCCTGAATATCAAAACAAGGGAGTTACTGCACTAATTTTTAAAGAAATGAATGAAGCTTTTCTACGCAATGGTATCGAAGTTGTTGAAACCAATCCTGAACTTGAAGAAAACAAAGCTATTCAAGCATTATGGAATGGTTATGAACATGAACAGCATAAAATGCGAAGAACATTCAGAAAAAGTATTTTATAATTAGTTTTATTCAAAAAAAGCAATTATATATTTCTCTAAACGGTATCAGGTCGTTAATAATTTGACATAAAATTTTTAGCTTTCAAAAAGAAAGAGCTAGTTGTTTTCAGCATCTCAGATAACAACTAGCTCTTTCTTTTTTGTTTCTTATAAAAGCCCTTGGCCATAATTAAGCGACACTTTAAATTTACTAACTTATCTTTCCTCTTATTTTTTATTAGGCAATCAATTCGTTTTTGCCTTTCACCCATAAATTTATAACAAACCAAACAGGTTTTATTTTTTTTATTTTTTCAATAATGAACAAAATATGTACGGTCAAACCCTCTCTTCTGTAATGTTTTTATCTCCTTACTAATCAATCTCTTATTAAATTCATAAATAATACTCCTAATAGCTTAAAATGTCACCTATCAATAAAGAATATAATTTTAATATTTGAACTATATAAAATGAATTCTTTGTAATAATTATAATGTGAAAAAATCTAGCATTTTATTTAGTATTCATTTTTATTGATATCAGAATTAATAATCACAGATTTTGTTTAAAAAATACCCCTCTAAAAATTATGAAAAAAAATTTCATTTACGTACTACTGATAAGTATAGCAATACTATCATGTACAACAGACAATATAGAAGAAAGTAGCAATACATTGTCACCAAAAGAACAACAGGATAAAAAAGCAGTATCTTTAATCTTTAAAGACAATGACCCTCTTTCTAATTCAATAACAAATATTGATGAAAATACTATTGAATTTAGCAAGAATTCAGGTATTGATTTTAGTACATTAGAATATATCGTTTCTGGTCAAATAAGTAAAGCTCCAGAAGGGTTCTTAAGAAAAATAACCAACGTTACATATAGTAATAATAAAGTTATTGTAGCCACAGAATCGGTAGAAATAAATGAATTAACCCCTCATACTGAATATCAACATATATATAACTATGATAATTACAATCAAGATTTCATAAGTAAAACTGCTAATGGAGATATCATAGAATACAAGTTGGTAGCTGATAAAGCAAAAAAGGATATCTCGTTAGGATCATTTAATATTAGTCTTAATAGAGTCATCTTTGATGCAGATGGCAATCACTCTACTACACATGATCAAATAAAAGCCAAAGGATCTGTAAACATACAACCTTCACTAGATCTTAAATTAGGTATTTTCTTTGGCTCTCTAGAAGAGTTTAAAAGTGTAGTGACTTTTAAGAATCGAGCGGATTTAGATTTAACTTGGTCTGCTAGTCATAGTATATTTAGTCAATCCATTCCTATAGCAAATTTAAACCTTCCTCCTACCACTATTTGGGCTGGATGGATTCCTATAGTTGTTACACATACTATAAAGGTTACTCTAGATGCATCAGGAAGCGTCAGTGCGCGAATAACTGGAGGTATTAGAGGTTCTATGACAGTTCGCAAAGGAATGCACTATAAGAACAACAACTGGGATATAATTCATGATGTAGATATTTCAAAAATCACCTTTAAACCCATTACTGCAACAGCAGGTTTTAATGCGTCATTAGTACTCAACTCAGGTTTTGAATCTGCTTTTTATGGTTCTGTAGGAGTTGGAATCCAAGGAGGTGCTGGACTATATGCCGAAGGAAGCATCAATGCCAACACCAATAGTGCTGCCACAATAGATTGGTTTGGAGGTATAAGAGCTAATTTGGGTCTATATGCCAAAGCTGGGTTATTTGATATCCCTGGATTAACTATTAGATACGATTACCCTATTTATAATTATGAATATCCTTTGGCTAATGGGAGTATACCTCTTAATTAGCAGGGCACTATAAGATGCTAATCTAAACTTAAAAATATAAGCATCAAATATTAGTATTCTAAACTCCTTTTTATATACAAAATAGAGTGTTTTATTTACTTATTAAAAATAAAACAATAACCAAAAACATATCTGTGATTATTCTTTTGTATTAAAAAAAGGAGTTTAGTTTTTCATCTCATTAACAAATACAGTAAAAAAGAAAATATCAATTTGACAGCAGTCAAAGTTTTCTGTATAAAAAAACCGCTATTTTTCTAGCGGTTTTTTTAGTATTTATTTTTTTCTGGATTACTTACTACTCACCCATTGCAGCTGCTACCTCAGCAGATATACGTTTATAAGTTCCATTTTCTAAGCGTTCACGTATTGCAGAGAAGGCATTCAATGTTTCTTCTATATCTTCTCCTGTATGAGATGCTGTAGGAATAAGCCTTAGTAATATCAATCCTTTAGGAATTACAGGATACACCACTATAGAACAGAAAATTCCATAATTCTCTCTTAAGTCTTTTACTAAAGCCATAGCCTCAGGAATACTTCCTTTTAGATATACAGGTGTAACACAACTTTGTGTCGTTCCTAAGTCAAAACCTCTATCTCTAAGCCCATTTTGCAATGCATTTACATTTTGCCATAACTTAGCCTTAAGTTCAGGCATTGTTCTTAGCATATCCAAACGTTTAAGTGCTCCTACAACCAATTGCATCTGAAGCGATTTTGCAAACATTTGCGAACGTAAATTATACTTCAAATAATCAATTATTTCTTGATCTGCTGCAATAAATGCTCCTGTACTCGCCATAGATTTAGCAAAAGTAGCAAAGTATACATCTATTTGATCCTGAACACCTTGTTCCTCTCCTGTTCCTGCTCCTGTTTTTCCAAGTGTACCAAAACCATGTGCATCATCAACAAATAATCTGAAATTATATTTCTCTTTTAGTGCGACAATTTCTTTTAATCTTCCTTGTTCTCCACGCATTCCAAAAACACCTTCAGAAATCAATAAAATCCCTCCACCAGTCTTTTCAGCCATTTTGGTAGCTCTCATCAAGTTTTTATCAATACTTTCTATATCATTATGTCGATATGTGTATCTTTTTCCTTGATGTAAACGTACCCCATCAATAATACAAGCATGTGCATCTACATCATATACAATAATGTCATCCTTGCTTACAAGTGCATCTATAGTTGACACCATTCCTTGGTATCCAAAATTTAATAGATATGCAGCTTCTTTATCAACAAATTCTGCCAATTCATCCTGTAATTGCTCATGCAAATCAGTATGACCACTCATCATTCTTGCTCCCATAGGATAAGCTGAGCCATATTTTGCTGCAGCTTCTGCATCTACCTTGCGTATTTCCTCTTTATTTGCTAGTCCCAAATAGTCATTGATACTCCAGGTAATTACTTCTCTCCCTTGAAACCTCATTCTATTTGATATAGGGCCTTCTAGTTTAGGAAAAACAAAATATCCTTCTGCTTGATCTGCCCATTTCCCTAATGGACCCTTGTCTTTATATATCTTATCAAATAAATCTCTCATTTATCAAAAAATTGTTTCTTATAAGTGTGCGAAAATACGGAAAATTGATTTGATGACATAATTATATTCTATTTCACTTTTATAAACTCTCATTTTTATAAAACACAAAATCATTCAACTATTACACAGTTGGAATTCTAAGGTTTTAAGGTAATTTAATCAAAATTATGCAATAGAAAATATATTTTAACAGCCAAATCTTCAAAATAAATAACACATTTATATCAATTAAATAGTATTGACATCTTTTCAAAAAAAAACATCCCTTTAAAAGGGATGTTTTTAAAATTATATTTTTTTTCAGATTCTATTTTATAAATTGAACTTCTGTAGCATCTACTTCGTTCTTACTATCAAAAAATCCTTGTTCAGTCATCCACTCATCACTAAACACTTTACTCATATATCTTGATCCATGATCTGGTAAAATAATAATTACATTACTATTTTCATCAAATTCTCCTTGCTCTGCAAGTTGTTTAGCTCCCTGTATTGCAGCACCACTAGTATATCCTAAAAACATACCTTCTTTTTTCACCAATTCTCTTGCTGTATGAGCACTATCTTCGTCGCTTACTTTTTCAAATTGATCAATGGCATCAAAATCTGTAGCTGTAGGAATCAAGTTTTTACCAAGGCCTTCTATTCTGTAAGGATATATTTCTTCCTTATCAAATTCTTTGGTTTCATGATATTTTTTTAAAACTGAGCCATATGCATCAATCCCTAAAACGCGAATATCACTATTCTTTTCTTTTAAGAACCTTGCTGTTCCCGAAATGGTTCCTCCTGTTCCGCAACAAGCTATAAAGTGCGTAAGTTTACCATTGGTTTGATCCCAAATTTCTGGGCCTGTAGAATTATAATGAGCATCAATATTTAATTCATTAAAATATTGATTAATATATACAGAACCTTTTATCTCTTCATGAAGCCTTTTTGCTACTTGATAATACGATCTTGGATCATCAGCACTTACATGAGCAGGGCAAACATATACTTTTGCTCCCATATTCTTTAGCATCGCTATCTTATCCTTTGAGGATTTGGAGCTTACTGCTAGAATACAGTCATATCCTTTGATGACACTTACCATTGCTAAGCTAAAACCAGTATTTCCACTAGTTGTCTCTATAATGGTATCGCCAGGTTTAAGAATACCTTTTCTTTCTGCTTCTTCTATTATATAAAGTGCAATCCTGTCTTTTGTAGAATGCCCTGGGTTAAAAGATTCTACTTTAGCGTAGAAATTTCCCGGAAAGCTTTTCATAATCTTGTTTAACTTTATAAGTGGGGTATCACCGATAAGCTCTAAAACATTATTATAAGCCCTAATATCTTCTTTCATATAGTAGTGTTTTACACAGATTCGTGGGGGTTAAATAGGAAACCACTAACTGTTACAAAAACGGTACGAAGGTACATTATTTTTTTTAATTACTCTTTTATACTTTCTAAATCTAATAAAAAAGCATACTCTTCTGCTACTTCTTTTAGTGCTTCAAACCTTCCTGAGGCTCCTCCGTGACCAGCTTCCATATTAGTATGCAGTAACAATAAATTATCATCTATTTTTAATTCTCTTAATCTAGCTACCCATTTCGCAGGTTCCCAATATTGCACTTGAGAATCATGCAAACCAGTAGTAATCAACATATTTGGGTATTTTTGGATTTTTATATTATCATATGGTGAATATGATTTCATATACTCATAGTATTCTTTTTCATTAGGATTTCCCCATTCATCATATTCGCCTGTGGTAAGCGGGATACTCTCATCTAGCATCGTTGTAACAACATCTACAAAGGGTACCGCTGCTACAATCCCATTATATAGGTCAGGAGCTATATTAACTATTGCTCCCATTAATAATCCTCCTGCTGAGCCTCCCATAGCATATAAATGATTTGCAGAGGTGTATTTTTCTGCTATCAAATACTTGGAACAGTCTATAAAATCAGTAAATGTATTTTTCTTTGCTAGTAATTTTCCGTTTTCATACCACGATCTCCCTAAATACTCACTTCCTCTTACATGTGCAATTGCATAAATAAACCCTCTATCAAGTAAACTTAATCGTACTGAGGAAAAATAAGGATCTATGGTTGAACCATAAGACCCGTAACCATATTGCAATAAGGGGTTACTACCATCTTTTTTAATTCCTTTCTTATAAACCAAAGACATAGGAATTTTAGTATTATCCTCTGCAATTGCCCATACTCTCTCTGAAACATAGTTTTCTTTATCAAACTTACCTCCGAGTACTTCTTGTTCTTTTTTGATTTCTTTTTTCTTAGTTTCCATATCAAAATCAATTACAGAGTTGGGTGTTGTAAGTGCATTGTATGAATACCTAAGTATTTTAGTATCAAAATCAGGATTCGCGCTTAAATAAGCCGTATACGTTTCATTATCAAATGGCAGGTAGTAATCTACAGTACCATCCCATCGTTTAATATTAATCTTATTAAGTCCATTATCTCGCTCACTAATGACCAAATATTCTTTAAAAATCTCTACATCTTCTAGCAGAACATGATCTCTGTGAGCAATTACGGGAGTCCAGTTTTCTTTTGTTGTATTCCCTTCAGCAACCTTCATTAGCTTAAAATTAGTTGCCTTATCTGCATTTGTCAACACATAAAAATGGTCTTCGTAATGGGCTATCCCATATTCTACCCCTCGTATTCTTGGTTGAAAAATTTTAAATTCTCCAGTGGGGTTATCTGCTTTTAAAATTCTATATTCTGAAGTCAACGTACTACTTGACCCTATAACTAGATATTTTCTTGATTTGGTCTTATAAATAAATGTATTAAAGGTATCATCTATTTCATTAAAAACTTCAACATCTTCTGAAACAGAAGTTCCTAAAACATGTCTATAAATTTTATTTGATCGTAATGTTTCATCATCTTTTTTGGTATAAAATAATGTTTTACTATCAGCGGCCCATGTACTTCCTCCTGTAGTTGTTTCTATAATCTCAGGATAAACTTTTCCTGTTTCCAGATTTTTTATCTGTATTGTATATTTACGTCTACTTACTGTATCTACTCCAAATGCAATTAATTTATTATCTGGACTCACATTAAGCCCTGATAATTTGAAATAGTTATGCCCTTCTGCTTCTACATTGCAATCAAAAAGAATTTCTTCATCTGCATCTAGCGTTTCTTTCTTTCTGGAGTATATAGGGTAATCTTTTCCTTTTTCATAACGCGTTAAATACCAATATCCATTTAATTTATAAGGAACAGAAGAATCGTCTTCTTTAATACGCCCTTTCATTTCTTCAAAAAGATCTTCTTGAAACTTTTTGGTATGCGCAGTCATTTTATCAGTATATTCATTTTCACGTTCCAAATAATCAATCACTTCTGGATTCTCTCGCTCATTTAACCAAAAATATTCATCAACACGAGTATCTTTATGTTTTTTAAGGTTTGTTGGTTTTTTATCTACTATAGGTGGTTGAATTTTGGTATTCAATGTAGTCATTGTATTGTTTTTACATGAAGTAGCAAAAATAAGTGATCTTAAGAATATAACATCTCGAGTTTTTGCAATAATCTTGTTAGTTTATTAACACCCAAAATACTAATTTTGTATTTATTAATTTTAAAAAAACACATATGTTTGGAGATATGATGGGCATGATGGGGAAACTTAAAGAAGCTCAACAAAAGGTAGAAGAAACAAAAAAAAGATTAAGCACTGTATTGATCGATGAAGAAAGTGCTGATGGATTACTTAAAATTACTATTACTGCTAATAGAGAAGTGAAGAACATAACAGTATCTGACGATTTATTAAAAGACAAGGAACAACTAGAAGATTATTTGGTATTAACACTTAATAAAGCAATTACAAAAGCTACTCAGGTTAATGAAGCAGAACTAGCTGCTGTAGCAAAGGAAGGAATGCCAAATATCCCTGGATTAGATAAATTTATGGAATAATTTTTGCTAACTTTATAAACTAGATAACACATAGTTATATATAATGAGACGCATTTTTTTATTTTTTGTATTATTTGGTTTTATTGGATTTTCTCAACAAGAATCAAAAGATATTGTTTGGTTGCAAGATTTTGATCTTGCAAAAAAAGAAGCTAAAGCTAGTAAAAAATCTATTCTAATGTATTTTAGCGGTAGTGATTGGTGTAAACCTTGTAAGCTTCTAAAAAAGGATTTTTTTGACCATAAAGAGTTTAGTAACTACAAAAAGGATTTTGTATTCCTTCTTATAGATATTCCTAGAAATAATGATCTTCTTACAGATAAACTAAGAGAACAGAATTATTCCTTGTTAAATGAATACAACGATAACAAATCTTTTCCTTTGGTATTAGTTCTATCTTCAAAAGGCAAGATTCTTGATAAAATTTCTGGATATAGCTCACTTAGAGATACTAAGTTTCATTTTGAATTACTAGATAAGTTTTCTAAATAGCATAGTACTATTTTTCTGATGACTATGAAGTGATATACATAATGTTTAAAAACATTATTAGAATAAAAAGAAACAGGAGGCAATTTGCCTCCTGTTTCTTTTTATAATTCTGTAAAATTATTATTGAATTAATCTAAATTCTGTTCTACGGTTTGCAGCGTGTTCTCTTTCTGTACATGAGACACCATCAGCACATCTATTTTTGAGTCTGGTTTCTCCATACCCATTTGCTACAAGTCTACTTGCATTAACTCCTTTAGAAATCAAGTAAGTTACAACAGACTGTGCTCTTCTTACAGAAAGTGCTTTATTATTAGTTTTAGACCCTCTGGCATCTGTATGAGATGCTATTTCCATCTTAGCCCCTTCGTTATTTGCTAAAACAGGAAGCAATCTAGTATCAATCAAATTTTTGGCTTGTGCTGTTAATGTAGCACTCCCTAAATTCCAATTAATTGGTAAAGCAGAGTATTCTACCAAAGAACATTCTACTTCTTTCCAAGTAGTTAAACCTCCTTTTTTGGCTAATACTTCTTGAGAGACTTCTTCATAAGTTGCAGGAACAATCACTTCTTCTGAGTATGCATCTTTGACAAGAACAGTTTTGGTTATAGTACCATACTCTGCTGGAATCTCTTCTTCGATAACTTTTGCTGGCTCAACTACCACTCTTTGAGTAAATGTACCTCCTAACTCTTCTATCTTTTGACTTTGAGTCGTAGCGTCTGTTTCTAACGTTTTAACAGGTACGGTTGTATACTCTGCAGGATACCCCTTATAGCACCAATAGCGGCAATCATCTGGATTTCCCGATGCACAATCAGGTGCTGGAGATCCTAACTCCCATTGTGCAAAAGCTGGCTTAACCTCAACAGTTTCTGATCCATTACCTAATTTTGCTGGGATGATCTTTAAAGAAGAAGCTCCTTGCTTTTTAACAAAAGTTACCGTTTTAGTCTCATATTTTGCTTGGATAACTTTAAGTCTTTTTGAAGCTTCTTTGATGACTACTTTTTCTGTAACAGTTTTATACTCGGCAGGGTATGTTTTTAACTTTTTATATGCAGGTGTTATTTCCACTTTTACCGTTTTATTCTCATAAACATCTGGAGTGGTACATCTAACATAACATTTCCCTGGTTTAGGGTCTGCGGGTAAGTCTTGTTGAGCATGTAATGCAGCTCCTAAAAAAGTAAAGAATACTACTAAAGTTATTTTTCTCATAGTTGAATGGTTTTTGTGTGTTTTAAATAAAATATAAAATACAAAATTAATTGTTAAAACACAGATATACTGAGGGCTAATAACATGAAAACATATTTTTTCCGATGACTTGTCCCTTTTTTCGATAAAATACATCACACTAAAAAAGAGGTTCCTTGACAATACATTTTTCTTTTTCCTTTTTATTATATATTTTTAACAAAAGCTAAAAAATTAACTAAAAAACTAACAATATGTTTGAACTCAAAAATAAAGAGGGATCCAGCTATCATTTTACTCTGAAAGCCAAAAATGGACAAGTGATTTTAAGTAGCGAAGTTTATAATAGCAAATCTGCCGCAGAGAATGGTATTTCTTCTGTCAAAAAAAATGCTTCTGAAGATGGTAAATATGAGCGTAAGACAGCAAAAAACGGAAAATTTTATTTTAACCTAAAAGCGGGTAACGGTCAAATCATTGGTAGTAGTCAAATGTACTCTTCAGAATCAGGAATGGAAAATGGTATCAATTCTGTAAAAGAAAATGCTCCAGAAGCGAATACGAAAGGAATTTAATTTTTTTTATAAATGTTAACAAATAAAGCTGTCTATCAATGATCGACAGCTTTATTTGTTAGAAGCTATTAGTAGTAAGTACTTCTAAAAAATATTCATGCATCTCTTGAGTATAATCTAAATGAGTAACCAATCGTAACTTTCCCTCTCCCATTCCATAAAAATGGATGTTTTTTGTAGCCATCTCTGCTATAAATTTTTCTTCATCACCATGCACTGTAAATATAACAATATTGGTATCTATTGGTTCTACCTCTTTTATATACGCTAGTTTTTCTAGTACATTACCAATTTCTTTTGCTTTTCTATGATCTTCTACCAACCTATCAATATGATGTTCTATGGCATACACTCCTGCTGCAGCTAGGTATCCTATCTGTCGCATAGCTCCTCCCAGAATCTTACGGATTCTAATAGCCTGTTTCATTATATGATCATCTCCTATTAATATAGATCCTACAGGAGCTCCAAGGCCTTTGCTTAAACAAACAGAAATTGTATCAAAAATAGCTCCGTATTGTGTTGCTTTCTCTCCTTTTGCTACAAGTGCATTCCATAATCTAGCACCGTCCAGATGATATCCTAAACCATGTTTGTTACATACTTTTTTTATTTTTTTAACCTCTTCAAAATCATAACATGCTCCACCTCCTTTGTTGGTTGTATTTTCTATACTTACCAAACTCGTTAAAGGACTATGATAAAAATCAGGTGGGTTGACTGCAGAATCTACCTGTGCGGCAGTAATCATACCTCTATTTCCTTGTAATAACTTACAAGAAACACCACTATTAAAAGAAGCGCCTCCTCCTTCATAATTATATACATGCGCATAATGATCAGCTATTAATTGATCTCCTGGTTGTGTATGTAGTTTTATCGCGGCTTGATTAGCCATACTACCTGACGGAAAGAACAGTGCTTGCTTCTTGCCAAACATATGTGCTATCTTTTCTTCTAGCATATTGACTGAGGGGTCTTCTTTATATACATCATCTCCTACTTCTGCACTAAACATAGCATCAAGCATACCCGCAGTGGGCTTGGTAACCGTATCACTTCTAAGATCTATTTTCATTGTATCCTAATTAAATATATATTTATTGTTTATTATTCTATATGAATTAGCCTATCAATAAGGATTCATCCCACTTGGTCTGTAAAGGAGTTAAATAGGACAGTATAGTCAATCCTATCCCTGCTACTCCTTCTAGTACATTTATCTCGTTTATCCATTTTTCTTCCTCTACCCCTCTCCATACTTTATATCCAGCATATCCATCATCATGTACTCCTATATCTAAAGCTTGTTGCATCCAAAAATCAGAAGCTTCTTTGAATACTTGATCTTTGGTTTTTTTATACAAATAGGTATACATATGAAGTATCCCATAAGTACCATGACATATTCCTGCATCTTTGACTCCAGCTTCTTCGAGATTTCTACGTTTTGTAGAATGCTTTAATGTGATAATTGCTTCGTCATATAGTTGGGTATCTTTTAATACTTCTGCTGCTTTTAATAAAGATATCCCTATCCCTAAATCTCCATAACACCATGCTAACCTAGAAGAGTCATCGGTTTTATTACCTTCAACAATCCAATTGGGATACATTGCTGTCAACATGGTATCCTTACTTTTATAACTCAATATATAATAAGCTGTCTTTTGCACTAGCTCAATAACATCCTCATAAAACTCATCATATACTGCTATCCTCGCTAAAAAATTTACAGTACTTGATATACCATGTGATAATCCAAGATTACAACCAACAATCCCTTTTTCTTTATTCAAAACAGATTGCCACCAAACTCCTTGTTCATTTTCTTTGGATGTTTTTTTTAGCGCGGCTATCAGTTCATCAAGATATGCTTTATAAACTTTTCTAGAGGCCTCTGATGATGCTTTCTGGTATCGTTTCAAAAAATAATACCCATACCCTATAGCTCCATGCAAGAAATCAAAATAGGCTATTTTGATATCTGCCCGCATAGCTTCTACTAAATACGAATCTAATTCTGAAGAGAGAAAATCATCATCTAGCTCAATAAATTCTTCTTCTTTGAGAATTTCGAGCGCCCAACAGGCTCCTGAGATACCAGCACAAAAAGTAGGATAGGTAAACCCATTATTAATTAACTCAATTGTTTTTGTTATGGTTTCTGCTCCTTTATCTGCATGGGTATCATCTTCTGTAAACCTTGAATAATAAAATTGAAATAACGCAACTCCAGAAATACCAGATAAAACTCCTACTTCATTATTTTGATCTATTTTAATCTCCAGAATTTGACTTATTTCTTGTAATTTATTTCTTAATTGAGTTTCAATATTCATGTGTGATTTTGTGTTAAACAGCCCTTTTTATTTTTTCACTTATTATAATTAACCCAGAACTTATTATTTATTATTTTGAATAGTAATCTTTTAGTGCTTCCTGAAGCTCTTCATTAACATCTTTTTTTAGTGTTTCTAACTTTCTTTTTAGTTCTTTTTTCTCTAATACATCTTCCTTTAAACCAAAAACTTTTCTACCATAGTCTTTTCTTTTTTCTAATACAATAGTATTTGCTTCTTCACTTTGAAGTTTCAAATCAGACAATCCTAGCATAATTAATGAAATGTTCGGGCTAATTAGTCCATAAATAGTCCATCGATTAACATTTTTTCCTATTTTATCAGATAAGCTTCTTATCCAACGTAAAAATATAAATCTAGATAAAATGGGAATACCTATTAAAAAAAGTGCATAAAACCAATCATGGTCTTGAAATACTCTATTACTATATTTTATATAAGAGTTTCTAATAAAAAAGAAAAGACCAATAAGTGCAATTCCTATTATTACAGCTTTGTAATTTTGAACTGGTTCTACTGTAATTCTTTTATAATTATTTAAATCTCTTTTAGAATGTTTCATTTGGGGTTAATTAATGTTTTCTAACTATCAGTATGAGAAATAGATCGATTATTCTTTTTTCAAAGCTGGTACTAAGCCAAATATAAATATTTTGTTTTTATGATTTTTATAAAACAATTTTATATTTGGCTATCTTAATACCTTTTCTCATTTTTATAGATATTGTTTTAAATCTCGATCCCGTATTGGTAAAAATGGTGTTTAAAATGTTTATTATGAAGAATGATCCATTCTTCTCTATCTAGATGCCCCATTATTGGATTGATTGGTTTTTCTTTTGGGTATACCTTAAAATATTCTTTAAACCCAATAATAGCTTTTAAAAGTTTTTCTTTTGCTACTTCTAAGTTTTCAAAAACATATTCAGGAGGTTCATCTCCTAAAAGTGGTGTTTTAAAACCTGGTTCAAATTCATTATTCTGTTTTACAAAATACTCTTTGGTTTTCCTTGCACTCTCTACAGAAACTATTAATTTTTGAGGCATTTCTCCATTTGAAAACATAAGAGCAAAAGTCAAGTGTTCTATAACATGTTGCGGGGTCATTTTTCCAAACTTTCTCGGGGTTGAAGTAGTTAACTTTTGAATACTAGTTTTGACTTCTTGATAATTTAATATGTCCATATTGTATAATTTTGGACAAAAATATTTTTTACGGCATTCAAATAAAATCACAAATGTTACTAAATCTTATGACTTCTAATCCTACTTAATGATTGTGGTTTGATCCCCAGATAAGAGGCTAAATGTTTTATTGGAATTGATTTAACAATTTCTGGGTTTTTAGAAACAAAATCATTATACCTCTCTTTGGCAGATAAATTTTTAAGGGAATTTACTCTAGCAGCGCTTTTTTTAATATACTTTTCATACAAAGAATTACAAAACAGAGGCCAGCCTTTTACCTTGTTAAAAAGACTTAAATAGCTTTCTTTAGATATTTCAATTAATTCACAATCTGTTAATGCCTCTATGTACTCTACACTGGGAGTACCATTCCCAAAACTTTCGAAATTTGTATAAAAATTTAATGAAGAAACTATTTCGGATGTCAAATCATCTCCTTTTTTAGAGATGTGATAGCTTCTTAAAATCCCTTTTTGTATAAAATACAATTTATTTGAAACCTGCCCTCCTCTTAAAAGATTACTTTTTTTATTTACACAAATAGGTTTTCCTAGTGAACAAATATATTTTTTATCTGAACTGCTTAGCTCTATTTTTGATTCTATTACACCTATCAAGTCATTCATTATAGGAATTATTAGTAATGTATTTTAATTATAAAAACATATGTTATAATTATAGAGAGATTCTAAACAATCTTAAAATAATAGTAAAACGTTTATATTGTTCCATTAAGTGATTTCAATCTGTTAAGCTCGTCAAATTCAGCAACTAAAGCTTTATTAATTTTCAAGCCTTCAATCTTATTTTTGGATGATACATTAAGTTTAAAATTTCGATCAATCAAATAGTTTTTAAAAGCTTCTTTATGGTTTAAATCAAGGCTACTTATTAGCTGTGGGAAAGTTGTTAATACTTTCTCTAATTTATTCGTATCAATTTTTGGTATTTTATCACTTTTTAAAGTTAAAATCATTGTTCCTTGCCCATAGTTTGCACAAAAATATGCATCTGCGTTTAGAAGCCCACTAGCAACTATTCCCATTTTATGTTCAAATCCTTCTTCTACACTAAAATGCCCTTCTGTAAATTCTTTGATTTGTTTTTCTTTCCCTATTTGTTTTAATTTTAATGAGCTTTGCAAAAGATTTTCTGGGATTCCACTTTTAGAATTAGCCCATCCCCACATCCATGAATAATCATTAAATGATAAAGAACCGATTACTTCGATAGGAAAATCTAGGTTTCCAAAAGATAGTGTTGCAGTACTTAGGTTGATATTCCAAGCTAGCTCCCCTGTTAAATCATTAAAATTTTGTTGTTTCTCAAAAGAAAGCCCTGCATTTTGGTTAACTAAATCTGTAAAGTTTTTAAAATCAGTTTTTTTAATTACTAAAAAATCAGATTTATTAATTTTAATATTTTCTTTTTCTGATTTTCCAAATATTTTTTTAAATATACTCATAGCTTCTTTTAATATTTACTAAAAAATAAATATAATAATCTATTAATAAAGAAAAAAGTCTTTGTAGAGACGCTTATAATCAATGCTATTATAATAAATTATGATCTTGTATCTTTCTTAATTTAACAGATATTATAAAAGTTTGTTTTCATTTCTTTTTCTCAAAAATTGAAGTTGGCAGTCCAGATTCTATTTTAAATTCAATTTGGTCAATTTCACCACCTATACCTGTATGAATATGAAAATCAAACACCTCATCTTTACCTCCCAAATCTAATTTGACTTGAAAATTATCAAACCCAGTATGTTCCATATTACTTTTAAAATCATGAAACTTAAAATAAAGCTCTTTATTTTTTTCAGTAATTTCAATGATTCCATATATTTCATCTTCATAAGAACCAATATACTCATTTAAGTTATGTAATAATGGGATTGCTTTTCTAGCTTGATTATTGTCTTTTTTTGGTTTTTTATATGCTAATAATTTTTCCCATTCATAATCTCTTTCATAGTTATCATCTACAAAAATATTTGTGGCATAATCTGTAATCAAAGAAATATAATCAGACCAAGTGTTTGTCATTATTGCAATTCCAAATTTGTTTTCAATAATAGTCACTTTTGATCTGAAACCGTCTATTGCCCCTTCTTTTTGAAAATACTTCGTTCCGTTATAAGGCAATGTAATCCACCCAATAGCAGTACTTACCGAACGGTTGGGATTAAAAGGAGCTTGAGGTCCTGTTAAGTAATTCAATTGATTTTGTGTGAGAAAGGTTTTGTTACCGGCCATACCTCTGTTTGTTAACATTTGAACCCATAATGCCATATCATGTGGCGTTGAAGATATTGATCCAGCAGGTGCAATAACATCAATATTCTGATAATCCACCTCTGTTTTTCCATCTAACTTATACCCTTTTGATCTTTCTTTATAATCCAAACATTGTTGAAATGAAGTGAATGAATTATTCATTTTTAATGGTATAAAAACTTCTTCATTAACTAAATTACCCCAAGTTTTTCCGCTTACTTTCTCTTCAACCATTCCTGCAACTAAGTACATAAAATTATTATAAGCCCGCTGTTGTCTTAATGGAAACTTTGATTGAAACAAAGGAAGTTTTGATACTATTTCATCTCTGGTAATTGATGAATTATGATAATACAGCAAATCATATCTTCCTACTCCTGTCATATGAGTAAATAAATCTTTTACAGTAGCGTTTTGAGTTACATATTCATCTGCTACTTCAAATTCAGGGTAATACTTTTTTACAGGCATATTCCAATCTAATAACTCTTTTTCTACCAGTTTTGAAGCAACAACTCCTGTTATTGGTTTGGTATTAGAACCTATTGGAAACAAAGTATTGTCTGTTACAGGTTTTTTATAAGAAACATCACGGTAACCCAATCCTCCTTTGTAAATGATACTATCTTTATAAACGATTGCTATTCCAACACCAGATGTATTTGTCATAACTCTTAAGGAATCGGCCAGCTTCAAAAAATAATCTAGTTTTTGATTTAATGTTTTTTCTGCAATGTCATTATCAGATTGTCCAAATGATAATGTCGCGGAAAAAACTAATACGATAATAAAATATTTTTTCATGTAATCTTAATTTTGTTGAATTTCGAATTCCAAAAGTATTTTATAACCAAAAAAATATGGTACTACTTTAGTACAAACAAGTCCTATTTCACTCAAACAACTGGCTACCAGCATTTTTCTTATACTGAGTTGGTGTTAAGTTTGTATGCTTTTTAAAAGCTGTATTAAAGGAATTTTTAGAATTAAAGCCTACATCATACATTATTTCTTGAATTGTTTTCTTTTGCAATGAAGTATTTCTTAACGTTTCCATTGCTTTTTTTACTCGATATTCATTCACAAAATCAAAAAAATGCTTGCCAATATGTTGGTTTATCAAAATGGATAATTCCCTTGGTGGAATATTTAATTGAACTCCTAGTTTTCGAAGCGTTAATGATGGATCTAGATATGATTCTTTTTCTTTCATAAATAACTCTATACGTTTAACATTTTCATCTTCAATTTTATTAGCTTTTCCTTTAATAGGAAGTAAACTAGCATTTATACCTTGAAATGTTTTTGGAGCTAATAATGCTTTACTAAATAACCAAGAGGCAAATACGATCGCAAAAAGTAAAAATAAAATGCGCAAATTATTAGTAATCTCAATATCATCATAGCTTAATTGATACATATTTTTTATTAATGTTATTGTTGTTCCAATAATTATTATAATTAAAAATTGTTTTAGCCAAACACAGTTTACAAGAGCATTTAGGTTTGAATAATTTTGTTTTACAATTTTTTGATAGCGTTTTATTTGATATAATCCTGCGAATAAAAAAACATACCCCACTATATAGGCAAAAAAAGTAATAAATACAGCTTCTGGTTGGTCATAAAAATTTTGAAAAAACAGTGCTTGCTTTCTTGCACTAACATTGAAAAAATCAGGAATTAATACTACTAGAGTAATAGAAAGAGGCACAAAAAAAAGTAGGTATTTAATTTTTATCTTGAAATCATCATATAGTACCGAAAGTACATATAAATAGAGCACAGGGGCTTTTAAACCTGCTAATACCTCCATACGGAGCATTTCAACCGTATATGTTAATGTTATAAATTTAGGATAGAAATATGCAGAAAAATCTAAAATAATAATCATTAAATAGGTGGCGAATATTAAATTACTCAATTTTTTACTCGTTTCTGCAATAACTAAATACATCACAAAAAAGGAGAACAGAAAGACTGTAAGAATGCTTAATAATTCGATAATAGTAAATGTCATAAACTTAAATTGTAGATCACATTATGTCTGGCTTTATGTTTTTTTGCTCTGTTCTTCTTTTGTAATTTTGATAAGACTACTCTTTTTCTCAATAATTCATAACATTACTTATCTAATACAGTAGCTTTGCATCACAAAAGGTAAATATGTTTTATACAAATTGTGTGTGTTTTATTAATCTATTCAAAACCCCATTTCTTAATTAATCCTTTAGAATCACAAGTATAAAGAATTTCTGTTTCTTGGTTAAAAGTAAAAGCTTGTAATAAGGAGTCACTAAACTCTTCTATTCTGTTTACCTCTTTTCCGTTACTGTCCCATTTTACAACGATGAAATATTTATTAGTAGGTGATGGTATATAGTCTTCTATTCCAAATCCAGCTATATATCCACCGTCTATTCCTTTAACTAATACATTAAAAACTGATTTTGTAACGTCTTGCTTAATATCAGGTGTTAGTCTATGTAATAGAGTTCCCTCAAGACTAATCACGTTCACCCCTTTTACCCCTGATTTAAATCCTTGTGGATCAGAGATTAGAATTTGATTTTTTTCATAACAAAAACCAAAATTAAAATAAGGAAGTCCTTCATAAATAATCTCCGTTTTTAAATTGGTTAAATCTACTTTTATTACTGAGTTTTCTGAGGATATCAAAATATTTTTTTCTTTTGTCCAAAAAATACCCGTAAGAGGTCTATCAAACTTTAATTTGTGTATTAACTTACCATCATTTGAATTCCAAACTCTAAGTGTATAATCATGTGGTGTGTAACTAGCCCCCGAAACAGAAGCTATCATTTTACTGTCTGGAGAAAACTGTACTCCATTTACCATATGTTTATGCCCCTTTAGGGAAAATAAACGCTTAAAAGAATTTAAATCCCATAACACTAAAGTCATATAACCTGAAATAATCATTTTTCCGCAAGGAGAAAAATTCAGTACTCGACCTTTTGAACCTATATTTAATTGTTTAAGTTCCTGATTAGAATTAGTATTGATGAGTTTAAGCTTTTTGTCATTACCTGAAGCAGCCAACAGGGAAGCCTTGGAAGAAATATCTAAGGCATAACATTCATCATAATTAAGTATTGGGTTCATAAAAGTATTATTGTTTGTTCGTTTTTTCACTCTAAAATCTACCAAAATATCACAACTACTCAAAGTGTAAAATCAAAATATAGCTGTAAATCAAAAGATTTGGTAGTTTTGCATTTCGGCTAAACATCAACTGCCTTATTTGAAATATAATATTACATCCTTTTATTTTTTATTAATGTATTATAATCAGAAATTATTTTTTGAACCTCAACTATTGTAAGATCAAACCATTCCCTTTTTATTCTTTTCTTATTATACTTCATATGTATTTTTCTTTCAAGACCTATGTAGTCTGACGTTTCGATATAACCTATTATTTCCAAATCATAAGGGAGAGACGTTTGAAGTTGTTTAACTCTTTGTTTAATATTTTTTGTTCCTCCTATTTTTATCGGCTTTAATTTGTTTTCTGGTTTTAAGAAATAGACAAATCCTTTTGTATTAAGTATTCTGAATTTTTTTAATTTTTCTTTTTTTAAATTAACATCGTATTCCATTTTTGCCAACTTCAAACACAATAAAGGGCTTATACTTCCTTCTTTTTTATAATCTTTAAATGATTCTATTTCCCAAAAACCATCTTGCTTAAATTTAATATATGACTCTAGGCCTTTGTAAGTTTTGAACAAACCAATATCTCTATCACCACATATGTCATATGCAAGGTCTCCTATTAAATCATCTCTATTTACTTGTTTTTTTACCCAAAAAAAGAATGGCTGATTTAAATCTATTTTTTTCTTAATTATTTTAAAATTAACAATATTCAGTAATTGTTTAGTTAATAAAAGAGTCTCTTCATAAGGTTCATAACTGGTAGGCCACTTACATTTGTTTAACAGTTCTAATGCCAGTTTTGGAGAAACTTTTTGGGTTAAATTTCCGTTTGGAACATTTTCTAATTCTAATTCAATAAAATTATCTTGAACCTCTCTTTTTAAATCTATTTTTAAAAAATAATTAAAATTCTCTTTTAAATAGAGTTTGTAATAATCATCATTTTTTCCAATCAAATAAACAGTATCAATTTTATTTATTTCAAATGAATATATTAATGCATTTATCTTCTTCACTTTTTTTTATTTATTGGCTACAACCTTTAATATATCTGTTAGTATTTAACACATTTTTTATTTAATCTATTAAAAAAGCCCACAGCTTAAACTTCCTATGGGGGAGCCATCAGGAATTTTTGGAGAAGGTAATACTTCAAACTTTTCTGGTCTTTCTATAAACCCATGAATCTGATCAAGATAATATTTATTATACATAGCATCAATAGGGTTTGATGTTTTACTTTTCAGTATTGGTATCAGCTTATTTATTTTGGCATAGGCAATAGCATTCACTTGCGAATATGCCTTTTTGGTAATACACAGGTTCATCATATGTTTTAGTAAGTTACTTTTTACCATATGTTGAATCTCACTATGATATCTGTTTTCTACATCAATCTCAAAAACAGATGTAATCAATTGATCTAACATTTCTGAGAGCCCCAATTGATTTTTATCCAAACTTTTTTGTTGTACTAGTCTAGATGTTCTTTCTGGGTGTAGTAATAGTCTCAAGCTCATATCACTTGCTGTTGAAACGGCACTTAAAGCATCAAAACCAACTCCTGTTTTCCCATTAAAAGATTCTCTTGTTCTTTGATATCCATATGCTCTGGGAGGAAATAGTTTTAATTTATCTTTTGGGATTGCTAAAATCTCAGGAGACAATGTTTCTAATACCTTTTCTAGTGCTTTTCTTTGTTTTTTGGAATCCACCACCTCTACAACAGTTTGCTGATCCCCTTTTACTGCATAATTATAGTTCAGTCCTCCTATAAGTTTTGAGGTAGCTTCTGTCTGATATCTATGAAAAAAATACAATGGAACAAAAACATCTTCTAAAACAGAATAAGGTTCATTACTTTTTATATTATCAACAGAAAAATTACGAATCGCGATCTTTCTTATCTTTAACATAGCTTCTAATTCTTCTGTAGCACTTCTACCATTATCCCATAGGTGTGCTAATTCATGCGCTCCTCCCAGAGGTCGTGCATCACTATCAGAAATAAAACGAAGTCCTGATTGATATGCTTTATCAAGAATTGAAGTAAGTTCTTTTTTTTCATTGGCTTCTTTTGCAAATTCAGAGTAACTATATGCTACCGTTACCTTATCCCACACACCTATTTTAGTATCATACGCATTAGATAAATCTATCTTACCATCTGTAAGTGTTATTGTAGGATGCGGGTAATCCATTACAGAAGCTCTACCATGAGTACTTGCCGCAAAATTATGTGCAAATCCAATTGTATGTCCTATCTCATGAGCAGATAATTGACGAATACGAGCCAAAGCCATATCCAACATAGGCTGATAGTTCTCATCACTCATTGCATAGGGCTGATTCATCAAAGCTTGCGCTATCAAAAAATCCTGTCGTATTCTCAAACTTCCTAAGCTTACATGCCCTTTAAGAATTTCTCCCGTTCTAGGATCTATAACACTCGCCCCATAACTCCATCCTCTTGTAGAGCGATGCACCCACTGTATTACATTATACCTTAAATCCATAGGATCTGCATCTTCTGGCAACATCTTGACCTGAAAAGCATCTTTAAACCCAATAGCTTCATACGCTTGATTCCACCACTTTGCTCCATCTAATAATGCAGATCGAATCGGCTCGGGAGTACCTGGATCTAAATAATATATAATAGGTTCTTTTGCTTCACTAATTTCTTGCTCTGGATTCTTTTTTTCTAATCGATGCCTTATGATGTAACGTTTCTTTATGGCTTCTTGTACGGGAGTTGCATAATCTAAATAAGAAATAGATAATGCCCCACTTCTAGGGTCAAAAACTCGCTTTTTATACCCATCATCAGGTAATTCTACAAATGAATGATGCTGAATAACACTAATTAGCTTTGCATTGGGTACTACTGATGCTATATTTTTGCCAGTAACACCCCCTTTATAAGTAATCAAAGACTCAAACTCTACATTTTTTGGAAACGCTTTTGTTCTTTCTAAACTCAAACTACTTTTTGTTTTATCTAGGGTATAATTTCCTTCTTTCTGTTGTTTTAACTTATCAATTATGCCATGAGTATCTTGTAATAGAAAAGAAGTAAAATTGATGACATAGGTACCTTGTTTATTCTCTAGGATCGGAAACCCGTATAAAACGGATTTAGCAAAGGCTTGTGCTACACTCCTTTTTTCTAATGTATTATCGGTTACTGCTCGGTATCGTTGATTAAGTTGAATCAATAATAGTTTATTTCCCGCTTTTTCAAATTTTACCACAACTCCTTTTCCTATCTGCCCTCGATCTAAGCCTATATCATTTGATCCTACTCCTGTAGCCAATGAATGTACATACAAAAACTCGGTATCTAGCTTATCTACTTCTAAATAGATTTCATCTTTAGCCTGATTGTAATGAAATTTAAAATAACCATCAAAAGAAGTAAGTTCTTTTTGTTTTTCTAAAAATTGAGCAGAAGAAATATGGCCCATCGCAAAGAATAAGCATAAAAAATATAGTCGCATAGTGTGAGTGATTTATACAGAAGAGTTTATAAAATCCCTAAATCTATAAAATAATGTAAAAATTACTTCTTACTGAATTGTTAAATCTTATTTTTGTCAAAATTTAAATAAATTATGATTAATACTGAGACTTTACAAGATCTTAGAGAGCGCCTGGTTGCGTTAAGGAGGTATCTTTGACATTGATGCCAAGCTTATAGAGATAACAAATCAGGAAGAAAAAACATACGCTCCGAATTTTTGGGATAACGCTCAAGAAGCCGAAAAGTTAATGCGTACCTTAAATGCTGAAAAAAAATGGGTTTCTGATTACGAAAAAGGAGTTACCCTAGTAGATGACCTTGAAGTTCTTTATGAATTTTATAAAGAAGGAGATGCTACAGAAGTTGAAGTTACCGAACGCTATCAAGAAACCAAATCATCTATAGAGGATTTAGAATTTAAGAATATGCTTAGTGATGAGGGTGATAGTATGAGTGCTGTTTTACAAATTACAGCAGGTGCTGGTGGTACAGAAAGCTGTGATTGGGCAAGCATGCTCATGCGTATGTATCTAATGTGGGCAGAAAAGCAAGGGTACAAAATAAGAGAACTAAACTACCAAGGTGGTGATGTTGCTGGTATAAAAACGGTAACTCTTGAAATAGAAGGAGAATATGCCTTTGGTTGGCTAAAAGGAGAAAATGGAGTACATAGACTAGTTCGTATTTCGCCATTTGATAGCAATGCCAAACGACATACTTCATTTGCCTCTATATATGTATACCCACTTGCAGATGATAGCATTGAGATAGATATCAACCCTGCCGATTATGAAATTATCACTTCTAGATCTAGTGGAGCTGGAGGACAAAATGTAAATAAAGTAGAGACCAAAGTGCAACTTACACACTTTCCTACAGGTATACAGATTTCATGCTCAGACACTCGATCACAACAAGAAAACAGGTTAAAAGCATTACAAATGCTTAAATCACAATTATTCGAGATTGAACTTCAAAAACAACGTGCGCAACGAGATGAAATTGAAGCTTCTAAAATGAAGATCGAATGGGGCTCACAAATACGTAACTATGTAATGCACCCTTACAAATTAGTAAAAGATGTAAGAACCGCAGAAGAAACAGGAAATGTAGATGCGGTAATGGATGGAAATATAGACCAGTTCCTAAAAGCATTTCTTATGATGATGGGACAAAAAAATGACGATTAAAACATATAATAAAGATGATTACAATTTATCATAATTCAAGATGTAGTAAGTCAAGAGGATGCCTTGCTATAGTTCAGGAACAAAAGGAAGAAATCAACATTGTTAATTATCTTCAAACCCCTCCTTCTATAGAAGAATTGACTGAGATTATCAAACTCCTTGGAATATCTCCTATAGAATTGGTAAGAAAAAATGAAGCTATCTGGAAAGAAAACTATAAAGGCAAAGACTTTACGGATACTGAGTTGATTGCTATACTTAGCAATAATCCAAAACTTATTGAGCGACCAATTGTTGTAAAAGGCAATAAAGCTGTTATTGGAAGACCTCCTGAAAAAGTGCTGGATATTTTATAGAATTTCTTCTTTTCCAGAAAATATTTCTTTTCTCATTAAACCTTTTTGGTTTTTTCTTGTCTTAGTAAAATATGTACTAACTAAGCTACAATAGAATTTATACTATTGTAGCTTAGTTACATTTAACAAATCATTAACCGCTTTCTAGTATCTGCTTCGATATTTTTAGCACCAATTCAATGACTAAAACATGAATAAACTTTTATTTCTCCTATTTCTTTCTTCTACATTTATTGTCTTTTCTCAAGACAGAGGCTTTCCAAACAAACCTATACAAGTATCTGGTTTGGTACTAGATCAGGACACAAACACGCCTTTAGAATATGCGACCATAGCATTCTACAGTCCTAGATTACAAAAAATTATTACAGGAGGAATTACTGATAAAAATGGAAAATTCACTATAGAAATCAATGCAGGGGTCTATGATGTAAGTATCGAATTTATTTCTTTCAAAAAGAAAACTATTCATAAACAAAAATTATTCAAAAACACAAATCTCGGAACCATCAAACTAGGATTAGATACAGAAACTCTAGATGATGTTGTTGTTATTGCAGAAAAAACAACGGTAGAAATCAAATTAGACAAAAAGATTTACAATGTAGGAAAGGACCTTACTGTAAGTGGTGGTACTGTAAGCGATGCATTAGATAATGTACCTTCTGTCTCTGTAGATGTAGAAGGTAATGTAGCGCTGAGAGGTAATGACAATGTAAGAATCTTGATCAATGGTAAACCGTCTGGTTTGGTTGGTTTAAATAGTACTGATGCATTGAGACAACTACCCGCAGAATCTATAGAAAGAGTTGAAGTGATCACCTCTCCTTCTGCACGATATGATGCAGAAGGAACAGCTGGTATCTTAAATATCATCTTAAGACGAAGCAAACTACAAGGTATGAACGGGGCAATTACTGTAAATAGTGGCTATCCTTGGACAGCTGGTGTTTCTGGTAACCTTAATTATCGAACAGGAGATTTCAACTTCTTTACTACTTCTGGGTATAATTATAGAGAAGTGCCAGGGAACTCATTATCTCAAACACGATACCTAAACATTGACTCAAACGGACTAGATAATCCTGATACTTTTATCGACGAAGAAAGAGAATTTGATAGAATCAGAAAAAGTATAAACTCTAATATAGGTGTAGAATGGTATATTAATGATACTTCTTCTATCACAACATCTTTCCTATACAATTCAGGCGATAATACTAGTAATACTAGCAATAGTATTACAGAATTAGATATGAATGGGGAAACTCTAAGTAGGAACGCTCGTTTTGATCCTGAAATTGAGGATGACATTACCAAACAATACGTACTTAACTACACAAAAGATTTTGATGATAGTGGACAAAAACTAACATTTGATTTTCAGATAGAAAACACCAATGAAGATGAGCGATCCAGAATTACACAAGAAAATATAACTGCTATTGAAATTGTTAACACACTTGAAGAGCAAAATCGTATTCTCTTACAAGCAGATTACACACTTCCTATCGGAAAAGAAAGTCAATTTGAACTAGGATATAGAGGTAATTTTAATAAAATAGATACTGATTACCTCGTTCAATTAGAAGACAACAATACTATAACTACAAATACTGACTTGTCAAATGCGCTAGCTTATAAAGAACATATAAATGCTGTGTATTCCCAATGGGGAAGTAAATGGGGGCAATTTTCATATCTCTTAGGGCTTAGAATGGAAAATACCCAAATCACAATCGATCAAAAAACAAGTAATGATCTGAATAAAAAAAACTATACCGACCTATTTCCTACAATTAATTTAGGATATGAGATTTCACAAAAACAAAGTATCACTTTTGGTTATAATCGCAGATTACGCAGACCAAGATCTAGATTTATCAACCCTTTTCCATCAAGATCTAGCGTCACCAACTTGTTTCAAGGAAACTCTGATCTCGACCCTAGCTATTCTAATGCCTTTGATTTAGGTTACCTTAATAAAATAGGAAAAGTAACTTTGAATACTTCTATTTATTATAATCATGCTACTCAAGTATTCACTTTTGTTGCCGAGGACACAGGAGAAACCGCAATCATAGGAGCAGATGAAAACAATCCTGGAACAGAAGTCCCTGTTATCAAAAGAAATCCTATCAATTTAAGTAGTTCTGATCGATATGGTTTTGAATTTACGTTGACCTATAATCCTAATAGAAAGTGGAGAATCAATGGTAATTTCAATGCTTTTCACAACAGTGTACAAGGAGAACATAACGGAGAGAATCTCGATGCAGAAAACTTCAGTTGGTTTGCCCGATTAAGTAATAAGATAACACTACCCGCCAAAATAAATTGGCAGACCAATATGATGTATGTAGGTCCTAATAAAACTGCTCAAAATGAAAGCAAAGCTGTTTTTAGCACAAATCTGGCTTTTAGCAAGGATTTTTTCAAAGAAAAAGCATCACTTACATTTAATATCAGTGATGTATTTAACTCTAGAAAACGAATGAGCACTTCTACTACTCCTACTTTTATTTCAGAAAATGAATTTCAGTGGAGAGAACGTAGTTTTAACCTGTCATTTACGTATAGGTTTAATCAGAAAAAGAAAAGGCAACGTTCTCAAAGAGAGTTTAATGGGAATAATGAATTTGAAGGATAGAAAAGAAAATTATAAAACAAAAAAAAAGGAAGTCAAATGACTTCCTTTTTTTTTGTTTTATATCTAGGCGTTATACCAATTCTTTTTCTTTGCGTTTTGCTTCTCTTCTTAATTTAAAGTTTTCAAGATTAGCTCCTATAATCCAGTAAGGAATTACAAAAGTTAACAAAAAAATCATTAACCAAAATCCAATGGTAAGGATTGTTAAGAATGCTAAAAAACCAAGATACTGATCGAATTCAAACATAACGATATTCTAATTTTCAAATTTCGACAAAGATAACAACTCTTATGTATATGTCATAGCAGAAATATAATTTATTTTTAAAACTCTTACTCTGGTGGTTTATATAGACAAAAAGTCGCGTCTTTATTCAGAAATAGTGCGGTAAATGTTTTAAATTTGCACTCTTAAAAAACAAATCATCTTACCAAATGGAATATAGAATAGAGAAGGATACGATGGGCGAGGTAAAAGTACCTGCTGATAAGCTTTGGGGAGCACAAACAGAGCGTTCTAGAAATAATTTTAAAATTGGGGCAGCAGGATCTATGCCATTAGAAATCGTATATGGTTTTGCTTATCTAAAAAAAGCGGCTGCGTATACAAATTGTGAATTAGGTGTTTTACCTATTGAGAAAAGAGACCTTATTGCACAGGTATGTGAGGAAATACTAGAAGGAAAACACGATGATCAATTTCCTTTGGTAATATGGCAAACAGGTTCTGGTACACAAAGTAATATGAATGTGAATGAGGTGATTGCCAATAGAGCACATCAAATAGCTGGTAAGACAATTGGAGAAGGCGATAAAACATTACAACCAAATGATGATGTCAATAAATCTCAATCTTCTAATGATACATTCCCTACAGGAATGCATATTGCAGCTTATAAAAAAATAGTAGAAGTTACTATTCCAGGAATTACTCAACTACGAGATACTCTAAAGAAAAAATCTGAAGAGTTTAAAAATGTTGTAAAAATAGGACGTACTCATTTTATGGATGCTACTCCTCTTACTATTGGTCAAGAATTATCAGGATATGTATCTCAATTAGATCATGGGCTCAAAGCCTTAGAAAATACGTTACCTCATATGGCAGAACTAGCATTAGGAGGAACTGCTGTAGGAACAGGGCTTAATACTCCAAAAGGATATGCCAAGCGTGTATCAGAGTTTATCGCTCAGTTTACTAGCTTACCTTTTATTACTGCAGAAAATAAATTTGAAGCACTTGCTGCACATGATGCTTTTGTAGAAAGCCACGGTGCTTTAAAACAAATAGCTGTTGCCTTAAACAAAATAGGAAACGATATCCGTATGCTGGCTTCTGGACCAAGAAGTGGAATTGGTGAATTAATTATTCCTGCAAATGAACCAGGTAGTTCAATCATGCCAGGTAAAGTAAACCCTACTCAATGTGAAGCATTGACTATGGTATGTGCACAAATACTAGGTAATGATGTAGCGATTAATGTGGGGGGTATGCAAGGACATTTTGAATTAAATGTATTCAAACCTGTAATGGCTTCTAATTTGCTTCAAAGTGCACAATTGATTGGTGATGCTTGTGTTTCTTTTGATGAACATTGCGCTCAGGGAATTGAGCCTAATCAAAAAAGAATTACTGAACTATTAAATAACTCGTTGATGCTGGTTACTGCTCTAAATACAAAAATAGGGTATTATAAAGCGGCAGAGATTGCCAATACTGCACATCAAAACGGAACTACTCTCAAACATGAAGCTGTCGCATTAGGATATGTTACAGAACAAGAATTTGACGAATGGGTAAAACCAGAAGATATGGTAGGGGTTTTAAAATAGTCTTAAAAATATTTCTTTCTTTAGTTACTCAAACTAAAGAACCATAAATTAGTATCAAAAAAACCGTTATTATATAATAACGGTTTTTTTACATATACCTGAAATAATCCTATTAAATAGAAATAATAATACCATTTACACTTTGAATTTACCGCAATAAAATTCTCTTTTTCGCCTATGCTTCAGAATAAAAATTAATCGTAGCTATGGCTATGCTGATTTTTTCTTCTTTACATAAACAAAAAATAGCTGATTTTCTTTTTTACAGTAAATTCAAAGTATAACTGGTATAAGAATATTATTGTTTGATAAACTTAGCTTTTCTTACCTGCTTATCATCATTACGTACTTGCATAAAGTACATTCCCGATTTTAAATCATGTAATGGTATAGGTTCAGAAGAATATTTTCCTTCTTTCACTAACTCTCCAGTTGTATTCATAATAGAATATTTTAAATCAGAATCTTCTTTAAATGATTTAATATGTAAAAAGTTTTCTACAGGATTTGGAAATAGTTTGAGATCTTCAAATTGATTACTTACTATAATATCACTATTAAGCTGCTTGTTTCGGCTTGGAAAAAACACTTTTCTTACATTGCCTGCTTTATAAGCACTTGCACTATGGCCATACCCTCTTGCAACTAATAGCTTTTTATTATCATTTTCCATATAGTACTTTCTAACATAGTTTGTATAAATTCTTGCTCTATGGTATCTATTCTTTCCTTGCAAATTAGCTCCACAACGCACATCCAAAAATCTTGTTCCTGTATCCTTAGAACCAACCATTTGATATACTGTTCTGTTTCTCATATTTGATTTAATACTTGAAGCTCCAGTGGCTCTCATATATGAATTTAAGTTTCCTGCAACTCCAAATTCATAATCATTGTAGTTACTGCAATTTGTATTTGGTAAAGCAAATTGAGTTTCTGATCCTGAAACCCTACGATAACGTCCCGGGTATAAGTATATTGAAGGTGCATAAGAAACATATTGCACTTTTGTTCCGCTAGATATTGTATACTGAGCTCTTCCTCCTCCTGCATATCTATTAATCATTTGTCCACCAGCAGAAAACCCAGTTACTGTAAGTGTTTTCAAATTAGGATTACTTCTTACCAAAATCTTAATAATCTCATCTATCACTGTAAACGAACTAACCCTATTACTGTTTTGAGAAAGGTCTCCAAATTTCCATCTAGATGTCCAATAAGCATATGTCCTCTTATCCAACTTATGATAATTTATATGATCCAGCTCCATCATTATAGGGGCAATAATAATCGTGTTTGATAATTGTCCTTCAGATTTTGCAGCAGATTTAAGATTGTCATACATTGATTTACCATATTGATTGATACCATGAAAAGCTATAATTGCATTTGTAATATTAGTTCTTCTGGTTCCCAGCTTAAGATTTCTCCAATACGGAATATACACCTGTTGATTATTTATTGTTAAAGAAATTCTTGAATCAGGTAACCCTTCGGGTAATGGATTAGATTGCCCTTTTACAGTAAATGTTGTAAAAAAAATAATTGCAACACATACAGTTATTTGTTTAATTTTTTTCATCGGATTTGTGTTTTAAAATAGTTAATAAATACGTGTTGCAATTTTACAATATTCTAAAAAACGAATAAAGAACCATTGTATATAGCTCTCTTCTTTATGTCTGTAACTATCATTTTTTTATATATTCAACACAAAAATTATTTTATTAAAAAATTAACACAAACTAAATTCCTGAACATCTGAAACTTACTATCAAAAAGATAAATCATTTACTCATAATCTTAGGAATTAATCCAATTTAATCAGTATGTTTACAACAATGAAATTTATTACAATCTTATTAATTTCCTGTTTTATTATATCTTCTTCTACTGTAAGTCCTGAGACTTACATTGGGAAATGGAAAATTGAAGGAGGTTCCATTATCGAAATCTACAAGGAAGGAGATACTTTTTTTGGTAAAATTGATAAAAGAGCAGACAATCCTTTATGTAATCTCAATGGTTTAGATAATAAAAACCCAAACAAAGAACTCCAAAAAAGACCTTTATTGGGTATGATTATTTTAGACCAATTACAATATAATGACGGTGTTTTATCAGATGGAACTATTTATAATGCAGATAGTGGTAAAATTTATGATGTAAAAGTATGGATTAACAGCGACGATAAAGACATATGCTACATCAGAGCCTATAAAAGTTTTTTATTTAAAACATTTAAAGCCACTAGAGTTACCCATTAAATTTTAACTCATACAAAAAACAAAGCATCGATTCCTAATAGTTATCGCTCCATAGTAACAGCAATATTTACTTTTTCTAAAGCCTGTTCTAAATCCAGTATCAAATCCTTAGAGTGCTCTACTCCTATTGATATCCTAACCAATTGATCTGTAATATTCATTTGTTGCCTTTGTTGCTCTTCTACCCCTGCATGTGTCATTGTTTTTGGATGCTCCGCCAGACTCTCTGTACTCCCCAGGCTTACCGCTAATTTTATTAATTGTAAATTATTAAGAAACATAAAAGCTTCTTTTTCTCCTCCTATAATATCAAAAGATACCATTGCTCCAGGGGCAGAACATTGTTTTTTATAGGTTTCATAAGTTTCTGTTCCTTCTTTTAACAATCCTAGATAATATACTTTTTTAATCTTTGGGTGATTATTCAGGAAATCTACAATTACCTGAGCATTTTGCGTTTGTTGATCCATACGCACCTTTAGAGTTTCTAAACTTCTGAGTAATAGCCACGCAGTATGTGGACTTATCATGTTCCCTAAAAAGGTACGTAATGTTTTTACTCGTACCATTAACTCTGCATTTCCTAAAACTGCTCCTGCAATCAAATCACTATGCCCCCCTATATATTTTGTAGCAGAATACAATACCAAATCAGCACCACATTGTAAAGGGTGTTGCCATAATGGCCCCATATATGTATTATCAACAGCAAGTAGTGTTTTTCTTTGCTCGGTACTGTACTTTTTTGCTATCAGACTATATTTTTCTATATCTACAATTGTATTGGTAGGATTTGCAGGTGTCTCTAGATAGATCATTGCCAATCGATCTGCTTTGCCAGAATCTTCAATCATTTTGATTACCTCATCTACACTTTGCCCTGGCATTACTCCAACAGTATGTACTCCTATTTTAGTAAGAAAATGCTTAATAAAATGATCTGTCCCTCCGTATAATGGATTACTGTACACTAATACATCTCCAGGAGTGAGAAATTCTAAAAGCACTGTACTTATTGCAGACATACCGCTCTCAAAAACGGCGCAATCCTCTGCTTTATCCCATAAGCAAAGACGGTTTTCTAGAATCTCAAGATTAGGATTATTAATCCTACTATAGATTAACCCTAATTCTTCTTTTGGTGATTTCTCTCTTAAACCATATGCTAATTCAAAAAAAGTTTTCCCCTCTTCTGCCGTTTTAAAAACAAAAGTTGATGTTTGAAAAATTGGACATTTAATAGCTCCCTCAGACAATTCTGGTTTATAACCATACGTCATCATTAAACTCTCTGGATTCAAATCGTGCTTTTTCATCTATAGTTTTATTTATTAATACATCACCTAATTGAGAATAACAACCTCCTTATCAACACATTGATAGCGATATCAGTTATATCTTTTATAAAGCTACTCAATAAAGAATTAAAAACCATTTATATACTCAAATACAGAATTTATATTACCACAACAACAATCAAAAAGAATTTTATTCTATATTTGATATCATACATGCCTTATTAAAGAAAAATATTTTGGATAAAATTGATAGATCAATCATTGTTTTACTACAAAAAGATGGCAAAATTACCATCAAAGAGATTGCTGAACGTTTAAATCTTACGACTACTCCGATTTTTGAACGAGTAAAAAAACTAGAGCGAGAAGGGTATATAAAATCTTATAAAGCCATCCTTGATCGCAAAAAAGTAGGCTTACAATTAATGGTGTTTTGTAATGTTACATTAAACTTACATCAAACAGATTATTTGAAAAAATTTGAAAAAGACATTCAACAATTTCCAGAAGTTGTAGAATGCTATCATGTTGCAGGTATGTTTGATTATTTGATCAAGATCTATGCAGAAAATATGGAACAGTATCAGGATTTTTTATCCAACAAATTGGCTTCATTAGAAAATATTTCTAAAGTACAGAGCTCTTTTGTAATGACAGAGGTCAAAGATTTTTCATACCTCCCTATACCCTAAAAAATATCGACCTGCTTAACAAAAATTTTAGAATTGATAGTGTATTTTTGATACACTATCTCGGGACAAGCATAAGTATTTGTTTAAAACGAACCATTAATTTCGAAGTAATACCATTTACACTTTGAATTTACCGCAATAAAATTGCACAGTATCATGGCTATTAAAAATGCTAAAGTATTAATCACAGGAGGTAACTCTGGAATTAGCAAGGCTGCGATATATCTCTAAACTTATAGATATCGATGCTTATAAAGCACAACTCATATAATTGGTATAATTTATTCTTTACTTCTTGGTTAGCGGGAAATATGTATGGATTTTTTGATTACTTTCTTCTGAATGAAGCTTTATTTTTTGAAATGTATTGCTCCTAATATAATATGGAAAAGATTTATTTTCTATAATATAATCTAAGACATTTTCTTTTTCTTCCTCTGTGATTGTTTTTTTCTTATTACCATTAATTATGTTTTCCCCATTAATAGTTAAAGTGCTTTTCTCAAATTCAGAAATTTCTCTATTTGTTACATTATAGGCTATAATAAAATCATTAAAATCATTTACATTCTCCATTTTCATTACACTTTGTAAAACAATATTAGAATCTTTATTAAACGCTTTCTTAATTCCAATTTTCATAGATGATAGTTTATCTATATCTATTTTAAAAAGGTCAACCCCATGACGTTGTCTTACCCTTCCTTGCTGTTCTTCTAGAGTTCCAATACTATACCACTTCTTATTTAATTGTATGAATGGTTTACTTCTAGCATTATAATTATAGTAACTAATTTGTATAGAATCTTTTATGTTTAAATCCTTTCTTCCATAAATTACATAAGCCTGCTTTTGCTCTTCAGGGACTTTAAATTTTAGTTTCCCATTTTTTAAATGGTATGCGCCATAAGTAATTAAATCTAGGCTTCCAACGCTCAAAGAATAGAAAAACTGATGCGTATCTAAAAAAACAATGGAACCTGCCATTTCAAAACCACCCATATTATAAATCCCTTCAATTTTATCAGAACCTTTAGAAAAGGATTGCATTTTATCTTTCTCTACAAGATCTATATGTATATTTTCTCTCAACCGTTCTCCATTTTTATAAAATTTTGATTTTCCACCAGTTACAACAGTACCTTCATAAGGTTTTCCATTTTTATATGTGGCTGTGGCAATCGAATTTCCTTCATAATCAAATAGAGCGTAAGCACCATGCTTTTTTCCTTTTTTTGCATGGTAATATCCCACAGTCACATCTCTTGCTACATTGTAGTATTTTTGTTTACCTTCTTCTATGCCATCTATTAGATTCTTTATAATTGGTTCTCCATAATTTCTTTTCTCAACAAAAGTACCTGTTTGTCTTTTTCCATTTAAATAAACACCTTCGGCTATTTTTTTTTCTTTATTTACAACTATTTCCTTTCCATTTTTTATTCCGTTTTTATATTCAGAAATAAAAGTTAGACTTAAGTGCGTTTCCTCAAAAGTCCCTTCCTGTGGCTGAGCATCTTTATAAATACCCTGATATAGTATTTCTTGATTTAAATCATATTTTATAAATGGCCCATTTGGGTTTCCATTCTTATAAGTTTTAATAGATTTTATAGATTTTATATAACCGCAGAATCCTGTCTCATAATATTCAATTTCTCTACCATTCTCTAAACCATTATTAATCGTTTTATTTTCTTGTATAATGGTTCCATTTATATCATAATAGGTTTCTTTATTCCAGTTATAACATCCTTCTTCTGAACATTCGCTAGTAAACGCTATTATATCAGTATTTTCATAATAAAGTGTTTTTCCTATTCTCTTTCCATCTTTATATTTAATAAAACAATCACTTACACCTTCAAATGAATATCCATCTTTATAAATAATTGTATTTAATAATTTACCTTCTTTATTATATGATTTTGAGTTCTCTATTTGATCATTTTTAATTTGTTGTTCTTTTTTTATTTTACCGTTCTCATAATAGATTATTTCTGCTCCATTCCTTTTACCATTTTCATAGGTAACTTCACTTTTCTTGTTACCATTTGAGTAAAACCAGACTACTTTCCCTACATAAGAATCATCCAAATCACTAGTCTTTGACCAGCCTTCAAACTGTAAGGATCCATCTATATAATAGTCTTTTATAAGAGAATTTTCTCCTTTTTGCTGCAATGGTAAAGGTCTATAAAAATCTGCTTGATCTTTTGTTGTTTCTTTCCATTTTTTATTATAAAAAATGGTGTCATTTTGGGATATCATTGTAGTATGATAAATCAAAAAGGTTAGAAAAAAGAAGGTTGTTATCTGTTTTATTTTCATTTCTATAATTATTAAAAACTATCAATTAGGTAGGATATTCAAATCACTATTTATACTAAGTATTAAATTAATTCTTGTGATCTCAGAAGTTTTTCTCTTTCTATGAATATTCCCGATTTTCATAAATAATATATTCTTTTATTAGTTTTTTATCTAATAAGCTTTGAAATTCGTTTGGTTCAAGAATATAAAAAATGCTTCAATTCAATCCTTTTCCAGTTTTTGTTTATCGCAAATATAGAAAGAATAATCTGTCAGTGCCGCTTTATCAAACCGTGTATGAAGTTTTCCCTCAAACACGATGCAATGAGTACTCCTTCGCTGGATGCTTAAACCATTTCTAACGTAAAGCATTCGCTTCTGGGGATAGTTTTGGATTAAGCCCATAAAAATATTTACCATTAATATCTGTTTTTGCGGCAGTACCTGTGCTCTCGTCTTCTTTTTTATATTTTGGTAAATCTTTACTTTCTCTAAATACTATAATATCATCAAAATGCTGACCAGAAGTTTTAGCATTACTCCCCTCCTCATACGCTTGTCCATCCTCATCGGGTTTTGTAGGAGATTCACTTTCTGTATTTCGGGTAGTATTTCCTTCTTCTTCGTCTGCTTTGGTGGTTTCGGGTGCTAAAACTAGATAAGCCTATTCTTAATTTTAGCGATGTAACAAAACACTTGTAGTTTACACAGCTTTGTTATTAAAAAGATATATTTATAAATCGTACTATACTAGAGTGAATAGCACGAACGGAAAAAAACCTAAGAATTAAAACATTAGAAAATTTCTTATTTCCCCTAAAAATACTCTTTTGTTTAAAAACTGTATTTTATCTTTGCCTATTCTATACCCAAGTCCAAAGCTATATCCACTATCTTCTTCAAAACCATATACCTGACTAACAATGGAATTAACATCTCCATCATTTAACCTTATTATGTCTTGATAAATGAGTATGACAATATCAGAATCTTCCATTTCAGCAATTTCTTCTTCCGCAATATCAATAATTTCATCAATATTTTTTGAAACTATTTTTTTTACCTTATTCATTTTTTCACCATGTAATATAAATGGCATAAAGCTTTGATGTTCTTTTATATTTTCGATAGCAATATTCTCAGCTTTTTCAATAGCTTCTTGTAATTTTTTATCTAAATCTGAGTATTTCATTTTTTTATTTTAAAACATTATACTTAATCGGTGGTGGATCTTGTAAAACTTCTTTTAGTCCTTTGCTAGGTCCTTTATCTTTAAAAACCCACTCTATATCCCAACCATCTTTAACAAGTTTTTCATCAAAATACCCATCGCTCATAATCAAGCCTTCTTTAGATAAATCATCAATTACATCATGCACTGAATTAAAAATCCCTAAACGAGTAAATATTTGATTAAAAAAGTAAGAAGAATCTATATTTCCTTTTTGCTTTATTAAAAGCAAAACTATTTTTTTTACACTATTTTTTCTATTTCTACTATGCAAACCTAGTTTTGTCTGTTATTTTTATATGATAGTTGTTTTCCTTATAAGTTTTTTTTCATCTTCTATAAAAGTAATGTTCTTATTCTCTGAATATTTTAAAGGGTACTTCTTAGAAAATATAAGGTTTTTAAATTTGGTGTTTACTGTTTTGGTATCAGAAAAAATTGTACCCTCTAAAACAACTTCATCAAAAGTGCTTTCAACAAAACTTGAACTATCAATAAATGTCCAACCTAAATCTACTTCTAAAAAACTTACATTATTTGCTTTTAAATTAAAAAACTCAGCTTTAGTAATATTCGATTTTTCAATACTACAATTAACAAAGTGACAATCGTGAAATTCACTTTTCCTAAGATTTATATTTATAAAAATTATATTTTTAAAAACACAATTAAAAAAATAAGAACCACTAAAATTTATATTTATAATATCAATTTCAAAAAAATTAACATTTGTAAAAATTCCACTATTTAAATCGATGTTTTCAAAATTAAAAATACTTATTTCTTCATTTTCGATATCCAGTTGGCTACCTTTTTTATCGTTCAACCAATTTGTATGATCAATTATTTTTTCTATTATCTTCATATTAAAAAATTAAAGCTCTTTATCTTTAAAAACCATGATCAAATTCTATTTCATAAAGGTCAATCCATTTATATTTATTTGAGAGTTCTTTATTTTGTGCAAACCTTTTTAAAATTTTAAAAGCATCTTCTTCATTACATAAAGAGCTATCGGGAATATTCATTTCATTTCCCCCTACATAATGTGTCAATGTTTTTGCTTTCTGCTTTATTTTGTCTGCTGTCATTGGGATAAGATAGTCAGGATCTTGCATTATAAAAACACCTTGTTCTAGCTTAAAAAAAATTAACTGCTCATTAGTATCAAGAAAATTAATTGCACAATCACCACTACCCTTTTTCCATTCATTAAAAGAAGTATTTTTAATCATTTTTTTGAGGGCTTCTAGATTTGACTCTTCACCTTTTTCTCCTAGGCAATTAGTTAAATAGTATTTCATTCTTTTTAAGCTAAATTATTTCTATCATTTGACATTTCATTATTTGATAATAAATCCTCTAATAATACTATTTAACCATACTTTATACACTCTAAGAATTTGATAATTCCTTTGAATAATTTAAATACCCTTGACTCCCTAATTTATTGCGCATTTCGATAACTTTGTTTATAAGTACGTCATCACTTGCATTTGGTCTATCTTCTGACAGTGAAAAAAAAGTTCCTTCATACATATGCTCTTTTTGATATAGAAAATTGCTACTTGATAATTCGTTTAGAATATTTTGGTTCTTTATATAGGTCATCCAGCCAATCCAAAACTTTTTATTTTTATCTAAAACCTTATCAATAAAATCATGGGATATAACGACCGTATAAATTGAATCAAAAAAACTAGTGCATTTAATCATCAATTCTTTAATAAAATTATAATCAGAGAATTCTTTATAATTACATTTGGGAAATTTAATTAAAAAAACACCTATGTCTTTTTTTGTGTCACCATAAGTAATAGCTATTGTAATTTGACCATCATTTACCTTGGTAGTATTAGAATAAGAATTGCTATATGGTAACCAAGATTTTGAATCTAAATACATTTTTTTGTCATTAGGATCATCATTATAATAAACAATCTTATCATTTTTAATTTGCTCAAAAACAATGTTTTCAAAATCGCTTTTATCTGATTTGAATTCTTTTTTAGCTTTTGCTGTTTTTCCCCAACCAAAAAAGTCTTTAAAAATTGGATCAAAGTTTTCCAGTTCAATAAGTATTTGTTTACTCTTAGCAATATACTCTCTAGGAGTAATAGCTTTATTTTTGAACTTTATTTGTAATATATATTCTTCCATTATTTAATTACAACAATTACTTTTTACTCTGCCTAGCTAATTCATTTGCCAATTGTATAGATCTATTTACTAATTCTTCGTCTGTATCTAATGGCATTTTATCGGAAATTTTAAAAATAACACCATTATCGGTAATCTTTTTTACTTCATTTTCATATAAATACTTTGAAAAATCTTTGTTACTTACATAATTTATCCAACCTATTGACTTTTTACCTTTTTGTCTAACCCTGAGGAAGAAATTGGTGGTAATAACATTAACAAAAGAGATATTAATTTTTTCAGAAATAAAATAAATAAGGTCTACTATGTAATTTTCAGACAAATTATTATCATTAAATATTAATTCTAATTTACAAGGCATATTATCATATGACCCTTGAAATATATTCAGAATAATATTTGAGTTTTTATAGGTAAAAGAAGAGTTAAAACCTGCCCAAGATTTTGAATTCTTTGCAAATTTTTTATCACTTGGATCTGGATTTTTATAGGCAATATTATTATTTATTATTACAACCTTATCTAAATTTTTTAAATCAAAATTTGACAAATCATTTTCAAAGCTAAATTCTTTCTTATTTTTTTCATCCCATGTTGATAATTCATTAAAATTATCATCATATGACTTTAAATAAATTATTATGTCTTTAACATACTTCAAATAATCTTTAGCTGTTAACTCTATCTTTTCAAGCGTAAAATCTATTTTCATTTTTATGTAAAATACTATTTAGGTGTTACTACTATATCAAAATTATCGGGCATGTCATTACCCATAATTTCAATGATTTGCTGTTTTTTAGCTTGTGTTGGCACATGATATTCTAGATTTGAACCATTCTGTTCTGCAATCCTTGAGTCATTTAAAATGTTTGTTTTTTCTTTTTGTTGTGCAAAAGTATCAAAACTTGAGTTACCTTCCGGAGGCCATCCGTCCCAATCTTTAGCATCAATCAAAGTATTTGTTTCAGGATCATAACCGTCAAATTTCTTTTTGCCACTAGCCATACGCTCTGATGGTACTACATACTCTGTATCTCTAGGTGCACCGGTAACTTTTTCCTGATATTCTGCACCTTTTTGAGGAGTAGTTTCTTTTTGCCATGTTCCTGGTCCTCCATCGCTTTGTCCGTGTTGATAAGATGGTTTTTTAGCATTACTCCCCTCCTCATACGCTTTCCCATCTTTAGTAGGTTTTGTAGGAGATTCACTTTCTGTATTTCGGGTAGTGTTTCCTTCTTCTTCGTCTGCTTTGGTGGTTTCGGGTTCATCAGATTTGTTGGTTTCTGGCTCATCCGTTCTAGCAGTTTCGGGCTCATCTGCTTTGGTAGTAGTTTCTGGTTCGTCCGTTCTTATTGGTTCTGCGTCTCTTACTTGGGCATCATCTGCAGCACTACGAAAACTGTTTTCTACATCTCGTTTTCCTTGCCCTACAGGTAAAAACATCATGGCAGTACCCCATACATCGTTCCAACTACCTTGTCCTGTAACTACCCGATAGGCACTCATTTCTCCGCCAATCACACCTTCTTTTACAGAGTCATAAGTAACACTCCCCGTTTCTCCATAGGATTGTAATGCTCCTTGACCACCACCAACTCCTCTAAAAAGTAGCCCAACCTTACTCACACTCTCTATAGCATTAACAACAAGGTTTCTTGGTGTGCTTGCCAGAAATTTTAATCCTGCCTGCCCTACAGCTCTCATCCCCCCTACACTATAAGCGGCTGCACCGCCTAAATATGCCATGCCTGCGGCACCTACAGTAACCCCAATCATCATCCCTTGAAAAATCTCTCCTATATAATTGGCTGATGTCAGCGATATGGCTTGCCACCAATTCTTGATATTAGGCATAAATTTTATACTCCCTCCTGCGGCACAGGTCATTGTGCTATTTCCTGTTATGGTAGGGGTACCTATTACTTTAAAATTATTTTTGGTACCAATCCATGTACGTTTTCCGCTTAGCTGTTGCCCACATAACAGCCCTCCTACAACACCACCAAATGTGGCTCCTGCGGCTCCTGCAATAGCACCGATAATCAATAAGGCTGCTCCGCCTGTTGCTACGGTGAGTACTCCTACTACAATAACACCTACTACCAATACAGCGGCAGCAAGAGCGGCTATCCACATGTATTTACTACAGCCAAAATCTATAAAACTAGCTGTAGAGGTATCTCGCTCGGTAATATAGACCTCTCCTGGTTTGGTTTTGGGGCGGGAAGCAGTTCCTTGAAAAGGTGCGGGTACGCACCCTGTAGAACACATCCAAAAATCTTTTTCTGTAATTATTTTATTGCCCATTACTATTTGATCTGTTTATAGGTCATCGATTAAAAAAGACCTTTTACTATTAGGTTTTGTATATTCATTTTTTGTTGAGTTTGCCGATTTTTGGTTAGTATCTGCTTTTTGATTTTTATGATCTGCTACCATATTATACGTCATGACTGTATATAGCTTTTCTTGATCAACCACCTCTTTATTACAAGAGTGTACTTCTAATAGTTTACCTGTATCTTTTGCAATGGTATATTGACTTTCTTTTTTTAGCAAGGCTTCCAGCTTTTTGATATCCATTACTTTTTCAAAATTCTTATATGCTTTTTGATGCCAGCTTCTGGTTAATATACCATAGGGTTCTGCAGATACGTCTACCAAAAACAGGGTTCCTGTTGAGGTATCTTCTTCTTTTGCTTTTACCTTAGTTTTCCATTGAAGTGTATTTGAGTTCAGAAAATTATGAGTTACAATGTCTCCATTTTTATAGGGTAGTGATTTGCCATAGGCATATGGAAAATAAAGATTTAGAAAATCATTGGCGCCAATGGCCAGCTTTACTTTTTCTTTATCTTTAAAAATCTCATCATTAAGCACTAGAATTTCTTTTGCCTCAGGAGAATGCTCAATTGCTTTTTCCATTTCTTTTTTGGCAATATTCCACTTGTCTAGTATCAAATCCATATTTAATACTTCCAGCACTTCTCCTGTATGGGTTATAATCAAATGTAATTCTGAATACATTTTGCCAAAAGCCTGACTCATAGAAGAAATATCTTTAATCATTGGATTATCACTTTCTATAAGGGTGTTTTCTAATTGTAATAAAGAGATTTCTAGATATTCTGTTGTAACACGGTGTATGGTAAACTCCCAACGCATACGCGTCTTAGAGTTCATTGTTACATTTGCAGCGATCATTTTACTATCAATAAACAAGGTATATCGATCAGAAAACGGCTTAGAGATCATAATTGTAGTATCCTTTTTACCAAACATATTACTTTGCAGTTTTAATTAATAAAAACATCTCCGCCATCCATTTTTGTATTTCCTGCGATATGATTGCTAGGAGAAAAAATTGCTGTAGATTTATGTGCGCCTACCCCAATATCATCACCTTCTACAGTGATTGCCTTTCCTTGTATTTTTACGGTACCATCTTTAAGCATTGAAATACTGCTTTCTCCGATTGTTATGGTTAATTTTTCTTTTCCGGTAAGGTCTATATTACCATCAGCATCCATTTTAAGAACACTAGAGTCCTCGCCAACACTTGTAGTATGACTGGTATTTGTAGCCATTTTGGTATTACCCCCACCATCCATCATCATAGAGGCCGTGCCTTTATCGGTGAGCAACATACTACCTACCTTATCATTCATAATCATTTTGGTACCACTACGAGATTGTATTGCTTTGATATCATTGGCATCACTTTGAAAACCACTGGGGTGTGCTCCTCCTGTATACAAACTGCCAATAACATAGGGACGTTCTGCATTACCGCCTTCAAAACCTATGAGTACTTCTTCTCCTTTTTCTGGTATAAAATGAAATCCTTTTTCTCCACCCGCATGAGGTGCTACTACCCGTAACCAGGGAGTGATCTCGCCCAACGGTTTTTGCCATGGAAATTGTACTCTTATTCTGCTAATTCCTTGAGGGTCTACATTTTCTACTACAGATGCTACCTGAGCTTCACTTTTGGGAAACGCCATCATATTGGTATTGGGGTACACATCGATATCTGCTGTTACTCCTTCAAATTTATTGACATACTTTCCGTTTTCTATGGCATGGTGGCTTACTTTTGTTATCCTAAACGATCCGTAGCTCATAACACCATCTTGTATGGTGACTACATCCCCCAAATGCACTCCTGGATTATCACTTTTACCTCTTAGAATTACTTGTTTTACCTCTACTGCTTTCTTTTGTTGCTCTACATGGGTGTCCAGACGTTGTTTTAGTTGTGGATCATCATAAGAATTGATATATACGGCCGTTTCTTTGGCATATAAGGTATTGCTCTTCTCACTGGTAAATTGATTAAAACCATTAACTCCCGTATCAACCTCTGATGTAGATTTCTCATGTTGTTGATCGGTTATATAATCATTGGTGAAGTATTTATATTTATTGGGTTTGGGCGCTAATTCTAATGAGAATTCTTGCAAATCAAAGCCGTATTGAAGTGGAATCGTTTTATAGTCTGTATTACCAAAAATAAGTTTTTTACCATCGTAATAAAACCACTCACTATACTGTGCTGCCAAACGACTGGCATATTCGTATGAACTCTCATTTTGCTGTACACTATAATGTAATGGTGTTGATTTTACGGGGGTAAAAGCAGTTTCTAATTTGGATATATCGTATCCTTGAAAAGTTTGGGTCAATATTTCTGATAAACCCGTGTCATTATAGGAACTATAATGTGGCCCATCGTCTGCTATGACAGAACTACTTTTTCCTGAGATGATCACATTATCAGTATCAGAATGACGATGCCCTTTTTTAACATTTACAGAGGTCACTACCCCTTTGAATTCAAGTTCTTTATATCCTCCTGATACTCCAAAGGCTTCTACTTGTAGAATAAAGATTTCTCCCAGAAAATTTTTGGTCTGCGAGGCCAATTCTTCTGATCCATTTTCTAAAATATCGGTGCGACATATCAACTCAAAATCATGATGACTATCAATCTCCTGAAATAAATTGAATGTTTTGAATGCTTTTATTGGAGCTCCCCCAATAAAAATCTGGATTTGTGACTGTAGTGCCATATCAATGCTAAATAAAATTAAAACTATAGTTGAAGTGCAAACGCAAACGGGGGGATTGTAAAATACTAAAATAAGTACTGATAATGAACACTTTAAACAATTATTCGACATAACACAGTAGCTTACCGACAAACACGCTTTTTATATTCTTATTAACAGGAAAAATCTGATTATCAACTAAATGACATAAAACACAGACTGTATTGCAAGTAGTTTTTATACCAACTTTGCTTATACTATTTATTCAAAGGAAAATAATCGTTTTTTGATATAAGTGGATTCATATAGAATGACAAATCAGCTTATCTTTATACTATATATTGTTTGTCATTCACAAACAGAGACAGGTATTAATTATCGCATACCCTAATAGAAGTCAACAAAACACTCCATCAAATCTTATATTTTAAAATACGAAAGAAGTGATTTCTTTTAACTGGACAATGAATAATCAAAATGATTGGTAAAAGATTATCCCATAATTTTTACAAGTAGTTCTTTGAGGATATCTCCTTGGGGAAGATTAGATGCTCCGACTCCTTTACTTTTTACATCTGCATCTCTGATATAAGCAATAATGGCACTTACTTTTTTCATTGGGTAATTCTGAGCTGCTTCTGAATAATCTTTTACAAAGTAAGGATTGATTTTTAGTGCACCAGCTACATTACGTTGAGATTTATCTGCCAATCCATGGTATTGCAATACCTGAGAGAAAAAACCATAAAGTAAAGAAATGGTAACTACCAGAGGGTTATCCTTTGGGTTTTGTGCAAAATAATTGATAATCAAATGAGCTTTCACCACATTTCTGGTTCCTATAGCTTTACGGAGTTCAAAATTATTAAACTCTTTACTTATACCGATATTCTTTTCTATTTGGTCTGCAGTAATCTGAGAGCCAGCTGGGATTATTAATTTTAATTTATCTAATTCATTATTAATTTTGCCAAGGTCAGTACCCAAAAATTCTACTAGCATTTGTGCTGCTTTGGGCTCTATACTATATTTAGCACCCGCCAAAACCCTACGTATCCAATCTGCTACCTGATTCTCATAGAGCTTTTTTCCTTCAAAAATAACCCCATTCTTTGCTACTATTTTATACAGTTTTTTTCTCTTATCAATCTTCTTATACTTATAGCACATCACAAGAACAGTAGACATCTGTGGGTTCTCTGCATAAGGAGCCAGTTTTTCTATTGTACGGGATAATTCTTGCGCTTCCTTTACAATAACAACCTGTCGTTCTGCCATCATAGGAAAACGCTTTGCATTGGCTACAATATCATCTATAGTTACATCACGACCATATAGTACCATTTGATTGAATCCTTTTTCTTCTTCAGCAAGTACATTTTTATCTATATATTCAGAAATCCTATCAATATAATAAGGTTCTTCACCCATCAGGAAATATATAGGTTTAATATTTCCATTTTTTATATCACTTACGATTTGCTTTACTTCATCCATTCAGAAAAAATCATCAAATTTGTGTTATGCAAAAGCTTAACTTTCCCGAGTATCGGTTCAGGTTCAAAAATAGCGAAAATAAAGTTTCTATTTTTGACAGGATTCGCAAAAAATTTATCATTCTTACTCCAGAAGAATGGGTACGACAACATACGGTACATTTTCTTATTGATGAAAAAAAATATCCTGAGTCTCTTATCAATGTAGAAAAACTAATAAAGTTTAACGATCTTAATAAGCGGTATGATATCATCATATTTAATCCAGACGGAAGTATCTTTCTTATTGTAGAATGCAAATCTACTCGTATAAAAATTACTCAAGAAGTATTTGATCAGATTGCTCGTTATAATCTTGCTTTGAATGCAGAGTATTTGATGATTACCAATGGTATAGATCACTATTACTGCCAAATGAATTATACTGAAAAAAAATATACTTTTCTAAAAGACATACCAAATCACAAATAATTTTTATTTTTTTTAATCAGGTTAAACACCTAGATTATAACAGGATATATCGTTTATTATTTTTTGAACAATATACTTTTTTATCTGAATTAGGAGTTATATTAATTATTCCCTTTATTTTGCAGTCGTGAATATCGCAATAGTTATATTAAACTGGAACGGAAGATCCTTACTAGAACAGTTTTTGCCATCGGTTATAAAAAACTCTCAGGAAGCTGTTATCTATCTTGCAGATAATGCTTCTACAGATGATTCTGTAGCCTATGTAAAAACTCATTTTCCAGAAATAAGGATTGTTCAGAATAAAGTAAATGGAGGTTATGCTAAAGGGTACAATGATGCATTGGCAAAGATTGATGCCGATATTTATTGTCTTCTTAATAGTGATGTAGAAGTATCAAAAGATTGGCTTGTACCGATTCTTAAAACCTTTCAGGCATTTAATGAAGTAGCCGCTATACAACCAAAGATACTAGACTATAAAAAGAAAACTCATTTTGAATATGCAGGAGCTGCTGGAGGGTATATAGATAGATTAGGGTATCCCTATTGTAGAGGAAGGATATTTGATACACTAGAAAAAGACAACGGGCAATATGACGATAGCACCCCTATATTTTGGGCTAGTGGAGCGTGTTTATTTATAAGGAAACAAGTATTTGAGAGTGTAGGGAAATTGGATGAAGATTTTTTTGCGCACCAAGAAGAAATTGATCTTTGCTGGAGAATACAGAGCAATGGGTACAAGATATTGTATGAAGGTACATCTGTTGTATATCATTTGGGTGGAGCTACACTAGATTCTATGAATCCTAAAAAAACATTTCTTAATTTTAGAAATAGCCTTTATCTGCTTGTCAAGAATGTACCAGGAAAAAAAGTGTGGTTTTTAGTACTTATTAGAATGCTATTAGATGGTCTAGCAGCATTCAGATTTTTACTACAAGGTAAATTTTCTCATTTTTTTGCTATTTTCAAAGCTCATATGAGTTTCTATAAGAACCTCAGCACTTTATGTAAAAAACGAAAAAAACTTTCAAAAACGGGGAAATATTATACTTATTTTTCCGTTGTATGGCAATATTTCATATTAAAACGTAAACATTTCAATCAATTATAAGGGGATATAATAAATTATTGTTAATGACCTAGTATTACGTCACATTTTTAATAATTTTGAGTTATATAACCAGAATAAGACTAAAACAAATTTTCTAATGAAAAAAGCGATGATTATTGGGGCCTCTCTAGCAATATTACTTTCTTCTTGCGTTTCGCAGAAGAAGTTTTCTGACCTAGAAGCCCAACAAAAAAAGACGCAGGATTTATTGAATTCAGCTACCGTAAAATTAAATAGCTGTCTTGAAGAAAAAGCCAGCTCAACCTCACAACTAAAAGTTCTTCAAGATCAAGTATCTAACCTAAAGAATCAAAACTCTGCTTTATTAAACAATGTTGGTAATCTAGCAACACTATCAACAAAAGAAGCTGAAAATCTAGAAAAATCTTTAGAGAGTATCAAAGAAAAAGATTTACAGATTAAGACAATGCAAGATGCTATTACCAAAAAAGATTCTGTAACCTTAGCTCTTGTAACTAGCCTTAAAGGAGCACTTGGTAACCTTGCAGACGAAGACATACAAGTAAATGTAGAAAAAGGAGTAGTGTATGTTTCTATTTCAGACAAACTATTATTCAAGAGTGGTAGCTATAATGTTTCTGCCAGAGCTCGTGAAGTACTTGGTAAGGTTGCAAAAGTAGTAAATGACAAACCAGATATCGAATTTCTTGTAGAAGGTCATACCGATAATGTGCCAATCAAAAACAAAGTTCTTTTAGACAACTGGGATTTAAGTGTAAAACGTGCTACTTCTGTGGTAAGAGTATTACAAAAAGATTTTAAAGTAGATCCTAAGCGTATGACAGCAGCAGGAAGAAGTTATTACATTCCTATATCTGATAATTCTTCTGCAGCAAATCGTGCAAAAAACAGACGTACAAGAATTGTAGTTTTACCAAAACTTGATCAGTTTTATAATATGATTGAAGATGGTATGAAAAAAGCAACTCAAGGAGGTAATTAAAATCTAGGAGTTATTTTTTAATTATTTAAAATATAAAAAAGGTTATCAAATAAATGATAACCTTTTTTTATACGAAACAAAAAAATAATATTAACCAAATAATATTTTAAGACTAATCAACAGATTAGTAACTAACAATACTGCAATAAAAATTACGATACTATTCTCTAAAGAATTATTTTTTACCTTCGCAACCTTTACATATGTATTTTTATTTTTTAAAAAATTCTTTTTCATAGCAATATTGTTTTTATTTGAGGTTAAAACTTTTCATAAATATATGGTGTTTAAAAGAATTACAATTCAAATATATAAAAAAACAATCATTTTTTATCGTTAAAAAACAAAAAATATCGATGAAATACACAATATTAACTTTTAGATAGCATGAATACTATAAAAATAGGTGGTGTTCCTGAGCATTTCAATTTACCTTGGCATCTAAGTATTGAAGATGGAAGCTATCTTAAAAACGATATACAATTAGAGTGGATAGAGTATCCTGGAGGAACAGGTGCAATGTGTGAAGCTCTTAGAAATAAAGATATCGATATTGCAGTAGTTCTTACAGAAGGAATTACCAAAGATATTATAGCAGGTAATCCTTGCAAAATTGTTCAAACATATATTCAAACACCTCTCATATGGGGGATTCATGTAGGGGCAAATTCTAATTATTCTTCTATTTTTGAATTACAAAATAAAAAAGCGGCAATTAGTAGATATGGCTCTGGCTCACACTTGATGGCACATGTAAATGCACAAAATCATGATTGGGATACCTCTTTATTACAATTTGAAGTAATAAGAAACTTAGACGGTGCAGTAGATGCATTAACCAATGGAAATGCTGATTATTTTATGTGGGAGCATTTTACAACAAAACCATTGGTAGACAATGGAATTTTTAGAAGAGTAGCAGACTGCCCTACTCCATGGCCATGTTTTGTTATCGCAGTTAGAGAAGAAGTTCTTTCTGCAAATACAGAAACGGTAAGAACAATTCTTGATATAATAAACACCACCACTTCTGATTTTAAGCACATACCTAGCATTGATAAAACATTAGCCTATAGGTATGATCAACAACTCAAAGATATTCGTGAATGGCTAGCACTTACAGAATGGAGCCAATCACCAATAGAGAAAGAAACATTGATCAAGGTTCAGGATTATTTGTTTAACCTAGATATAATTGATAAAAAAACAGATCCAAAAAATTTAATTTTTGATCTATAATATACTGTTTATTAAAAAAATAAGTTTTCTTTAACCAAAAAATAGTTAAAATAAAATGCTATTTATTAACGAATTATAAACTATATATATATCCAAATATCGTATACTTAAAATAAAACATCTGATATTACAAAGTAATCAATTCTTAAAATATATAAGATTAGAGCATTTATACAATTAAAAAAAATTGTACATTTGCCCAGCCTACCCCAATTATATTAACTAATTATTAACGCATGAAGCAACCTTTTACATATAAGTGCATCTAATAATTACTAGTTAACTAACAAATCTATCAATTATGGTAACTTTTTTAATAATACTTGCAGGTCTCGTTGTCTTTAATTTTATCTTACTTAAGTTAAGTACACACTCTGTTGACTCTGATAAAAAGAAATCAAAGGCAAAAAAAGCTCAGATCAATACTATAACAGACCAATCATCTAATAAGTCGAAATCTTCAGAAGTTCCTAACGCAGCATAAGAAATATTTACCAATTAATGCTGGTTTTATTCGTTTCCTGTAGATATGAATTGGTTTTACTGAAATGTTTATTTCCAAACCAATACCCTCTATTAGCACTCAAAGGTGAAGGGTGTCCGCTTGTAAGGACGTAATGTTTTGATCTATCAATTTTAGATCCTTTTTTCTTTGCATATCCCCCCCATAGCAAAAAGACTACATTCTCTTTTTTATCCGAAACTGCTTGTATTACAGCATCTGTAAATTGCTCCCATCCTTTATTTTGATGAGATCCTGCCTCATGCGCCTTTACAGTAAGTGTAGCATTTAGTAATAACACTCCTTGCTTTGCCCAGCGTTCTAAATTTCCGTTTTCAGGAAAAGGTAATTGAAGATCTGTTTCTATTTCTTTAAAAATATTGATTAATGAAGGAGGCATAGCAATCCCATCACTAACAGAAAAGCATAAACCATTTGCTTGTCCTACTCCATGATATGGATCTTGACCAATTATTACTACTTTGACATCATCAAAACTACAATGATCAAAAGCTGCAAAAACATCACTTCCTTTCGGATAACAAGTATTGTTTTTATATTCCGATTTCACAAAATCAACCAATGTAGTGAAATAAGGCTTATCAAACTCCTTACTAAGTCTCTGATTCCAAGTTGTTTCAATATTTACATTCATATCAGTGTCAAAAAATTATAGCAATTGTGTACTTTTGCCTTGTTCTAAAAAACGACCGAATATAACCCAAAAATAGGGTAAAAAAAAGTATGATTCGTATTTCTAAAAAAACACTCGACGATCTTGAGTTTGATAGTATCTTAAGTCATATTGCAGAATACTGCAATACTGATTTTGGTAAATCAAAAGCATTACAAATTGTTCCTTTCAATACCAAAGAACAACTTCATATTTCATTACAAGAAGTATTTGAATATAAATCTTCCTTTCTTAATGATACTCGTATTCCTAATCATGGATTTGATAGCATTACCAAAGAAATTCAATTGCTTAATATTGAGAACACATTTTTAGAAACTTCAAACTTAAAAAGATTAGCTTCTATTACTAGAACGACTAATGAATTACTTCTTTTTTTTAGAAAAAATGCAGAACTCTATCCTGTTCTATATCAAACATCATCTGCAATACCATTTACCAAAGAAGTTACCCTTCTTATAGAAAACATAGTAGATAAGTTTGGTGAAATAAAAGATGATGCATCACCAATATTATATAGACTAAGAAAAGATATCAATATCATACAAGGTAAACTAAATGGAAGTTTTGGTAAAGACCTTACTAGATACAACAGTCTTGGCTATCTAGATGAAATCAAAGAAAGTGTCGTAGATAATCGTAGAGTTTTGGCCGTAAAAGCAATGTACCGCCGTAAGGTAAAGGGAGCGATTATGGGAAATTCTAAAACGGGAAGTATTGTATATATTGAACCAGAAGCAACCTTGCAGTATAGTCGTGAGCTTAGCAACCTTCAGTATGAGGAACGTGAAGAAATTGTAAAAATACTCAAGGAATTAACCAATAAGCTAAGGCCATTTTCTGAACTATTAATACAATATCAAGACTATCTAAGCGATACCGATGTAGTATCTGCAAAGTCAAAATATGCAGGCCAGCTGAATGCTGTTCTACCAAAAATTACAGAAAACAAAGAATTAACGCTGCAAAAAGCATATCACCCACTACTCTATCTTACTAATAAGTCAAAGGGAGAAAAAACTTTTCCGCAAACAATAACATTAGACCAAAACAATCAGATAATAGTAATCTCGGGCCCTAATGCTGGAGGTAAAAGTATTACCTTAAAAACGATTGGTTTATTACAAGTTATGTTGCAAAGTGGTATGTTGATTCCAGTACATGAATATAGTAGAATGTGCCTTTTTGATGTAATTCTTACAGATATAGGAGACAACCAATCTATAGAAAACCATTTGAGTACCTATAGCTATCGCTTAAAGAATATGAATTACTTTCTACGCAAGTGTAATGATAAAACTTTATTCCTGATAGATGAGTTTGGTACAGGTAGTGATCCTGAGCTTGGTGGAGCTTTGGCAGAAGCTTTCCTTGAAGTTTTTTACGAGCGAGGGTCGTTTGGTATTATTACTACTCATTATGCCAATCTAAAAATGCTTGCCAGTGAGTTACCAAACATGACTAACGCCAACATGTTGTTTAACTCAAAAACACTAGAACCCTTATTCAAATTACATCTTGGTGAAGCAGGAAGTTCATTTACCTTTGAAGTAGCTCAAAAAAATGGGATTCCTTATAGCTTAATCAATAAAGCAAAGAAAAAAGTAGAGCGTGGCAAAATTCGGTTTGATAAAAGTATTGCAAATCTACAAAAAGAAAGATCTAAGCTTCAGAAAACAACTGCTGACCTCAAATCTAAAGAACTAAAAGCAGGAGAAGAAAAAGAACGTTTAGAAAAAACAAACACGCGTATACAACGTAAATTAGAAAGCTATCAAGAATTGTATGATAGTAATCAACGAATGATTTACTTGGGACAGAAAGTAGATGATCTCAGCGAAAAATACTTTAATAACAAAAGAAAAAAAGAACTCATAAATGAATTTATAAAAATTGTTGAAGTAGAAAATTCTAAGCGTAAAAAGCAAAGTGCGAAACAGCGAACTGCAGAAAAGGCAAAAGAAAAAAAGGTAATCAAAGAGGTACAAGAAAAAGTTCAGGTAATACGCAAAAAGAAAAAAGAAGAAAAAAAGAAAGAAGAAAAAATTGAGGCTGCAAAACCAAAAATTACACTAAAAATTGGAGATCGTGTACGAATGATTGACGGTAAATCTATAGGTACAATAGATACTCTAGAAAAGGGTAAAGCAGTTGTGAATTATGGAATTTTCACCACCAATGTTTCTATTGATCAATTGGAGTTTGTAGAAAGAAAAGCAAAATAAAATAGTACAATTCTCAGTATTGCCTTTCCTGTTAAAGTATCCTTAAACCCCAATCCTGAGAATTTTATCTTTATATATTTGGAGAAATTCAACTAAAAATTGCTCCTATAATTATGCGAAAATTACTTTTTATAGCCACTATTGCTATTGTATTTCCATTCCTTTTACAAGGACAACATCCCAACAAACCAAATAGTGCAGAAATTCATCAAGCTATAAAAAAACTTAACTTTTTAGGCTCTGTATTATATGTAGCCGCACACCCTGATGATGAAAACACACGGCTTATATCGTACATGGCCAATCAAGTCAAAGCCAGAACAGCATACTTATCATTAACCAGAGGAGACGGTGGACAAAACTTAATAGGTCCAGAAATCAGAGAGCTATTAGGTGTTATCAGAACTCAGGAATTACTAGCCGCTCGTAGAACAGATGGTGGGGAGCAATTGTTTACACGAGCCAATGATTTTGGATACTCTAAACATCCTGATGAAACATTAGCTATCTGGGATAAAAAAGAAGTGTTGAGTGATGTAGTATGGGCTATAAGAAAATTCAGACCCGATGTGATCATCAATAGGTTTAATCATAGAACCCCTGGCACAACACATGGTCATCACACCTCATCTGCAATGCTAAGTGTAGAAGCTTTTGACCTAGCTGGTGATCAAACTATTTATCCAGATCAACTTAATCTTACAGAAACATGGCAACCAAAAAGACTATTTTTTAATACTTCTTGGTGGTTTTATGGTAGTAGAGAAAAATTTGAAAAAGCAGATAAAACAAATCTATTAGCTTTTGATACAGGTATATATTACCCTTCTTTAGGGCTTTCTAATACAGAAATAGCCTCATTAAGCCGTAGCCAACACAAATCACAAGGATTTGGTAGTACAGGAAGTCGTGGTCAACAAAATGAATATATAGAATTAATTAAAGGAGAATTACCAAAAGATAAAACAAACATTTTTGAAGGAATTGATACTTCATGGAATCGAGTAAAAGGAGGAAAAGCAATTGGTGACATTCTATATCAAGTAGAAAAAGATTTTGATTTTAAAAACCCTTCTGCTGTAATCCCTCAATTAGTAAAAGCATATCAGCTTATTCAAGAATTAGAAGATACGCACTGGAAAACAGTAAAATCTCAAGAAATTAAAGAAATTATTGCTGCTACTTCTGGTCTATACATAGAAGCCGTTGCCACAGATGCAAATGCTACAAAAGGAAGTCCCGTAACTGTTAAAGTAGAAGCTATTAATAGAAGTCCTAGTAATATCACGCTACAGTCTATTAAAGTGGAAACATTAGGAATAGATAATACACCTAAAAAAGTATTGAATGATAATATTAGAAATAATTTTGAATTTAAAACAACAATCCCTACCAATTTTGATATAACAAATCCATACTGGCTAAACACCAAAGGTACATTAGGAATGTATACCGTAGAAGATCAAAAGTTAATAGGGAAACCAACTACAGAACATACAATTAAAGCACTATTTACTATCTTGATTGAGGGAGTTTCTATTCCCTTCTCAAAAGAAGTTGTTTATAAAACCAACGATCCTGTAAAAGGAGAAGTATATAAACCATTTGAGATCATTCCTGCTGTTTCTGCTGGGATTAAAGACAAAGTAATTATTTATGCTAACGGAACATCAAAACAGATTCCTGTTACTATAAAAGCAGGAAAAGCAAATCTAAGCGGTAAAATAACATTATCTCACCCTGATGGTTGGCAAATAGCACCAGCAAATATTGCAATAAATCTTACTCAAAAAGGAGAAGAAAAAACAGTAGTATTTACGCTCACCTCTCCAGAAACTCAAAGCGAAGGTTATATTTCTCCCGTAGTAGAAATTAACGGTACAAAGCATTCAAAAGAAGTTATTACTATTGATTATGATCATATTCCTTTTCAAACTGTAATAATGCCCTCTCAAACCAAAGTTGTTCGTCTGGATATCAAAAAGAAAGGACAAAACATTGGATATATTGAAGGTGCAGGAGATGTAGTCCCAGAAAGTTTACAGCAAATAGGCTACAAAGTGACTCGTATTGATCCTGAATCTATTTCTACTCAAAGTCTACAACCTTTTGATGCCATTGTAGTAGGAATCAGAGCATACAATACAATAGAAGAATTAAAATTTAAACAACAATATTTATTAGAATACGTAAAGAATGGAGGAAACCTTATCATTCAATACAATACCAATCGTAGGTTGAAGGTTACAGATAATTTAGGTCCCTACCCTCTTGAATTATCCAGAGATCGTGTTACAGATGAAAATGCTAAAATTACTTTTCTAGAACCAGAACATCCAATTCTGAATTCACCTAATAAAATTACAGATACAGATTTTAATGGGTGGGTACAAGAAAGAGGTTTATACTTCCCTAATAAATGGTCAAAAGAATACACTCCAATTTTTGCAACCCATGACAAAGGAGAATCTAAGAAAAAAGGAGCTTTATTAGTTGCTCAATATGGCAAAGGATATTATGTCTACACAGGGCTTAGTTTTTTTAGGGAATTTCCTGCAGGAGTTTCTGGAGCATATAGATTATTTGCCAATATGCTTTCTTTAGGAAAATAAGCTCCCTGAATATACCAAATAAGATCAACCTAATTTTTTAAACATGGAAGAAAAACAAGAAAAACTAAAGTGGAAAAAATTATATAGTGCTGTATTAATTGCTAATGCCATTTATATACTAGCTTTTTATCTAATCACTAGTTTGTATTCATAGTTTTAATCTATACATAAAAAAACAACCACTCATAAACAAAATTAATCACTCTACTTATGCAAACCATAGATTGGATCGTACTACTAGGCACCTTATTATTTATAGTACTATATGGTGCTTGGAAAACCAAAGGCAGTAAAAATGTAAAAGATTATATAAAAGGAGGCAATGATGCACATTGGTGGACCATAGGACTATCTGTAATGGCTACTCAAGCAAGTGCAATTACTTTTTTGTCTGCTCCTGGTCAAGCTTTTCATGATGGAATGGGCTTTGTACAATTCTATTTTGGTGTCCCTATTGCTATGGTAGTTATTTGTATGGTTTTTATACCTATTTATCATAGATTAAATGTATATACCGCATATGAATATCTCGAAACACGATTTGATCTCAAAACAAGAACCTTGACTGCTATACTATTTTTGATACAAAGAGGGTTAGCCGCTGGAATTACGATTTTTGCTCCTGCCATCATCTTATCATCTGTATTAGGTTGGGATCTTACTACCCTTAACATCATCATAGGAATATTAGTAATAATATATACCGTATCAGGAGGAACCAAAGCTGTAAATATTACTCAAAAACAACAAATGGGTATTATTTTTATTGGTATGTTGATTGCTTTTTTTATCATCATTAGCTATCTCCCTGATGGTATTACTTTTTCTAAAGCATTGGATATTGCAGGTGCTAATGGCAAAATGAAAGTACTTAATTTTTCTTTTGATCTAGATAATCGATATACGTTCTGGAGCGGAATTATAGGAGGAACCTTTCTTGCTCTTTCTTATTTTGGAACAGATCAAAGCCAAGTACAACGGTATTTGACAGGAAAATCTATCAAAGAAAGTCAGCTTGGACTATTATTTAATGGGTTGCTCAAAGTTCCTATGCAATTTTTTATTCTTCTGGTAGGAATCATGGTATTCGTTTTTTATCAATTCAATAGCTCACCTCTTAATTTTAATCCAAAAGGAAAAGAAGCTGTTATCAATTCAGAATATGCAGAAGAATATACTGCACTAGAAAACAAGCTTGCCGAGATTCATCACTCAAAAGATACAGCTATCAAAGATTATTTAGCAAAACAAGGAGCCACTCAAAAAAAAGAAATTCAACGATTAAATACTGAGGAAAAAGAAATTCGTAATACTGCCAAAGCAATAATTAAAAAAGCAGATATAGCTGTTGAGACCAATGATAAAGATTATGTATTTATTCATTTTATCCTCAATAATCTCCCAAAAGGGCTTATTGGTTTACTTCTTGCTGTAATTTTATCTGCCGCTATGTCTTCTACAGCCTCAGAATTAAACGCGCTTGCTTCTACAACTGCTATTGACTTATATAAACGTAATGTAAGAGAAGAAAAAAATGACCAACACTACGTAACCGCTTCCAAATTCTTTACTTTGGGGTGGGGTATTCTGGCAATTATTGTAGCATGTTTTGCCAGCTTGTTTGACAATCTTATCCAATTAGTAAATATTATTGGTTCTATTTTCTACGGAAATGTTTTAGGGATATTCTTATTAGCCTTTTTTATAAAATTTGTACATAGCAACGCTACTTTTATTGCAGCCATTATTACTCAAATTGCAATTATATTAATCTGGTATTTTGCTATATTTAGATTAGAACAACTAGGGTTAAAACCATATGTTGGTTTTTTATGGCTTAATCTTATCGGTTGTGTTCTTGTTATGGCAATTGCGATTTGTGTACAATTTTTCATAGGACCAAAAACAAAAATAACAACTTCATGAATCACAAAAATAGTGTAAAATGGGGCATTATAGGTTGTGGTAATATAGCATACAAATTTGCAAAAGATTTAGCATCTGTATCCAATGCTATGCTCTATGCCGTTGCTAGCAGAAGTATAAAAAAAGCTGAGGATTTTAGAAAAAAGCACCATGCAACCAAAACATATGGTAGTTACGAGGCTATAAGTAAAGATCCAAATATAGATATCATATATATTGCCACACCTCATGTTTTTCATTACCAAAACACACTACTGTGTCTTACTAATAAAAAAGCTGTTTTGTGTGAGAAACCCTTTGCTATGGATGCCTCGCAAGTAAAAGAAATGATTACAATAGCAAAAAAAAATAATGTATTCCTAATGGAAGCGTTATGGACCTACTTTTTACCTCATTATCAATATGTACTGGATATCATTTCATCTAATCAACTTGGGAAAATAAAAGCTCTGAAAGCAGATTTTGGATACAATAGCGCTTTTGACCCTAAGAGCAGAGTCTATAATAAAGAATTAGGAGGAGGTAGCCTGCTTGACATAGGAATTTATCCTTTATTTGCAGCGTTAACTATACTTGGATATCCTGAAAAAATAAATGCAACAGCTACCATAGGAAGAACAGGAGTTGATGAAGATTGCACAGTACAACTTCTGTATAAAAATGGTGCTACAGCTTCTCTCTATAGTACTATTACTGAGAAAACAGATACAGAAGCAGTTATTGAACTAGAAAAAGGAACCATAATACTCAATAGCCAATTTCATAAACCTTCTTCAGTCACCATAGAAAAAGATGGTGAATCTAAAATAGTCAACTTTCCTGTACATACAAATGGATATAATTATGAAGCTATTCATGCACAAGAAATGTTATTACAAAATCGTACAGAAAGTACTATTATGAGTTTTGAAAAAAGTATACAGTTAATTAGTTTATTGGATGCCGTAAGAAAACAAATTGGGCTCTCCTACTAGGTTTCAGATAGCTATAAAGTTAATTAAATTAGTTTTTGTACATTTGAAACCATTAGGGAATACAATTAAAAATCCACTGGTTTTATACAAACTCACACATTTCATAGACAAATGAATAAGTAAGTATTGATTTTATCTAAAAAATCAACGGAGACCTAGTACAAACAAACTAAACTTTAATAAACTATGAAAAAAACAATCTTAGCTGTAACTATTTTAACTCTTATCTTATGTGGCTCTTGTAGCAGTGATGATAGTGATAGAGTATCACCTCAATTTACATTTTTTGAATTTGATAAAGATGTATTACTCCCTGCACTCAATGAACGGGAAATTTCTTTTTACGCGCTGGATTTTGATGAAAATATAGGAAACTGGGAACTCACTCTTTCTGATGGGCAAAAAGACATCCCTGTTACATTAAGCAAAGTTGAAACTACGACATTTGGTTGGGTAACTACAGAGAGTAGATTACAAAAAATTTATTTCAAAGCTCCAGCTTTTGGAGGTGGTGATTATACATTAACCATTAAAAACACAACTACCAATCAAACGTATAGCGATGTTTTTTTAGTACGAAGTACTACATTTAACAAAGTGCTTCCTGGTGCAGTTGATGTTCTTTATACAGGTTCTAATACCTCATATACTATTGCGGGTTCTAGAGAAGCAGAAGATTATTTGTTTTTTCAAAATTCAACTAATACCATTTCAGAAGGAATTACTACCAATGGAATCCAAAAGGTACTTCTAGAAAAGAAAGATAATTCTGAATCATTCAGTTTAGAATATAATTTAGACAGTAATGACAATTTAAGTTTTACTATCCCACCCTCAATACAAGTAGGTAACTATTTCTTATCAGTACATTACACCAATGGTCTTAGTACTTATTTTATAAAAGATATTGTAGTGATGGATCAACAGACTCCTGTGATTGCTTCTGCAAATAAAGAAACCTTTTCTTCTGAAGAAACGCTGATAATCAAAGGGCAAAATTTTAGATATAAAATAAATCATGACCTACTTACTACCAAAGGGATAAGCAACCCTCAATCTCCTACTTATTTAGTATTCAAAGATGCAAATCGAGAACATACTGTTAGTTTTGGAAGATATAGTGGTGATGAGTTTTTTGACAATATTAATACCGATGGTACAGAACTATCCTATAAAATACCTGTAAAATCTGAAGCGTATATATTTACAGACAGAGAAGCTACTTATTTTGAAGGAGAAATGTACATACAAACTGCATATCACAAAAGTGAAGCTGTACCAGTAAGAATTGATTATCAATAAACAGATTTAGTACAAAAAATAAAAAAGGAGAAAAGGATATGATATCCTTTTCTCCTTTTTTATACCAATTTATCTTCAATCAAAAAGTTATTCATATCTATATTTTAAATTATAGAAAGATCAAAATATAGTATCTATAACATTCTCTTTTCTAAAAAACATTTTGTCTTGGTAATTTCTGTACCTAAAAGCACTTATCTCGTACCAAACCCTTTATAACACAATAGTTTTCAGTATTTACAAATCTATTTTTGTCACGTAACAATTAAACAAAAATAGATGGATAATCATTCGACTCCTTTATCAAAAAAAATAATATTCTTATCAATATTAATAGTATCACTACTATTTTCAAACGGAAGATTTACCATGTTTTTCGCTACATGGATTTCAACCACTATGCTACTTCATTTGGTTCGTAGGTTCTCTGCTTTACGAGGTTTTCTTCTAGCATGGTTATTATTAACCATAGCATTTTTGTTTCAATATTATAAACTAGTTCCATTACCAGCTCCATTTTATATTATTACAATGACTCTATATGGATTGGTTCTGGCCCTACCCTATCTTATTGATTTGTTATTTTCAAAAAAGAGGGATACTTTTTTACAAACATTAATCTTTCCAGTATCTTGGGTGCTTATAGAGTATGTTTATCATAGAGTTAACCCATACGGTACTTGGGGGCATATTGCCTATTCTCAAGAATCACAACTCTATTTATTACAATCTATATCTGTCTTTGGATTAGGGTATATCACTTTTATAATAGGTTGGTTTGCCTCTATATGTAACTGGCTATTTGTACAAAAATTCAATTGGAAAAAAGTAAAGCTAGGAGTTACTACTTACAGTATAATTTTTGGTATAACAATGATATATGGAGCATACCGCTTACTTATCCAAAAACCCAATTCTGAAACGATCAGAGTTGCATCAATCTCTGCTATTGATGAAAAAAGAATTTATGACAATGATTTATATGGTCTACATCTAGATGGTGGTACTGAAAGGTTTAAAAATCAAGCTTCTGAATTAAATACTGATCTATTTGCAAGAAGTATCCGAGAAGCTAAGGCTGGAGCAAAAATAATCTTCTGGGCAGAAGGAAACAGTTTAATTTTAAAAGAAGATGAAAAAGAATTGTATAAATCGGCAAGTTTAATAGCTCAAGATTATAAAATACATTTAGGTATAGGAGTTGGAGTTATAGACCCAAACCACGACAAACCTTTGGAAAACAAATTTGTGCTATTTAATCCAGATGGCAAAAAAGTTATAAACTATTGGAAAGCTATTCCTGTTCCTGGTTTTGAAGCCAATATCAGTAATGTTAAGGACTCAAAAATTCAAAAAACAGAAACATATCATGGAACTATTGCTGCTGCGATCTGTTTTGACATGGATTTTCCTCAATATCTTAAACAAGCCAAAGGCTCTGATATTTTATTAGCACCTAGTAACGATTGGAAAGCAATTGACCCAATACACACACATATGGCCAGATACAGGGCCATAGAACAAGGGTTTAATTTAATTCGACAAACAAGTAAAGGACTCTCTGCTGGAGTTGATTATACTGGAAAAATAATTAGTGAAATGGATCATTTTACAGATAATGAGAAAGTTCTTATTACTCAATTACCTACAAAAGGGATTACAACCATATACTCTTATATTGGAGATATTTTTATCATTTTTTGTATCTGTTTATTTATTTTGGTATCAATAAAATTGAAGAAAATAAACTATTAAACAACAAATTTATTGAACTACAATCTAGATTGGAAAAACTAGAATCTAAAACAAAATCTTAATAAGAAACTAGTAAAATAAAATTGAAGAAATAAAAATCATTTCAATAACAAATCCTATTTATCACCTTCAAAAAAGATTAAAATACAAAAAAGCGTTCTGAAAATTCAGAACGCTTTTTATGATTTGTGTGTGAAAAAGAGTGTTTATTTAGCTCCCCACTCAGCAAGGGAATCTTTATTCAATTTTACATAGTCGGCATTTCCAGCCTTCTGTGCTAACTCTAACGAAGTTTTAGCAGCTTTTATTGCCCCAGCTTTATCTCCAGACTTAGAATAAATCAAAGATTGTTGTCTAAAGTACCAAAAAGCAGGTTCTTTACGCAATGAAATTGCTTTATCAATATGTTCTTTTGCCTTAGCAAATTCTCCTTCATCTTTATAAAAAGTAGCGGCAAGATAATGATCTCTATCAGATGGTCCAGCCATGGTTTTTTCTATACTTGCAATAGTTTGTGCTTTGGCAGGAGTTTCTATAGTAACCGCTGCTTCTGTATTTGCCCACAGAAAATTCATAACGGCAGCATCTGTTTTAAAATCACTAAACATGATTGTAAACGTCTCTACATTCATAGGAATCGTAGTTGCTTTTACTGTTACTTTTGCTGCAACTTTGGTTTCATCCCACTTTTGTGGAGTCCCCCAATTGTTTGCATCTGTATAAAAAATTACATCCCAATTAGACTTTCCTGGTTTTGTAAAAATAGCGTACGTCCCTTTTTTTAGTTCCTTACCGCCTACTTTTACATCATCACCAAAAGTTATCTGCGTGTTTTTATTAGCTCCTGTTCTCCATAATTTATCATAAGGTACCAAATCACCAAAGATAGTCCTACCTTTCATACTAGGACGTGAATATTCAACGGTAACATCTGTTAAACCAATCACCTGCTCTGTTTTGGCTGATGGACTTGGTTGTGCGGTTTTCACTTGGGCTTTCATCTGTAATGATAATAAGGCTACAGAAAGAAATAAGACTATCTTTTTCATTGTGTTCAGTTTTATTTGTTTTTAGATTAACTGTAACGAAAATAAGGAATACACTTACATAAAAAGTTAACAAAAGCTTAAAATAAGGAACTGTATATTTGCTTCATACATACATTCAAAATAATGAGAAAATATATTTCAGAAGGTATAGGCACATTTAGTATGATATTTTGTGGTACTGGAGCTATGACAATAAATGAGGTAACTGGTGGCGATGTTACCCATGTTGGTATAGCAATTACATGGGGATTAATTGTAATGGCAATGATCTATGCATTTGGGGAAATATCTGGAGCACATTTCAATCCAGCAGTTACAATCGCCTTTGCATATGCCAAAAAATTTGATTGGGCTGAAGTGCCTAAATATATAATTGCTCAAAGTATTGGAGCCATTTGTGCCAGTAGTGTTCTATTATTCTTGTTTCCAAACAGTGAATTTCTTGGAGGTACTATACCAACCATAGACGCACTTAGAGCATTTGTTTTAGAAGCATTACTCACCTATTTTCTTATGCTTGTAATCATAAATGTTTCTACAGGATCAAAAGAGATAGGTACTATGGCAGGAATCGCTATTGGTGGTGTTGTATTATTAGAAGCTATGTTTGCTGGACCTATAACCAATGCTTCTATGAACCCTGCAAGATCACTGGGTCCTGCGCTATTATCTGGTCATTGGGAACACCAATGGCTATATTTTACAGCCCCAATCTTAGGCGCCATTCTAGCAGTTCTTACCTGTAAATTGGTAAAACCCAATAATTGTTGTACCAATTGTTAATATTATAGAATTTCTACTTAATTTATTCACGTATATTTAATTCTTTTTAACATATCTTTACTGTTAAATAAACCATATTCCCCAATGGAACGTTTCTCATATGAATTTTGTCAGATAGAATTGCATGATCAATATGCTATCCTCACAATAGACGAAAATGTAAATTTCACATTATCAAAAGCTTCTATTATAAGAGATAGACTTCGTAAATTTTATAAATCACGAGATTTTATAATGATAAGTTATCGCAAGTTTGATCATAAAGTCTCCCCAGATATTTATACAAAAGGATTATTACCTAATATGAAAGGGCTTGCAATTGTTTCTCATAATAATAAAGAGCGAGACAATGCTATTATCGAACAACCTTTATACGGTAAGCCTTTTGTTTTTTATAATTCACTTGAAGAAGCAAAATCTTGGGCAGAAAGCTTTTTCTAGATTAATATTTATCATTGTTTAACAAATACTATTTTTTATTAAACAAAAAAGAATGTACTTTTATACTGTAATACTACAATATATGAAATAAGTGTGATCTATGATTTTCAAATCTAAATTTGATAAATCAGAGTTCTACTATTTTATCAAGTTATCAAACGTAGACAGATGAAAATATATACATTAAAAGCCAAACAAAATCTTCCGATCTCTATTGAAAAAGCTTGGGATTTTCTTATAAACCCAAAAAACTTAAAAGTTATTACTCCTGATTATATGGGTTTTGAAATTCTATCTGGAGATGAACGTACTATGTATTCTGGTCAAATTATACAATACATTGTTACCCCAATTGCTGGTATCAAAAATAAATGGGTTACAGAAATAACACATATTAAAGATAAAGAGTACTTTGTAGATGAACAACGTTTTGGCCCATATGCTTTATGGCATCACACTCATTTTATAAAAGAAATTCCTAATGGTATAGAAATGGAAGATGTTATTCATTATAAAATACCTTTTGGTATTATTGGCCAATGCATTCACCCATTGATTATACGACCAAAACTTAAAGAAATTTTTGAGTATCGTAAGAAAAAACTGATTGAGCTATTCGGTTCAATTGATACAGAAACGACACATCAAATTACCTTTGCATAAAAATTACTTATGAGAAAAAATATTTTACTAATTGGAGGAAGTCATGGTATTGGTTTTGAGATTGCTCTAAAATTATATGATGAACACAATATTTATATTGCATCAAGAACTTCTGAAAACCTTGGTAACCTAGAAGTAACACACATTCCCTATGATGCTTCAAAAGACGAGATTGATATTACTGTTCTTCCTGAAAGAATTGATGGATTTGTATATTGCCCAGGTAGTATTAATTTAAAACCATTTAAAGCACTCTCTCCTTCTATTTTTGAACAGGATATGCAAATTAATTTTATGTTTTTGATAAAAATAATACACACTTTACTCCCAAAACTAAAAAACTCAGAACAAGCTAGTTTAGTCTTTTTCAGTACTGTCGCTGTAAAGGTAGGAATGCCATTTCACACTAGTATTGCAGCAGCAAAAGGTGCTATAGAAGGTTTTGCTAAAGCCTTGGCTGCAGAATATGCTCCTAAATTCAGAGTGAATGTTATTGCACCTTCTCTTACAGATACTACGTTGGCAAAAAAACTACTAGCAAATGAAAAAAAGAAAGAAATCATGAGTAATAAACACCCTATGAAACGTGTTGGCCAAGCAGAAGACATAGCAAATATTGCTCAATTTTTATTAAGTGATAATAGTAGTTGGATAACAGGTCAAGTTATCGGCGTTGATGGAGGAATGTCTACTCTAAGCATCAACTAAAATGGGTAAAAAAGTAACTATTTTTTGGTTCAGAAGAGATCTTCGTATCGATGATAATACAGGATTACTACAAGCGTTAAAATCAGGTCATCCAGTTTTACCCATATTTATTTTTGACAAACATATTCTAGACAATTTACCAAAAGATGACCCTAGAATCACTTTTATTTTTGAAACCCTACAAAAAATACGATCGAAACTTTTAGAAAAATATAATAGTTCACTTGCTATAGTATATGGTACGCCTCAAAAAGTATTTGAAACTCTTATATCTCAATATCAAATCCATAAAGTATTCACAAATCATGATTATGAACCATATGCCAGAGAACGTGATTCTCAAATAAAAAATCTATTACAAAAAAAAGAAATTCAATTTCAAACCTATAAGGACCAAGTAATCTTTGAAAAAAAAGAAATCACAAAAAATGATGGTACTCCTTATATAGTATACACTCCGTATAAAAATAAATGGAAAGAGTTGTTTCTCTCTTCTACTATAGAAATTCATTCTACAACACCTTTTCTTTCTAACTTAATTAAAAATATAGAACTCCCTAATATCACCCTCCAAGAAATGGGATTTCAGGTATCAACCATAAAGACTCTGGATTATAAAACTTCACCAGACCTTATTCAAAATTATGAAGCAACTAGAAACTACCCTTCAAAAGAAAACGGAACATCTAGACTAGGGCCACATCTTCGTTTTGGAACTGTAGGGATTAGAACAATCGTTAAAAAAGCCATTATTGCAGAAAACCAGACTTTCTTATCAGAACTTATCTGGAGAGAGTTTTTTATGCAAATTTTATGGCATTATCCTTATACCAAAGATTCGTGTTTCAAGCCTAAGTATGATAGAATAGAATGGAGAAACAACGAAAAAGAATTTGACAAATGGATGTCTGGACAAACTGGTTATCCCTTGGTAGATGCAGGAATGCGACAATTAAATCAAACAGGATATATGCACAATCGTGTACGAATGGTAGTTGCTAGCTTTTTATGCAAACACTTATTAATTGATTGGCGATGGGGTGAAGCTTATTTTGCAGAAAAGCTATTAGATTATGATATGTCTGCAAATATAGGTAACTGGCAATGGGCAGCAGGATCAGGTGTAGACGCTGCTCCATATTTCAGGATTTTTAATCCAACCACACAAATCACTAAATTCGACAAACAACATGCATATATTGATACATGGATAAAAGATCGTAATGAATTTTCTTACCCTCACCCAATTGTAGATCACAAAATAGCGCGAGAACGATGCTTAGCGACCTATAAAAAAGCACTTAATTAATATATTTATTGTAATATTTCTTGATAGTTACTATTTAAAGTATTTCGTAATTTACGTACTTTTATAAATCATTGTATTAATCTATAAATTAAATCTTATGAACACACAAGAAGTAGCCAATCGTCTCGTAGAACTATGTCGTCAAGGAGAAAACATGCAAGTCCTTAGTGAATTATATGATAAAAATATTGTAAGTAAAGAAATGCCAGGAAGCCCAAATGAGCATGTCTCTGGTATTGATGCTGTAACAAAAAAGAGTGAAGATTGGTTTGCTACTGTAGAAGAATTTCATGGTAGTGAAATATCTGAACCCGTAGTGGCAGAAAACCATTTTAGTTGTACCATGAAAATGGATTGTACTTTCAAAGGGCAAGGCCGTATGCAAATAGAAGAAGTTTGTGTATATGAAGTAAATAATGGAAAAATTACACAAGAACAGTTTTTCTATTCTTTACCTAACTAATTTATTTACTAAACATTAGTGATCTAGGCTTTCTCTAGAATCTGAAGTGAATTGTACTTTTTTTAATTTCGGTAAAAAATAGTGGTTTTTTATATTGAATTAAAAAAAGTATAATCGCTGTTCTACTATAAAACAATAAATTAAGACTCAAAAAATTAAAATATCATTGCAAAAATTTCATTATTTGTTGCAGTGCTGGATTTCTATTATCTTTTTTCCAGATAAAAGACAATGTTGCCTTCTGTGGTATTTTAGGTATTTCTAGAAATTTTACATCCAAATCAAACCCTTGTTGTAATGATGTAGGTACAATTGCTACCCCTAGTCCACTCTCTACTAACTTAAAAATAGTTTGTGCATGTACCGATTTATGAGAAACTTTGGGTGTAAACCCTTTATCCTCACAAATACTCATAATAATATCAAAATACAAAGAGCTATAATCTGATGAAAACAAAATAAAATGTTCTCCAGATACTTGTTTAACACTTGTAAATGTTTTTTCTGTAAGATGATGGTTTGACGGTAAAACCAATGAAAATGTATCTGTATGTATCGTTTTCATCTGTATATCTTTTGGTACTCTTGCCAGCCGTACAAACCCGATATCCAATTGATCCTTTTCTATAGCCTCAACCTGTAAATAGTTTGACATCTCTTCTAGGCTAAATTGTATAGTAGGGTATTCTTCATTTACTTTGACCAATAACTCTGGGATTACTGCCTGCATAGCAGACCCCAAAAAACCAATTCTAATCTCGCCATCACTACCTTTATCAATCAAGCGAGTTTGTTTTACAGTAAAATCAATATGATTAAAAATATAGTCTAGTTCTTTCTTTAAGTAATTCCCTGCGGCAGTCAAGCTTACTTTTCTCTTATTTCTAATAAAAAGAGTAACCCCCATTATTTCTTCCATTTGCTTAATCTGTCTACTCAAGCCTGGCTGAGAAATAAACAACCGATCTGCCGCTTTTCTAAAATGCAATTCTTCTGCCACTGCCATAAAATATGTAAAATGACGCAATTCTATTTGATAACCCATAGTTATTAATTAATGATCAAATTAGTATTTCTAATTATCAAAAATAAGTCATAAATTGGTACTATCAAATAGAAATATATCAATGTCAAGCATAACACAACATTTTTCGTACGGAGAAGATTATTTAACAGCAGGAATAGCACTTAAAATTGCTCAGGGAAAAACCCAAGGAATTATTTCTGAAACTTCTCGCAAAAAGATCAAAAAAAGTCGACAAATTGTAGAAAACATAGTCGAAAAAGGAGCTCCTGTATACGGTATAAACACAGGATTTGGACCACTTTGTACTACCAAAATTTCTAAAGAAGAAACCAATATCTTACAGAGTAATATTCTACAAAGTCATAGTGTTGGTGTAGGAGAACCTATAGATACAGAGATTGCCAAACTTATGTTGATTCTCAAAATTCAGTCTTTATCCAAAGGATATTCTGGTATTGCAGAAGAAACTCTGGATAGAATCCTATGGCATATCGATAATGATGCTATACCGATTGTTCCTTGTCAAGGATCTGTAGGAGCTTCTGGGGATCTTGCTCCTCTTTCTCACCTGTTTTTACCCTTACTTGGTTTGGGTAAAGTAGAATACCAAGGCAAAACGATCACAACTGCCGCATTATTCAAAGCAACAGGCTTACAGCCTCTAGACTTAGGTCCAAAAGAAGGATTAGCCTTAATAAACGGAACTCAGTTTATTGCGGCACATGCAGTACAAGTTGTATCAAAATTACAAAGTTGCTTATCACAAGCTGATATTATAGGAGCAATGATGATCGAAGGATTACAAGGTTCTGTAAAACCATTTTTTGAAGAGCTACACCAATTACGTCCTTATAAAGGAAATATACATGTAGCCACACGAATCAAGTCTTTATTAAAAGATTCTGAAATTATGGAGGATCATATTGATTGTGATCGTGTTCAAGATCCTTACTCTCTTCGTTGTATGCCACAAGTACATGGATCTTCTAGGAACGCATGGTTACATCTAAAAGAATTATTAGAAGTAGAACTTAACTCTGTAACTGATAACCCTATCATTATAAATGAAGATTTAACCATCAGTGGTGGTAGTTTTCATGGACAACCATTGGCAATGGCAATTGACTATGCTTGTTTAGCTGCATCAGAGCTAGGTAATATTTCTGATAGAAGAATATATCTTTCTCTAGAAGGGAACTCTCCTGGTGTTCCAAAATTACTGATGCAAGATACAGGTATCAACTCTGGGTATATGATCTTACAATATACCACTGCGGCATTAGCAAGTGAAAATAAAGGATTATGCTTTCCTTCTAGTGCAGATAGTATTCCTACTTCATTAGGACAAGAAGATCATGTAAGTATGGGATCAATCGGTGGTAGAAAAGCCCTGAGGGTTATTGATAATGTAGAGAAAATACTAGCAATAGAATTATTAACAGCAGCTCAGGCTTTTGAGTTTAGAAAACCGTTGAAATCTGGAGCTATTCTTAATGAAATACATAAAGAACTAAGAACAGTAGTACCATTTGCTGAGAAAGATCGAGTATTTGCTGATGATATCGAAAAAGGTATAGAAATTATCAAGAATAGAGTGATCCTTACTATTGCTAATGAAACAGCTGAAAAAGAGCAATTATCAATTGATACACAGTTCTCTGATATTTTTGAAAACTATTAGAAAAAATCATAGCAAAATACTTAGTAAAAACATACGATGGAAAAATATAAACTAATAGGCCCTATAAAACAGCTTGTTTCTTTAGAAAAAGCACACTCTAAAGGAGCTATAAAGGATGAAGATCTTGTTGTTACAGAAGATGCGGGTATTATCATCAAAAATGAACAAGTCTATGCAACAGGCCTTTTTTCTGATCTAAAAAAGAAAGCTCAAGAACTCAATGCCGAAATTATAGAATTAGATACAGAGTATGTATGTACCCCTGGGTTTATTGATGCACATACACATATTTGCTTTTCTGGGTCGAGAGCCAATGATTATGCTATGCGAAATGGTGGGAAATCCTATCTTGAAATAGCAGCAGCTGGAGGAGGAATTTGGGATACTGTCACACAAACCCGAAAAGCTGACCTACAAACACTTACTGATGGAGTAATAAAAAGAGCTGATGCTTTATTAGCCAAAGGAATTACCACTATCGAAGCAAAAAGTGGATATGGGCTTTCTATAGAGGAAGAACTCAAAATGCTACGTGCTATAAAAAAGGCTGAATCTACAACTACTGCAGATTTGATTTCTACATGTCTAGCCGCCCATATACTGCCAAAAGATTTTGATGGAAACCACAAGGCCTATCTAGAAGAAATCAGCACTACTCTATTCCCTATACTCAAAGAAGAAAACCTAACCAATAGGATTGATGCTTTTGTAGAGGAAGGTGCATTTTTACCTGATCATATATATCCTTATTTTGAAAAAGCAACAGCTATGGGGTTCGATATCACTGTTCATGCTGATCAGTTTAATGCAGGAGGTAGTGAAGTTGCTGTAAAAGTAGGTGCTGTAAGTGCTGATCATCTAGAAGCTAGTAGTGATCAAGAGATCAAGATACTAGCACAAAGTGATGTAGTATCTGTAGCTTTACCTGGTGCTTCTATAGGCTTGGGATGTGATTTTACCCCTGCCAGAAAAATCTTGGATCAAGGTGGTGCTTTGGCAATTGCTAGTGACTGGAATCCTGGTTCTGCACCAATGGGTGAGCTACTTATACAGGCTTGTATTCTAGGTACATTTCAGAAACTAAGTAATGCAGAAGTACTTGCAGGAATAACCTATAGAGCAGCCAATGCCCTTAACCTTACTGATAGAGGAAGAATCTCATCAGGGATGTTGGCGGATTTTAACCTATTCCCAACAAATCATTTTAATGAAATTTTTTACCATCAAGGAAAAGTCCTTCCTTCTCAAGTATGGAAACGAGGGCAATTAGTATTTCAAAAATAATATCAAAATCTCATACGTACAATTCGTTTCTGATAGTGTACGTATGAGATCCAAAAAAAATAAATGACATCATGACTTTCAAAGAGCAAATACTTCAAGGAATTCCTGAAACATTACCTCTAAAAAAAACTTTGGATTCAAATATCAGCCGTGCTCCTAAGAGAAAACAAATCCTTTCTGATGAAGAAAAGAAACTAGCTCTTAGAAATGCACTACGTTATTTCCCCAAAGATTGGCACCAAGAACTCATTCCTGAGTTTCTAGAGGAACTCAATACATATGGACGTATCTACATGTATCGATTTATGCCAGAGCATAAAATATATGCTCGCCCAATAGATGAATACCCTGCCAATACCAAACAGGCCGCAGGGATCATGTTGATGATTCAAAATAACCTGGATCATGCCATTGCACAACATCCATATGAATTGATTACGTATGGAGGTAATGGGGCTGTTTTTCAAAACTGGGCACAATACCTTCTCACAATGAAGTATTTGGCTACAATGATAGAAGATCAAACGCTACATATATATTCTGGCCACCCTATGGGATTATTTCCTTCTTCAAAAGATGCACCTAGAGTAGTTGTGACTAATGGGATGATGATTCCTAATTACTCACAACCTGATGATTGGGAAAAATACAATGCTCTGGGAGTTACACAATATGGGCAAATGACTGCAGGAAGCTATATGTATATAGGCCCGCAAGGGATTGTACATGGTACTACGATTACGGTAATGAATGCTTTTAGAAAAACACTACAGCCTAATGAATCATCAGCAGGGAAAATATTTTTGACCTCTGGATTAGGCGGTATGAGTGGTGCACAGCCTAAAGCAGGAAATATTGCAGGCTGTATCACCATTTGTGCAGAGGTAAACCCTATGGCAGCACAAAAACGTCATGAGCAAGGTTGGGTAGATGAAATCATTGATGACATCAATGTATTGGTAACTAGAACTCAAAAAGCAATAAATCAAAAAGAAATAGTATCGATTGCTTATCAGGGTAATATTGTTGATGTTTGGGAACGATTTTATGATGAGAATATTCATATTCAATTAGGTTCTGACCAAACATCATTACACAATCCATGGTCAGGAGGGTATTATCCTGTTGGATTAAGCTATGATGAATCCAATGCATTGATTAGCAATGACCCTAAGACTTTCAAAAGTAAAGTACAAGCATCTTTGCGTAGACATGCCAATGCCATCAATAGACACACCAACAGAGGAACGTATTTCTTTGATTATGGAAATGCTTTCTTACTCGAAGCATCTCGTGCTGGAGCAGATATTATTTCTGACAACGGGATTGATTTTAAATATCCATCATATGTACAGGATATCCTAGGTCCTATGTGTTTTGATTATGGGTTTGGACCATTTAGATGGGTATGTACATCTGGTAACCCTGAAGATTTAGATACAACCGATCAGATTGCACTAGAAGTAATGGAATCTATAAAAAAAGTATCTCCGCAAGAAATCCAACAGCAAATGCAGGATAATATTACCTGGATTAGAGAAGCTAAACAGAATAAACTTGTGGTTGGTTCACAAGCTCGTATTCTATATGCAGATGCAGAAGGGCGTGTTAAAATTGCCGAAGCATTTAATCAAGCTATTAAAAGTGGAAAAATATCTGCCCCTGTAGTATTAGGGAGAGATCATCATGATGTGAGTGGTACTGATTCACCATACAGAGAAACCAGTAATATTTATGATGGTAGTAAATTTACTGCAGATATGGCAATTCATAATGTTATCGGAGATAGTTTCAGAGGAGCTACATGGGTTTCTATTCACAATGGTGGTGGCGTTGGATGGGGAGAAGTAATCAATGGTGGATTCGGGATGCTTCTGGATGGAACTACCGAGGCTTCAGAAAAATTAGAGCGTATGTTATTTTATGATGTAAATAATGGAATTTCTAGAAGAAGTTGGGCCAGAAACGAAGAAGCTTTGTTTGCTATAAAACGAGAGATGGAAAGAACTCCTAAACTCAAAGTAACACTGCCTAATCTAGTTGATGATGAACTACTAGAAAATTTATAACCGATCACAAGTATCAAATTTCAACAAAAGTAGTGTTCTATAAACTACTGCGAAGCAAGCCCACGAGTATTCGTTTGAAACGAATCTTTAATTTAGATGCAAACTTCGGAGTATTAAAATCTCACTTAGTGAGTAAATTAGTATAGTAACACTACTTTTGTTTATATTCACTATCTATGGAAATTACAATTGTACCTTCTCAATCATTCAAAACAACTACTTGGGCTGGTGGAGATACCACTCAATTTTATATATACCCTCCTGATTCAAATTATAAACAACTAGATTTTGATTTTAGATTAAGTATGGCCACTGTTGTAGCAAAAGAATCGGTGTTTACACCACTTCCTGATATCTCCAGAAAATTAATGGTCTTAGATGGTACTATAACTTTGAAGCATGAGGACAGGTATTCAAAACAGCTTAACCCCTATGATGTAGATGAGTTTGAAGGAGGATGGGAAACCTCTTCTTTTGGGCAATGTACCGATTTTAATCTAATGACTTCTGGTACTACTACAGGAGAGTTAAAAGCTTTTGATTACTCACAAAATAAACAATTTGAATATCATGCAAATGACGAATCAGATTGGTTATTTGTATATGTGTATGCAGGAAACGCTACAATAAACATTCAAGATAAAAAATATAGCCTCGATACAGGTGATCTTCTGGCTATACATTCTTTAACCTCTATAACCACTATACACAATCACCTTACTGAGGGTAGTGTATTGGTTATTGCTGAAATAGCAAATCAAAAATAACATGGATTTATTCAACATAAAAAAGGCAGAAGCTCCTGCTGTTCCAATCATTATAAGTGTACCTCACTCGGGAACCAAATTCCCCAAGGAGATAAAAAAGCACTATAAAAAAAGAATGCGCAAGCATATTGATGATACAGATTGGTATGTAGACCGATTATATGAGTTTGCTCCTTTATTAGGAATCACTGTAATCAAGGCCAATCTAAGCAGATGGGTAATCGACCTCAACAGAGATCCAGAGAGTGTACCTTTATATAATGATAACAGACTTATCACAAGCAATACTCCTATTACTGATTTCTATGGTAATAAAATCTATAAATCAGATGATCACGAACCAGATCAGGAAGAAATAAAAAGGCGTTTAGATACTTATTATTGGCCATATTATAGGCAAATCGAAGCCTTGATCGAAGAAAGAAAAAAACAATTTGATCATGTATTACTTTGGGATGCTCACTCGATTCGTCATAAAGTAAGTACCATTCAAAAAGATCCGTTTCCTGATATGATTCTAGGAAATAATGATCAAAAAACAGCACACCCACAATTGATTACAACTGCATTGCAAGGGTTACAGTCTGGCGAGTTTGATATACACCACAACACCCCTTTCAAAGGAGGGCATATTACTCGTTATTTTGGAAAACCAACAAATAATGTGCACACCCTGCAATTAGAAATGAATAAAATATTATACATGGATGATAATGAAATAACATATAATCAAGACAGGGCACACAAAGTACAAAAAGTACTACAACATACTATAAAGAGTTTAATCGATACGATGCATACAATATCATGAGCACCTATTATTTTAAAGCAATATTACAAAACAATGGCTGGCAAGAAAATACAGGAATCACTGTAAATGATGAGGGTATCATAACAGATATCTTTTCTTTTGACCCACAAAAGACACCTAATAAAGGGGATACATATTATGGCGTTCCTGGGTTTCAGAATGCACATTCGCATGCATTTCAATATGCGATGGCAGGTCTAGCAGAAAAACATGAAGGAGGGACAAATCCTGATGATTTTTGGGGATGGAGAGAAGCTATGTATCAACTGGCATTATCTATGAATCCCGATCAGATGGAAGCCATTGCAACCATGTTATATGCAGAAATGGCTCGCCATGGGTATACAAATGTTGCCGAGTTTCATTATGTACATCACGATAAGAATGGAGCACCATATTCAAATCTTTCAGAAATGGGAAGCCGTATGATTGCTGCTGCAAAAACAGCAGGAATTGGCATCACCTTAGTTCCTATTTTTTATCAAAAAGGAGGATTTGGGCAAGCACCTGGAGAAAGACAAAGAAGATTTATCTCTCCTACTATTGATTCTTATGTAAGTCTTTTGGAATCTAGCAAAGAAGCTTGCAAACAATATCAACATGCAAATATTGCTGTAGGTATTCACTCTATGAGAGGTGTTGAACCTACTGATATTGCAGAAATAGCAAAATCAGGACCGCAAGATATTCCTTTTCATATTCATGTATCAGAACAATTAAAAGAAATTGAAGATTCTATTACATACCTAGGCAAACGACCTGTAGAATGGTTATTAGATCATGTAGATCTCAATGATAGATTTCATTTGGTACATGCTACGCATCTTATTGATTCTGAAATTAACGGAATTGCCAATAGCAAAGCCAATGTTGTAATTTGCCCTAGTACAGAGGGTAATTTAGGAGATGGCTTATTTCCTTTAAGAAAATATCAAGAACAAGGTGGTAATTGGAGTATTGGTACTGATAGTCATGTTGGGTTAAACCCTCTAGAGGAGTTACGAATTCTAGATTATGGCCAGCGATTGATATCACATAAGAGAAATACTTATTTTTCTGAACAACAAAAGGACAGTGGTATGTATGCTATAGAAATGGCTACAATTGCTGGTAGAAAAGCTATGAATAATTTTGTTGCAGATTTCTTTGCAATTGGTCAACCATTAAATGCTTGTCTTTTTGATACCACTTCACCGTTATTGGCAACTACTTCTATACAAAACCTGTCATCATCGATTGTATATGCTACAGATTCTAGCATGCATTATGGCACCATTGCCAACGGAAAAATGATCGTGAATAATAACCGCCATAACAACTATGATGAGATTAAACAAAACTTTATAAAAACTATCAATGAACTAAAAAACAGATAATCTCTTTTTGGTTTATTATACACATATCGATAATCCATGCACCAAGCTTATACTTGGTACATGGATTATTTTCTAGTATTACAATGTAATATCATTTATACTTTGAATTTACCGCAATAACATTCTCTTTTTCACCTATGCTTCAAAATAAAAAATAGCTGATTTTCTTTTACGATAAAGATCATTAAGAAACATCTGGATTATAAGCTCTACAAATGGATGAAATCAAAAGAAAGAAAAACGCATCGAGAACTTCGCCTACATCCAATCTAGTTTCAAAAAAGCGAGCCTATAAATCAGTATTAAAACATTTATTCTAGGGTCAAAAAAGAAAAATGAGGCTCGTTAAAAAAATATAATTAAATTTGAGATTAAACTACAAAACGCTAAATCCATTAAATCTCTATATATCAACAATTAACATTTAACATTAGTTGAAAACTAAAAAATGAAACTTACCTATAAAATTATATTAGGAATACTAATTTGTACATTTATTATTATTTATTAGGTAAGTACTATAACAGAAGGAGAATATTATAGGCTTCATAGTCCAGACGGACAATACAGTATTTATACATCTAGAGACAAATATTTTAATATCAAAATTCCATTTGAAAAGTTAGGAGATGCAGCTGGAAAAATACATCTTTACTATGAATTAGAGAATAAATTGGTTGGTTCTTCTTTTATTGATATGATTTTCAACACACGAACGAGTTATTTTGGAATCAAGAGGAAGTATACTCAAAAGCCTCAATGCGCAACATTAAACTACCTAGAAAAATAAAAACTAAAATAATAAAGAAATATTACAAATAAATAATTGCCAGTCAATAAAAAATAAATTCATGGGAGGACTTTTACTATTAATTATTTCATTTTTTATCTTCATTTTTTTATGTATTATAGGATTAAAAAAAAAGAAAGGAAGTATAAATGCTATAGAAATAATACTTTTTATTATTTACATAATATCTTTTGCTTTATTTGCGCTGGGACTTTTAACTCACTCAAATCAATACTATACTGCAATAGACCCAATAGATCCAGAATGTTACATACCTTTTGGAGGACAACATATTATAACACTACTTCTCTATTTTATTTGCTTTAATGTTTCGGCAGTATTGATCTGGGTCAAAGGAAGAAAGTTACCCCCATTAATTCTTGTTTTATCTCTTATTTTTTTATTTATAGGCATCATAATCAATTTAGTCATTCTTTTACAAATCACCTCTCATAATACAGAAAGCTTAGGTCATTATAAAGAAAATGAAGGAACATTCCTCTTTATATTTACACCCTTATTAAGCTTTATTATCGCTTTATTACTTATAATCCAAATTATCCGAAAAGAAAAAGTAATAGCCAAAAACAAAACCTATAAAAATAATTTTTTGAATTATTGTAATACCATTTTAGCAAATAGATTTGATGAATCTATTTGGGCTTTAATACTTTTTATTCCTTTTTTTATTATTATTACAATAATTCTAACGCTATTTGGGCAAGATATAGATTCTATTTCTAAAGTATTTACAGAAACAACAACTTGGGCTTTTTCTCAAAAAACACATCCTCCAATTCTTGACCATCAAGGACATTATCTATGCACAGTTGCTGCTAAAGGAAGCCCTGAAATTGTTAAACCAATTCGCCTAGGAAAGAGAAACGCAAAAATAATAATTGTAAATCGACAATTACAAATAGCCAACGCTTTTGAAGAAATGATACAAGACCTATCTCCAAAATTTCATAATTTCATTAGAACCAATTATGATAAATATGGATATAATCTTTCTCTGAAAATCAATTCTAAAACAGGTTCAAATATCACTTACATTTTAATGAAACCTTTGGAATGGTTTTTCTTAATCTCTTTATATTTAATATGTAAAACTCCTGAAAAAAAAATATCAAAACAATATAAGATGTAAGCTCCTTATTTTTAAACAAGTAAACATAATACCCTATAGCTCCATTGATTAAATAATTTGCTTTCATTATCACCATGCAAAATGACTTTATCGACAACGCCAAGGCTGAATTTACTAAAACATTATATAATACTCGAAATGAAAAAAATACAGAAAAATAAATTGGACAATCCTGTTTGGAATTCTTTGAATGAAACCCATCATAGTCTAGCACTAGATTATAATGGTATTAAATTCTATAATCCAGAATACTGTCCCTTCGGTGGTTTTGAAAACGGTGACAGTTCAGAAAAAGGTATCAATGAATATTCAACCTTAACTAAAGATTTTTATGTGGTTGGAGAAAAACCACTATTCAGTAATCCAATAGTATTAAATAAAGATTTGATTTGTAATCAAATGCTCCTTGAAAAACCTATTGATACAGAAATACGCGAGCAAATTGTTGAGTTAACATCTAAAAAACAAAAAACAGACTTATTTGATCTGGTAAATTTGGTTCAGCCTGGTTATTTTAATAAAAAAACATCGGATTTAGGAAAATATTTCGGAATCTATAAAAATGATGAATTAATTGCTGTAACGGGAGAAAGAATGAAAATGAATGAGTTTACAGAGATCAGTGCTGTAGTAACTCGCCCTAATCATACAGGAAAGGGTTATGCTAAACAATTAATAACGTATACTACGAATCAAATTTTTGATGAAGGTAAAACTCCATATTTACATGTTGTAACATCAAATATTGGAGCAATCAAACTTTATGAAAAATTGGGTTTTGTTACCAGGCGTAAAATAAGTTTTTGGAATTTAAAAACGATTTAATCCTCTTTATGAGATAGTATTATAATTCAGTACCTAGAGATATACTTTTACTTAGAGTTCAACGTTAACCACCCTAAAACACGATCGTTCTCTATATAATATTTTTGTTCTTTATCTATTATTCTATATTTTTCTCTGCTTTCTCCAAAAGGTCCAGGGTTTTGTTGAATTATCGTGATACTATCCTGCGTTGTTTCTGCTACAATAGCTACATGCCCATAAGGGTTCCATAAACTTCTGCTAAAAATTATGATATCATTAATTTTTGGTTTTGTCTCTGCCCCATTATGATACTGCAATAAATTTCTTTGTTTGTTTAGCGCTCCATCCTGTAGTGTTTCATCAAAAAAATCCTTTGCATTACCATAGGTATCAGGCATCTTATGATTTAAATGCTCATAATAGTACCTTTTTATAAATTCTACACATTGATACTTAATTCCTAAATTATAGCCATCTGGCGCAAGGTTTCTACCATCAGTATGTGATACTCCCCCATTGTAATACACTTTTACATGATGAAGGCTATCTATCACTTGCCCAACTTCATATTCTGTATTAAAATTGATTTTTTTTACCATCTTAATTCCTAGAAATAGTAAAATTAAAACGGCTATAAAAATGAGTACTTTGTATTTCATCTATATGGGTTTAAATATCTAATTATGATGTATCAAAAATACATTTTACAACGGGTTATCATACCAAATTAACCATTAAATGACGCATATCATCTTGTTCTTTTTTTAAGCTTTTGTTGTTTTTATAATAGCGTATCCAGCACCAACACAAACTAAGCCTAGAAATACTGTAAGGATAGGAAATATCCATATTATAAAAAAACCGCCTTCTATAGCATTTTTTGGATTATCTATTTTATATAGGATTCTTCTTGTCTTGAAAAAAGACTTAGAGTTACTAGAAACTGTTGACTCTAGTTTATAACTAGTTTCTAATACTGTATACTCGATGATAGGGGTGTAATACGTTTCATTCTTTTCTCTATCCCATTCTTCACTATAACCTGTTATAGTACCTTTTGCAACTTCACCATTTAACTCATAGTCTATTCCTTTTGTAATTTTACCTCCACCTATATAGAGCATATACCCCCCAAACAAAAAAGTAGCCAATAGTATTGCATAGTATAGACACCCTGTAAAAGTACTAGACTCCATAAGGTTCTAAAATAATTGGTTTACTAATAATATCTCGTTTTTATTCATTTTATCTATTATCATCAGACTCAGAAATAGTTTCCTCTATCACTCCTCCATTTTTTTCATACTCCTTAGCGTCTTTATCAGAGAGTTCAATGATTTCTATATGATTTACATCATTCTTTTTCTCGGGTTTCTCATCTTTATTATTTTGCTTTTTTTGATCATTCTTATAGTATTCAATAGCTTCTTTAGCTTGTATGAATTCTGATTCTTTTTCTTCTTCTCCGTATGTTTTTAAATCTAAATAAATCAAAAAGCATATCATATATTGCACATCTCTATTACCAAAATATTCAACAGGAAACTCTTTTTCTAAAATTGTGACCAGTGAAGTATCTTGTGAATATTTAGTGGTTACATCTCCGTGAATTATAAAATTTATAAAATCAGTATTGATTTTCATAAACGTGTTAAGGGCACCTTTCTTAAATTCTTCTTTTTTAGATGAATCCAAATGACAAGCATTTGATTTTTCATCATGATGATCAAATAATTGAATGTTTTTCTGAGTTATTTTGGCTAGCTGTAATTTATTTTCAAAATACAACCTCTCTCCTTTATGAATATCTCTTGTATTGTATAACCCAAAATCCTTACATGCTAAATATTTAAAAAACAAATCTCTATATCCATCTGATTTTGTATTTATTAAAACACCTTTCTGCACTAGAGCACCCTCCATCGTTGCCATGATCTTTTCTGCGTTGGGTATAATATCTTTTAAACAGTCTATTATATACGTTGTAGAGTCAATACTATGATTCGATTGCTCTACAGTGATATTGTTCTGGATTGAGTTACTTGTTTTTACAGAAACTATACTTTTTTCAATTCTGGATTGTTTAGAAGTATCATTATTACAACTAAAAATTAGTATCGTGCAATGTAGTATTAGTAAAAACCTAAAATTATTCTTTGTTCTTTTAAGTAGTGTCATCTGTATTGTTTTAATTGTAGAATCTATTTTGAATAGTCATACATGTAGTAATCAATTGTAATTCTAGTATATCTTTATTTATAGAGTTTTATATGTAGTACAAATGATTTTTTTATCATTTTAATCATTTGTACTAAAATAAAAAGCTATCTATTTTAAAAACAACCAATCCCCAGAATGTAATTTCCCAATTATTGAATCTTTATATTTTTTATTTATAATAAATAATCTTGTATCAATTGAGGGTTTTTTGATAGTATCCATAACAATACTATCTTCATTAATTTCGAAATCTATTTTAAGTGTGTTTTTTTTATTATTTAACTTTGAAGTTATTGATATATATCTATCATTCAAATTCCAAGAGTAATTATAATATACGCCAAAAAAGTCATTTTTAACAACTGTAGGTTCTCCTTCTTTTTGTTTGAGATAATTTAATAAACTATCAAAATCATCTCTATTTTTACTTTCATTTTTTGCTACTAATGCCATAAACTCCCCATTAGCACTATTCATCATATCAATTTTCTCAAAATACATATTATGGTAATGTGCTAAACTATCCCCAGAAGACCACCCCATCATGTTGTACTGAATTCCAATTAATCTTCCTGGGTCAGAATAACTCCATGTCTCCCTATAAACACTATCAATTTTTATGGTATGAAAATCCCAAAATTTCATCAATTTATCCCCAAATTCTTCTTCTTTTTTTCCACTTAGAATTTCATCTTTCTGTAATTCAAATATTTCAGATTTTTCAAATTCTTTAGAATAAAAGTCTTCAATACCAAAACTTATATCTAGTTTTTCAAAATTCAATATATCTTCTCCTAGTTTTGGAGAATTACAAGACAAAAGGGTTACAATAAGCCATAAACTAAGTTTTTTCATGTGTTTTTATTTGGATAAAGTCATGTTATCTATATTGCATTGGAACTTATTTTATTTCCAGAATTTTGATTTTGTGCTTGATTCCATGAATAAAACCCGAATGTTAGCGTTATAAATACTACTTTTAAAACCTTTCTCATCATATCATTTTATTAACACCTTTCCCATTCCCCTGTTGTAATATCTTTATAAATGTATACAGGTTGCCATGATCGCACTCCTGTTTCTGGATCTTTAAATCAAAAGCTGGCTCTTTATCATCTTTTTTTTACCAATGTTGCTACTCTACTTATGATAATATAAATGTATTTCAAAATTTTCTAAAGGCTGTGGTTCTTTAACATCTCCTAAATTGATCATATCCTCAAAAGTATCCTCCTTTATTTTTCATCAAGAGATGTGATTAAAGGATTTATTCTTAATATTTCTAATTCTTCTTTACCTAAAGGAATATGTAATATGATGTAATTAAGATATAATATGTTTTTTGATTTATCTTCAGCCACAAGCACTCCTTGACCAGTATGTTTATTAATTCTTTCTAATGTAACAGCTCTGCCATTTCCTAAAATTCTAAGTTTAAAATCTTCTAAAGGGAGCATTTTATCTTTATGTTCTTTGAAAGTTTCTTCTAAATTAATGAGGTAATCATTTTTTTCAGAATTAGTGAAAAAATTAGCTATAAAAAACTCATTATTTCTAAATTCTAGCTCTCCCATAAAATCCCTTGTTTTTCCCGTATTTAGAAGCTCTCTCAATACAGTAAATTTTTTTACAACTAATTCTTTTAATTCATCTTCTTCAAAGGATTTTAAATCTTTTGATTTCCCCCATCCAATAAGTTGAAAAGGTAAAGTTGCTTTAAAACTCCATTCTTGATTAATTAAAGGCACTTTTTTTTCTATTTCTTTAAAATTTAACTCCTTTATTAATGTCATATCTTCTTCTTCTCCTTCTATTAAATATACTTTCGCTTTTAAAATAGATAAATCTTGACTAGATAACAAACCTCCTTTTTCTATAAAAGGATGAAGTACTTTTATCTCAACTTTCTGTTCACCGTTTTTTAATATATATTGATTTAGATTTTCAGCACCATTTTTGCCTCCTTCTAAGTTTTTATCAACGACTATGTCATTTATCAATATTTCATAAGGTATAGGGTATTTATATCCAAGATAATATTCTGGGTTATTCTGAGTTTTTTCTAAATTGATATCATTCTTGTTTTTAGTTTTACAAGAAATCTGTAGTAATATAAAGTTTACTATTAGAATTTTAAGCACATATTTTTTCATTTGTATTCTCCTTTATTTTTAACTAAATCAAATGTTTTATCAACACTAGAAATAATAGGTATTATTTTGGAGCTATCATTTTTATTAAAATTTTAGAACTTAATTTTATTTTTTTGAAAAATCGGCAATAGTATAATCAACAACCAATCGTATTGGTTTTAATTCATGGCTTCCTTCTGGCATATATAAACTAATGTAGTTTGTATACAAAGTGTTTTCTCCTTCGTCAAGAGCTATCAATGCACTCTCTCCTAAATAAGATCTATCCACTCTCTCCAAAGTTACTAATTTACCGTTCCCATGTATTTTTATTTTATAATTCTCGAGTGGAAGCATAAAACCTTTTTGATCATCAATCAATTCTCTGATATTTTCATCAAATTCTGACCATTTTTTTTGATAATAATTAGTAATTACAAACTCTTCATATCCTTTCGCATTTTCTGTCATAAATTCATCAACATTACCGTTATTTATTAAATTACGTAAATGTTTGAACTTAGCAACTACTTTTTCTTCTAATTCCTCTTCATCTAATTTTGATAAATCTTTACCTTTCTTCCAACCATCTACATTATATGGTACTACAGCATCAAATTCCCAAGTATTTTCATAATAATATGGTCTTGGTGTTGGTATATTAGGGAAATCTAATTTTTTCACGATTTGTATATTTTCTTCATTTTCATCTGTACTGTAAACTTCTAAGCCAAATTTCTCGAAAATGTTATCTGGAAGGTTAGATTTTCCTGGAGGATTTATATCTCTATCTACTAGCTTTATTGTTTGTTTTCCAGAATTTAATATATATTCATTTAAGTATCTTAATCCAGATACTGGGCCAGATTGAATGTTATTTGCTATTTTGATGTCGTTTATATATATCTCATAAGTCATAAACAACTCTATATTAAGGTAGTATAGATTTTTTGGTGTTTTCGTATTATATTTAGTTTCCATTTCAATATTCTTTTTGTCTTGCCCTTTACAGTTAGTAAACAAAATTATTATTACAACTATTAATTTTATAGTTTTCATTTATATTCTCCTTTATTTTTTAATACATCAAAAGATTTTTCTAAGTCAGGAATAATTTCATAAGGTGAAGGTTTTTTCTTTTTTTTCCTTCCTCCTTGAAATTTTATAAATACAGTAACCCCCGAAAAATAAAAGTCTGAAGTAAAGTTGTCTTGTTCTCCAAAGTTTTTACCTAGAGTTAATGAAACTTCTGAATGAGCTCCTAATTCTATTCCTACACCAGCTATTTCTTCCATTTTTTTGTCTTTGTCTTCTGGAACAATACCTTTTGCATCCATTACAACTGCTTTTAATTTTATTCCAAATTTAAAAGTAATTTCTCCTCTTAGTCTTCCTTGCAGTGCAATATTTCCTGCATATTTTTTATTCGCAAAGTTGTAAGTTAATTCTGCGGGTTTATTACTCCCATCTTTACTTCCTGTCCCAACCAATGATATTTCTGCTGTAAATTTAACTTCTATTACATATTCGGCTTCAATTTTACCACCAGAGCAAAACTCTAGTAAAAAAGCAGCAATATCCAACGCATCTATAATAGCTCCCCAAGGTTTAAATTTACTCCCTAGTGCTAATACATCTAGTGTAACATTGGCTCCTATAATAGGATTCATTAATATCCTACCTTCAAGTTCATAGCCTACTTCATGACATTGTGTTTCACCATACCCAATACCAAGACCCACACCTATATTAGGGGCCTTAAGTTCAAAGCTCATGGGTAGTTTGTTTAAACGTGCCATCAAACCTTTTTTACCTGAAAGTTTTAGCTTCTCTTCTTCTTTTTTGGCATTAGAAACCCCTAAGTCACTATCTAGCCTATCTACCATCCAAGTTAAAGGAGAAATCATTTTACGAAACTTCTCAGCAAAATCTTTTCCTAATTTTATTTTACTACTCCCATCAACTTCACACTCCACATATAATCCAAACTCACTCTTTTGGTTTTGATAGGCTGTACTTATATGTTTTGCCGTAGCGGCTTCTCTTTTTCGTTTTATATTGCCAGACATGTCACGATCCCCAGAATGGCTTTGATACTCCATCTCTGTAGGGGTTTGATTATAATATAATGGCTCTTTAATATTATAATGGAAATTAATTACCCATTTCATATCTGGATATACTGCAATACGAGCTAATTGATTCGGGTATCTACAGGTTCCTATAGGCACAAAGTAAGATTGATGTATGGGTTCTCCTTTTGCTATTTTTACCAAATAACGAACCACCCAAATATTTCGTAAAGCTTCTATAAACTGATTACTCTTTAAATAGGCTGTATCATAAGCCAAAAAGTTTAAAACTCTATTATCATAGTTTTTATTATATAGGTATCCTACTTCTAGTTTTATACCATTCTTAGTATGGGTATAATCTATGTCTTGTGATTGTATATCTAAGGTTTCATCTCCTGTCGTTTCAGAATTAGTATTGGTAGTAGTATTAAGGGCATCGGGATATAACACATAGGCTTTCTCCATAGTAAACACATCTTCTATGGTATTGTGCTTAAACTCTTCTTGATCGCGGTGTTTTTCTTTTTTATTTACTAGTCTACCTTTTTTAAGTCTTTTTGATGTGGTAATCCCAAAGCATCTTGGCTTTTTTAAGCCTTTGTCTTGGTAATTTTGTATTGCCAACCCAACAGCCGTAATTTTGATGGTTTCTTTTTTATCTCCTGCTACAATACCAAATACAAGATCGGTATGATCTATAGGTGCTGTAGAGGTGCTGTCTTCGTCAAAAAGTACAAAAGGCTCTGCCCTACTTTTATGCTCAATCAGCAGTTTTGAATATTTACAGGGCTCGTTACTTCGGGCACTATATTCTACATCACCTACCACTACAAACATGTTGTTTTTCTGGGCTTCATACTTATCCAGAACAACATCCATTGTATCATATTTTACCTGGAATGACACCTCTTGGTTCTCTACTACTGTACCTTTTGTAGTGTCGTATGTTCCTACATCTTTTGTTGTATATTTTGCTGCATGGCGCATACCATAACCTACATCTCTCCCTGCATTGATACTAAACAATCCAAATAGCACCTTGTACTCTAGGGAATTACTCACCTTTTCATCTTCTTCTGTATAAGTTACGGCAACGGTTTCTAGATTAGGGGCTACGCTCTCAAACTTATTAATGCTTCTCATGAGAGGATTTCTGTTGGTAGGGTTTTTATGATGGTTAATATTACGCCCTTTTTCTTCTTCGCTTAATTTTTCTTCTGTAGAGGTATCTTCATTATAATAGAGTGTGGTTTTGATTTTGGCATAATAGGTTTTTACAGTTTTCTCTTTATGCTTACTCTTTTCTCTCCATTTTTCATCGATCACTATGTTTATTTCTGTTAAAGTGTTGACAGAAAATGTGCCTGGGTTTGTTTTTTGAAAATATCGTAATGGTTTTTCATCTTCTGTAATCTTATTGCCATCGGTATCCCATATCTCTATTTCAAACAATGCAAAATTATGATAGTCAACCGTATAATTAGGCAACATATGCCCCAAAATATATAATCGTATGGTGTTTTTATAGGTATAGATATTACTTTTACCTGTTTCTCCTGGGTATTTGAATTCATCTTTGCTTTTAGCAAAATAGGCAGATAATATCTTTGGGGTATCTACAGAAGCTATATAGCACCCATTTTCTAAAGAAGGAACATCTATAAAAGGCTCAAAATAATAAATAGTTCCTTCTAATAAATCCTTTTTTGTAGGCTTTGCACTAACTGCATTACCATATACATATTGATGCCCAATACCATATTTATTTACTGGTTTGTCAGTGTTTTTAGATTTCCATTCGCCCCACTTATCATATACCTGAGCAGGTTGCATTTTTTTTGCCTCTTTGAGATATTCTGTAGCAATCCATACCCATTTTACAGGAGTATTATCTGAGGCTGTAGTGGCAACACTTAGCACCTCTGTTTCCCCAGATTTGACAACTCTTAATTTGCCTTCTTCTCCTATGACTACTTCATTAATTCCTTTGGTTTTTAAAACAATAGGTGTGTCTTTTTTTTCTGCCATAACTTATATTGGTATCATGTTGTCAATATTGGTGCAATATTATGCTATTAAACACATTTGACATGAATTATAGAACTACTTGCTTCTTTCTAGAAATATTTTTGTTTTATATCTTTCTTTTAGATCATTAGAAGATTTTATTTTCAAATGTGAGTGTAAATCCAAAATGAACTTTTCACATCCTTGCTTCTTAAATACATACTTTATAGTGGTCAACAGCATAATCTTTTTGTGATCCCCTAAAGAAACTTCTGATTTTGGAATAATTATTATTCCTTTTTTATCAGAAAACATGTTCTGATCGTTCAACTCTTGTGACGAATCATTTATTGTACTAGACAAAGTAACATTATCAACTGGCTTTTTGGTAATTGAATCATAGATTTCAAATTTTACATAGGGGCGTAAAACCTCTTTGTTTGTCACACAGGATGAGATTAATAGTATTCCTATAAAATATAAAACAATTTTTCTCATAAAATCTTTATTTTAGTCAACCTTTGCAATTAATGTATCTATTTTAATCTCGTTTTTTTGATTTGCATATAATCTAGCATTAATAGTATCTATAATTATTCCATTTTTTTTAGCAATAAAAGTATATGGCAACGGAAATGGTTTTCTTCGTTCACCCCCAATAACACCTTTTTCAATAGTACTTATTTCATCAAAATAGTAGTAGCCTTGTTTATCTGTTAAGGTGGAGTCATTTTTAGAAAGGATTACCAAACCTTTTTCATTTTCTTCAATAACGAACACAATAGTTGTATTTGCAACAGGAATGCCATTTGAGTCATATACGTATCCTTCAATTCTATTACGATGAATATATTTGTAGTATGCACAAGAATGTATCAAAATAGTTATAAGTATTAAATAGTATTTTTTCATCTTTATATTTTCACTTTAAAATAGTATCAAAAAGACATATAAATCTCACCTAAATCTATAATATTTTTTATTGATTTTGTAATTTCAATATTTACAGGAAACTTCTTAGTAACACTTGATTTTATATCTTTATTTTTTGTAAAACTTAGGTATATTTTAATAGAGTCTTTTGCTTTGTTTAAAGAAATCCATTTACTTTTTTTTACATTACTATTTTTTATTGAAAAGAAACCGCTTTCATCTGTTTTAGCAAGTTCATTATATATCCATGAAGCTCTATCAATTTTTAAAGGGTAATATACCTGAACATTATTTAATGTAGTAGAATCTTTAAGATAGATATGTCCTTCTATACGATTGATTTTTTTTGTTGTATTACAACTTAAAACAGATAGTAATATGAATAATATTATAATACATTTCATTTAACAGTTAGTTTTGTGAAATTTGCTTTAGAATGATCGATTTCAATAAGATTGTATCTTTATTTTGCACATCTATTTCTATGAGGTATTCTTGATACCCTTCTTTTTTTATAATAAATAGAGATTTTAAAAAATTATAATTATTTCTTTTTGCTAAAGGAATAATTTTCTCTTTAACTGATAGTTTAGGTAAAATAAACTCTCCTTTGCTATTAGTTTTAGTCATTTTCACAAAAGAAGAATCTACACTTTTATAAACACCGACCTGTGCTTCTTTTATTGGAATGTTACTCTCATTATACACAACCCCTTTAACCGTAGGTCTGATTATAACCGTTTTACAAGAGAAAACAATAAGTACTAAGGCAATAAATAAAATATTTTTTATGTAATTCATGAAATCTTTATTTTGGTTAACCATAATAGACTTAATACATCTTTCTCAGAAGCTACAACCCTATTTTTATCAGCTATTTTAACAGTATTTTGATAATACTTCATTAAATCTATTTCTCCCACCTTTGGATAATCAGGCTGATTTGATAATACACTTTGCGTAATAAGTGTTGAAGATTTTTTATGTTTTTTAGAATAAGCATGCCCTCCATACGCAAGTAAGATTTCATGACCTATTTCATGAGCGGCAGTATCTTTAAAATCTACAATAGCATTTCGCTCTTCTTCAAAATACCATCCATTTGTATTAAATACAATATAAGATGAGTCTAATTTTCTCCAACCCTTATAATACAAAAACCCTATATTATAAAACAGTTTTCTCGATAATTCCCAGTTTCTAGATCGTCCTGCTTGTTTATTAGTATTGTATACAACTTTAGGAGCTTTCATCCCACCTTCATCATATAATGCTTTTACTATAACTTCATAATTAGTATTTCCAATTGTAACTCCATTAGTTTTTGATAATTTTCTACTCCAATGATTAGAGATACCGTCTAGAGTCATCTCTTTTAATTTACTATAGTTTTTTGATCTAGTTTTGAAAGGAGAATCAGAATAATAAGCTAAAGCTTCTTTTGATACATTATCCCATTGATTTAACCCCTTTGCTCCTCCATCTTTTAGGTTTACTCTAAGTGTAACTTTTATTTGTTTTATATTACGTTGTATATTAACATCTACCCAATCTACTTCATCAGCTACTAATTTGTCTATAGCCTTAATGTCATTCTCTTCTTTACTCTGAAACCATACAGTAACCTTTATTTCTAGGTTTCCTTTTTTTAAAAAAGTTGTATCCAAATTGTCATGAGTATCAAAGCCATCCCATTGCCACTCATGACTACCCACAGAGAGCATTGCCTGATCTGTTATTTCTTCTTTGTAATGAGGTTTTCCATTATCCAAAATTTCTACCATCATTTTCTCGGCAGGGTTTTCTTCAATATCAATACTAAAGTTAATATGGTCATTCTCTATGTTTCCTGTATGATCAGGAACCCCCAAAGGAACAAAAGTATCTTTTGTAACGTCTACAGTTACAGAAATATTTTGTTCTTCTTGTTCTATTGTAGCCTCACTCTTATTTTCTTCTGTTACTTTTATCCCATCATATGGAGAAAGCATATCGATTTCTTGTACATTGATCATTGGTACTACTTGGCTTAGTAAATCTTGATCTGCATTGTCAACATTTTGCGCAGAAGGGGTAGCCGTCTGCCCATGAAAAGCAATTTCTACACAAGGGGCTCCTGCAATAGCACAAGTAGCTTTACTGTCCTCTAGTAGCGGATACCCTTGATTGGCTTGTAGCTGTGTTTTTTCAAAAATACCATCCCACCCAGTAATATTTTGCATACAGGGTTTAAAACTACTTCCTGTTGGTTGTAATTTACACTGACCAAAGGTTTTTGCCTGAAATGGCGTTCCTAACTCTTTATCGGTAGCAATCAGTTTTTGACTGCCTGCATTGTCATTGATATAGTTTTTTTGTTGGCTTTGCACAGTCAACATATCAGGTACATCACCAAACTGGCATTTGCACATTGCCCCATGGCACACTAACTTTTTCTGGCTCATACTTGTTTTTTCTTAAATCCAAAAAACCAATCCCGTTTTTTGGGTTTCACCTTTACTCTATCAGGTTGCTTATTTTCTTTCTTCATAAAGCTACTCTTGGCATATTGATCACCTTCTTGTCGAGTTACCAAAAGTTCTATTGCTTTTATTTCTTTCTCGTCTGTCTCATCATATATATCACAGGTAGTATGTATCAAATTGGGAATGCGTGTATTTTGATCTAGATCATAATCAATTTGAAGATCAGAAGTGATAACATGCTCTTTCTTCTCTAGATGAAAACGACTCTTATTGGGTATGGTTGATTGCCCATTAAATTGCACTTGAATTGTATTATACTCTGTGATTATCGGGCTTATTGTAGTTGCTCCTTTGTATACAACTAACGGATCATAAGGTTCTAAAGGAAATAACATCGAGGTTTCTTTTTTCAGTTCCTCATTATGCCCAATATAAACGGGATGATAAAAGATGCTCCAAAAAATCTCACGATATAAGGATGTCTCTAATTTTTTATGATCCTTGATTGTTTCCTCAAACTTTTTTATGATTTTAAAAGTGATATCCCCTCTGTATTCTTTAAGAATATTTCTCTTTACCGCAGGCCACCGCTTCTTTATTTGATCGTGATTGATAATAGATGTGAATTTACCCCTATGATCTACTGTTATTTCTAACGGGTAGATAACCGATGATAAAGCTGTTGCTATTTCTTCAATAATAAGAGAAGGTTTTTTTCTATTAAAGAATAATTCTTTTTTATACAATCTAAAAACGTGTGGAAGCTTTTGTGAATCCTCACCTAGGTATTCTATCCCTATTCTATAATCAATGCGTTTTGACACTGCATCTTTATCGCCTTCATAATATTTTAAAGCAACCAGATAAGAAATAAACTCATCTGAAGGTTTTATATTACGTAGATGCCTGAGTAAGATAGAATCTTTATTCTGGTTAGTATCTTTTAATATATCGGTACCAAAATCCCGCATTATATCAATATATTTTTCTCTGAACTATTACTTACTAATTGTTTAGAACTAGAAAGCTCCATATTTTCTTTGGTACTATTCATTACTATTCTTTCAGCATTTTTTTCTAATTCTTTAGATTGAAATTCCGCTGTTTCTTCAATTAAAATAGTACTGTTTTTTGCTGTTAATGTTTGATTTTTACCAATACTTTCATTTTTATTTTCTCCTACCGAAACATCTAAATTTTCCTGAACGTTGATTTGCATGTTTTTAGCATTCAGCGTCATATTCTCTAATGCAGAGATTTCTATATTGTTGTTGGCTGTGTCTATACGAATGATATTATTGTTCTTATCGGTAATCGTAATCATCTCTGCCCCATTACTATCATCTAGAGTAATCGTGTGCTGACTCTTTGTTCTAATTGCCTTTATATCATTATTCTGCGATTGCCATGATGATGGGTTTTTACTACCATTATACAAAGCACCTAATACAAAGGGGCGTTCTGCATTACCGCCTTCAAATCCTACCATTACCTCTTCATTGATCTCTGGGATAAAATGAAATCCTTTGTCTGCGCCTGCATGGGGAGTCATCATACGTAACCAAGGTGTACGCTCTCCCAATGGCTTCTGCCATGCAAATTGTACTTTGATTCTTCCTAATCCATCTGGATCGGAATTCTCTACTACAGTAGCCGTTTGTGTTTCACTTTTTGGGAATCTGTAGATATCCATCTTAGGGTAAGCATCAAAATTGGCATCTACTGCCTCAAACTCATTTTTGTATACGCCGCCTTCTACATTGGTAT
>NZ_OMKE01000046.1 GCF_900299535.1 Aquimarina aquimarini | reverse complement strand
GGCACTTACTTGTATGGTGATAATACTACCTATATATTCTTTACTCTCGCCAATTAGCTCATCAGAGAGTTGCTCTATTGCATCAGTACGGCATACCAACTCTAATGAATGATGAGCATCAATTTCCTGATGTAACTGAAGGGTTTTATAGGAACTCAGTTGTTTGTTGGCAATATAGATGGTGGTGGTAGTTTGTATGGCCATAATTTATTTTTTACTGTTAATTGATAGTGTCTGTGTGTCTTTCTTTTTATTATACAATTGATTCAAAAAACTGTTTTAATAACAAAGAAAGTGTAATATAATCTATTGTTTTTTTATACTACAGGGGATTTTTCCCCTATATTCGTTATAAACAGCAACATACTCGATAAGTAGTGCAACTTTTTTTATATAATGTAGGAATAATTGTTAATATTCCTACATTGATTATAAGTGTTTTTGTATTTATGCCTTAATAATACAACATAATTGTCCCGTTTTTTGAAACTGAGATATTTTTTTTTCATTTATGAGTTAGTAGTGAGTAATGATTTCTCAATACTCAGTGTTTCAAACTTTTGTTTTTAATGCTTCTACTATTTTACGTTGTAATATTTTTTCTACTAAACAACAATGAGGTAAATATAGAACAAATAAAATAACTTATCTATATCACTCAGATTATAAGAATAGTATATATAGAAAAAGGAGGCTTATGAGGCCTCCTTTTCACACGATAACACACTAAAACTATTCTATTATCAACTTTCTAACTTGACTTGCTGTAGGAGTTTCTAATAGAATAAAATACATACCTGATGGTAATGATGACATATCATAATCAAAAGTGTATGTATCTTTCTCTTTACCCTTGCGTGAGTCTAACAAGGTATTATCTACCATATTATATATCTTAAGATTGATATTTTGTGGTTTTGATAAGTTTACATCTACCGTAAATCTTCCTGTATTGGTAGGGTTCGGATAGACCAAATAATCAATATAACTGTGAATCTCTTTTTCATTCTCTCGTTCTTCTCCTTCAAATTCTTTATCGATAACTATGATTTTTTTGGTGGTCATAGCTGTACATGCTCCAAGATAGGTTTGTAGGGTAACCTCATATTCTCCAGCGGTTTCAAACACTGCCTCGGCATAGTTATCATCTTCATAACTTACTATTGCCACTTCTGGAAATATCCAATCAATAGTATCAGGTATAGGATCACTATTATCTACAATCACAAACTTCTCTCCTGCATAGACATAGGTTGATGCTATAAACTGAGCGTTAATAATATCGGTAACTTTATCTATAAATATACTATCTACGGCCAAACAGCCTTTACTATCGGTTACCATCACCTGATAACTTCCTGGTTCACTAACTTCTATAGATGGTTCTGTAGTGGTAAAACCATTTGATGAAGACCATTGATAGCTTGCATTAGGATCTGTAATGGTTGCGTTTATTACTATAGTTTGGTCTTTACATAGCACAGTATCTTCTCCTAGATCAACGATTAATTCCTTTGGACTGTCTACGCTAATTTCTTGAATAATTTGACATCCTTTGCTATCTGTTATGGTAACTGTATAGTTTCCTGAACAAATATCGGTTAGGTCTTCTTGGATACTACCTGTATTCCACTCATAGGTATAGGGTGGGGTTCCTCCTACTGTTTCTAATAAGATTGCCCCATCGCATGCGTTATAACATGTTGGAATGGATACTGATTTTGTAATTTGTAATGAGTTTGGAGGAGTGATCGTTATTTGATTTGTTTTACTGCAACCTCTTATATCTGTGATTTGTATACTATAGGTTCCTGCGGTTATATTCTCTAATCTATCGGTTGTCGCTCCAGTATTCCACAGATAACTGTAGGGTGGAGTTCCTCCTCTTACTTGTGACAGTATAGTCCAATCATTACCTAGCCCACAATTTGTATAATCTGTATCTAGTATCATTGCTATACGTTCTGGTTGTTCTAAGGTATATATAGGGCTGGTAGCACTATCCCCTACTGCATCTGTAATACTCACATAATAATTGCCTGCTCCAATATTTTCTAATGAAAAACTATTCGTTCCTATCGGCAGGTGTGTAGCTGCATCATACCATTGATAGCTATATTGCTTGCTATTATTAAAAGGTCTTCCTCCTTTTGCTATTGCGGTAAGGCTTCCTGATGAAGTATTACCAAAACATGATACTACATTGACAGGGGTAACGGCTACTTCTAAAGCTGGTGGCTCAAATAAGTCTACATCTTCTATTACCAACTTACAATCATTGATATCTGTAACGGTTAGAGAGTATTTCTCTACCCCAACATTTGTAAGAATATTTGTAGCTGTACTTTGCACTATTCCATTGGCATCTTTCCACTCATAAAAATATGGAGACGTTCCTCCTCCTATAGTAACAGTTATACTACCATCATCTACTCCACTTGATGAAGGATATGTTCTATCAATAGTACCATCTATAAATAATCCAGGTGGTTGTTCTACCGTTATTGTTTTTACATAGATACATGCATTAGCATCTTTTATTTGTATAGTATAGCTACCAGCAACAATACTATTTATATCTTCTGTGGTGTCACCAGTACTCCATAAAAATGTATAGGGTGGTACACCGCCTTCTACGGTAATATTGATTTTTCCATCCTGTTCTCCTGCACATTTCAAGTGCGTTACAGTTTCTAAAACAAGTATTTCTTCAGGTTCAGACACTTGGTATATTGCCCGATGGGTATTCTCATTATTATCTGTAACAACAACTGTATAAGTACCTGCCGATACAGTAGGTGTATTTGGGGTAGTAAATAAAATTGTATCAGGATCTGATTCTTTATACCACTGATAGGTATAATTACCAGTTCCTCCTCGAGTAATAGTAGTTAAAGGTACTTCTGTTTTTTCTCTAAAACATTGAATTTGTTGATCTGCTGTCAAAGGTTCTATTGCAATGATTAGTTCTTCTGGCTCATTGACTTCTATCAAGGTAAACATAGAGCAATCTTTGTGATCTACCAGAGAGAGTTGATAGGTTCCTTTTTTAAGCTCGGATATATCCTTACTAGATGATGTATAGGTAGCATCATCAAGATTAGTCCAGGTATAGCTATAGGGCGGCGTTCCTCCTTCAACCGCTATAGCAATACTACCATTTTGTGTTTGATATCCTGTAAGAGGTGTGACCACTGTATTAGTAATCTTTAACGAATCATCGGGTTGTTGTATCTCTATCTGAGGATGTGAAACTGTACAGAGGTTGTCATCAACAATAACTACCTCATAGATTCCTGCTTTTATCCCCACAAGGTCTTCTGATGTTGCTGTAAAATCGGGGTCGCCTACCTTGGTCCAACTAAAAACATAGGGCAAGTATTCACCAGTAGTAGAATTTCTAGGCCCTCCTGTTACTGTAATATTAATTGTTCCTGTAGTCTCGCCATAACAAGATACATTTGTTTGACTGGTTAAAACAACCTTTAAATCTTCTGGTTCTGTAAGGGTCATGGTAGTCTGGGCACTAGCTCCTTGATTATCACGAACTACTACTTTATAAGTGCCTGCATTTTGCTCTTTAAGATTATCTAATGTAATATCTGTATTCAAGGGTATATCTACAGTATTCTCTACCTTGTACCATCTATATTCAAAATCAGAGGGAGTTGATTCTATAGGATATCCACCAGATACGGTTGCTTTTAGTTCTCCCAAAGCATCATCATGGCATAAAATAGGATTGGTTACTCTTATTTCTACTGCTATCGGTAATGGTTCTTTTACGTCAAATGTTTTTTGAACTACACAGTTCTTCTCATCGGTAACAGAAACAGTATACAATCCAGAGGACAGGTTATCAATATCCTTATCACTGCTAGTATACGCTACATCTCCTTGCTTGCTCCATAAAAAACTATACGCACCTACACCTCCAACCACATCAATTGATATGCCACCATTAGTTCCTCCAACAGTAGTTACATCTTTTAATATCGTCTGAGAGATCACAATTTCTTGGGGCTGTGCTATTGTAACAACTGTTGGATTTGCCTGGCGTCCGTTGGTATCTTTTACCCAAACAGTATATACTCCTGCTCTCAATTCTCCTATAGTACGGTTACTAAGATTATTTTCTGAGATATATGTTTGCTGATTATCTATAGAGAAAGAATAGGGTGGTGTTCCTCCTTGAGGGGTTAGCACTATTTTTCCAGTGTTTGTATTAAAGCAAGTGACATCTACTGTAGAAACCGAGAGACTTAATGGGTCGGTAATTCGTATTGATCGTGATTTTTTACAACCGTTTGTATCCGTTATTATTGCGGTATACAATCCGGCTATCAAATTAGAAATGGAAGTTCCTGCATTAGAAATAGTGGTACCATTTCTTTTCCATAATAATTGATAGTTAGGAATTCCACCTGTGACTTCGATGGTTATTTGTCCATCATTACCCTCTAAAACAGAATTATGAACTACTGTCGTAGGTCTAATCTTTATTTCTTGAGGTTGGTCTATAAATATGGCATCAGAAATAGGAGATAAACAATCTGATACTCCTCTATCTTTTACCCGAAATTTATATCCTTCATCCATGTTACCTGATAATTGAAATCTACCACTATTGTTCCAGTGCCACCCTCTGTTATCTAGTACTCCATATTTATATATTCCAGATTTTCCTCCTGTTGCTGTTACTATCACTTCGGTTTTATCGCCATAACACAATAAGGTACTCATAACCTCAATATTAGTTATCTCTACAGGATCAGGCATATTCTCAAAAATAACATTGTTTTGTACTGCTTTTCCTGACCGCTGATCTGTAAGCTCAACTTTGTAAACATCCTTGGGTACAAAAATAGAAGATTCATTACTATAGAACACTCCATTTTTTGTCCATGTAACTTTATATGGTGGATATCCTCCTCTTACATTTTTAATTCTAAACCAACCTTTTTCGCCTACGCAAAATGGGTCTTGCTTATCAATTTCAAAAGTAATTGAGTCGGGTGCTTTTATCTCTGGTAATTCTATTTCTGAAACACAACCAGATGTACTATCCATGTATCTGATGATATGTTTCCCTGCTAGTAAATTGTCTATTTCAAAACCGTTGATATAGGCAGTGTAATCCATACTATTCAAAGGAGAACCATTAAGTAGTACTCTTGCATTATAGTAGTCTCCCATAATACCTGTAAAAGGGGTTCCCCCAGTGACACTTGTGATTACTATTTTACCATCAGCCATATCTGGAGCACCTATATGGGTTATTGCTCCTAAATCAATTTGATGCATGATCTGAGTAGCAGCATTAATAACAACATTTTTTTCTTTTGCATTGCCATTAGTCTCTAGAGCCAAGCATTGATTGGTCTTTTTTCGTACCTGGATACTGTATTCTTTTGGCGCTAATCCAGTTACTTCTTTTTCTGGCCCTGTAAAGGTAGTAGCACTTGCCCAATTATCTAATGAATACTCATATTGTCCTGCTCCTCCAGAGATTATTTTTATTTTTACCTTACCATTATCAGTACCATAACAACTTTGATCTGCTATGGTCTCTGCTGTAAAATCTACAGGAGGAGGTGCATAAATATCAAAATCATATTCATATGGTTGACAAAAAGGAGCATTCTCATTCTCTCCTCTGGCATAACCTGTTACCACAATTTTATAGTGCCCTTCTATAAGCTCTCTATCAGAAGTTGGTTGCCACTCGTAATAGTATTTTGTTGAAAAAAAGGAACTTTCTTCATTAAATCTTCTGATTCCATTATTATCATCATATGCCACATAATCATCGACAGCATTTTTCTTTAATAAATCAATATTTACAGTCTCATAGTCATATATTTGACGATCAAAATATATCTTTGCACCTCCTGTACTGCTATACGAGCATGCAAGTTGTGCTATTTCGGGATCTTTTGTAACCTCAGGAGCTTTTGGTAAAAATTTAATGGTAAGCGTGTTTGTAATTGCATTAGAATTACAGGCTGGATTCAACCTTATCTGTATATTTTTATTTAATCCCCTATTTTCATTTAAAAGCCAACCATTACTATATAAATCACTAAGCTTAAGATCAATACTGGATTGCCCCGCCTTTGTTGAGATTGGTTTCCATTTTGGAATAAAACTATCGATAGTATCATAAAACTCCCAATTATGCAAATTATCCCTTGGAGCAAATCCTGGGGTAGCATCGATACGAATGGGGTCTTTCTGACATGCAGTTTTAATGCTAGAAGAATTGGTGCCATCTCCAAAAGTTAACTTTATATTAGGAACTATCGATATATTTATATTTCCGTCAATAGTAGACTCATATAATTCAGAACCTCTATAATCTTTATTGAAACAAGTATCGAGAATATCGTTTGTATCGTGTGTACTTTTAGTTATTCGATCACCATGCGGGCATTGGTCTAACAACCAACCATATTCTCGAGCTACAGTTTTAAACGATATATGACTTATCTTATCATTATTCTTATCAAATTCTCTAGAAAAAGAATACGTTTTGTTTATATACTGCCCGTTAGGCTGATTAAACAAATATACTGGGGGTCTATTATGAAAAAATACCTTGATCCATTTTAAGCCATTATCATTTTCTCCACAATCTGACTCCCCTTGACCTATTTTACCACTTACAGTGACCGTGTATTTCTGCGCATAGGCACCAAGTGAAATGAACACTACTATAAAAACAAGTATTATTTTCTTCATATTATTTTCTTTAATATTCAACTTCTATCTTTTTTATTGGGGATTTTGCTCTAGAATCAAATACGGCTTGTAACAGATAGCTATATTTTGTATTTACGATCAACTGCTTGTCTATAAATCGATTTTGGCTCTTATCAAATACTTTATATAAAGTGGGTTGTTTTCCTACTTCTGCCTTATATAGTAGAAATTCTATCACGTTTGTAGCTCTATATTTCCAGTTGATTGCTACTTGTTTTTCCTCTCGATTTACTACGGCAGTAAGCTTATCAATCTCTGGCTTGGTCTTATTATCGGGTAAACTAATTGTTAATGGAGCTACTGGTGCCGATTCTAAACCAGATTCATCCATAGTAACCAAAGTATATAGATATGTTATTCCGGGTCTTGCAGTGGTGTCTGTAAACTCATCTTGGGGAGAATCAGCTTCTGTTACCAACTGCCAGGGGGTATCAACTCCTTTTTCTTTTCTATATACTATGGTTTTTATGGCATCACGACTACTACTGGTAATCCAATATAGCGCTACTACTCCTTGATCTGCTTTAAATGACTTAAAAACAGGTGATGTGGGGGGAATTATGTCTGGCTTTTTAAGCATTACTATTTCTGAAAAACCAGAGGGGTTGTATCGTTTATCTATTGCTTGTATTTTATAAAACACATTGGTATTCAATGTTTTTATAGATATGGTATCTACCATACTATTTTGTTGTAGGGGTTTAAAAGTAATTTGGGTATACTCTTCGTTTTCTATATTCCCCCTAAATACCCGATACCCTAAAAGATCTGATTCGGTATTGGCAGTCCAATTGAGCTGTACGACTCCTGTAGAGTCTATTACCCCAATAAGCCCAATAGGATCTGCCGGTGGGGTGTCATCAGTAGGTTGCACCATCTGCGGAAAAGAGGCTCTTTTTGAGCCATCTACCCCTACTGCTGATATTGTAAAATAGTTAATCGCATCCAGGTTTTTGAATTCTATACGCCTAGTATTCTTAGAGATATCAGACAGTACTGTCTGATAATTTTCTTTGATCTGGTCTGATTTGTTTAACTCAAAATGCGCTATCGATTCTAGTTCTCCCTCAGGGAATTCCCATGTGATTACTACCGTAGTATTCTCATTTATCAATTTGGCTTCTGTAATAGCTGGTGTATGTTGTAATGCTTTTTTGCCCTTGCCTATCACTACTTTTGATATTGGGCCAATTTCTCCAAAAGGGGATACTCCTTTTATTCTATACTGATATTCTTTATTGTTATGTGATAAACTATCAATGTAAAACATTCGATCTGAGTTTTTTTTCTTTCCTTCATTCATGCTTACTACTGGTGTATCCCTTAATGGGATATAAGTACCGCCATGATCTTCTGATCGTTCTATGATGTAATTGGTATACTGTTTTTCTAGAAGTCTATAGTTCCAGCTTAGCATAACGTTTTTGTTACCAAATACACCTACAAAATCCTGAGGTTCTGGTAACAGACGATCATCACTTAACCCAAGGTATACGCCTCCAAACTTGACATCAATTTTCTCTTTTGGAATGGCTGTATATACTTTATAAAGATATCGCTCGTTAGATTTTACTGTTGTATCTACATATGCTAACCCTGCATAGGTTGCTACTTTATAATCCTGATCTGCGGCAAATAGGGTAAAAGAAAAACGTTGCTCTAGTGCTTTTGCCTGATTCACAATACGCATCATATCATTGCCCCCTCCTTCTAGTGCTACATCAAAATCTTCGCCATAAATAGCCTGTGCAGCAATGGCAGCATTATCATTATCGTTTACAAGATTCTCCCAATCCATCATTGGCTTGGGAACAATTGGTTGTTGTGTAAGTTTTTTTACGATAGGTTCTTTTACTAACTGATCCCCTACTGCAATGGTGCTACGCTCAATAATATATCCGTAGCTATTAGCGTGTTTCCACCCTAAGGGTGTATTGGGTGCCCATCGTAACATAATAGCTTCTTTGCCAACTGTAGCGATAACTTTTACAGCAGGATCTTGATTACCTATAGACTCTTGTGCTTGTACTTGATAAGAAAGTAACAAGATAAGTCCTCCTAGTATGTATAAAAAAGGTGTTGATGTACTCATTACTCTTATTTTGTATTAGTGAACTTTATGATCGCTTCTTTTGCATTGGTTACTTGCCCTGGTAATACATATTTAAGTTTTGTTTTATATTTTCCTTTGGGCATTAGTGGAAAAGATTCTATAATTAATTCTCTGTATTTAGGCATCGTTTCCCAGGGTAGATCAGCGCTTATTATCTGATAACGCAGATCCTCATAATCCTGATAGTAATAGTAGTTCAGATTATAGCGATATGGGTTATATACACTGGTTTCTCCTGTATATTCATTTTCTAAATAGGTGAGATACCAAGACATGGGTTCTACTGCCTCTAGTGGCGGAACACTTATTTTATTTATTTCTCTGCTCACAGTAATTGTACCCTCTATCGGATAGTGTTGATATAATATTGGGTAAATCTCTTTTTGATAATATGTATTATCTGTAGTTGCTTTTGCTACTACAAGTGGTTTATTATCTGAATACTTGTTTCCTACTAATTCTAACAATTCAAAGGGTTCTACTGGGTTTATAGCAGATAGTAAAGCTAATCCGTACGGATAGGTAAGGTATTCTGATAAACCTTTGCTAACTTTTACAGCATTCATCTTTTTACTAAAACTTGTGTATTGGCTTGTTTTGAAATCAAATGCTAATAATTGTTTGTCTTCTCCTTTGATAATTACTGTTTCTGCTTTTCTAGATTTTATCGCTACCTCATTACCAGAAGCATCTCCTCCGATTTTTTGTGTTGAGTATTGATCTGTTATCGTATTAGAAACATCGTTTTCTTCTGATACCAGCTCAATTCTTAAATTGTAATTGGTTTGAGTTGTCATGTCCTCGGGTAATGTGAATACGATTTGTTTTTTTGCAGTATTATAGCCAAAACTTTCTCTTATTGCTACTCCTGTAGCAGTTGTCATGGTCATCATTTTTTTTGAGGTAGGTGCGGTATCAAAAAGGTAGGATTGTCCACGCTTTAGGTTGATATATCCTTTATTATATTGTTTGGTAAAAAAGTTCTTTTGGTTTACCATAGGATACATAAATGCGATATTGTTTAAGGGGATGGATTCTGGTGCTGTTCCTGTTGTAAAGTGCACCTCTTTAGATTCTATAGATGCTTTCCCTTGGTCTTTAATAGTTTCCCATTTTCCACCAGTATATTCTTCAAAATGCAATTGCACATATGCTTTAAGGTTTGTATTGGGAGGGAATATCTCATGAGAGTAAAAGACTGCTACATCATTATTGGTATTCCATTCTATTTTACCCTCGATAGGTTGTCCATCTTTGGTAACCTCAAACGTATCCATTATAATACGGTATTTACGGTCTCCTGTATCACTAGATAATTCAAATACTTTATTTATTTGTAAGTTAAATGGTACTTGTGGTGCTGCAAATACATCTACGGCTACAGCCCCTTCTTTTGGTGCCATATCACCTATAACAGTAATTCCTTCTAGTGCGCTTTCGCTTACGATATCACATTTTTCTCCTAATTCTACTTTAAAATTAAATCGTCCTTTTACCAATCCTCCTAATAGATTATAGCTTCCTCCCAGATGCCCACTAAGCCATGCGGGGTTTGGCAACCTGGATTGCATAATGAGCGCTCCCCCACCTGAGAAGATGGTAATTTTCTTTTTCTTCCCAAATAATTTGAACCTCATCCCCACATCTCCTTGTAAATAGGCATAGGATTGCCCATTGGCATACCAGCCGTTTAATCCTATTTGTTCTGAAGCTCCTTTGCACTGCGCTTGTCCATAATCTTTTAACATAATATCAAGCCCAATCCCTGCATTAAACTTTGCGTAAAAAATAAGGAATCGCAGGTCTCCTGTACTCATACTCCAATTTGCACCAAAGGCCATTCCTTTACCAGATTCTAACATATTAAGATCTCTTGCATATTCTAGTTTTGATACATCTGTACCCAAAATATTTGCTACAATATCTGGTGGTGATGGACTAGCAGGAATATTATCTCCTGTCATAAAATAGCTGTTACTATTTACATTCAATGCTCCCAAATCCATAGTTAATCCAAGCGGATCATTGGGGGTACCGACCAAAATATGCCATTGTCCTTGTCCTGCATAAAAATCGAGCCATCCTGCGCGCCCATTAGGCCCTTGCCCTTTGAGGGTTCCAAAATTGACATATAGCTCTGAGTTGGCATGAAAAATATCATTCACAAAATCATATCCTATAAAAATATCGGCGCTCATGGATGCATCAGAATTTGATGTAGGTACATCTGCTCCATCTGCCAAATACCCTAACTGATCTGCAACCTGGTCATAAAAATCTGTCGGTAATCCTGTAAGCATTTCTCCATGCCCTTTAAAATACACATCTTGTAATCCCCCAGATTTTAGAAAAGCCATTCCAAATTCTAGCGTTGCATGAAACAGTTCTTCAGAATTTTGAGTGGTAATCCCTACAGAGGCTTTCATACCTAAACCACTCTCTTTATTGGGTTCATAGATAACTCCTGATAGTGACGCTCCTACTTGATCATAGGCGGCATTGGTTTCATTGGTCATTCCTGCCATCTTCATTCTGTTATAGAAACCTCCTCCAAATTTATTGAGTGCAAATCCTGGATAGATAGGTATGCCTTGTGGTAAAGTTGTACTGGCATCTACAAACCAATATCTATAGTCTGTAGTTCGTCCAAATAATGCTTTTGCTTCTAGTTCTAGGCTCATTCCCGTAGTAAACTTGGCTCCTACTGTACCGCCAAACCCTGTTCCGTATGTGGCATCATCTTCAAAAATAAAGAGTGCTCCCTTTAGCTCCATTCCTGCAACATCCATCTGAACAGCTATTTTATCTAGGTCTATCCCATCATATTTCCAATGGTCTCGCCCTTCGTTTTGGTCTAATACACTTTTGATAACTAGTTCTGCTCCTGCACCATTACCGCCATCTCCTTCTGATGTAAGGTTGATATCAAAATCAACAACAAGGGCTGCTTTATTGTCTGAGGGGGTTTTTAGTCCTATTTCATTAATCGTTACGGGAAAATTGGCCAATGCCATTTCTCCTTGATATCCAAAATACCCAACAGAAAATTTGGGAGATTCTGTTTGTAACACCATGTTCTCAAATACAATTCCTTTGAAATCTATTGTGTTTTTTGGAGTGCTTGATGTTGCATGCTGGTCTTTATCCAAACCAGATACTATGCTTACCGATCCATTGAGGGTTGCTTTGGGTCTAAATTTATCATCCTTAATCTTCATTTCTATATAAGACTCTTTGGTCAAAGTGACATTGGCACTCCATACATCAAAGTTTATATCTTTGGCACTCCCTACACTAAGACTATATTCACCTGGTTGCATAATAGCAGTATATTCTACCTTGTCTACTTTTGATACGGGTAGTACTATTTCTCCTGCAAATTCTCCTGCTTTTAGTTTATTTACTTCTATATCCAGCAAAAAATGTTCTAATGAGAAATCCCAACCAGAAGCTGTTCCTTCTTCTAGTGTGAATATATTATCTCCTGTAAATCTACCTGTTACTCCTTGTGCATCTATAAGTAAGTTGGTGGCTGCAAAGGCTACTCGACTGTCATCATTCTTTTTTTCGAATGCTTTGGGTAATACGACTTCTAATGTGTTGATATAAACACCTCGCCATAGTGTTGGGTTCTCGCTATAATATTTATTTAGATACGGCATCGGCGTAGATTCATCATTGCGTACATCGCTAAAATCAAAGACGGCGGTACCAGGTCTAAATGTGGTTCCTTCTAATCCTGTAATTCCAAACTCTGGTAGTGATATGTTGACAACCATATCGTTCCAGTCATTGGCTTTTATTTTAAAATCACTGTCTATATATCCTGTTTTCTTTTTACCGTTTTCATCTACAGGAAACAGTAATCCATCGGTAAATTTGATGTTTGCATCTATTCCAAATTCTTTAAATCCGAAACAATCGATTGTTGCGTAGGTACCAGGAGCATTAAACCCTCCTTTGAGTGTAAGCAGGATCGCACCACTATTGATATTGGTGGTGAATTGAGAGATCAGGTTGAGTCGGGCATCTCCAACGATTCCTCCTTCATGAGAGAGCTTGATATCTGATGCACCTAAAATCAATACATTATTTTCTTGTTCTGTGGCGGTAACAGCTACTTCTGTAGATGTTGATTTTTTAGGAAATTCTACCCTGAGAAAAACAGTAAGTTCTGTAAAAGTAGGTTTGAAAACAGCTTTTGCAATTCCTACTGTATAAGTTACATTACTTATCGTTTTTGGTTTTATGGCTACTGGTAACTCATTTAAATCATCTTTGGTTAATTCTCCTATATAGTTTTCTTGTTCATCTATTGATTTAAAGACATTATGAGCCATATCTAACCATTTCTTGTCTTGAGTTGCATTGGTTCCATCAAAATGATATCCTTCTTTTATTGCTATTCCAAATGATTTTTTATCGACTATAACTGGGGTATCAAATCGATCCAAAGAGGTAAACTCTCTAAATACTTTGGTTGGTTTTGCCAGCATATTTTTATTACTGGTAGCTGTATCGCTTGCATCTAGACTGTCTTTTACTGGTTCTGTTTTTTCTATTGTACCTGTACTCGTTTTATTGGTGGTCAAAAAAGAAAAGTCTTTTCCTAACAAACTTGTAGAAAATAAACAAAGACATAGCAGTAATGTAAATTGTATTGTTTTATTCATAGGTTGGGAGAAAATTATGTTAACAAAAGTGTGGTGTTTGATTTTTTATAATTTTATTCTTTAATATATCTTTTTCATTACTCCTTGTTTATCTATAACAGAGCACTTACATCAGATTACAAATCAGCATATGCTGTGTCTGGAAATAAAATAAGTTTAGGATTCTCTTTTACCTTATTGACCAACATAGCCAGCATATATCCAAAGTTTGCTTCTTTTTGATTGTCTGTTTTATGAGATGGTAATAAGGTTCTCTTTTTCTTATGCATATATGTTACTTTTATCAAACTTTTATCTTCATGAAACACTTCAAAATAATTGGGCTCCTTTTTGCTTTGACTCACATGATATTCTATGTGAACCGATTCTGTAACTTCTACAAATTCATCTTTTAAGAATAGAAAGTTTCTATTTTTTAAACTTATTATTGCGTATAATGCCCCTTTAAAAATGTCATAAATTCCATATACATTTTCTTCTTCTCTATGGGTTACTAATGTTTGTTCATTTTCTATGGTCAACTCCTTCAATGCTTCAAAATAGATGCCTTTTTTTGTATCTAAAAACCTGTTTAGCTGTTTCATGTGTTTATTCTATATTGTTTTAGATCTCACATGGAATTCACCAAATAATCATTCTTGCGTGTATCAAAAATTCTTGTTATAACTCGTTTCATATCTATCTCATTCTGTATTTATGAAGCACCTGTACAAAGGCATTAAATTCTTCTGTACTAATTTTACCTTGGTTTTTTGCATTTTCAAAAAACGTATAAAGACTTTCTCCTTGTTGTTTCTTGGTTGTATGAGTGATTTTTGAAGCTCCTTTTGCGATTTCTTGATATATTTCATGCAGTTGTGAGGGGGTTGGAGTATTTAAATCAATCCCTTTTTCTCTTGCTTTGATCTCTATTAACTCATCATAAGTGGCTCCCCATCTATTTCCTGTGCCCTTCTGAGTATATCGTATATCATTTCTTTTAAATACCCACTCTAATAAATCATCGGGTATCATATCTCTATATTCGATAGTTATAGCACGTCTTCTATCCACTATTGTTCTGGCAACATCTTTCATAGGTATACCTTGACTTATACGATTGACTCTTAATTGTTCTAGCTCACTTATTTTTGTATCATGGTCATTTCTTAATGTACTATTGGCTATTGCGTTTCTCAACTCTTGAGGATTTGCACTTCGTACATTATTTTTCCAGACATCAAACAATTTCTCATCTTTCATTTGTTTGAAAACATCATTGGTAGCACTGGCAAAATCTTCTATAAACTGTGATTTTAGAGCTTTATCAAGTTTCGTAAAACTGATACGTAATTCAGGGAAATTTCTTAATCTAATCTGCATATCCCTAGCACTCACTAATCTAAATCCAATTACACCATCTGTATTTTTTAGGATATCGACTCCTCTGTATTTACCCACGATGGTAACGTCTTTTGTTTCACCTAACACTACATTTTTTAGTAGTTTACCATCTTTATTAATTCTTGCTATTTCTACCTTGGTACCGTCACTGGTTGTATAAGAGGCTTTAACTTGTCCGTTTTTTGTTCCGCTAAAAACTACAGGACAATCGGCATCAAACATTGTATTCATCTTATTCAATCCATTAATACTTTTTTGCTTACTTGCGGGACTACCTTCTGCTAGTAATTTTCTAAGCCCATCAAATGAACTTGTTTTTTGATATTCAAACCTAGTACTTACTCTTGCCAAGATTTCTATGTTTTCAGCTATTCCTCGTATTTGAGGAGACATACTCAATACTTCCCATGCTTTTACAAGGGTTGCTTTTTCATCTATATTGGCTTTTTCAAAAAGTGTTTCTAATTTTCTGCTTTTGGCAAAGTCTTCTACTAGTTTAGTTGGTAAGTTATCTTTCCAACTATTTGGGGTATCAATGGTACTAATTGGTTTGGTTGGTTTTTTTTTGATCAACTCATATGACTCATCAATTTGTTTATTAATTCTATGTTTTAAGTCTGCAGATTCTGTCTGTGATGCTGCTCTTCTAAGGTAGTAGTCTACATATATATATGATGGGTCATTGACAAGAATCCTTTTTTGATCTTTTGTTAACCTATCGAGGTCATCTAATACACCCGATACTGGTGGAGGATCAGGAAAAGCCTCTCGGTTATCATAAAGGTCTTGGATTTTTAGATTTTTTCTGTCTTTAATAAACCCTGTTACATCCATTCCTATTCTAATCACAGAGTATATTAATGTACCATCACTTATAAACTGGGCTACTGCAGGATTCAAGGTATTTGTATCACTCAACGCCGTGACACTCAAACTAGCCATATCTGCACCTATATCGAATATGGTAACTGCTTTATGAATACCACTAGCCCCTTTTACCAAAGTTCCTACTCCAGATGAAAGGGTAATCACATCCATAGTTGCGATAATACTATGGGCTATTGTTTGATTAGTAGCAGATACATCTGCAAACATGAGCAGGATTGCTGGCATTATAGTATTCGTATTACTTGTACCTGTTACCTCTTTGACCACATCAATATTTGATTTATTCATGAAGTATACTAGGTCAAAAGGTTTTAAAGGTTTTTTTGAACGAAATACTTCATCTCCTGAATATAATGACCTTTTTTCTTGTTGCACCCCCACAAAAGTTCCAGTTTCGGGGTCATAATCCACATCAATATCATTGTACTTCACCGTCCATTCTTGATACAATTTTGAATATATTAAAAAATCCAAATTCACTCGACTATCTAATTTATCAATGATTTCAATAGCATCAATTGCCGTTCTTTTTATTATATTTCGATATTCCAACACAAATATTCTTCCGTCAATATCCTCACTCAAAGATTGTTTTCTTTCCTCATAAAGATCTGTAGCTTGTAATGCTAAAGCGGCAAAAGAAGTTATAAGACGTACCCTATTGTTATCACCACTAATAAATCCAAATATTTTATCATCTACCTTATGAAAAATTTGCTTGTATAAATATTTGTCTGGATTATAAATGTTCGGCGATTCTAAACCTAAGATTACTTCTGAAGCTATTTTTGGATTTATATTTTCTATAAGTCTTAAAACTCCTTCTTCACCATGTTGAGATAAATCAGTCATTTCAAAAATTCCCTCATATGCCATTCTGGATAAAATTCTGATGACATGTTCTGATTCTAGTGCTTTAATGTCTTCTATTGTAGCGAAGTTTAACAATTTTACTAAATCTCTTTTATCCATGTCATTTACGACATCTACATTGTTTCTAATTTCTTGTAATGCATCATATACAGCTGGCATTTCTTGATCCACTGTCTGTTGTAAAAAAGTAAGATATTCTAGAAGGAATTCTATTTTAGTATCAAGAATCTGTACTCCTGGTTTATCTGTACAAAGATTGGATGCCATAGGATCATCATACCCTGTATCACAATCACAATAAGTATCGGATAAATAACTGATAAACTTGTATGATCTTGCTGTACTATATAAAGGATCACTGCACACTTTATTTTTATCCCACTTATCAAACAATTTACTGGTGGCATTATCTACCAGTACAGGAAATGCGGCTTTGAGTTCTGCTATCTTGTTACGTATAAAAACATCAGCAGCTCCAGCACTACTTACATACTCTAGGTATGCGCTTTTAGCTACCTGGTTTGTGATAATGTACTGACTAGAACCATATTTACTGTAGTTATTTACTTTTACCGAAGCATAAATCCCTCCTGCTGGTCTTGGGAATTCTGAAATCTTTTTTAGTTTGCCCGTTTTACTACTATCATACTTAGGCATTGGTTTATCAAAAGTCCTTACCAATCGTGCCAATACAAAGTCTTTTCCATCATAAGACATAATGATAGGTGTAGATGAATCTATACCAGCTTTATATTGAGAACTATCAAACTTTATGGGGTTTTCCTTGCCCGCAAAATAACCTAACAGCTTTGCTGTATTATCTTGCAAGAATTCTACTCTTGCTTCATAGGTTCTTCCATCAATTTTAAAGCTTTTGAGTGTTCCTGGAGTAAAATTCATAAATCGCTTTACATCTCCTTGTAAAGACTCACCGTAATACCCGTAATAAAAATGTACGTTGGCAACATTTTCTGGTAATACAATTAACTCTCCTGTAGGGGTTAAAAATGAAAATGTATTGGTCTTTCCTGAATTTCCACCAATACCAGTGTCTTTGAAGTATGAAGTGCTACTATAATCTATATCTACCTCATTTTCTCTAAACTCATATAACTTAACTCCTGGGGCGTAGATTTTTTCCCAATCCATATGGTTAAGGATGGATCCATTACTGTAATCCATTAAGAAATTAGTAGTGTTTTTTGCGGTACCATATTCTGTGAAGGCATGTTCTAGGCCAAATACACCATGCCCCAATATACGTGCAGCAGTTATAGCATCATCGCTTGCTTTATTAAACACATATCCAAATTGATTTTTATAAGGCATAAAACCTTCTAATTCTGGTAATGCAGGAGAGTCAGATCCTTTAATATTGGTAATAAAAATGTAATAGGTCTTTTTATTATACTCACCATTTGTCATAAAATATCTATTAATTGCTGCTGTCTCTGGGCTGTAACCTGCTAATGCTTCACTATCTCCAGCATCAATTCTGCTAGGCACACCCCCTATTCTCCACACATCATCTGGCATATTCAAACGATCTCCAACGGTTACCTTAAATTGTATCCCTGCTTTGCTATAAATCTCTTCTATCTTCGTTTCTACCTCACGATGTATTACTGCATCATTTACAGGGATCAACACCACATTTATATCTTGTAATTCTTTACTGCCCAGATGTACCAGATTAAGTACCCCAGCAATGGTTTGTTTGCCTCCTTCTTCTTTAGATTTTACTGTTGCCAGAATTTTGGTCTTAGTACCATCAAATGCTTTTTTTAAGATAAGTGTGGCAACGGTACCATCCCATGTAGCTGGGATCAATATCCCACTTTCGGTTTTAAAAACAATATCTTCTGTAGTAACAGAATCATCTTTAAAATCGGCTTCTGCCAAAATGATATCATTACCATTTAGGTTGGATATGGCTTTAAAAGGTGGTGTATAGGTGCCTCCTCCTTTTATTGGTATCGAAGGATATAATCCTTCTTTACCGAGTACATCTTCTGTTCCTTTTGGTAATGGATCAAAATGGTAATATCCTGACTCCTTGAATGTGACTAGTACATTGGTAGCTGATATCTGAAAAATATCATCATCTGCTACTCCTTCGGTATTACTATCACTAGGGGTCCCTCCTTCTGCAATTTCTCCGTAATCTTGAATAGTACCTTCTTCATTTACTGTCCACACTTTTCCATTGCTATCTACTATCTCTATATCACTGCCTTCAGGAAGCACAGCTTCTTCTCCATTTACTCCTGTAACTACTACAGTACCTTTTTCATCTACGGTAATACTCTCTATTTGAAAACCTACTTGTGTCTGATTTACTCCTCCTTCTTCACTAATCACCTCTGCCACCTCTGTACCTATATCTACGGTCATTGTTTCTCCTTCACCATACTCAGGGTCATAAAGTGTGATGATCTCTCCTTCTGCCAACTGCTTATCTGTATTGATTAGGATGTTATCAAACTTTACTCCAAAACTGGCATATTTTAAGTACGGTATTTTCACAAATCCTCTTCCTGTAATTCGCCCATTGGATTGACTTTCTATTTCTACTACGGTAACTACAAAATCTCCTGCAGTAATCCGATTTCCTATCTGTAGTTCAGGATGTGGTTCTCTATTGGTGATGGCAATGGGGTCTGGCACAATACCACAATTATAATTGGCGGTTTCATCTTGTGTGGTTTCTGTAGTGACTTCTTCTATACCAGAATAGGGTCCATATTGGTATTTGCATTTTGCTTTTACTTTATATTCATAGGTTGTTCCTGGTTTAAGATCCCATATGGTTGCCCAACCACTATTGGTACGTTTGGTAAACCAATATGCATTGGGTTTATTGGCTTCTCTATATGCAATGGTATATTCTTGATATAGTAACGGATCTTCATCCCAAAAGACATTGATTTTTGAGATTCCTTTGGGTGCTGCGTATACATTGGTAGGAGTATCACAGGGGGATGTTCTAGAAAACCAAAATACCTCACTTTTTCCTTCGTTTCTAAACAGTCCTATCTCTTCTGATCCTTGTAGTGCTTTTGCTTGTACTCTCCAAGCATATCGTTTTTCTGGTAGCAATAGAGGCTGGGTTGGGCCGTATACAAAAGAGGTAGATCTAGTAGTGGTTTCAAAAATTGGAGGTACTGATAAAAAGGCAGTCTGCGGGTCTACGCGATCATCCCAGATCTCTACGATACTAAATTCGTATGCTACATTACTTACATTGATATGTCGTGGTGTCCATTGAAAAACAATATTATCAATTTCGCTTGCTTCTATATTGCTTCCTTTGAGGGGTAAGTTTAATATAGGGGGCTCATTTTTAAAGATATAAACGGTTATACAATTTTTTGAGGATAAGCGATTAGCGGTTGAGTAATCATACACCTCAAAACAGAACTGATAGCTTCCTTCTGGGATCGCACGCCCATATATATTTGAGTTGATTCCTTTTATATTTTGAAGTTCGAAATAGGGAGCTAATTCTGCATTGGTGAGTACCAAAGGCACTCCCCCATCAATAAATAACGAAGGGGCGCCTATAACTACATCGTTACTTTCAAAAGCAATACCATTACCTTCAAAATAAACTTTGAGTCTTATTTGTTCATTAGAGATTGTAATATCATTAAGCAATAATTGTACGCGTAATGGGCCATTAATAGTAGTTACATCTGCATAATTAAAAAGGTGTACTGGTGCTGGTAGATTTACTTGTGGAACCACTGCTATCGGAAATTGTTGTGCAATAGCCTGACTAGAACTATAAAGTATAATAAACAGTATAAGTATTAGTTTCTTCATAGGTTAGTTTTTTTCGATATATCTTAAATTGAATGTATCGGGGTTTGTATAGTTAAGAGATTTTTTTAGATAGAAATCAATGATTTTGGTGATCATATAGAGTTTGAGCTTTTGCTGATCTTCTTTTTTGTCTACCATACGGAATATGATATCTTTTTCTTGCTCCATTACTTCTTTTAGGTGCGCATCTGGGTGCTCTATCGCACTTATGGTTGTATAGCTTTTTATGATTGGGAGGGTCCATCGATGCCCTATCAATCGAGCTAAAGCATTGGTAGCATTTTGTTGCAGTTCTGTATACCTATTTTTTAACTCTGGTGTTGCAGTGGCTAATTCTTCTTTGGTACTGCCATGTAATCTATGATTGTCTACTGCTATTTTTGCTTTTACAAAGGCTTTCTCGAAGGCATAATCCAGACGTAACATATCTTTTCGTAATTCTACCAGTATATCAAATACTAATTGGTTATATCCCGAAAGGAAATCCTCATAACTATACAGTTCTTTTAAAAAAGTAATGGCTTTTGATTTGTATTTTTCTATTTTTCTTTCGTCTGCTGCTGCTAGTCGCAACATCGTAAGCTCTTCTTTTTTATATCTGGGGATATGGTCAAATTGAGAATGGTTTTGAATGGTTGCTAATTGTGTATCTATTTCATCCATTGTACCTTGATACATAGCACCCCGATACTTAAACTGTAGTTGTTGTTTGTTGTTGGTTTTTGTGTTTCGCTTTATTCTATCGGGAACCTTTCTCTTTTTTCTTTTAGGAAATTTGAGTTGGGGGTTAAACTTATCAAACGTATAATTGTAGCCAAAAGTTGCTGTAAAATCTGTGCTAGAATTGGTGGTATTTCTAAACTGAGTTAATAGATTAAGATTAAAGTTATGTTTCTTTTTATAGGTATAGGTACTCCCCAATCTTATGTTTGTAACGTCTCCTTGTTTGGTATTGTTACTCATACTCTGATTATAACTTATCGAGGCTGTTGTTCTTAATTTTTTATCAAAATATTTTTTATTTATAGTAACCATAGGGCCATAAGTAAGGCTGTTATCTATGCCTATGGTGTTATAGCTTATATTTACCGCAGCGGCAACATTTATATTATTTACTGGATATCCTAATGAATAGGATGTATTGGCATTATAGAAATTAGAGTCTCCGTTTTCTACAATTTGTTCGTTTTGTTTGTTTACTGCATTTTGAAAAGAGAGTCCTATAGTAAAGTTTTGTTTTTGTGTTTCGGTATCTTTAATACTATAATTGGCGGTAAGGTTTGCATTTTGAGAAATTTGCTGAAAATCTAAGGTATCGAGATTATCGCCTTGGGAAACTTCGTTTATATAATCAAATTGGTTCTTGATATTGGTAAACGATTGAAAATTAGAATACCCCCCAGTGATACTCAATTTTTCTGAGGCATTATACCCTATAGTAACTGCACTTACTACACGTTGTAATTGTGTACTTTTTGTATTGTCTAGATCATCTTTTTGTAATCCTGCATTAAAAGTGATATTTACTTTATTTTGAAACAGGTTTTGTGTAGCATTAAGAGTGATATTCTCTAAGTCATTATTAAAAAAATAAGCTCCCAATGTTCTATATTCTGGGTCTATGTATTCATACCCCACTCCTATTGTTCCTTGCCCTACTGGGTAAAAGAAATTAACATTGTATGCTTTATAATGTTGTGTGGTTGCATTATTATTGAGTAAAGTAGATAAAACGGTTGAGGTTTCTTCTTTGCTTTCTGCATTGCTATTTTCTGTTATTGATGAGGTGGCTACCTCTGCACGAATCTCTCCTTTATCAAATAGTTTTACACTCCCCTCAAAACTAACTACCACATTTTCTTTGGGGTGTAATTCTTGTTCTACCGGTACAGGCTTTGTGATTGATTTTTTGTCATCTATGGCTTTAAAAAAGATAGCTCCAACAGAAAATTTCTCAAAACCATAGGATGCTTTTATTCCATACCCCATTCTTTTATAAGCAGGTACCGATTGTGGATCATCTGGATTATATTCTGATTCTTTAAGTAACCTACCATACATGGCACTTATTTTATAGGGTTTGTCTGGTGCAAGATCAACCCCTAATCCTGTAAATTGGTGTCCGCTTAATGTATAAGGAGAGAATGTCATACTCACATCTCCTATATGGGTTGTGATCCATTTATAAGATGGGTGTATACTAAGCCTATTAAAAGAGAATGGATTGCTGCTTTGAAATTTTTGATTAGAGTATGAAAAGGATACAGGAATGGTGTATACACCACTAATATTTAGGTTTATATTTCCTGATAAGAAATAGGTAAACGGTTCTCTAGCAGATTGCCCATTATAAAAAATGGAATTTGCCGCGACTCCTCCAGTTAGCGTAAATAATTTTGCTTTTCCTATTCGGTTCAAATCCTGACCGTAAGTAATAGCTGGTAAACAAAATAAAAAGGTTATTAAGAGTAATTTTATATCCAAATAGCACTATTTTATAAGCAACCTGAATTTGATCTTCAAGCTACTTTTTTGATTATTTGTGTGATCTAAAACTTATACCAATTCTTAATTGGTATAACCTCTGAATTATACTTTAGAAAATCTGTTACATACCAAAATTGCTTTTGCTACATTTTTTTTATGTAACCGTAGTGGTTGCTACGTCAAAATTAAGAAAGACCTGATCTTACTATTTTTATCATGAAATTCTAATGCTTAATTCAAGTTTATGTGATAAAAAAACATCGCCCGTTTTTGTATGAATTAATTCATAGTGTAAAGCTATTGCACTCTATATTTCTTTCTAAATAAATATGGTGTAGGGTGGTATTTATTTGGTGAATGAACCTAAAAAAAGGGTAAAACTTATTTACTATAATTTCTCTAATAATGGCTAAACATAAGGTTTATAGCACAAGAAAACTACTTAAAACACGCTGGATCAAGCATGTAAAACCTCACACTATTGATTTATACTTTTATAGTGTACTAATTGAGTTAAAAACGTAAAAAATGACATTTCTACCATTAATAATTACAGAGTTTTAACATTTTTTATGAATTATAGCACCCATTTTGGAACAGACCTTGCTTATTTATCTGTAGTATGAACTTTTAAAATTTGATAATATGTCAGTAAATTTTAAATCAATAGCCAGAAGAGATCCTAGGGATATAATGGCTACTCCAAAGCATTATGCGATGGTGGTAAGTAATGGAGCTACAGATATTGATCAATTATCTCAATTGATTAGTGATGGTTCTACAGTGACACAGGCAGATGTATATGCGGTGATCATTAGATTGGTTAATACGATCCAGAATGAGCTTAGCCAAGGGCGAACTGTTCGTCTTGGTAAGCTAGGTAGTTTTAATCTTTCTGTAAATAGTGAGGGGGTAGATACTCCTGATAAGGTAACTCCTTCTTTGATTAAGCGAACCAAAATTCGCTATCGTCCAAGTTTAGAGCTAAACAATATGCTTAAGACACTTCGTTTTTCTAAAAAAAGTGATTAATGCATATGGCTTAGCGCTATGCAAATCAAATACTCCCAGAAAGCAATATGGTTTTTGGGGGTATTTTTTTGACTAAAAACACCAAAATCATGCAGACAAAAGTATTTTTTGCTCTTAGACGAGAAAAAACGGCACCTAAGATGCCGTTTTTTCTGATCTAAGTTCCCGTTTTTTGGGGCCTTAGTACTCTATTAATTCTAAAAAAAAGGAGAATTTGACCTATTTTTTGCCGTTTCATCTCATAAAACAGCTATAAAAAAACAGCTATAACAACCGTATTCACACTAATTTTATTGTACTTTTTACATGTAAAATAGCCTACAAATTACAACGTACTTCTTGTAGATAATTTATTAAATCCCTTTTATAACTCCATATACTTTTGCCAAGTAACTAGTACATACTTATCTTTTATATCTAAAAAACCATATTCATAACAGAATAAGTAAACTTTACCTTCTTTGTTTTTCCAATAATGGGTAAAATATTTAGGTTCAAAGCCACTTCTTAGTAATTTTTCTTTTCGTATTGTGGCCAATCCTGCTTTATTGAATTCTTTTAAAAGTCTTCTATTCGTTTTTAAGTGCTTATCTATTTTCTGAAACATACTATCCCCTTTTTCTTTATTTTTTTGATAGTGATATGAAGACTTACAATAGGGAGTACAAAATTTTTTATCTATTCTACCTTCTAGTATTGTATCACAATATAGACATGCATTACTCATAAGTGTACTTTTATACGTTTATTAAACGTATAAACATACGGCTATATTTTGTTACATAACAGACTCTTATCATCTTTACAGTTCCTATGTCAATTTTTTCTAAACATATCACACTAAAACATTTATTGATTTATAATCAAAGGATGATTGGGCTACAGTTTTACCCTGATAAGGTAATACATGCATTAATCAAAGAGCTACCTAATCCTAAATGGAGTAATGAATTTGCGATGGTATATATCTGCTATTCTAAAGAAAATCTTACTACAATTTTTGAAAAATTCAGAGGTATTGCCTGGGTTAATGGAAATTCTTTCTTGCAAGAAAAAGTAATACGAGATAATCTACCTCTTGACATCAATTGGTATCGAAATAGAACTAAAACTTCTTCTTATAAGTATGTACCTGAAGCATATTTATCAAAATTAGAACTGAAAAGATATGCGCTAAACACTTGTAAAACTTACATCTCTCAATTTGAAAAATTTATCAATAAATTTCCTAATCATACTATTATTGAGCTATCTGAACAAGAAATCCGTACCTATTTACAACAACTGATTCAACAAAAAAAGTCACATAGTTATATTAATCAAGCTATTAATAGTATTAAATTCTACTATGAGACTGTGATGGGAATGCCTAATCGGTTTTATAGTATAGAGAGGCCTAGAAAACAGCAAAAACTTCCAAATGTATTAGCAAAAGAGGATATCTTAAAAATGATTGATACTACAAAAAACATAAAACACAAATGTATTATCAGCTTACTGTATTCTTCTGGATTGCGTAGAAGTGAATTACTGGAGCTAAAAATAACAGATATTGATAGTAGTAGCATGCTTATCAAAGTAAGACAGGCTAAAGGAAATAAAGATCGATATACAATTCTTAATCAAACTGTTCTTGATAATCTTAGAGCTTATTATAAATTATACAAGCCAAAATTATACTTATTTGAATCTATAAAATCTGAAAAAAAATACAGCGCTTCTAGCGTTTTAAAGATTGTGAATCAGGCTGCTAAAAAAGCTAAGATTAATCAATCTGTACATCCTCATATGCTACGACATAGTTTTGCTACCCATCTTTTAGAAGAAGGGATAGATTTACGATATATCCAAGTATTGCTTGGTCATAGCTCTAGTAAAACAACAGAGATTTATACTCATGTGGCTATAAAAAAGTTTAAAAACATAAAAGATTTATTAATTTAGCTACTTACATAAAAGATATATAGTTACCTAGGTGACTATATTTAATTGTTAGGCAACATTAAGATTAAAATCAACGAATGAAAAAAACAATATTTTTATTATTTGCAATTCTACCAGTTTTGACTTTCGGACAAAGCGAATTTTGCGACAAAAGTTTCGGAGAAAGCTATTTCCCACTTGAAATAGGATTTGAAAAGCACATCACTTGGGGAAATGCATTTTATGTGGAAAAAGTGACTAAAAAAAAAGAAATTGGCGGAAAAGAATATTTCAAATATGAGCAAGATTTTAGAAATGGAACTGTATATGACCTGTTGCTAAGAAATCAAAATGATACAATTTTAATGTATAACGAGGTTAAGAAAAGAGACCAGATACTTTTAATTGCAAAACCTCAAAAAGAAATTAGATGGGAGACTGGAAAAGTTACCGAAATTGACGGAAGTTTTGAGACGCCTTATTGTAACTATGAAAACCTAATTGTTGTTGAAAATAAATACTCAAATGGCACTAAAGAAAAACGTTACTACAAAAAAGGATTGGGACTTGTGGCTATAACAAGCAAAAAGGGGATTAAAGGAATTTGCTTACCGAACAAAGAAGAAGCTGAATCACTTGTTCAACCATTATCATATGTTGGTTGTGAAAATGAAGCAGATAAGGATAAAATAACTGAATGTACAATGAAATCTATTCATTCCTATGTTATTGATAAATTGAAAACTGCAAATATCAAACCACTAAAAGAAGACGGAATTTTAAAGTATAAAGTAAATATTGCAAAACTGGATATGTTTCCGAAGTAGAAACCTTGAACTCAATTCCAGGTGGAAACCAAGCGAGAAAAGAAATTAAAAAAATAATAGAATCGCTACCAAAATTTATTCCTACAAAAACTGCTGACAAAAAAGCTGTAGGAACAAATATTGAATTATCGATTCCTATTAAAACAAAATAACGTTGCCTAACAACACCTATGCGATAATGCGGAGTTTGGGATTAACCGAAAGGTTATTGCTTATTTGGTTTGTCGCCAAAGGTTTAAATTTAGTATTTTAGAAAATATAAAAACAAAACATAAACTTTGGCTAAGTGCTTGATCGAAAACCTGTGACTTTCTACTCCCGCACTACGCATAGCTAAACGTTGTAGCCAATTAAACTGAATGCGAAAAACAGTCGAATTTATAGAAGATAGAATTAAGTGGAGAGCTTCTCAACATAGTTTGCCGAATAAAAGTGCCTTTTTATTTGAGAACTTGACTGATGAAGTTAAAATGAAATATTCAAATCATTTTGACGAAAAAGATAGCGGAAAAATAATCTTACTATTTACGGATTCAAAGAATAGTTGGACAGCATTGGGAACAAAAAGAATTATTGGATATGATGGAACAAAACTCAACTCAGTAAAATTGGATGCAATTGAAGATGTGGATTCTAAAAATCGGAAAGAATATTTCGAAAAAGCAGAAGCTGGTGAAACTAAGCTCAAGAAAATAAAAAAACGTAACGAATGCGAATTGTTAGTTACTGAATTTGACGGGAAAGAAACGATTTTTATTACGAAAAAAGGAAGTGACTTATTCTCCCTCTGGAATATTATGATTATGATAACAAGATTAAATAAATAAACTGGCCACAACAACATATATGTGATCATAGCAGCAAAGTGATCAATCGAATGGTTGTTGTATTTTTGGTAAAGCGCAATGCTTGCAGAATGGAAAAGTTAGCAACCAATGCGCAAGATAAATCGAAAAGGAAGGTAACATTTTGCACTGCTACGACACATATATAAAACGTTGTGCAACATTGAAAAAAAACCGATAACTGATTTGAAAAAGTGGATTTTGATTTTATTTTTTGCGATTTTAATCGGATTATATTTCGGATTGGGAACAATATTTGGATTTTTTAAGTTGCTGATTTTTTTCGGTATTTGTACTCTGATTTTAATTGTGCTTGTGTTTATTTGGAAAAAACCGAGCAAAAAGCGGAATTACTTAATTAGTGTTTATTCGACAATATTTTTCGGACTGATTTTTTGCCTTTTATTTGCTCGAATAAAAAAAGGATATAACCAACATAACGCTGATTTGGTTGCGGAAAAAATAATTGAATACAAAACTGAATTTGAAAAATACCCAAACACACTAGCTGAATTAAAAAACAATGCGGAATTGCCAAAATATTTAGACGAATATAAGTTTAAAGATTTTGAATATTCAATTAACAAAACAACAAACGAATTTACTCTGACTTATTCACTCGATGGTTGGCACATTAATGAATTTTACAGCAAAACTAATGAATGGAAAAGCAGAGACTAATAAAACAACGTTGCACAACAATGTATAAAAATAATTGCTCAATTTTAGGCTTAACCAAAGGTAGTTGCAAGTTTACTACGTCTGATTTTCCTGTGGAAAATCCTCGCAAGTAAACCCGCAACTATTCTTATACTATACCGTTAGTGTGCCACGAAGTGGCATACATCCAGTAGGTGTAAATCCTACCAGAGCAATTACCTGTTCACTCTGAAGATACATGGACAGTAAGTTTCGTGAGGGAC
>NZ_OMKE01000027.1 GCF_900299535.1 Aquimarina aquimarini | reverse complement strand
ATCAAATTTCTCTTTTGAATCTGATACCATTGTTAATAGCATAACATCCAAGATTTCTCCTTTTTTATAACTATAGGAAGTAACTTCTTTACTTTGTGCATTAGAATTAAAAAAGGTCAAAGAAAAAAATACGAGCGCAAATGTTCTTAATGTCATAATTATTTTTTTTTGTATTTATAACCACAAAACAATACTATTCGATTTAGTCATACAAAATAATAGGGGGTTGATGAGTTCGTATACCGTATTTGTACCTAAATAAAGAAGAAAGTACTACACGTTTTGCCAACAATAATAACCATAATACACCTCCGTAACCACCATAAAAACAATACACTATACCTCTTTGTAAGGGCTTTCTTTATGACATCATAGTTTTAGTAAATACCCATAACCCACAACCATACAGTATTTATTAATTTTTATGAGAGTTCCCTACAAAGCGTATGATAAAAAATAATAGTATTTTTATTCTGAATATATAAGATGTATAGTTATTATGAAACCACTCTACATATCAATTATGTTATTTATTTCTGTAAAAGCAATGGCATTAGAAATAAATAAAACAATTAAAGTCAATAGTGTAAAGGAATTCTTTAGTGCCTTAGATGACAATACAGAAATAATAATTCAATGTGAAACATTCAACTTCACATTAGAAAATTTGGAACAAAATATAGGAATCAAAGAGATTACCGAAGAACACTGGTATACACATAAAAAACCAATAAAAAGAGAATTAAAAAGTTATTATTTTTCTTCTGGGTTAGTATTAAATGGATATCAAAATTTAATAATAAGAAGTGAGGAACATACAAATATCATTTCAGATAATGATAGTGATAATATCTTAAGTTTCAAGAATTGTAGAGGTATTGTATTAGAAGGCATCTCTATTTTTCATACATCTTTAGTTTGCTCTGGTTCGGTATTATCAATTCTATTATCAAGTGAGATAACTATTAAGGATTGTTCTTTGAACGGAAGTGGTGTAATTGGAACTGTATTAATTGGTGCCAATGATGTAAAGTTTTACAATGTAAATATTTACAATAATAGTTTTCATGCCATTTATAGTATAAATTCGTTTAACATAAAGTTTGAAGAGTGTAATATATTTGATAACCATCAGTGGGCTGAATCTCTTATTTATTCAGATGTAAGTTACCTAACATTTAAAAATTGCCTTATAAATAACAATCAATCCAAAAAATTAATATATACTTCTTTAGGCGATTTACCTTATGCAAATTTTGAAAATTGTGAAATAAATAATAATCCATTCATTTTTAATTTACAAGGATATATAGAAGATAGTTCTCAAAATAACTATGCATTATTTAAAAAGGAAAAACGTAATGCAATGTTAAAATTATTCATAGTTTTTTTAATGTCACAACTGGAAACTGATAACGATAATCGAAATGTTGAATTCGTAAGTCTTTTCAGCAAGGATTATAAAATTATAGACAAGGAGAAAAACACCCAATCAGACTTCTTATTTTTATATTTTAGTTTAAAGAAAAAGGGCTTCACAATTAATAAATACAAAATTATTAGGAATAGAATTGTAATAAATGAAAATGCTAAAAATCAAGAGATATGGTCTTTTAGTTTCAACAAGAATGATAAATTTAAAAAAATAAAAATAAAATAACATTTGCCAACAAAGGTGACTGTTATACAACTCGAAATACTTTTAGAATCATCTTTTATGATTTCCTGAGCAAACACAACTAACTGATTTTTAGTGCTAATTATTTTAGGTTTTGTTCAAAATTTTAGCTTAATATCAAAAAAGATAGTTGTGCAACAGCCGCACAATATAAAATTAATTATTAGCTCAAGCCTACTTACGAAAACCCTAACAGATTTTCTATTCGGTTTGTATTTGCTAAATTAGTTGCTTAAATCACTCAACTAATCTTATACAAACATATTGGCAACAAGTAAAAAAATGAATACCTTCTTAAAACACTTAATTCTATTATTTTTTTTATATCCATTAAATGGATTTACACAGGTAGAAATTGAATCAAATAAATTGTTAATACCTAAGTCTGCAACCAGTATCAACTCCTATTTCGTTATTTCAAAAAAAGACAGTACTAAATTAACCCCAAATCAATATAAAATAAATTTTATTGACCCTAAAGGTTCTGATTTAGATTTCTTTTTGTTATTAACCATTGAAGAAAATCAGTCTATAAAAAGCCCAATATTATTTAAACATGGAACTAAAAAATTAGAAATTTATTTAGATAATGGTAGAGTTATTAAAAGAAAAATGTTTTACCCAGAAATAGGTTCTAAACAATTAGAAACAGAAGAAATTGTTCTAAATGATACTATTTATGAATCTAGATTTAATAAGTTAGGAAAAATAACTTATGAATCTAGAAGTAATTTAAAAAACAAAACCCTTTACTATAAATCGTACGATTATGACGAAAAAGGTAACTTACAAATAACAGTAGAGGAAAATAAACTACTAGGTGTGTCTATATCAAGTAATTATAATAATAAAACTGGTATTTTAACTGAAAATACATATTCTGATAGCTATCCTAATGGCCACTTGAAAACATTATATCCCAATGGTAATTTTCAGATAACTGAAGGAAATAAAATTAAGTACTATAATAAAGACGGTAAACTAATAAAATCATATTTTATTGAAGAAGAAGCCCCAATCAAAGTTCCAAATAACTAAAATAATATTTTTTACAATAACTTATTCTAATTAGAGCATAAGTTATTGTCAAGAGTATTATTCTTGTTTATTAGGTAGTTAGCGTAACCAGTAATTAGAAAAAAATGAACGATTTGAGATCGTATAGAGTCTGTTTTCAAAAAGAGTTGACTACATTGTATTTCTTTTTATTTATAGAGAAACTTACATCTTTTTGCATTTCATAATAAGTAAGATCAAAATAAGGAAACAGTTCTCTACGTTGTTTATGAAA
>NZ_OMKE01000002.1 GCF_900299535.1 Aquimarina aquimarini | reverse complement strand
GAGTAATTGGATATCTTCATTGAATTAATAGTTTTTAGACAGTGTACGATTATAAGTGAGTGTTGTAGTAGCATAAAATGTTACTATACGATGGTTACACTTTTAATCTATTTGATACTCCATTTAACTCAAAAGACGCATCAGAAGGTCTTTTGAGTTAACATAAGACTATTCTTAGAAATATTGAAGTAACATACTAAATAAAGAAAGCTTCTGTAAAGAAGCTTAAAAGAAGTCGTTATATAAGAAATTACAGGTTTACGTAACAGTTACCAGTGTTAACAATCGTATTTATTCAAATTGTGTTTCATATTTTTTTAATTTGTCCCATACAGCTAGAAAGTTATTCAAATTTTTTTTGTAGAGGTCAGTATTAGTTTGTAGGTATCTTCCAACCCTTTTTTTGGGGTCATAGAACATTAACGAGGCGATTCCTGGGTCTGAGCCACCGTGACCAATTAGATTTTGAGCTGTAATATCGAAAAAAACACCGCAATTATCACCGTTTGCTTCTTGTATAAGGACACCATCTAATGAACCAGTGAACGCTTCTTTATAAGATTTTTTTGTTAAAATAGTTCCTTCTCCAAGATAACCTTTAATAAGTTCAGATGCATATTTTGCCATATCACTGGACGAGGTTATCAATCCTCCATCTGGATAGGTAACCATAGAATATAAGGCGAGCCTCTTTTTTGATTTAGTATAGAGTCTAGAATGATTGTCAAAATCAACATCTTTAAACGACCAACCTGTGTTGTTCATTTGTAAGGGATCAAAAACATATTTTTGTGTAAAAGTTTTAAAATCTTCCTTAGTTGCTTGTTCTACAATATATGCCCCCAAAGTAGCAGCAATATTTGAGTAGTTATAATGTGTACCAGGTTTATATTTAAAGAAGCTTTTTGCCTTGTATGATTTACCACCTTTTACTAAGTAAGTTTCAAATAGTTCCTTCATAGAAATCATTTGGCCTGGTTTTCTGAAGTAAATTTTCTTTTTCTCAAGAGGTTTCTTTTTTTCTTTAAGAAAAAAATTGTTAAATCCATACCACAAATCCCTATCTCGAATACTCGATGTATGTGTTGTAATTTGTCTTATGGTTATAGTATCGTTTGGGTAGTAAGGATTTACTACTTGAAAAGGTAAGTAATCATTGATTGGATCATCCAAATTAAGTTTACCTAACTCCTGAGCTTTCAGCAATGCAATACCAATAAAGGTTTTGGAAACAGATCCTATATTTTGAATTGTATTTTTAGTATAATCTTTTTTTTCTTGTTTGTCAGAATACCCAAACCCTTTTTCATAAAGTGCTCCTTTATCATTATAAATGGCGACCGAAAAACCAACAAGTAATTTTTCTTTTACCAATTCATTTAACTCTCTTGTTAATTCAAGTGTCAAAGAGTCATTTTTTTGAGAGTAGGAAAGCGTTACATTGACTATGCACAAGAGAATAAATACAGTTTTTTTCATTTTTTAGAATTGTTAACGTATTCTTATACGGTAGGTTTACATCTTGTAAGGTACATATGCATTATACAAATTGAGTGTCCTTTTATTCATCTTTTAATTTTTTTTCAAAAATCGGAATTTAAAGAAAAACATCTTTTGATATATATCAAAAAATCAAAGTTCTTTTTCAGGTGCATTAAATCCGTGAAAAAATAGTCTTATCAAAAATAAAGCCCCGTCAAAAGAAAAATAGATCGTTGCTTAATTTTTAATTTAAAGTTTTCATTCTTTAAATTGACTGCATAATAAAAACCGTATGAATAGAGAAGTTTACGTACGGTTTTGTGAGAGGTTTGGAGGTGAAATTCCTTTTTTCTACTCGACTAGAAAACGTTTTATTTTGTCTCATTAATCAATTTTAAAATTTCATTGGCAACAAATTCCCCACTATTTGCAAAAGAGGCTGTTATCAACCTGTTTTCAGAATCTACGATTTCGTAGTTTATTTTCTTTTGGTGATTGTAAACTTTCAAATTAGCACCTCTACTTTTTAATTCTGTTTCCATATCATAAGGCAATAATTTACCAAAGTTAGATTGTTTCATTATGTTCTTTTCATTCCAAGTAGGAAAACTTGTCATTGTTTTATCTTTTACTAGGTATTCTCCAGATTTCAATTTTACGTTAATAAGGGTTGCAGTTCCGTGACCAATTGTCCCGATAATTCCTCCATAATCATAAATTTCAGATATAATTTTAAGAATATTATCATCTTTGTGAGTATCCCAAAACTGTCCATATCCACCAGGAATGATAACAGCCAAATATTCCTTTGGATTAATTTCGGTCGGTTTTAAACTGTTTTTCGTTTTACTTTTAAATAATTCATTTTTGATAATAGATTTTACTATGGTTGCAGTATCACCACTGTGATAAATCGGAATTTCTCCACCTTTTGGGGATACAATATCAATGTCGAAGTTTTTCTTAGAAAATTGATTGAAAGGAACTGCTAATTCAATCAGGTATGTTCCATTTGGTTCATTTTTCATTTCATTTACATTGGTGGCAATGAAAAGAATTTTAGTTTTCTCGTTTTTTTTATTGCAGGAAACGACTAAAAAAAATAGTACTAGTATTGTGAAAATTTGGTTCATATTTCTTAAATGGCTTACAACGTGTTTTGTATTGACTAGGAGATAAGTTACTAAAAGAAAACGAGTCAGAAGAAAATCCATAGGATTTTCCTAGTACATATTAGAACAAACAATGCATTATACAGGTAGATTATCAATTTACCTAACGATTGATTACATAATAAAAACCGTATGAATAGATAGATTTACGTATGATTTTGTGAGAGGTTTAGAGATGAAATTCCTTTTTTTCTACTCGACTAGTATTAATCTTTTCCAAACCCTTTTATTACAGTCCGTTCCGCAGTTTTAAAACTTTCTTCAATTTTTTGTTTTTCAACTTGGTCCAATAAACCTCTTTCTTCAAGGAATAGGTATAATTGTTTTTGGTCAACATTATCATTGTTAAAATACTTGTCCATTAAGCTTTGTTTCGCTTCTGATTTTAGGTTTTTTAGAAATGCAGAAAATGCTTTTTTGTTCGGAAGCCCGTTGTACATGGTTATATGAATTCCCCTTTCTGTTGGAATATAAATGTTATCTATCCTAAAGAAATAAGTTAAAAGAGAGAATACAATAGACATTATAAGGAATATTGGGATTGCTGGTTGTCCAAATGCGCTATTCTCACCAGTCGGAAAAAGACTTAGTATAAGCGCAACAATGCTTAAGACTGACAGAATCATAAAAGCCAGATTGTATTTTTTATACTTAGTGGCCTTTTTAAAGTTAAGTTCATCAAACTCAAAAAAGGTACTCTGTTGGCTAAACTTTTCCCGAAGAGTCCATTCAATTCCGTTGTCTCTAATCAAGAACTTATTAGTGTTTAATAATTTTCTTTGTTTTAACTCCATTTTTGAGATTAATGCTAACGTCAGTTTGTCTAAAAACCTTGTTATTTTGATTTTATTGGTTAAATATAAGTTGATTTAGGGATTTTTAAATAGAAACTACTTTTAATTTATTTAACCCAATTTTTCCTTTTTTCTTTAAAAACAAGTATTTTTTAGTTTTATGTGTCAATTTTGAGTCAATATGTCCCAAGTTTGGGATGCCTATATAATGTGATGGACCTATTTTACCTTCTGTTGGAGCGTTTTAATGAAAATTTAGACTTTGATGTCCCAAATTTGGGACTATATAGTCTAATGATGGGACATCAAAGTCTAAAATTGGGTGGTTGTTCTCTAATTTTGGGACATGTAGGTCTAAATTTGGGACCTTTGAGTCTAACGGAACGTCTTTTTGGTCCATCAGAGGGTCTTTTTTATTAAATCTTTACTATTTGACTAAAAATTGAGAAGTTTTTTCTTTTTATTCTTTGTAGCAATTACTATTTCTGTTTCAATCATACCTTCAAATTGTCTAACAATTATCTAATAAATCTAATGTTTTTTGATATAAAATGGTGTAAAAAGAACTTTTAAAGATGTTTTTTTAATCAAATAAAAAAGCTTAAAAACAACAAAACCCTCTACTTATAGAGGGTTTGAGTGTTGTGATCGCGACAGGATTCGAACCTGTGACCGTCTGCTTAGAAGGCAGATGCTCTATCCAACTGAGCTACGCGACCAATATGTCATTTGTAAGAGATATTAAAAACTAAAATCAGTTAATTTCTCTTTTATATTTTTTGCTGATACTTGACGTTTTCAGCGCCGCAAATATACAACACATTGGGATTTTTGCAAGTATCCTGATGATTTTTTTTAAAATATTTTTCGCTACCGATTTTCCTTCTTTTAATCAGGTGAAATAGCATTTTTGTAATTGATTGATTTTTAAAAGACTATTTGTGATGAGAAAGTTGATAATGCTTAAAAAAGGAAAAAGAAAAATCTCTTTATAGAATAAAAAACTAGTATAACGTTCTGAAGTATTCCAGAATATCACGCACCTGATCCTCTGTCAGTCCTTGATTCACCATTCTAGCACCATTGAATTCGGCCAATAAGTCTTTAGCTGTTTGATCTTGTTTAACCATTAATTGAGGATCAAGAATCATATTCATGATCCATTCAGGACTTCTTCTGTTCATAATTCCTTTTACAGAAGAACCAATAAACCTCCTATCTATTTTATGACATGCGGTACAAGTGGTTTTAAATAATACAGCACCCCTTTTTACCATTTCTTGATTGATTTTGGAGTCAAGTTTGATCGATTTTATTTTCCCAACACCTTTATTATCTAAAGTAATTCGTTGAGAAGCGGGAACTTTTTTAGAGGTTGGTTTTTGTACTTGTATTTCAGTTTTTGTCCTTTTTCCAATTGTTATTTGTGACTCTTTTTTTTCTTCTTTTCCACCACAACCTATTAGTATCATTGTTGTAATAAAGAAAACCAACCTATTAAATGTAATCATGTCAATGGATTTTAAATTATAATTTCCTTTTTTTAAGGAAACGTCATTATAAATGACAGTCACAAAATTAAAGGTAGGAAAAGGGGATAAATATGACAATTATCATAATTTAAGATAAATTAGTCTTTTATTTTTGAATTTGTAATTAACAGCGTACCATTTTGGGGACTTAGTATTGAAAAGTATATCAATAAATATTAAATAATTTTTATAATGAGATTAAAAAACAGCATTTCTATCTTACTTCTATTTATAGTCATTTTTTCAACTCAAACTCAGGCACAGCTTAGTGTAGATGCAGATTTGAGAACTCGTTTTGAATACCGTCATGGCTTTAACAACCTTTTTCCTGATAATGCAGAACCAGCCGCTTTTGTAGCACAACGTTCCAGATTAAATATTGGATATCAGGCAGAAAAGTTAAAATTATTTGTCAGTCTACAAGATGTGAGTACATGGGGAGATACCAGACAAATATTACCGATTGATGGTAATGATTCATTTTCTTTATTTCAGGCATGGGGTCAACTATTTGTAAATGAGAATTTGTCAGTAAAAGTAGGTAGACAAGTGATCTCTTATGATGACCAACGTATATTCGGAGGGTTAGATTGGGCGATGCAAGGACGTTTTCATGATGCTGCAATTATCAAGTATAAAAAAGAAGGCTTAATGGCAGATATAGGAGGGGCATTTAGTCAAGAAAATCAATCAAATGAAGGAAATGATTTTTCTATTCAAGGCTTTTTTACTTATAAAGCTATGCAATACGGGTACCTAAAAAAATCATGGGGAAATAGTTCTGCTAGCCTTTTGTTTTTGAACACAGGATTTCAAAAATATACAGGAACTAATAATGATGAACCAGATGGAGTTTTTTATAGACAAACTGCAGGATCTTATTTTACGCTCCCTATCAAAAAAATTAAGTTGTCAGGTAGTGCATATTACCAGTTCGGTAAAGCTGATGCAGTAACAGATTTAAGTGCCTATCAACTTTCTTTAGAAGGAACCTATAAATCAGAAAAAGTTTTATATGGTTTAGGGGTCGAAGTTTTAAGTGGTACAGACCAGGCAGGAGATGATAAGAATAAATCATTTTTCCCATTATACGGAACCAACCATAAGTTTAATGGATTTATGGATTACTTCTATGTAGGTAATCACGCAAACAATGTTGGACTCAATGATTTCTATGCAAAAATGATTTTTACCACAGGCAAGAAATCTAATCTACTACTAAAAGGACATTATTTTATGGCTAATGCTGATCTACTTGGAGATGAAGATAAATATTTGGGTACTGAAATTGATGTTGTTTTTAATCAGAAATTGATGAAAAATGTAAAATTAAACATAGGATATTCTCACATGTTTGCTTCAGAAAGTATGGGTATACTAAAAGGAAGACCTGATGATAATATAAATAACTGGGGATGGGTTCAATTAGTTATCAATCCAAACCTTTTCAAAGCCAATTTTAATAAAGGAAACCAATGAGTATATGACTTAGTTAGTTGATTGGAAAGGTATGACACATTTAATTAGTGCGTGCCTTTCTTTTTTGTATAAAACTACCTATAAAATCAATTGCTAATATGAAATAATTTAAGAAGACTGAGTAATTAATAAAAACATTTTTATTGATTTTGATAAGACAGATATCTGAGTGTATAATTAGCAATTTTTATTGATAGTATTTCTAATAAAATACAAAATTAGAAACATGATAAAAGTCATGTTTTGATGCTACTGTTTTGTACTGTTTTTATGACTAATTTCTTATGTAGAAATAGTATAAATAAGTAATTTAAGTAATTGATTTCCATGTAGTTGAGACGTGTTGTTGTGAGGCATGATAAATGTCATGTAATTCGGATAAAAATGTCTTAATTTTCGATATAAAAGTACAGTATTCTTGTAAAAAAGATGTAATAGCCCCTCTTGAAAAGTATTTTTCTGATACAGAAAAAATAGATAAAAAATAATAAAAAACAGACCATTAGTTATGCCTATAAAAAGTTATTTGGTACACCCGCATAGCGGTAGAAAAAAAGAACTTATTAAAGCACTATCGGTTATTGATCAGTGTCAAATAGTACCAGCAGAAAATAAAGAACTTATAGTACTTGTAACAGATACAGAAACTGGAAAAGAAGAAGAAAATCTTAAAGAAAAATTGGAAGCAATAGAAAGTTTAAAACTTTTGGCAATGGTTTCTGGATTTAACACACCATAAAAAATTAATGTATGTATACCTCCCTTTCTAACAGAAGAAGTTTTATAAAAAAGATGGCTATGTTATCTGCAATGACAGCAGCAGCATCGATGTTTCCGGGAATACTATTTGCCGATGAGCAAGAAAAAGGAATACCTGACAATGTAAATCTAAATTGGAAAAAAGGACCCTGTCGTTTTTGTGGAGTAGGTTGCGGGATTTTGGTAGGTACAGAAAACGGGAAAGCAGTAGCTGTAAAAGGTGACCCAAACTGCTCAGTAAACAAAGGATTACTGTGTGTAAAAGGGTATCACCAAATAATGTGTATACAATCTAAGGATAGATTAACTCACGCATTAGTAAAGAAAAATGGTCGTTATGTGCAAACACCTCTTGATGAAGCCTTAGATATTGTTGCCAATAAAATGAAAGAGACTATTGCAAGTCACGGAAAAGATTCTGTCGCGATGTATACCTCTGGGCAATCAACTATTCCTGAAGGTTATGTTGCTTCTAAATTGATGAAAGGAGCCATAGGGACAAATAATCTTGATTGCAACGCACGCCTTTGTATGGCAAGTGCTGTTGCTGGGTTCTTAACCTCTTTTGGTGCAGATGAGCCTATGGGATGTTATGAAGATATTGACCATGCAGATTACTTTGTTACTTGGGGAAATAATATGGCAGAAATGCATCCTGTATTATTCTCAAGAATGTTAGAACAAAAATCTCTGCGTGGTGCAAAGATTATTGATTTTGCAACAAGAACTACACGTTCAAGCACAGCGTCTGATAAGTCTATCTTGTTTGAACCACAAACAGATTTAGCAGTGGCAAATGCCATTTGTTATGAGATTATAAAAAATGGATGGGTAAATAAATCCTTTGTTGAAAAGCATTGTAGCTTTAGTAAGGGACTAACAAATATGGGGTATGGTCTAGAAGATAAGTATAAATTTAAAGATAAGCCAGAGAAAATTGATTTCGAAGCGTATAAGGAGTTCCTAAAAGATTATAGCCCTGAAAAAGTTTCTAAATATTCTAAAGTATCAGTAAAAGACATTAAATACTTGGCATCTATTTATGGAAACCCAAATAATAAAGTAGTCTCTTACTGGTGTATGGGAATGAACCAACATACACGTGGAACGTGGATGAATAATCTTGTTTACAACATTCATTTACTCACTGGAAAAATTTCGCAACCAGGAAACGGTCCTTTTTCATTAACAGGTCAACCTTCTGCTTGCGGTACTGCTAGAGAAGTAGGCACATTTACACACAAACTACCCAAAGGAGTTGTGATGAATAAAAAACACAGAGAACTGGCTGCTAAGATTTGGAAAGTGCCTGTTGAGCGTATTCCTTCAAAACCAACCTATCACGCTACAGAAATGTTTAGAGCTGTAGATCGTGGAGATATTAAGTTTATATGGACACAGGCTACTAATCCTTTGGTTTCATTACCTAAAACTGGTAGATATCGTCCAGCAATGGAAAAAAAATCATGCTTCGTAGTCGTTTCTGATGTGTTTCCAACACCTACTTCAGATGTTGCAGATGTTATCCTTCCAGCGGCTTGGCATATTGAAAAGAGTGGATTGTATGGTAACTCCGAGCGTAGAACTCAGCACTGGAATAAAATGGTAGAGGCTCCAGGAGAAGCAACAGCAGATGCTTGGATGTTTATTGAGGTAGCAAAGCGAATGGGGTATGGCGATTTATTTCCTTACAGCAAAGAAAATCATGTAGAAGAAATATACAACGAGTACAGACAATTTCACGAAGGTGCAAAACACGGAATGGCACCACTAGAAGTTCTCAAAAAAGAGTCTGGAGCGATTTGGCCTTATGTAAATGGAAAATCTACACAATGGCGATTTAATGCTAAATATGACCCTGCTTGTTCAAATGACGAAGCTTTTCATTTTTATGGAAAACCAGATGGAAAAGCCGTGATATGGCAACGCCCTTTTGAAGAAGCTCCTGAAAAACCAGATCAAGAATATCCTTTCTGGCTAAATACAGGACGTGTGGTAGAACACTGGCATACAGGGTCAATGACACGTAGAATACCTGTATTACACCAGGCTATGCCTAATGCATACGTAGAATTTCATCCAGATGATGCAAAAAAATTAGGGATTAGAAATGGAGAAAACATAAAAGTATCATCAAGAAGGGGTTCTTGCGTACTACCAGCATCCATCAATGAAAGAGGATTGCCAACAAAAGGACAAGTATTCGTGCCTTTCTTCGATGAAAATATGCTTATTAATGACGTTACACTAGATGCTTTCTGCCCGATTTCTAAAGAGCCAGATTATAAAAAATGTGCCGTTAAGGTTCAAAAAGTATAGGCTATGAGAAAAAGACTCGGAATCATATCATTTTTTGTAATCATCTTTATAGCGTTTATCGTTATTTGGAATTACAGTTATCAACAAGGATTAGAAGAAGCATATACGCCTATTATTGAAACTCCCACAGGGAAATATATTCCTTCTGAAAGTGGGGTTTTTAGACGATTTGATGATGCTGGATTGGGGTATGCAAATATACCCGTAGATGAAAACCACCAGCGTACGCTTAAAGACTATTATGATAATAGAGCCTATCCTGGTGCGCCACCAAGCATTCCTCATCCTGTCAAAAAGGAACGTAGTCTAGGAGGTAACACCTGTATACAATGTCATCAAAATGGTGGGTTTGTAGAAAAATTTAATGCGTATGCACCAGTGACACCACATCCAGAAATGGTTAATTGTCGCCAATGTCACGTAACAAAAAATACCAATACTACTTTTAAAGAGTTTGCTTTCGCGAAAGCGCAACCACCTAAAGTAGGAGAAGGGATCAACAATGCATTGTCAGGAAGCCCACCTATGATTCCTCATCAATTACAGATGAGAGAGAATTGTATTTCTTGCCATGCAGGGCCTAGCGCGCCCAAGGAAATAAGAGTGACACACCCAGAGAGGATTAATTGTAGGCAATGTCACTTACCATCAGTTATAGAACAAGTAGACCATAATGTTTTCTCAAGACAAACCAATTATGATGAATAAGAATCAGATATATAAACTGCTCATACTTTTTGTACTATCTGTGAGTATATCCTGCAAAGATAGTGAAGGAGAATATCATAGTGTTGTAGATAAAATAGAGCATAAAAGTAAAGGTTATCACGGAGTTTTAATTTCATCAGATAACCTATTAGAAGGAACAGATTTAATAAAGATAACAGAAGGGGAACATACATTTATGATACCCGAACGTAAAGGAAAAATTAAATCGTACTCATGTACAGAGTGTCACTCTAAACCACTCAATGAAATAAGAGGAGATCATAAGAGTAAAAAAGCACATTGGGATATCAAATTAGCGCATGCAAATACAAATGCAATGAATTGTGCTACTTGTCATAATGGAAACGATATGGATAATCTGGCTACGATAACTGGTAAAAAGGTGGATTTTAATAAGAGTTACCTGCTCTGTGCCCAATGTCATTCGTCACAATTTGATGATTGGAAAGGAGGAGCGCATGGTAAAAAAGTTGCAGGATGGGCACCCCCCAGAGCATCAATGACCTGTGTAAATTGTCACAACCCTCACCAGCCGCATTTTGAGAAAAAATGGCCAGCTAGACTCAATACACAAAAGATAAAGGAAAGAAAAGACCAATTAGGACACTAATACAACTACGATATGAGCGATAATAATAAATGGTATTCATTAAATCTAGGTACTCTCAAAAAGAAGTCTTCTTGTAGTTGTAATTCATCCTCAGGAGGATGTAGCAATCATTCTAAAGAGAAAGTAGAAGATAATACCACTATTCCTGATGGTGAACACAAAGATGGTTTTGATCAAGTGTTTGATGTACAAATGGGACGTCGTACTGCTTTCAAAAAATTAACAGCAAGTTTATTGATAGGAGCAGGAGCAGTTTCCTCCTCTTGTAGTGTAATAGCAGATGAGGAATCTAAAGAAAAAGCTCAAATTGATTGGGACGAACAGTTTAAAGGGAACTATAAATTGATGACCGATGGAGAAAAAAAGGCAACAGTAGATAGACTGGTTAGATCTTACCAATTGCGTACAGGTAAAACCATTAATATGACCTCAGAGAATGCACAAGAAGACGTACTTTTTGGATATGCATTTAATATTTCTAAATGCCAAGGGTATATGGATTGTGTGAATGCCTGTGTAGAAGAAAATAATCAAGACAGAAATTCTCAAATGCAATACATCCGTATTCATGAAATGAAAGACGGAAAAGGATTCAATTTTAATGAAGCAGATGATAATTACTATCATGAAGTCCCTGCAGAAGGGCATTTCTATATGGGAACTCAATGTTTTCACTGTGATAACCCACCATGTGTAGAAGTATGCCCTGTACAAGCAACCTGGCGAGAAGAAGATGGACTTGTAGTGGTAGATTATGATTGGTGTGTGGGATGTAGATACTGTATGGCCGCTTGTCCTTATGATGGGAGAAGGTTTAATTGGAGTGCACCAGAAGTGCCAGAAAATGAAATCAATAAAAACCAACATTATCTGGGAAATAGAATGCGTAAAAAAGGAGTAATGGAGAAGTGTACTTTTTGCGTACAACGCTCAAGAAAAGGACAAAACCCTGCTTGTGTAGAAGCATGCCCCACTGGAGCCAGAATATTTGGAAATCTTCTCGATCCCAATAGTACCATACGTTGGGTATTGGAAAATAAAAAGGTATTTAGATTAAAAGAAGATTTAGGCACAGAACCAAAGTTCTGGTACTTTATGGATTAATACTATAGAGAATAGTAGACCAAAAACACACACAAGATGAGACGACTTAAAGTTCTTAAAAATTTAATAACAGATAGTTTAGATATTACAACGCAAGGATCCAAGCGATATCATTTATGGATGGGGTTCTTGACCTTTGTAATGCTAGCAGGGATGTATTGTTATGCACAACAGATAGAACATGGATTGAGTGTTACAGGTATGACCGATCGTGTAAGCTGGGGACTGTACATTTCTAACTTTACATTTCTGGTGGGAGTGGCAGCTGCCGCTGTAATGTTGGTAATGCCAACATATGTACTAAAAGATATTGATTTTAAACAAGCAGTGCTTATAGGAGAAGGACTAGCCGTAGCCGCATTACTTATGTGTCTGGCATTTGTAGTAGCAGATATGGGTGGCCCCTCTGTATTATGGCATATGATACCAGTAGTTGGAGTATTTAATTTTCCAAACTCCATGCTTACATGGGATGTAATCGTACTTAATGGATATTTATTTATCAATATAACGATACCTTTTTATATCCTTTTTACGAGATATCAAGGTAAAGTGCCTAACCCAAAGGTATATATCCCTGGAGCGATTTTGTCGGTTTTTTGGGCAGTAGGAATTCATTTGGTAACTGCCTTTTTGTATCAAGGATTACAAGCACGCCCATTCTGGAATAATGCATTATTAGGCCCTAGGTTTCTGGCATCTGCATTTGCCGCAGGTCCCGCATTGATTATTTTGGTTTTGGCGGTGATTAGAGCATACACAGCTTTTAAAATAGAAGATAAAACCATAAAGAAAATAGCTACCATTGTTACAGTAGCAGCACAGATTAATTTAATCATGCTGGTATCAGAACTATTTAAAGAATTCTATGCGCCAACTCATCACAGTGAGAGTGCGTATTATCTATTCTTTGGACTTCATGGTAAAGATGCATTATTACCTTGGATATGGACTGCAATACCTCTTAATGTATTGGCAACAATACTACTAACATTTGGAAAATTAAGGAATAATCTAAAAGTACTGTATTTCTGTTGTTTTATTCTTTTTGTAGCCATTTGGATAGAAAAAGGGTTTGGGTTGATTGTACCTGGTTTTATACCTGGTCCTTATGGGAAAATTGCAGAATACACCCCCACAGGTATTGAGATAGGAGTGACTCTGGGAATTTGGGCTATGGGCGCCTTTATATTTACAATTCTAGCTAAAACCGCAATACGAATAGAAACAGGGAAACTTCGATTTAAAAAATGAAAAACTATTAAAATCACATAATAAATTAAAAAAAACAGTAACGAAATGGGCTAAACCAAAATTTAAATCATACGCATAATATGGTACAAATCATTGGAGTATAACTAATAGATAATATATAGAACTATGGAAACATTGGTGAATAAAAAAGTAGGGCAATTAGTTGCAGAAGATTATAGAACCGCAGCAGTATTCTCAAAATATGGAATTGATTTTTGTTGTGGAGGTGGAATAACAATAGAAAAAGCATGTATAAAAAATAAAGTAGACCAAAACAGTTTAGAAAAAGAACTTTTACAACTAAATGTAGTTGATAATGAGGTTGTAGCATATGATAAATGGGAACTGGATGTTTTGATAGATCATATCATAAATGTACACCATACCTATGTAAAGGAGAATGTAGCTATAATTTCTGAGTATGCAAACAAAGTTGCCAGGGTGCATGGGCATCATTATACAGAAGTAATAGAAGTAAATAAACTATTTCATGAAGTAGCAAATGAACTAGTATCACATTTACAGAAAGAAGAACAAGTGTTGTTTCCTTATATCAAGCAATTGGTAGCAGCAGAGAAAGGTTCTTTATACAATAGCCCCCCGTTTGGAACCGTAAATAACCCAATACGAATGATGGAGCATGAACATGAAGGAGCAGGTACTATTTTTAAAGAAATTTCTAGAGTAACAAACAACTATACACCTCCTCAAGAAGCCTGTACTACGTTTAAGGTACTGTATGCCAAACTAGAAGAATTCGAGAAAGATTTACATAAACATATCCATTTAGAAAACAATATTTTACACGTTAAGGCAATTGCATTAGAAAAAATAATGGTAGACTAAAATGTAACAATAAATTGTAGCACTTGAATTTTAAAAAAGAAATATTACCCAGTAAAAAATCCAGATGGAGAAGAATTGCTGTAGTATCAATAGGGATAATTACAGGTTTAGGATTTTTTATGGCAAAAGAAGCTTCACTGGTTTCTTATATGTCAGATGACCCATTGGCATGTGTAAATTGCCATGTAATGACACCCATGTATAATAGCTGGATGCATAGTTCACATAGAGAACAAGCCTCGTGCAATGATTGTCATGTACCCCATGATAATGTTTTTAATACCTATTTTTTTAAAGCAAAAGATGGGCTATTTCATGCTTCTGTTTTTACAGCAAGAGCAGAACCAGAAGTGATGTTTATGAGAGAAGCCTCACAAGAAGTAGTACAAGACAATTGTGTTCGATGTCATATACAACAAGTAACCCAAGTCAAATATGATGGATGGTTAGAAAACCACGCAGAAAGTAGAACCGACAGAAAATGTTGGTCCTGTCATCAAGAATTACCACACGGCACTGTTCACGGTATTTCGACAATACGAAATAATATATCACCGATTCCAACAGACAGTACAAAAACGGTAATCCCAGAATGGTTACATAAACAAATTAAAGAAAAGCAAACAAAAAAGTAGCATAATGAAAAACAAAGTATTATTTATTGTAACGGTAGTCGTAGTTTTTTTATTAGGATTGCTCGCTTCTAGTATTGTAAATAGAAAAAATGAAGCGAAATACAAATATGTTCCCCAAGTCGATATTAGTGCAAATGAGCCTAGAAATGATGAATGGGGGAAAAATTTTCCACAAGAATATCAATCATTTTTGCAAACAGAACAAAATGATTTTGAGTCCTATCAAGGAGGCTCAAAAATGAGAGATATGCTAGAAGAAGACACACGATTGGTTGTTCTTTGGGCAGGGTATGGATTTTCTAAAGATTACAGTCAAGGGCGAGGACACCAATACGCTATAGAAGATATACACAATTCCTTGCGTACTGGGGGCCCAAAAGGAAATGGAGATGGTCCTATGCCAGCAACCTGCTGGACATGTAAAAGCCCAGATGTACCTAGATTGATGAATGAAATTGGGATTGATGAATTCTATAAAGGAAAATGGGCAGATAAAGGAGAAGAAATTGTCAACCCGATTGGATGCGCAGATTGTCATGATTCAAAAACAATGAAATTGACTATTACACGTCCCGCATTGGTAGAAGCTTTTGAATCGATGGGAAAAGATATTAATAAAGCAACCCATCAAGAAATGAGGTCCCTAGTATGTGCACAATGCCATGTAGAATACTATTTTAATAAAAACATCCCTGGTAAAGAAGGAATACCTTATTTAACTCTTCCTTGGAAAAACGGAATGTCTGTAGATGCTATGGAGAAATATTATGATGAAATAGAGTTCAAAGATTGGACTCATAAATTGAGTAGAGCTCCTATGCTAAAAGCACAACACCCAGGATATGAAACTTATTTAACAGGAGTGCATGCAGATCGAGGCGTTTCTTGTGCAGATTGTCATATGCCATACAAAAGTGAAGGAGGACAGAAATTTACAGATCACCATATACAATCTCCTATGAATAATGTAGCAAATTCTTGTCAGGTTTGCCACCGTGAAGAAGCCGAGAAGTTAAGAGCAAATGTATATGAGCGACAACAAAAATCTACAGATAGTAGATTAAAACTAGAAGATGCCATCGTAAGAATGCATATTGAAGCCAAGAAATGTTGGGATCTGGGAGCAACAGAAGAACAAATGGAATCCATCTTATTAGATATTCGTCATGCACAATGGCGTTGGGATTATGCTGCAGCATCTCATGGAGCTTCATTTCACGCCCCAGTTGAGATTGGTAGAGTAATTAGTAGTGGTTTGGATGTAGCTACAGAAGGAAGAGTAAAATTAGCCCGTCTATTGGCAGATTTAGGATATAATAAACCTGTAGAGATGCCTGATATCTCAACCAAAGAAAAAGCACAGGAATATATTGGTTTGGATATAGAAAAGCTAACCAAAGAGAAAAATGAATTCAAAAAGAATTTATTACCAAAATGGTTAGAAACAGCCGAAAAACGAGAAGAAACATACGGTAGTAAATAAAATGTAATAATTCAATCGTTTGCAAGCTCTTTGTAATGATAAACCAAATGTATAAGTAGATAAAAAGATGGCCTTTTTGAGTTCAATCAACTTCAAGAAACCTCTTTTTATCAAACCCGAAGTATACTATGAAATATCTTTTCGTATCGTGTATACTATAAGCTTATTATAAAAGAAGTTTATAGTATATATGATATGAGTATTCGGGATATAAAAACCAACAAATGCAAAAACTATATAAATTTCTTTCTTCATCTTCTTTAGCACTATTATTACTACTTGTTTTTGCCATTGCCATGGCAGTAGCAACTTTTATAGAAAATGATTATGGAACCGCAGTAGCATGGAAAAGTATTTATGATGCTTGGTGGTTTGAGATGGTAATGCTAGGACTCACTATAAGTTTTATAGCTAATATTTATAAGTATAAGTTAGTAACCAAAAAGAAATGGGCAGTGCTGCTTTTTCACATTGCATTTATATTTATAGTATTAGGTGCAGCAATTACCAGATACACTTCATATGGGGGGATTATGCGTATTAGAGAAGGAATGTCTTCTAATGTAATTATTTCTGATACCAATTTGCTAATAGCTACTGTAAGTAACGGAAAGACTAGTGAAACGGTTCAAAAGAAATTAAGTTTTTCTCCATTGGGGAATAATGATTTTGAAGTATCAACCAAGCTAAAAGATAAACCAGTAACTATTTCTTTTAAAGAGTATGTGGCAGATGCTTCTCCTGAAGTAATAACAGATAGTATTCATGGAACCCCATTATTAAAGATGGTGGTAAGTGCAGGGAATGGTAGAAATACTATTTACCTTAAAAAAGGAGAAATAGAAAAAATAGGACAGCACCAACATGAAGTTGGTTTTGAGTCTGATAAAGAGGGAATTATAAATATTCGCGAAGAAAAAGGAGCATTTAAAATATTAGCACCACATGGACTCGATTTTTTTATCATGGCAAATCAGCAAGCTGGTAAAATAAAAGCAGATAGCTTGCAGAATATTTCTTTGCGCACACTTTTTCGAGCAGGTGATTTTTCATTTGTACCCACATCATATCATCCTAAAGGAAAATTTAAACTGGTAAGTGCTATAAAAGAAAGGACAGATAACGATAAAAGCCTTGATGATGCTTTGATCGTAGAAGTAGCTGTTGGAGATGAAATTAAAGAGGTAAACTTACTGTATAGAGAAGGTTTTTTACCTATAAAACACCAAATAGATTTTGGTAAAAATACGCAAGTGACTCTCTCTTATGGAGCAGGAGCGATAAAAACCCCTTTTACAATACAATTAGACGATTTTCAATTAGAGCGCTACCCTGGCTCATCTAGCCCTTCGGCTTATGCTAGCGAGGTGGTAGTGCTTGATAATAAAAAAGAAATACCGTATAGAATTTTTATGAATAATGTTTTAGATTATAAAGGATATCGTTTTTTTCAAGCTAGTTATGATACAGACGAAAAAGGTACAGTACTATCTGTAAATCATGATAGTGCAGGCACTTGGATTACGTATTTGGGGTATTTATTAATGGGGATTGGTATGTTCTTTACTTTTTTTGGTAAAAAATCACGTTTTCAGACAGTACATAGAAAATTAAAAAAGACAAAGCATAAAGCGTTCATAACTACATTACTTACCTTATTTTTCACATTGTATTCTTCATCTGCACAAACGATAGAAGATAGTATAGATAAACAATCAATCGAAAAAATTGTTCTATCCCAACAAATAGAAGAGAAGCAGGCTGATTTATTTGGGCGTCTGATGGTTCAGGATCTTGATGGGCGAATCAAACCTATACATACCTTGGCCTCAGAGTGTATTCGTAAAATTTCGAGAAAATCATATTTTGCGCACCCTGTTGGACAAAAAACGGTAACACTAAATGTAAATCAAGTATTTTTAGGAATGCACGCTACTCCGCAATTATGGCAACAAATTCCAATTATTAAAGCAGATACTAAGAAAACGGGAGATATATTGAATAATATATCGATCGGTAAAAACGGACTGATAGCATTTGTAAGCTTTTTAGACCCTCAAGGAAACTATATATTGTCGGACGCGGTAGAAACAGCAAATCAAAAGAACCCCGCAGAGCGTACCGAATTTGATAAAGAGGTCTTAAAAATAGATGAGAAGTTTAATATTTTGTATAATCTGTTTACCGGGAATTATTTGAAAGTATTTCCAAACAAAAATGATGCTAATAATACATGGTATAGTTACACACATCATTTTAATGATTTTACAGAAGAAGATGGGCGTTTTGCGAAACATATTTTACCTAGCTATTTTAATGATGTAACGTCAAAAAAATACAACGAAGCCTATCAAAAGCTTACCTATATAAAGAAGTATCAAGAAGTATTGGGAGCATCTATTATACCTAATAATAAACGTATAGAAGCAGAGTTGTGGTATAATAAGGCAAATGTAAATTTTTGGTTGTTTCAGTTATATTTTGTGTTGGGAGTGGTTTTGTTATTTCTGGCGGTACTAAAAATGGTTTCTCAGAAAAAATGGATTCGACTTTTTTGGAATGGATTGGTTATTATCACATTAATTTCTTTTTTATGTTTTACAGGTAATATCATTTTACGGTGGTATGTAGCCCAACATGCCCCATGGAGTAACGGGTATGAGATGTTGGTATTTGTAGCTTGGTGTTTGTTACTCAGTGGCTTGGTTAGTTTTAGAAAATCTGATTTTGTATTACCACTAGCAACATTGTTTACAGGAGCATTATTATTTGTGAGTTATTTGGATTGGTTAAATCCAGAAATTACCAATTTGATGCCTGTATTAAAGTCTTATTGGTTAAAAATTCATGTAGCAACCATTGTAAGTAGCTATGCACCTTTGGCATTATCTGCAATTTTAGGAGTAATGGCTTTACTATTGATGTTGTTTAAAACAGAAAAAACAAAAGAAGTGATAGCTATAAAAATAAAAGAGATTACCTATATCAGCGAGCTTTCTATGACTATTGGTCTTTTTGTATTGGCTATCGGAACATTTTTAGGAGGAGTATGGGCAAATGAGAGCTGGGGGCGTTATTGGGCATGGGATCCCAAAGAAACCTGGGCACTGATTAGTATTATTGTCTACGCAATTGTATTACACTTACGTTTTATCCCAGCACTAAATAATAGTTTTGTATTAAATGTAGCCAGTATGTTTGCCTTTTGGTCAATTATAATGACTTCTTTTGGAGTAAATTACTACTTGTCTGGCTTACATAGTTATGCAGCAGGTGATTCTGTACCGATTCCTGATTTTGTATATGTTAGTTTTATAGGAATGGTATTGCTTACAACCTTAGTGGGTTATAAACGTAGAAATAAAATACAAAAGACCACCAAAGGCAGAGTAGTTTTGAATTGATTTAAAACATTATAATAAAGTACTTTTATGACTCAAGAGGTGTGAAATAAGTATTTATGTAGTGCATATTTACATCATAAACCACACTATATCATAAGATAAGTGTGGTTTTTCTTTGATGCAGTACTGATTTTAAGGGATCTTTTTATTTTAAAATCAGTACGAAATATGAGTTCATAAAATACTTTCCTTAGATTTGTTTCTATAAAAATACTTGATGATACATAGTTACCTGAGTGATACACAAGAAAAAGCGGTTAGAAATCTTGGCTTTTTAGCACTGTTATTATTGATTTTAGGAGGGGTCAGGTATTATGTCAGTGAATATACTCCAGATACAGAACAGTACACCATATTATGGAAAACTATAAACTGGTTGTTCAGTACATTAATTTTTGGGTGGTATTTTTATAAAAATAAAAAATATAGCGCTGGAATTTTGATTCAGTTGTTATTTATTCCATTCTACATTTTAAAAGTACCTTTGTACTACTACATTGATTATCATACAAATTTTGATAACAGTTATCTTATATATAAAACTATTTATGGGATTACTTTGACATTACCAGTATTATGGTTTGCATTGCGATACTTGAAATGCGAAAAACAAGCATATTCAATAAAAACAATGATGAGGTATAGTGTATTCTCTATGATAGCTATCCTTCTTATTTTAAGTAATCTGAATGGTATTTTTAAATATTTGCAGTTTGTAACTTTTGATCCTCCCTATATAAAAGACATCTTTTATGGCTTTATTTTATGTGTCAGAGTTATAAAATTACTGTGTATATTCATAGGGTTTTTGTACATGTCTAATAAACTGGTAAGTATAAAACAACTGATGCACCCTATACCAAAATCTGTTGTTACAAAACGTTTTTTTGGATATGGAAGTATCGTGAGTTACACACTTATTTTTATTACTTTTCTGGGTATAGGAAAAGAATTTATTTCTATTAATTTTTCATTTTCTGATCCTGAATATATTGATATATTTAAACATTTTGCAAATATAATTACCTTGATTCTTAGTGCTGTTTTTTTAGGAAATTTAATACAATATAGAGGGTATTCTCTAAAAAAATATTTTGGAATTGTCGGTACTTTATCATTGCTTCCTGTTTTGAATAGTATTGTCTTTTTGATCTTTACACGTTCTCAAAAAAGTAAAAAATCAATCCATCAATATTATAGTAAACTTGGTAAGAATACAAATATTCACCTTACTATATTCTCGATTCTATTTGCATTATATTCTTTTATAGAAAAGGATGAAATAGTTAGTGTAATTAATATTCTAATTATGATTATTGTGGTATTGATTTTGAGCACTGCAAAGAAAAATATTTTGATGATATCTACTACTGTTGCTATATTATTTCTTGGTATTGAATTTTATGAATATCGTGAGTATTCTGATGTTTTTAAACTTTTTAAAGAAAAAATAATCACTATCCTGTGTTTTGCATTGCCGTCTTTGGTGGCGATATATTACTCATTGTATTATGTGTTGCATAAATCTTTTTATACTGATAAAAAAGAAGGAGAGCAATTTTTTGAGGAGTTTCAATCTGAAACATAATAGTTAATTGTACTTAAAACTAAACTCTCAAATAAAATAATTAATGATTGAAAAACTTCAAAACAATAACATAGAAATATCAAACCAAATACATTCTGTTTTTCAATTATCGTATACTGTTGAGGCTAAATTGTTAGATACAACTGATTTTCCACCACTTAAAAGACCTCTTGAAAGTTATCTGAAAAGCGATAATATGTTCTTCGGATATCTTGAAAACACTGAATTAGCTGGAATCATTGAGGTCGAATTTACCAATAAATGTACAAACATTAATAGCTTGGTAGTAACTCCGAAATTTTTTAGACGTGGAATAGCGAAAAAGTTATTAGAGTTTATTTTCAATAGATTTGATTCTGAACTTTTTATTGTTGAAACGGGTGTTAATAATAAACCAGCTACTGAATTATATAAAAAGCTTGGTTTCAAAGAAATTAAACAATGGGATACAGACTTCGGAATTCGAAAAATACTATTTGAAAGACGAATAAATAACTAAGAACAACAGGGCTATAAATTAATACTGGTTTTGGGGCTTAACCCAAAGGATGAAGCTTAAATCAAGTCCTTCAATTTTTTTAGATTTATAAATCGCTTTTATTGTATATTTTGGTACTCGTAATCCTTTGGTTAATTTTAAAATGAAAAGATAAAAAAATAACAAGGTGCTTAATCAAAGATTAGTAGCTTTTAATCTTACACTTACCATAGGCGAGGCGATATACTTTATTATTTTTTCCTTAAAACGATAGCAATATTGTCACTAGGGAAATCATCTTTTATTTCATATAATTTAAAATCAAATGTGTATTTCCCATTATCAGGAGCAGTGAATATATAGCTTTCCCTTTCAAAACTCCAAGTATAATAATATACTCGTCCTTCCTCATCGGCTTCATCACTATTAGAGTTATAACTCTCATCCTTATTCTTGGAAGAAGAAATAGTATGTGTTAAATATATGTCATCAAGGATTGCAAATTTACCAAAGTCCAAAGTTTCTCCATCTTTTTCGATATGGTATTTAATTTCGAAATCTGATTCCTTGCCCTCTGTGTATTTCATCTCGGCTTTAGACCAAATAGTAATGACATCTCCTTGTTTTAGATCCATATCTGTGCTAGAGTTGATCATTCCTTTTTGTAGAGGAACTTCCTCGAGTTTCTCTCCGATTACATTACATGAAATAAGGTGGGTGAATAGGAGTATCAAAATGACTCTTTTTGTTATTTTACTTGCCATAGATTCTTGTTTTTAATGCTTTATGTGATTACTCTACTTTTAGTGTTTTGTGTGCTGCAAAGTAATTGAACATTTTGATGTAAAAATCTGGATTGTCAGGATTTTTAGCTCGTATATAAAAGACTTTATCTCCTTCAGTAATTCTACATATAATAAACTTATTTTTTATAATACTGTCATCATAAGCAGTTTTTTCTTCCTCGATACTATAGACGTTTTTTTCTTTGAAAATCGTATATGTATTTTGTGCATAAATAGATATTACATGATGTGAAATATCGGTATGGCCATATTTAAAAGCGGTAATTATTTCTTTGTCTTCTTGTGCAATAGCTTCAAAGAGTTTCATTACTTTTTTATCAGTTTCTATCGAAGAACGATATAAGGAAACATAGGTGTAATTACCATCACTTCTAGGGGTAATAAATTCATCAATATCCATGAAAACTTTCATCTCTTTAGGAAAAGAATGAAATAGCTTTATAAATTTATTAGTTTCAACAAGAGGTTTTCTATTAACATAATCCTTCCATGAATCAAAAATTATTCCTTCCTGTTCAATAGGAGCTTTATGAAGATTACGAGCATTTCGTAGCATGTAATAGGTAATTTCTTCTGTTTCGAGAGGGGTTAAATCTCTAAAGCCTAAAGTTTCTCCGTGATAGATGGTATAAGTGTTTATCTCTCTATTATATTGATAATAAATTATATGAGATGATCTGTAGTCTTTCCAAATTATACTGTTACTATCTTCATAATAAATGCTATCCGTTTCTTCTAGGTTGAATTCTTTTATCTTAGGTATTGTTAACAGGTCTGGCGTATCATTAGTAACGAGTAAGACATTTTCATTGATCATATTTTCATTAGAAAACGAACTCTTTAACTCTATTTGGATAAGGTTATTATTCTCTGTTGAGATATCTAAATCAGCTAATTGCCATTCAAAATATGACTCATCCGAAAAAAAAACACGAGTATCATAATTAGTGGGAATACTAATTGATGGAACGGAATCCAACTGTTCACGTTTTAGGTTAATTGGTGTAGTTAAGATACGTTGAATTCTCTCTTTTGATAAAGTTTTGAGATTGTTTTTTTCTTTTGTGTCTACTTTTGCCTTAGTAGTGTTGTCTGTTTTTGAACAACTGACCAGTATTAATATAGATAACGTTAAAATAATGATCTTATTCATAGATATTTGTTTGCACAAATGTAATTTTTTAATTCTCAATATAAGTATCATATTTCTTTAAATTGTTACCTAAATATTTTGAATAATTGTTTACTAGAACCTGATAATCCCTCTAAAGTAATAATATTTATGAGCTATCAATTTCTCTTTCAACAAACCGTACGAAATTGCCTTCTGGTCAATTATAATGACTTCTTTTGGAGTAAATTACTACTTGTCTGGTTTACATAGTTATGTAGCGGGTGATTCTGTACCGATTCCTGATTTTGTATATGTTATTTTTATAGGAATGGTATTGCTTACAACCTTAGTGGGTTATAAACGTAGAAATAAAATACAAAAGACCACTAAAGGCAGAGTAGTTTTGAATTGATTGTACTTAACTCTACTTTATTTGGTAATAGATTGGTTTTTCAGTTTTTTGCTGATTAGGATTTTAACTTTTGATTTAATAAGCTCTGGTCTCCTAAGAGGATTGTATAGAGATGGATTTTTTGACATTATTACCAAAGTAGCTAATTCTTCATCATTTAAATCAAATAATTTTTTTCCAAAATAAAAATTGGAAGCTGATCTAATTCCATTTTGTGAATTAATAAAATCCATTTTACTCATAATCCAATTTAGATTCTCTTTTTTTGTAGTTTTCTTTTCAAGCTTTAGAGCCAGTGAATGTAATGTGAAGAGCATGTTTTTATAATATTTTTTATTATTTGAATGTAAATAAAATCTCGAAGACCAAAGATTGATCGAAGGTTCGTTTGTTCCAGACATCAAGGATTTGAATTCTTGCTCGACTATCCCGTTTTTAAGAGATCCATCAAATTCCATATTATAGAGTTCATAAAATTTTTTAGGTAATTTTTTAGCTAGTTTTATATCTTTGGTAAACTCTGAAAGTTCAAATTTTGTAAGATGAAATTTCCAAGAATTGATAATAATAATATACAAAGTTATACTAGAAATAAGCCCTAAAAGGAATAATATTTTTGAAAACTTTAGAATTCTTTTCTTCATTTCAATTATTGTAAAAAAGGTTTAATATATATGTCGTAGTAGCACAAAATGTTACTTTGCTTTTTGCTTTTTCTGCGTATTGAATACTAAGTAAAATGGTAGAAAAGAGGTACAGTTGATTTGTAGCTCTCTAATTGCTAGCTTTTTATTTTGAGCAAGTGTTATACTATTTCAAAAGTATAGCAATCTAATTTGATTTATAGAATATTATAGCAGAATCAAATAAGTTTTGTTGTAATCACTCTTTTAAAAATTATATTCTAATGCTGTTTTTAAAAAGAAAGGTGTACCAGGGGTAAAATGAATTTCTTCTACAGATTGAAGCTCATTTTGCAAGCGTGATTCGGTTGCAAATTGGGTTTCGTTCCAGTCTTGGTCGAATACATTTTGTATTTGAATACCCAAACTGAATTTCTTCCATTTGTACCCAATATTCAAATCAGTAATAGTATACCCTTTTGCAATAATCGAGTTGTCTTCATTTGCTGCACGATCATCTAAATATCTGACATTTACACTACCAAAAATTCCTGATTTATGAATAACATTGATACCACTAGTCATGGTAAAATCTGGTGCCAACGGAATATAATCTGCGTTTGAGGGAGCATCAATAGCTCGGGCATAGGTATAATTGGCATCTAGGTTCCAAAACAACCAAGGCAAAACTTGATATCTAGAACTTAGATCAACCCCTTGGCGTCTGGTTTCTCCACTAGGTTCAACTATACCAGCATCTCCTACATAAACAAACTCTTGCTCAAGGTGCAAATACCAATAGGCAACATTCATAAATATTTTAGAGGTAGGTTTCCAAACTACCCCTGCATCGGTACCAAAAGCAGATGGTAATATGGTTTTACCTCCTTGGTTTACTACTACTCGGGTATCATTAGAGTGGAAGCCTTTACCTGCTTTTGCATATAGTTGTAATTCTTTTGAAGCGTTATAAAAAACATTCAATTTAGGACTTACAATAGCTTTGGTTTCTTCTTGGGTTTGATAAGTACTCAATAATGCATTATTATATTGAAAATCAAAATAATCAACACGTACTGAAGGGTTAAATGTCCATTTATTCAGGTTGATGTTAGTTCCTAAGTAGACTGCTAAGTTCGTTTCATTAATAGTACCAAGCTGAATGTTTTCTAAGGTTTCTATGCGATTACGGGTATGAGATAACTCATTATCCTTACTTTTATCATTTCTAAGACTAATTCCTGCTTGCCAGGTTCCTCCTAAGTTATCGGTTGAAAATGTTCTTTGATACTCACTGTTTATCCCAAAAATAGTTCTATTTTCTTTTTGCTTAATCTGGTCACCGTTTATAGGGTCATCTAAAAAGAATGTGAAATTAGAATAGAGTTCAAAATCGTAAGTGTTTAAATAAACAGCATTTTTCAAAGTCGATTTTTCATCAATAATTTTATCATAATTTACTAAAAAATTAGTTCGGGTAGTGTTACCTCCTTCAGTATCATCAATAGCACCAAATCTAGAAATTAAACCGCTATCCACAGTCCTTTGAGGAATTTGACCAGAAGCATCCCATTTGCTCGTAAAGCGAGAAATAGTAATGCCAAACTTATCGTAATCGGTTACAAAACCTGTATACTTTGCAAAAAGATTAATTCTATTAAAGTTTTGTGGACTTTCAAAAAAACTATCTGTAGATAGATATTCAGATGCTATGTAAGCATTATGTTTAGCAGTATTTACCAGATTAAACATTCCTAGCATACGATAGGTGTCAAATAGCCCAGCTTCTAGTTTAACTGTACTTTGATCCAGACGTTCTTTGGTTTTAAAATCTACATATCCTGCTGTGGTAAAGTTGCCTTTGTTTTCATAGTAAGGTCCTTTTCCAAAATCGATTTTATCAATAGTTTCTGGAATTACAAAGTGTAAATCAGCATACCCTTGTCCGTGTGCATGTGATACCATATTTACAGGAAGTCCATCAACAGTCAGGTTAATATCTGTACCGTGGTCGATATCAAAACCTCGTAAAAAGATTTGTTCGGCTTTACCACCTCCTGCGTGTTGCCCGATAAATAAACCAGGAACTTTTCTTAGAACATCTTGTGAAGAGTTTACTGGATTGGTGCGTATATCGATATCTGTAATCAACTTAAGAGCATTAATTTCTGGGGTAATAACTATTTGATCTAAACTAACTGCTTTGGTATATAATACGATCTCTAATGAACTATTCAAATCTTTAATAATTACCTCTTTACTTTGATACCCAATATGTGAAAATTTTATAGTATCACCTATTGATACATTTTCTAAACTAAATTTTCCATGGGCATTGGAATGTGTATGCTCATTAGTATTTTTGTTTAAAACATAGGCATCTTTAAGAACTTGTTGGTTTTGATTTACTAGTTTTCCAGAAAAAACCTGAGCATATATTGAACTACTAAATATTAAGAATATGTTGGTTATAAATAATAATTTCATGGATATATTTTAATGACAAATTTAAATAAAAAACCATTAATGCAATTTCGTTGCTTTAGTAGATCAATGGTTTTATAAAATGTAGTTTGTGGAGTGGTTACTCATATGTACCAATTCTTCAATAATAGCTTCGCCTTTATCTTTATTATACCATATCTGTAAAAACTTTTTAAAAGCATCGTCTATTTTTCCGTTTTGGTTTTTATAAGCAATCACCATTTTTGTTGCCATTTCTGATCTGGGACCCCATTGATGTAGTACGTTTAATGCTTGATCAAGAATAATGAGTTTGGGGATAGATCGTGTTCCATTGGTTAAAAATTGATCCATTAATTCAGGATTTTCATCTCTTAATACAATTTTTAAATCTATGGCAGAAGTTGAAATCGCAATTTTATTAAGAATAGGGATGGTTTGTGCGCCATCTGCACACCAGCTTTCTAGAATAACGAGCCATGTTTGTTTTTTATTGATGTTTTGAAAAACAGAGATTGCCTGTTTAGGAATGGTTATCGTTTTGTCTAATCGACGCATCCTACTGGCATTTAGTTTGGTAAAGTTGATTTTTTGTTCAGTTTGTTGTATTCCAGTAGTTTTATTTTCTTTTACCAAAGAATTGATTACTAGTAAATATTCATCATACGATATACTTTTTAAAACGCTTTTTTGTATTATTTCCTGAATTATCATTGTAGTCCATTTTTAAGTTACATTATTTTCCAATACTTTTTTTGAGTTAAGATTATTACTATTATAGTATCCGCCTTTATTTTCTTTTCTTTCAAGTGATTGTGTAATGATTAGATGTGCTATATTGATCATATTTCGCAATTCGCACAAAGAGGTATTTATCTTAGAAGTTTTATATAAATTTTCTACTTTATTGTACATACTATCCAATTGTTTAATAGCTATTTTTAGTGTGTCATTAGATCGCACAATGCCTACATAGTTTCTCATTAATTTTTGTAGTTCAACCGTATTTTTTCTGATAAACTCATTATTACTATTATTTAGAGCCTCGTCGTCGTTCCAATCAGGGATAAAAACCTTGGTATGTTTAGGGGGGTGAGATGATGCATAGGCATAAATATTATGTGCATATACTAATGCTTCTAGGAGAGAATTAGACGCTAATCTATTGGCACCATGTAATCCTGTTCTAGAGCATTCGCCACAAGAAAATAGATTTGTAATGGTAGTTTTTCCGTATTGATCTACGACAATACCACCACATAAATAATGAGATGCTGGCACTACAGGAATCCAATCTTTTGAGATATCAATATCAAGACGCTTACATTGATCATAGATAGTAGGGAAATGTTGTCTAAAAGCATGTACATCTAGGTGAGTACAATCTAAATAAACATGAGTATCTCCAGTTTTTTTTAATTCTGTATCAATAGATTGTGAGACAATATCTCTTGATGCCAGCTCTGCACGGTGATCATAATCAGGCATAAAACGATGTCCTTTTTTGGTGCGTAGATAAGCACCAAAACCACGTACTGCCTCAGAAATTAAAAAAGCAGAACCTTGCTCGGTGGTATACAAGGCTGTGGGATGAAATTGAATAAACTCCATATCTTGTATGTTTGCTTTGGCACGATATGCCATAGCAACTCCATCTCCTGTTGCAATAGATGGATTTGTGGTATGCCCATATACGCTACCAATTCCTCCTGATGCCAATAAGGTACTGTCTGCTTTTATTGTAAGGGTATTTCCTGTTTTTTGATTTAATACATATGCACCATAGCAAGATAATTGTTTTGGGGTAGGAGTGTCAAGATGGTGTTCTGTAATAAGGTCTATGGCAAAATGATGCGACAGTAAGCTTATGTTTGCAAGTTGATGTATACGCTGTAATAAAGAACGTTCTATTTCATAACCAGTAATATCCTTATGATGAACTACGCGGTTTTCAGAATGCCCCCCTTCTTTACCAAGGTCATAATTTCCTTGAGCATTCAGATCAAAGCTTGCTCCCCAATTGATAAGTTCTCTAAAACGTTTAGGGCCTTCTTTGATCACCATTTCTACAATGGTTTTATCACATAATCCATCACCAGCAATCAACGTATCCTGAATATGTTTTTGAAAAGAATCTTCTTTGGTATTCAAAACAACCGCCACCCCCCCTTGTGCATATTTGGTATTTGATTCATCCTCATCACCTTTGGTCACAATAGTAATTGTTTTATGAGGGAATTTTTGAGCTATTTTGACAGCAAATGTTAATCCAGCGACTCCAGAGCCTATAACGAGGTAATTGGTTGTAATCATATTATACAGAGAGTTCGAGCATACGCTCAATGGGTATTAATGCTTTTTCACGAGTATCTTTGGGGACATCTATTTGTGGACTTTCATTGAGTAAACAATCATATAGCTTTTGTAATGTATTAAGTTTCATATAAGCACATTCACTACAAGCACAGGTGTTGTCTTCTTTTGAGGGAGCAGGGATTAGTTCTGTATTAGGAACGACCTGTTGCATTTCGTGTAAAATACCAGCTTCAGTCGCTACGATAAATTTTTGATCAGAATGTTTTTTTACATAATTAATCATTCCAGCAGTAGAGCCGATATAGGTAGCTGTTTTTAGAATATGTTCTTCAGATTCTGGGTGTGCTATGATTTTGTAATCAGGATAAGCGCTATGTAACTCTAAAAGCTTATCTATAGAAAAAGCCTCGTGTACGAGGCAGCTACCATCCCAAAGGAGCATATCTCTACCCGTTTCTTTCATGATATATTTTCCTAAATTTCTATCAGGAGCAAAAATAATAGGCTGGTCTTCAGGTACAGACTCTACAATTTTGAGTGCGTTGGATGAGGTACATACAATATCGGTAAGTGCTTTTACTTCGGCACTACAATTTACATAGGTAATTACAGTATGATCGGGGTGTGCATTTACAAATTTACTAAATGCTTCTGGGGGGCAAGACTCTGCCAGAGAGCAACCCGCTTCCAGATCAGGTAATACGACTGTTTTTGTAGGGTTGAGGATTTTTGCAGTTTCTGCCATAAAATGTACTCCTGCAAAGACAATAATATCGGCATCTACTTCTACAGCCTTTTGTGACAATCCTAGGCTGTCGCCTACATAATCTGCGATTTCCTGTATCTCGGGACGTTGGTAATAATGCGCTAAAATTATGGCATTCTTTTCCCTCTTTAATTGGGTAATTTTTTCTTGTAATTTCACTTCTGACGATTAAAACTTTTACGATCGAAAAATAGAAGTATTTATAACTGAAAAATATGACTTAAGTCATAATAGAAGATAAAAATATCTTTTTTACTACCTTTGACAGAAAAATAGATGTTATCCAATGCTTGCAAGTACGCTATTAGAGCAATGATTTATCTAGGAATACATACAGATGAAACCAAAAAGATTGGAGTAAAAATAATAGCTGAGGATTTAGAAACTCCTTACGCATTTTTGGCCAAGTTATTACAAAAATTAGCATCTGATAAATTGATTTCTTCTGCCAAAGGTCCTAGAGGCGGTTTCTATCTCAATGATACTGATAAGAAAAGAGCTATTTGGGATGTTGTAAAATGTATTGATGGTACAGAAAAGTTTGAAGGTTGTTTTTTGGGGCTATCTAAATGTAATGATATAAACCCTTGTCCTGTTCATCATATTGTTTCTCCTTTCAAAAAAAGTATACTAAAAGATTTTAGAGATAAAAATATTCATGACTTGGTAAGAGAGATTAAAGAAAATGGAACCGTTATCTCCTTAAAAGAGTTTGATATATAGTAAGATATGTTCTTTTGGGTTTGTAGTACGTATCAGCAGATTATCTTGTTTTAATAGTTATATTTTAAGGAAGTAATGTATATCATGATATAAGTCATGAAATATTATCACGACTGGTTTATTTTTGTCATATAATCTATAGATTTATGATAAATAAACAATTAATAGATCCCAGTAGTATTGTAATTATTGGAGGGTCTAATGATATAAAAAAACCAGGAGGAAAAATTGTAAAAAACATTCTAGACGGAGGATTTCATGGAGATGTACAGGTAGTAAACCCAAAAGAGGAGAAAGTACAAGGATTACAAAGTTATCGTGCGGTCAATGATATTCCTAATACAGATTTAGCCATTTTGGCTATACCAGCAAAGTATTGCTTAGAAACAGTTCAGATATTAACTACTCAAAAAAATACCAAAGCATTTATTATTATTTCAGCAGGATTTTCTGAAACTAATGAAGAGGGGCAACAATTAGAAAAAGAAATAGCGGATTGTGTTGATCGTGTAAATGGCTGTTTGATAGGGCCTAATTGTATTGGTGTTCTAGGAGAGCATTACAAAGGGGTTTTTACCACTCCGATACCCAAGTATAGCAAAGATGGTTGTGATTTGATATCAAGTTCTGGAGCAACAGCTGTTTTTATAATGGAAGCGGGAGCTTCTTTGGGAGTAAAATTTGCCAATGTATACTCTGTAGGAAATGCGGCTCAAACAGGAGTTGAAGAGGTACTTGAATATATGGATACTAATTTTGACCCTCAGACAGACTCCAAAATCAAACTATTATACCTCGAGTCTATTCAAAACCCAGAGAAATTACTGAAACATGCCTCATCCTTAATTAAAAAAGGCGCAAAAATAGCCGCTATAAAAGCAGGAAGCACCTCAGAAGGAAGCAGGGCAGCATCTTCTCATACAGGTGCTATTGCAAGTTCTGATATGACAGTAAGAGCCTTGTTTAAAAAAGCAGGTATTGTGTATTGTAGTAGTAGAGAAGAGTTATTGAGTGTAGCTTCGATTTTTAATTATAAACCACTTAAAGGAAAAAATATAGCCATCATAACACATGCAGGAGGGTCTGCGGTTATGCTTTCTGATGTACTCTCAAAAGGAGGGTTAAAAATACCTGTTATTGATGGTGAGGATGCACAAGCACTAGAAAACTTTCTATATCCAGGATCTTCTGTAAGTAATCCTATTGACTTTCTGGCAACAGGAACAGCAGAGCAATTAGGAATTATTATTGATTATTGTGAGCATAAGTTTGAAGAGATTGATGCGATGGTGGTGGTTTTTGGTAGTCCTGGATTATTTGATGTAGAAAATGTGTATAATGTATTAAGTGTAAAATTAGACATTTGCAAGAAGCCTATTTTTCCAGTATTGCCTTCTGTCATCAATGCTAGAAAAGAAATCAATACATTTTTAGAGAAAGGCAATATCAATTTTCCAGATGAAGTAGTTTTGGGTAAGGCTTTGACTCAGGTTTTTAAAACCCCCGAGCCAGTAGCAATGCATATAGCACTTCCTAAAGTTGATAAACAGAAAATCAGAAAAATAGTAGATACAGCACAATCTGGGTATGTATCACCTCAAGAAGCTATAGAGTTACTAGATGCCGCAGGAATTCCCAGAGTGCATGAAGTGGTTGTGTCTGATAAAGAAAAATTACTTGCTGAGGTTTCAAAAATAGATTTTCCTTTAGTGATGAAGGTAGTAGGGCCTTTGCATAAGTCAGATGCGCAAGGTGTTATTTTGAATGTGAATTCATTAGAAGAAGTTAGTCATAATTTTGAGCAACTCATGCAGATTAAGGATGCTACAGCAGTTATGGTACAGCCTATGTTGGCGGGTCTTGAGTTATTTGTAGGAGTAAAAAAAGAAACAGGATTTAAGCATACCATATTATGTGGACTAGGAGGAATCTATATAGAGGTGATGAATGATGTTGCGGCAGGTTTAAGCCCGTTATCAAAACCAGAAATAGAAAAGATGATTACTTCTCTCAAAGGGTATGCATTGATTCAAGGAGTTCGTGGAAAAAAAGGAATCGATCAGCAACTATTTGTAGACATTATTCAGCGTATTTCTGCATTGGTAGAAGTAGCTCCAGAAATTACAGAAATGGATATCAATCCTTTGATAGGTTCTCAAAAAGCAATTACCGCTGTAGATGTACGTATACAAATTGATAAATAAATAGTATAAACCTAATTAGCTTTTGCTATTTTGCCAATAGCACAACTTACAAAAGATTTAGCTTTTGTGATTGTGGTGTTGGTTTCTCCTTCTATAGGATATCCCAAGGCGCTTAATTTGTTTTTAACCAAGGCAAGCGCTTCTTTGGTGAGGTATTCAAAAGATAAGGTAGAGGTTTCTACATCAATAGTTGGACTAGCTATATTTTCTATTTGCGAAAGTTTGGAGATAATAGTATGAGAACAGCCTCCACATTTTAAGTTTTGAATTCTTAAGGATATTTCCATATTCTTATTTTTTTGATACTAAATAGGTTAGATGTTTTCTGCACTATGTCTAAACCAGTTTTATTGGCTTTTGATATAGTGCAGAAAGATAGGTGTATTAAAGCTCTTTAATCTTTACATACATTTGAGCTAAGGTGTTTTTACTTTGCTTCAAATCATTTATTATTTGTGATTTAGAACTATCAAAAGAGTTTTCTATTTTTTGAAACAAGTTTTCGTAATAGGAAACCCCATCTTTTAGATTGCTTGCAAATGTTGAAAAATACTTTTTCTGTTTATCACTGATAGTCTCTTTTGTTTCTTCTACTTTATTTTTTAGATACTCAATATAAATAGCGAGTTCTTTTATAAACATATTAGGGCGATCACCTGTAATTACACCTTTGGACTCACCATAAATATGGCTGGTGATCTCTTTTAAACTCATAACATTAGAGAAATAAGCCATATTAGGGCCAGGGCATACAGAAACTCCTTTCCCTTCGATTTTGGTATCTAAGTTATACTTGAGCAAAGCCGAAGTTCCCAGACCAACGCAGGTACAGGATTTTTCTGTGATTTTTTGATATTCCTGATCATATTCTGCTGTAGAAAGCTCTTTTTCTTTAAGTTCCTTGATTTTTAAATGTTGATACTGGCGAGAAGCAGTACAGATTCCTTTCTCTGTGAGCTCCTTGTTTAATGCAACAAATTTTTTTGGGCAGGAACTTCCTGGTCTGTCTTTTTTGATTAAAGCCATTTTTTCTTCGTCTTTGGTATTTCCTTTTATACTATTAAAAGGGATTCCCAAAGGGGATATATCGCTCAAATACAAATCCTCTTCTTTGGCTTTTGTTAATTTATTTAATGTGTCATCATCAACAGTAGTAGCTTCTGGTACTAGTAAAAAAGGAGTACCCCATCCTACAGAGTCTATGTTATAATGATCTAATAAGAATTGATGTTCTTCTGCCGTTCCTACTCCTCCTTGTGCCGTGATTTTTGTAGGTAGAGGAGATTTAGGAACCGTACGGTTTTTTCGCTCTAATACCTCTGAGATAATTTTATATGTTTCAGAGATTAATTCTTCTTTGTGATCTCTAAACTGGGCAAGTATTGGGCCTAGCAGATATCCATCTGTAGCAAATGCATGCCCACCACAATTAAGCCCTGATTCTATTCTGTATTCTGAAACCCATAATCCTTTCTTTGCAAAGAATTTACCCTGTATGAGTGCAGACCTGTAATCACTGACTTTTAAGACAATTTTCTTTTTGATTTCTCCCTTTTCATTAGGGTAAAAATCTTCAAAATTTTCCATGTAGCTATATAACCTTGGGTTCATACCCGCCGATAGGATTATAGAAGAAGATAAATTACTATTAGCATATCCTCTTAATGCCGCATGCGCATCATTATACTCAGAGGGTAGCTTCTCCTTTTTCTTATAGTTCTCTTTATCTACTTTGGTCATGATGTTTACATCAATACTCCCCATAGATAAGTTTGATTCTATAAAATCTTTAATTTGATTAAGGTTAAAATCATTAGATGTAAGAGCATTAAACTTTTGTTTAAGAACAGAGGTATCTGGTAGAATATTAAAATACTGTTTCAGCTCATGACTACACTCGGTAGTAATGTTTTTAAGCTGTTTGAATTTTTTTTCTGTTAGATTATTGACCAAGTCGAGATAAGAGGTAATTCTTTTTGCTCTAAAATCGTCTATACTATCTGTAATTTCTTTGTAAGGCAGTTCAAATGTACTACAGTACATTTTTCTAAGTTTTTCTAGTAAAATATCGTCTACCAGAGAAATGACAGAATCGATGCCCAAATGAGAAACTTTTATAGGAGTATCAATAGTAAAACCTATTCCCATTACAGGAATATGAAATGAATGTAGTTTCATTATAGTGAATTAAGATTTGTAATGATATCATCTGTTATATACTAGATATATTATTTTTTTGATCAAACTGATATATCAATATATACTTCTGTCAAAAATCTAAAAGATCGCTAGGATAAAACATGATAATTGTCATGTTTGATGTGTAAGAGTAAAAAACATCGAATATCCAGTGCTATACACTTAATAGTAAAGCTTTTTAATTTTTAAAGTATTGATTTATAGTGTTTAATAATTTTTAGTTTATAAAATAGCATGAATTTTTTGATTTTTTTTTATGAATAAATAAGCTTTCTGATTAAAATTTTATTAATTAGGAGATTATATTAATGATTTTAAACTTGTTACGATCTATGATTTGTTCCAAAATAAAGCATACACATTACTTATTTCTTGTTTTTATAGTATTCATTATTTCATGTAGCAAGGATAGTTTTGATGACACGACGACTGATAATGAAGAGGGTGTCATATCTGATACTCCAGAAAATAGTATCACGACTCCTTGTGATTTTGATATATCCAACTTAACAGCAGATACCACTATAACAATAGATTGCTTACTAGACTTAAATGGAGCAACAGTTACGCTACCTGCAAATGTGAATTTTGAATTTGCAGGAGGAGATATTGTTAATGGAAAACTTATATTTTCTAATGGTACTATAGATGGAAGGCTTCTAAGTTCTAAATTAGAAATTGAAGGAGACGTAAGCCTTGCCTCTCCTATATTTAAGTTTTATGCGGTGCGATGGGATATTGTAGAAGGTAGGAGTAAAACGACTTCTGAAGTAGCATTAAAAAACACCGAAATTTTAGAAAAAGTTTTTTTCTTTACCAAAAAATTAGGAGCCTCTACTTTTAAAATTGATAAGCTTGACGCTTTTTTTGAAGTAACCAAGACTACCAGTACAGCTATCAATGCAAATTGGTACCCAACACTAGAAGCTGTGAATATCCCATCAAATTTCACCCTAGAAATGACAGATAATACCCATCTTAGAATTTTTCCTGGCGATAAACATAATAGAAATGGGGGAGCAATATTAGCCGTCAGAGATGCCGAAAATATAACGGTAACAGGAGGTAATTTATATGGCGATAGAGACCAACGTGTATTCTCACCCGATGATAATGGGTTAGAAGGAAGTCATCTTTTTTATATCCATTCAGGAAGAAATATTATAGTAGATGGTGTTAATTTTCAAGACGGTTCCTCAGGAACATTTGCGATATTTTCTTTTGGCTTTTCATATAATCCAGATTATAACCCTACAAAAAATGTGACCATTAGAAATTGCGTGATAAAAAATTCAAGAAGAATGGCTATTGCACTGGTAGATGGTAGAGATATTACTATTGAAAACAATACGTTTATAGATGCAGGACAACCTTCTGAAAATACAGATGGGGGCGAGGTTGGTTACGCTATAAATATCGAACCAGAACGTTTTAGAGATGAAAATGGAGTGCTAAAAGAACGTCAAAGAGTTTTTAATGTCTCTATAAAAGGAAATAAAGAGAGTGGTAGTAGAGGAGGATTCCTTACATTGACCATAGGTCAAGATATTACCGTTGAGAATAATGAGATCGGTACTAGAGTGGTGTACTCACTTGTATCTGGAGTAAAGATAATTAACAATAAGTTTAAAGCCATAGGAACAGCAACAGACAGTTGGGGCATTTTTGCAGCGGGTAGTGGAGAAACTGTTTTTAATAATGAAATAGCTCATAATACCATAGAGGGGTATAGTGCAGGAATTATAGTTGGATCTTATGATGCCTATATACATGATAATGCCATAACCAATTGTGGGGCAGGAATTCAATTAAGTAAAGCAACAAAAGCAAGAATCCATAGCAATACAATCACAGTTGAAAAAAATGGAATACAAGCTACCAATACCAATAATAACGATATTGAGATACAAAATAATACCATAACATCAGCAAGTGGTTTTCTCGTTTATTTTGCTCAAATGAATAATCAAGCAGCACATGAAAACCAGAAGGTAATTTTTGATACTAATAAATTTATCGGTTCAAGAGCAATTACTTTTTCAAATTCTAATGGTATTACATTTAGAAATAATGAAGTAGATGGCGGTCTAGAAGTAGGAAATACAAAGCATATAGATATTAGTAGTAATATCATTAGGCCAGGAGATAGAAGTGGTATTAGACTGTTTGATACGCATCTTGATACAAAAATTACAAATAATACAATCTATCAGCCTACTGGGGGCACAAGATATTCATGCATCGATAACAACTCAACAACACCAAGTGAGGTTACTACTAGCGGTAACACTTGTAATTAATAAAGATATCGAATATAATGTAAAACTGAAATGAGTGAATTTAAATAGTCGCTAATGGCTGTACTATCTTTAAACCACTTCAATATATTTTTTCAATTTCTTGAGAAATTATCTTCTCGATTTGAGTAATTTCTTTAGTTAATCTAGAATTTTCGCGAAAAGCAAAATAAAATGTATTTTCAAGAGGAACACGTCCTTCCCACAATAATTTCACACTATTTTTTTCTAACTGTTTTGTACAAAGAAAATCTGGCACTAAAGCGAGCCCTTGACCATTACTTATACACCTAATAATTGATATAATATTTGGTACTAAAAAATTAGGTTTGAAAAGCTTTTTCTTATCAAAGTTTTGATGCCAAAAAGCCTTAGAATACTCCATTACATTATGTGAGCCATACCAAATTTGTTTTTTAAGAATTGGTTCTAATTCTGCCCATTTTTTATCTGCAATTAAATTTTCAATATTCTCAGTATCGGTGTTTTTACCAGCTATTAATTGTATTTTTTCTTTAAAAAAAGGCTTATATGTAACCCCCTCTGAATTGACCAATTCAGGTATGATTACTAAGTCTAATATTCCTTCTGTGAGTTCTTTTATCATTTGTGGATATTCTCCAAAATGAGCTATAATATCAAACTGAAGAGTTCCAATGTTAGGCTCAAAAAAAACTTGAAAAACCTCTGAACACATACCTATGCTTAAAGTTGGTTTTTCCTCTAACCCTTTCTTTTTAAAATGTTGTTCTGCTTTTTCTAATCTATTAAGAGAATCAACAATGTAATCATAAAGTATTTGCCCTCTTTCTGTTGGTATCATTTTTCTCGAAGTTCTTTCAAACAATTTAAAACCAATGTAAGATTCTAACGAACCTATATGAAGACTTACACCAGGTTGCGATGAAAATAATATTTCTGAAGCCTTTGTTAAATTACCTTCTTCATAAACAGCTTTAAAAGTTCTATACCATTCAAGATTTACCATAACTATTATTTTTATGATACAAAGATATGATTTGTATTATTTTTATGAGTCTTATGTGTGAATTAATTTTACACTCAAATAAACTTAAAATCATGCAGAATATATTAATTATTAATGGCTGGCACTCTTTTGCCGCCTCTCAAGGAAGATTCAATAAATCATTATTTGACCTTACACAGGCTCATTTTGAATCGACTGACGATTATTTAGTAAGAACAACAGAAATTGAAAAAGGATACAATGTAGAGGAAGAAGTAACCAAATACCTTTGGGCAGATACGATTATTTATCATACCCCCATTTGGTGGTTTTATCTACCATTCAAGTTTAAGCAATATTTGGATGAAGTACTTACAGCTGGTTATGGCGAGGATAAGGGGATGTGGATAAGTGATGGGAGAAACCAAAAAAATCCAGAGATTAATTATGGTACTGGTGGTTTGTTACACGGTAAGAACTATGTGCTTACTACAAGCTGGAATGCACCTGAAGGCGCATTTAGTTTACCTGACGAATTTTTTAAAGAAATTAGTGTTGACAATGGCCCTATGTCGGGGTTTCACGGAATGAATAGATATCTCGGTTTGGAATTATTGAAATCATTAAAATTCTATGATGTAGAAAAAAATGCAGACATCAAAGCACAACTTAGGAGTTATAAAGAATTTCTTAATAAAAAATTTAAAGTAAGATTGACAAGCCTTGATTATGAAGCTCATTAATTTAAGAATTACAAGTATAGTACTCCTCTTCGTTTTCGGATCGGGATGCCAGAAGCCATTAACAAAAAATAAGATAAATTCTATGCAAATGAAAAATATTGAAATAACCCCAGACCCTTATAAACCTTACAATCTAGCCCAAGGTTATGTTGTAGGAGAAGTACTTTATATTTCAGGTCAAGCAGCCTATGGAGAAACAGGAGAACTTGTAGGTATAAATGATTTTGATGTTCAAGCAGAACAAACGTTCAAAAATTTAAAAAAGGTTCTTGAAGCTGGAGGTTCTAGTTTGAAGAACGTTGTGAAAGTGACTATATTTTTACGGGATATGGCTAATTTCAACAAAATTGTTGCTCTAAGAAAAAAATACTTTACTGCACCATACCCAGCAGATACTATTGTAGAAGTTAGTGCTCTTTATTCGCCAGAAGCTCTAATAGAAATTGAAGCAATAGCAGTTTTGACAAAATAATGAATATCGAAGTTTCAGACTAACACTTAAAAACCGTATTTTTCTGTCCTCCAGCATAGGTTGGGGGACCAAAGAGTATTCATTACATTATGATAGATCGCTGATATGACAAAAAAAGCAAAAATAATGAATATCAATATGTTGGTAAATGTAAAATATAAAACCGTAAACTGTAAAATAAAAAAGTGAAATAAAAAAGTGAAAAATATTGAACACCCAATAGCCAAGTTCTCAAACGATCAACCAACAGCTAAATGAAAGAAGTCGTATATAATATATCTGATGACCTAGCACCCTATGTAAACTGTGTTATGACTGGCAAAAATACCAGTGTAGATTCTCACACCAATATACCACTATATGCAGATGGATACCCTGGGATTATGTTTCAACAGGCAGAGAATGGATTTTTTATGCTTCCAAAAAAGAAAAAACTATCAGAGTTGTTTTTATACGGGCAAACCATACGCCCTATCTCATTAGATGTAAGAGGCCAACACTCATATGTTGTAGTACAACTATACCCTTTTGCATCAAAGTATTTACTAGGGGTAGACCCCAGAATATTAAATGAAGATTGTTATGATTTATTGCAAATACACTATATAGCCATAGAGAACTATAGATTGCGCCTCATTAATGCACAGGATATAGAAGAGCAAGTGCAAATCATTCTAGAATTGATGCTACAATTAATTCAATCAAATCAAGTCACAGATAATGATAAGATAGAGAAAGCCATATCGATCATCATTGATTGCCAAGGGCAAATAAAGATAAAAGATATCCTTGATCAGATTTATATGACCGAACGCACGTTTGAACGCAATTTTATGTCTAATGTAGGGTTGACCCCCAAGCAATTTGCAAAGATTATCCAGTTTCAAAGCTCAATCAATAAACTTACACAATCGCGATATGACTCATTATTAGACATAGGCTTAGATAGTGGGTTTTCAGACCAATCACATTTTATCAGAACATTTAAACGTTATACAGGGCAGACACCATCTTATTACCTTAATCAGATAAAATAATACCAATTATAGATTAAAATAAGCCACTCAAACCCATTCATTTTTACTTTGTCGGTTTTGTTCAATTTTTGGGCAATCCCTTCCCATATTTTTGTTTTATAATCTTAAAAAAAAGCTATGAAAGTATTGGTATTTGGTGCTACAGGAACTATCGGGAAACATCTGCTAGAACAGTTACTTCAATCGGGATATGCAGTAACCGCATTTTGCAGAAATGCAAGCAAATTATCACAATTTACACACGGCAACCTCACTATCGCAGAAGGAGATGTTTTGCAATTAGACACTATAAATAAAGCGATGACAGATCAAGATGTAGTAATTATAGCATTGGGATCAGGAAAAAGCCGAAAAAGTATAGTAAGATCAGAGGGAACAAAAAATATTATTACCGCTATGAAGAACAATAATATACGACGCCTCATTTGCCAAACAACCCTAGGAGCAGGAGATAGCAATGGGAATCTCAATTTTTTCTGGAAACATATTATGTTTGGGTGGTTTCTAAAAGGCGTATTTCTAGATCATGAACTACAAGAACAATATGTAAAAAATAGTAGATTAGATTGGACAATTGTAAGACCAGGATCATTTACCGATGGAAAAAAAACGGGGCGGTACCTTCACGGTTTTGAACCAAACGATACCTCTATTACCTTAAAGATTTCTAGAGCCGATGTAGCAGATTTTATAATAAAACAAATCAAAGATCAAACATATCTATATCAAACCCCAGGATTATCCTATTAATTAGCATTATGATACGTATTGAAACAATTATATTGATGATAGCCATTGTATCTACAGGGGGTATGACTGGTATTTTCTTTACCTGGTCTAATGCTGTAAAACCTGGTATCGGTAAACTAACTGATTTAGAATACCTAAAAGCATTGCAATCTATGAACCGTGTTATTTTGAACACAACATTTAGAATCATATTTATAAGTGCAGTGATAGCAGTTGCGTTATTACCCATAGTATATTTTAAAACCTACCCTAATCCTATGTTTTGGGTATTGATAATAGCATTTCTCATTTATTGGATAGGAGTATTTGTAGTTACTTTTTTAGGAAACATCCCTTTAAACAGAAAGCTAGAAGACACAGATTTGGTAACTATCACAGCCCATAACGCCAAAAAACTAAGAACAGCCATAGAAGCAAGATGGAATTATAGAAACTTAGTACGTACAATCTCTTCTAGTATCACTTTTTTATTACTAGTGATCTGTTTTTTTAAGTCTAAGTATTTTTAGATATGATGAGTTCTCAGAACTGCTAGTATAAAAAATATACCGTATTTTTATTCTAAAAATAATAAAGGATAGAGGGTAGTACCTTTATCCTAACAAATGTAAGGGGTATAGTTACTATGGTGACTGTGTTTTATTGTGTTTCATTAAGAAAAACTAAATATGAGTGACATAAAAGAAATAACTGAAGCTCTGATTAAATTCAGAAATGAACGAGACTGGGAACAGTTTCATAATCCCAAAGATCTTGCTGTTGCTCTTAATATTGAGGCAGGTGAACTTTTAGAAAACTTTTTATGGAAATCTCATGAAGAAGCAGATAAGGAAAAAGTAAAAGAGGAATTAGCTGATGTTCTTGCATACTCTCTTTTATTAGCTGAAAAATATAAATTTGATGTCAAAGATATCTTACTCGATAAAATCAAAAAGAATGGAGAAAAATATCCAATAGAAAAAGCAAAAGGAACTGCAAAAAAATATAACGAGCTTTAATGATTTCGACTCAAGTAAAAATAAGCCATTACGACTTTGAAAATAGTCTATTCGAAGATTTTAGTACTAATCATTTTGCTAAAGACCTTTGGCCTCTAGTTTACATTTTAAGTGATGGTGATACCAAAACAGCATATATTGGTGAAACTACTGATGCCTATTCTAGAATGGGTGCTCACTTAAAACATAAGACTAAAAGTAAACTTACATCTGTCCATTTAATCACAAGCGAAAAATTCAACAAGTCTGCTACTCTTGATATAGAATCTAATCTGATAAAATATATGTCAGGGGATAATAAATTCACCTTGTTAAATGCAAATCTTGGACTTGCCAATCACAATTATTACCAAAAGAAAGAAGTATACTGGGGTATTTTTAACACGATTTGGAATCAACTTAGAGCAGAAGGAATATCTAAACACTCTATTGAGTATATTGACAATTCTGATCTCTTTAAATACTCCCCTTATAAAAGTTTAACTAAAGAACAAAGCCAAGGACTATTTCAGATATTACAGAGTCTTGCAACAGGAAAATATGATAATACCATTGTGGAAGGGGGTGCTGGTACTGGTAAGACAATTTTAGCCATTTTCCTATTTAAAATGCTTTCAAGCGAATTAGAGGATTTTAGTTTTAAAGAGTTCGGTACAGAAGAAAACGTCTATCTAGATTTAGTTAATCAGATAAAAAAGGTACTTCCAAATCCTAAAATGGCATTAGTTGTCCCAATGTCTTCATTCAGGACCACATTAAAAAAAGTCTTTAAAAATATTAAAGGATTAAGTGCTAGTATGGTTATTGGACCAGCCCAAGTGAGTAAGGAAAAATACGATTTGCTCGTAGTTGATGAGTCGCACAGGTTGAGAAGGAGAATAAATCTAGGGGCCTATTTTGGGGCTTTTGATAAAGCTTGTCTAGCACTTAATCTAGATAAGCATAAGGCAAGTGAATTAGACTGGGTTACCATGCAATCCAAGCATACTGTTTTATTTTATGATGAAGGGCAATCAATTAAGCCATCTGATGCGAAAAAAGAACAATTTGACCTAATCAAAAAAAATAAGGATACCTCTATTCTCAAATTAAAATCTCAGTTTCGAGTAAAGGGAGGAAATGCATATGTTGAATATATAGACTCTTTATTACACAATAATCTAAAAGAAAGCTCTTCAATATTCAATTCTAAAGAGTACGAGTTTACCATGTTCGATTCACTAGAAACGATGATTGAACAAATAAAATTACGTGATACAGAAAGTGGTCTTTCAAGACTTATTGCTGGTTACTCCTGGGAATGGAAATCAAACAAGGACAAAGATGCCTTTGATATTAAAATAGATGATGTACAACTAAAATGGAATGGCACTTCAAATGACTGGATTAATTCAGATGGAGCAATAAATGAAGTTGGATGTATACATACTACTCAAGGCTATGACCTCAATTATTCTGGGATAATTTTTGGAAACGAAATATCCTTTAATCCTGAGACCAAAGAAATTATAATAAACGAGGAAAACTATTTTGATAAAAACGGAAAACAGTCAATTAAAGACCCTAAAGAATTAAAAACCTTTATTTTAAATATTTACAAAACTATTATGCTTAGGGGAATAAAAGGCACGTATATATATGTGTGCGACCCCTTATTGAAAGCTCATTTTGAATCTTTTGTCCCTAAATACACAACCGATCAAGTTGAAATCAACACATTATTCAAAACAGAGAATATCAAACCTTTTGAAAACTCAATTCCACTTTACAACCTAAAAGTAGCAGCTGGTACATTTGGTGAATTACAACAAGTAGAAGATGTGAAATGGCTTAATATTCCTAACAAAATTAAACCGAGTAAAGACTTATTTGCATGTCAGGTAATTGGTGAGTCTATGAATAAGGTAATTCCAAATGGGGCATTCTGTTTATTTAGAAAATATTCAGGAGGTTCAAGAAATGGCCAAATAGTTTTGGTTGAAAACACCAACATGCACGATTCTGATTTTGGTTCTTGTTATACTGTCAAAGAATATGAAAGTAAAAAACATGAAGATGAAAATGGTTGGAAACACCAATCTATTATTTTAAAGCCTTTATCTACCCATAGCACATATAAAAACATAGTGTTAGAAGATGAAGATATGTCAACGTTTAAAGTATTAGGAATCTTTGAATGCGTATTAAAATAAAAACGCACTACAACAACAATAACCACCCCACAACCCCATAATTTTAAAGAATACGATTTTATATACTCCTCTATACAGGGGTTTTCTTTATATATACCAAGTTTCACCACCAACCAAATACCAACGCTGTTTTATAGAGAAAGTTTTGTCCTCCCAGCGCAGGGTGGGAACCAAGGAGTACTATAGAACACCCAATAACTAATACTCAATACAGTTTTCTCACTACTCACTACTCACTACTCACTACTCACTACTCACTACTCACTACCAATCATACAGTATTTTATTAATTTTTCATGAGGGTTTCCCGTAACCGCTTCTATAAAAAATCGTAGTATTTTTATTTTAGATATCAAAAGACGTATAGTTACTATAATGACTGTATTCAATTGTTGTAAAACATTAAATTAACCATTGAAATAATTTATGAGTGAAAAAAAATTACCTAAATCTAAAGAGTATCTAAAGAAAACTTTCCTTGAAGAATTAAATCATAAAATTTGGTGTACAAAAGGAGCAAGATTCTATGCAGATCAACGATTTAAAAAAAAATCAAAACTTTCAAATATAAGTTTATCATTTTTATCAGCTTATCTAATCATAACAAGTTTAATTTCAGTTTATAACATCAATCAGAATACAAATGATAATATTATAAGTTATTTAGTTACTGCATTATCAATTTTATTACTTGTTGTAAGTATGTATGAGAGTAATCAAGATTATAAGTTAAGAGCACATCAATATCACAATTGTGGACTTGAGTTATCAGAGATTTATAATAAATTAAGAACATTTAAAACTTTAAAAACCAAAAAAACAGATATAGAAATTCACGATTTTTCTGGTAGGATTAACTCAAGGTATCAAGAAATACTAAATAGATATGCTAATCACGAGAATATTGATTTCAACACTTTCAGAGTTAATAACTTATTATATTTTGGAGAAGAACTTAGTGATAAGGAAATTAAAAAAATTAAAAAGAAGTTAAACTGGAATATATATGGTTGGTACGTAAGTATGATTGTTATAATTCCAATAGTTATTGTTGTATTAATTTGTGTTTAAAAATGTTTTACAACAAGAGTTATAATTATCCAAGTTTTAATAATTAACCAAAGGCTCACTACTTTTAATTACACCACTAACTATAGCCGAGACATTAACTCTCAATAAAACTGTAATTTTCAAAAAACAAAATGTCATACTTAGGAATTTCTGTAAAAGAAGCGATTAATAATTTAAACGCAGGAACGAATGGCTGGTTTCTACCCGCTATTCAAAGACCTTATGTTTGGGGAAGCCGTTATGAGACGGAAATTTATATTTGCAAACTATTCGACTCGATTTTAAAAGGTTACCCAATCGGAGGTTTAATAGTTTGGAATACAGAGGAAGAAATACCGTATAGAGAATTTATTACTGACTACAAAAATGGTGAAATTCCTAAACTTGTTGATAAAGGGCTTCACGGGAGAAAAGACAAGTGGCTTATTTATGATGGTCAACAAAGACTTCAAACATTATTTAGCTGTTTAAAATATACTTTTCAAGACAAAATATTAGTTTACGATTTACTATATGATTTGAGTAACAGTATTGAACCTGAGGATACTGGGTTTTCTTTTGTAGAAAAGAATGCTAAGCTTGAATGGAACAAAATTCGAATGAACCAACTTTTTTCAAAACTGCCAGATGAAAATAAGAGAGTATTCAGAAAATCAATAATAAAACTCAAAGAAGATATTTCTGATGCAGAGGAAACTTTAATTGAGAATAACACCGATATACTTTGGGATATTTTTGTTAAGACTGAGAAAAAGTCACTTGCATATTTCCCAATAATAACTACAAATAAGAAAGTTGTTAATGAAGTTTTCGAAAGACTTAATACTGGAGGAATGGCACTCTCATTAGCGGATTTGTTATTTTCTAAAATAAAGTCAGAACATTACGACTTTGAGGAAAAACTTCAAGGTTGTTCTAAAAACATATATAATATTACTGGGAAAGGATATTTATTCAATGCTTATAATATCCTTCAACTTATATATTTATTAGTTAAGAGAGGTGTTAGAATTGATCCACAAAAAGTCAAACAAAATGAAATTGAATTGTTTAAATCTATTTGGAATAACTTAGAAGTCCCATTACAATCTTTCTTTGCAGATTATTTATGGGGGCAATTTAGAATTAATAATAATTCGATCATCCCTCGAAATCTTGCATTATTACCTATCATAATTTATTTCTATGAAATATTCAATAAAGGATTTAAATTCAAAGATATCTCTAGTGAGAACTTAAAGGGTATAAATAAGTATTTTATAAAATCACAAATTAATGATTGGAATTTACAAAGTTTCATAGATAATTTTAGCAGAATTATTATTGAACAATCGCAAAAAAACAAGAAATTATTTGATTTCCCTTTAGATAAAATTGAAGATTTTATTAGAATAAAGAAAAAAAGAAATACGGAAGTTTATGAAAACACCTTTGTAGGTTACAACTGGTTTGTTTTAAAAATTTTAACACCAGAAAGAATATATCAATTTGAACCTGATATTAAAGGGCGTTTTAACCCAGAAATAGATCATATTTTTCCAATAAAACTCAAAAATAGAGATGAAAATTATGATATAAATGTTGATGTTGTTTGGAATATGCAACCAACAAAAGGAGACATAAATAGTTTTAAAACTAACATACACCCTAAAATGTTTTTTACTGATAAAGCTACAAATTCGAAAAATGAAAAATTGATAGGAAGTAAATATGTAACTGAATATGATTTTTTATTTCCAATAAACGAGAATAACCAAATTAACTTCAATGATGATATATGGGACAGACCAATAGAGTTTATTGAAAAAAGAAAAAGTAAAATGATAGAGTACCTAAAAATTAAATATGGGATAGCTTTTAAAGTTGACCAAGAATCAGAAAGATAACAACAAAAACCCACAACCCCATACAAACAACACACTATACGTCCTCTATACAGGGGTTTTCTTTATATACCAAAGTTTCACCATCAACCAATAACTAATACCCAATACTAACTTCTCAATACTAACTTCTCAATACTAACTTCTCAATACTAATTAACAAATAAAAAAAATCCTCAGTCTCAGAAAACGGAACTAACTATAGCTATTATTGTATTTTAAAACAGTATTAATCAATAAAATACAAAAACATGTCAAAACAAAATTATGACACCAAGCTAAGTTTGCTAGAATCTATGTTATCAGAAGATGCCTTACCACCAAGAACTCCGATAGATGTGGTAGTACAAGAAGCAGAAAATCTATATGTCTGGATACAACAAGACAAAGAAGCCCTAACCAATATAGGATTAGATTGGGATACCTATGCAGAAGACCTACCCATTCGTGCAGGAGCATGCAGATACGCACAAGGCGTGTGGATGAAAGAACGATAT
>NZ_OMKE01000016.1 GCF_900299535.1 Aquimarina aquimarini | reverse complement strand
AAAGCCTTTAGAGCACAATTTAGAGGAGTCAAAAATGTAGAATTCTTTCTCTTTAGATTAACTAGAATATTTGCATAAACACAACAATTAGTCTTGATCCGTAAGGAAGTTGTGTATGAGGAACAGAATTCGAGTCTAAGTAAGGTGTAAACGCAAAAAAGTCCAACATTGCTGCTGGACTTTTGCTCCCCCTCTTGGACTCGAACCAAGGACCCTCTGATTAACAGTCAGATGCTCTAACCAACTGAGCTAAGGAGGAATTTATGTTTGCAAAACTAGAATGTTTTTTCCTTTTTGCGAGTGCAAATATATACTATTTTTTAGATCACAAAAAGTTTTTTTTGACTTTTTTTCAGGAATTATGAATTTTTATTTTGGAAAGGGGATATTCTTTTTTTTGTGAAATAGGAGTATCTATTTGTTTTTTAGTTTTTTGAGGTAGATAAGATGCTTTTTTATTGAGAGTATGGAAAAAATATTTTTTTTAATAAAATGAAGTTTTTTGCAAATCTAAATTTTTAGAACCCATTTTAATTTGGATAAAATTATACCATTTACACTTTGAATTTACTGTAAAAGAAAATTCAAAGTGTAAATGGTATAATAGTGTTGGTAGTCTAGTTTCTTTTTTAAGAAAGTAATCATTATCCATTGGGTGGATGATGATCTGTTTTATGTGTAGAGGCCAAAAAAAGGTCGAAACAACAAGCTTCGACCTTTTTTTTATTTTTATTAGTTTGGTTTACTTACCAGTGTTATTTGTCAAAAATAGCCCGATAGATATCATTTCCGTTTGCAAATAATAGTAAAGTGATAAGAAGAATGAATCCTGCTAATTGCGCATATTCCATAAATTTATCATTAGGTTTTTTTCCAGCTATGATTTCATATAATAAGAACATTACATGACCTCCATCCAAAGCAGGAATAGGTAGGATGTTCATAAAAGCTAAAATGATTGATATAAAGGCGGTAGTTCCCCAGAAAGCTCTCCAGTTCCATGCATCAGGAAACAGATTTCCAATGGCTCCAAATCCACCAACTTGGCTAGCTCCTTTTTTAGTAAAAACATACTTGAATTGTGCAATGTAGTCATGCAAAGTCCAGTATCCAAAATCAAAACCTTTGGTTATGCTTTCTCCAAGAGAATATTTTCTTTGTTGAACGTTATAGCTTGTTTTTACATTTACACCTATTAAACCTTCGTCATTAGGAGTTACAGAAGTTGTTTTTGTTTCTCCGTTTCTTATATAACTCAGTGAAATACTTTTTTTGGTGTCGTCAGTATGTATTGCCTTTTTGAATTCATGCCAGTGCTTTATTGGAGTTCCATTTACGGTTGTTATTTTATCTCCCTTTTTAAGACCAGCTGTATATGCAGACATTTCAGGAACTATACTATCCAGAATAGGTTCTGTGATTGGGGTGAACGGGCGTAATATTCCAGATTCAAACATGGTGGTTCCTATACCTTCAGGAATATCGATGGTTTGTTGATTTCCACTTTGATGTAAAACAGTGATAGTTTGTACATCTCTCATGAATAGATGATGGTTAACATCAATTACATCTTCCATTTTTTTGCCGTTGATTGCCATAATTCGATCTCCATCTTCAAAACCAAACTTTTTAAAAGAATCTTCTATAGCAAATCCATTTGGCATATCATCAAAACTCACATGGTTTGTACCCCAAGTAAAGATAATTGCCATATAAATTAAAAACCCAAGAATGATGTTTACTGTAACCCCTCCTAGCATAATGATTAATCGTTGCCAGGCTGGTTTTGATCTAAACTCCCACGGTTGTGGTGGGCCAGCCATTTGTTCTTTATCCATGCTCTCGTCAATCATTCCAGCTATTTTTACATAGCCTCCCAATGGTAGCCAACCGATACCATAAACTGTTTCACCTATTTTTTTCTTGAACAAAGAAAATTTCACATCAAAGAACAAGTAGAATTTTTCAACTCTTGTCTTGAATAATTTGGCAGGGATAAAGTGTCCTAGCTCGTGTAATACGATAAGGATCGATAAACTTAATAATAGCTGTATGGCTTTTATAAAAAATGGACTCATAAGTCGTTCTTCAAAATTAAATCACGCAAAAGTAACCTTTTAGAAGGGCATATAAAAAAAAACTACCCTACAGTTCGATACATTTAGTATTTTTTTAATGAAACAATTATTTTTATAAGGGATAATCCTTGTAATTTTGTACAAATATAATTATCCAATATGCTTCAGTTTTTTTCTAAATATAAGTTTTTTGCAATTGTACTTTTTGTATTGTCGGCTATTATCATATCTATTATATATTCTATTCTTAAGCCAGATCGTGTTTTGCCAGTGTATGAGCCAGATATGGTAAATGTAGAGCTGGTAGATAGTACGGTGCAGTATATTCGTAAATACCATAAAATTGCTGATTTTAAATTAATAAATCAAAACGGAAAGGAAGTAACGCAACTGGATTATAAAGATAAGATTTATGTAGCAGATTTCTTCTTCACTACTTGTCAGACAATTTGCCCGATAATGACTGGACATATGAAAGAGATTCAAGAACGATTAAAGAGTGATACCGATGTATTGTTGTTGTCTCACTCTGTAACTCCAAAAATTGATGATGTAGCTAGGTTGAAAAAATATGCAGTAGATAAAGGGGTAGATGATAGTAAATGGAATTTAGTGACAGGAGACAAAAAACAAATTTATGATTTGGCACGTAAATCTTATTTGGCAGCAAAATCTGATGGGGATGGTGGTCCTTATGATATGGTACATACAGAAAATTTTATTTTGGTTGATAAGAAGAAGCATATTAGAGGGTTTTATGATGGCACCAATCCAGAAGAGATTGATCGGTTGATGGAGGATATCACTATATTGAAGGAAGAAATAAGTAAAAATTAACTTTAGGTTTGTATGGATTGCGTAATTTTGGCTTTTTCAATACATTTTTTTACACTATTTTTGCTTAGTTTAAATTAATCTAAATAAAATTTGAATACTACAATTGCTACCCTTAAAAAAGGTCAACGAGCCTTGATTAAAGAAATTACTTCAGATATTGTTCCGCTTAAATTACTGGAAATGGGGTGTTTGCCAGGAAATGAAGTTGAGTTGCTTCAAATAGCTCCTTTTCAATGCCCACTATATCTTAATATAAACGGTAGCCACCTTGCCATTCGTAAGGAAATTGCTGTTCATATTGAAGTTCAAATTATCAAATAGCAATTCTTTTTATGGCCACGCAAATAAAAGTTTCATTAATAGGAAACCCAAATACAGGAAAAACATCTGTTTTTAATTTACTTACAGGACTTAACCAGCAAGTAGGTAATTATCCTGGGATTACAGTTGAGAAAAAAGAAGGGGCTTGCAAGATTTCTCATGATGTAAAGGCTCATGTTATTGATCTTCCAGGTACGTATAGTCTTAATGCATCATCTCTAGATGAAAATATTGTTACAGAATTATTGTTGGATCAAGAATCAGAAGATTTTCCTGATGTAGCTGTAGTAGTAAGTGATGTAGAAAATCTAAAGAGAAATTTACTAATTTATACTCAGATTAAAGATTTTGAAATTCCGACTATTCTAGTAGTTAATATGGCTGATAGAATGAGAAGAAAAGGAATTTCATTAGATATACCTTTGTTAGAAAAAGAACTGAATACAAAAATAGCTCTGATTAGTGCAAGAAAAGGAGAAGGAATTGATGAGCTTAAAAAATTAATAGAATCTTATAGGTCTTTACCTAAAAAACGATGCCTTGATGCGTTGTCTTTTGAGCAGGAGTATTTTGATCGATTGCAAAAAACATTTCCAGATCAATCATTATACAAAAGCTGGTTAAAAATAACTCAGAATGCTAGTTTCAAGAATGCTGATCAAAGAGATGAGGCTATTGATAGTGAAGTCGAGACTAAGTCTGAAAGTGAATTTAAAAGATTACAACAAAAAGAGACCATCAAGCGATACCAGTTTATCAATGATGTGCTTAAAAAAGGGTTAATAGTAGATGAGAAATCAGCTACAGGAATGAGAGCAAAATTAGATAGAATATTGACTCATAAATTTTGGGGGTATTTTATTTTTTTTGTAATACTCCTGTTTATTTTTCAAGTTATCTATGATTGGTCATCGTATCCAATGGATCTAATTGATGAGACCTTTTCTTGGGCGAGTGAGGCAGTAAAAACAGTTTTGCCATCTGGCCCTTTTGTAGACCTTCTTACAGAGGGTATTATCCCTGGATTAGGAGGAGTGGTTATTTTTATCCCTCAAATTGCATTCTTATTCCTCTTTATTTCAATATTAGAAGAAAGCGGTTATATGAGTAGAGTAGTCTTTCTTATGGATAGAGTTATGAGACGGTTTGGATTAAGTGGAAAAAGTGTTGTTCCCCTAGTATCTGGTACTGCTTGTGCAATTCCAGCAGTAATGGCTACAAGAAATATAGAAAACTGGAAAGAAAGATTAATTACAATATTGGTTGTCCCTTTTACAACCTGTGCTGCAAGATTACCAGTGTACCTTATAATAATAGCATTGGTGATTCCAAATGAGAAAATTATTTGGATTTTTGGGTACCAAAGTCTTATGCTGATGTTTTTGTATTTTCTAGGATTTGCAACGGCAGTAGGATCAGCTTGGGTGCTTAATAAGATATTAAAAATCAAAAGCAAATCATACTTTGTAATCGAAATGCCTGGATATAAAATTCCAATATTCAAAAATGTAATGATTAATGTAATCGAAAAAACAAAAGCATTTGTTTTTGGAGCTGGGAAAATCATTTTGGCAATTTCAATTATTTTATGGGTATTGGCAAGTTTTGGCCCTAATGAGAAATTTAATAATGCAGAAGAAATTATTAGTAAGCAATACGTTGATCTCTCAGAAGAAGAGTTAGAGAATAAAGTAGCGTCTCATAAACTTGAATATTCATTTATTGGGTATGCAGGTAAGGCAATTGAACCAGTTGTAAAGCCTTTGGGGTATGATTGGAAAATTGGTATTGGTCTTATAAGCTCTTTTGCTGCTAGAGAGGTTTTTGTAGGAACATTGGCAACTATTTACAGTGTAGGAAGTGATGAGGAAGAAACTATAAAAAATAGAATGGCTGCAGAGGTAAACCCTGTAACGGGTGCTCCATTGTTTAATCTGGCAAGTGGAATCTCTCTTTTATTGTTTTATGCATTTGCAATGCAATGTATGAGTACGCTAGCCATTGTAAAGCGAGAAACAAATAGTTGGAAATGGCCAATGACTCAGCTTATTTTTATGAGTATTTTTGCATATGGAGTTGCTTTGGTTGCATATCAGCTTTTAAAATGAGGTATCTTGTAAGTTTTCTGTATCTTTATACGACTATTAATGTGCTCTTGACGATTATCTTTTAAGGTGATTGATGCGTAATGAATTACTATAGCACTCTTATCAATAACAAATGAATATTATTATCCAAAATATATTGGTGTTTCTCACATTTGCAATAGCAGTTGGATTTTTGATAAAGAAATTCTTATGGAAACCTGCTTTGTCTTCTGCAAAAAAGAAATCATCAAAATCATGTGGTGATTCAGGTTGTGGATGTCACTAAGATTTTGGTTTTTTAAACCATTTTAGAGGACCGCTACTAATTAAATATACACCACCAAAAATAAAAATACAACAAAGTAATTTTGGAATAGTGATGTCTCCTTTATATTGACTATCTGCTACTAAGTAAGAAATAATAGTAACAAGTATCATTGCTACAGCTGGTTGTACATAGATATAACTGCTAGATACAGTTGGTTTTACATATTGTAAAGCAAACATGTTGAGTAAATATGCTAAGAAAGTAGGTCCGAGGATTACATAAAATAAAGATGCCCAGTTAAATGATGTAAAGGGGGCAAAATCAGAGGTAATTAGTTTTTGTATACAAAAAGGAAATATAATTATAAAACCAAATAAAAAAGTCCAGATAATAACAGTAACTGGTTTGTATTTAGACATAAGAGGTTTTACAAGAACTAGGTAAAAAGAAAAAGCTAATGCATTGATAAAAATATAGATATTTCCTAGTAAAGAACCAGTTCCCATTCCTGAATTACCTAGAAAAATCAATAAAATAGCTCCAGATCCCCCGATAGAAATACCTAGAATGCGCTGTATGGTTAAAGGCTCTTTAAGTAGAAAATAACTAATAATTACTGTAAAAATAGGCATTGCAGTTACTATGATAGCTGCATCAACAGGAGAGGCAAGGCTTAACCCGTTCATAGAAAAGAATTGGTTAATGCCAACACCTAAAAAACCGCATAGTGCTAAGAGGCCAATATCTTTTTTTTCTACTCGCTCTTTGATAAATAATTTAAGAAGAAAGAATAATAAACCTGCACCGCCAATTCGTAAAAATACGAGTGCAGATGCTTCTATTTTGTTAGGCATTAAACCTTTTGCAATAAGATAATTTGCTCCGTAAATAATATTAACACTTAATAATGCTAGATGAGCTTTTGCTTGATTAGAAATCATTGGGTAAAGTTAATGAAACTCTATTGTGTAAAGTTTGAAAGTATACTTAAAAAAATAGATGATTTCAAAGTTAAAATGATAGGAGTTAAAAAATTAATGAAATGCTTTTTATTGAAGTAGTAATTCAAGATAATACTCAGAAGAGGTAATAGGTGTTTTTGACGAAGGATATGGGCTGATCTTATAGCCAAAAATAGTTTTCTGTGGTGTCGTTAATAATTCTTTTATCTGATCAGGATTAATATTTTGGTCACCAAAAACAAGTTTTTTTTCTTCTATTAGAGTGTTGCCTTTATAGATAGCAATAATTATTTTTGCTTCCCCAGCCCATACACACATCATATCAGTTGGGCACCTGGAATCTTCTGTTACCTTAATGAATTTAATACTTTTATCTCCAAAATTGGCTGTATTTCCTATTTTGAGTTTTGTAATAATTTTGGGGGTTTCTATTTCAGCCGAGTTTTGTCCATATGCTACTATAAAAGGTAAGATAAACCAGATTGATAATATGATCTTTTTCATGAGTTGTGTAAATTAGCAAGTATTATTAAAACGGGATTAGACACTTTATAATATACTTATAAAGGTTAATTTTATTTATTTAGATGTTGGATTCACACTATATGCAAAAGTATGACTATATAATTTCTGGTGTAGGAGCTTCAGGGTTGATACTGGCATATCAAATGATTTTGGATTCGTTTTTTGATACAAAAAATATTTTATTAATTGATAAAAAAACTGAGTATTCTAATGATCGTACATGGTGTTTTTGGGAGAAAGATATTGGAGTATGGAGTGAAGTTGTAAGTAAAGAATGGGATACTATTTATTTTGGAAGTAATGATTTTTCAAAAGAAATGCAGATTTCACCGTATCAATATAAATTGATCAGAAGTAAAGATTTTTACGATTTTGTGATCAATGTTTTAGAAGGAAAATCTAATGTAACTTTTGTAAAAGAAGAGGTTGTTTCTTTAAAAGAAAGAGCAGGTCTTGTTCAAGTAAAAACGAATAGCAAAGTGTTTTTTGGGGATAAAGTTTTTAATAGTATACTATTATCTCAAGAATACAAAGCCCAAACCAAATACCCTGTTTTGAATCAACATTTTGTGGGGTGGTTTGTCAAGACAAAAAAACCTTGTTTTGATAAGAATGTTGCTACTTTTATGGATTTTGCTGTGGAGCAAAAGGAGAATACGAGATTTATGTATGTGTTGCCAATCTCAGAGACAGAAGCCTTGTTTGAATATACTTTGTTTTCTGAAAGTCTTTTGAAAAAAGAAGAGTATGAAGAAGAAATTGTAAAATATCTTCAAAAAAAAGGGATTGCTGATTATGTAATTACTGAGACAGAAAAAGGTTGCATCCCAATGACCTGTTATGATTTTAGAAAACAAAACTCCAAGAGTATATTGCATATAGGTACCGCAGGAGGATGGACCAAGCCTAGTACAGGGTATACTTTTAATAATGCAATAAAGAATAGTAAAAAACTCATTTCATATCTTAAGAATAATACAGATTTATCAGCCTTTGGTAAACGTACAAGGTTTTGGTATTATGATGTTCTTTTTATAGACGTACTCTACAGAGAAAACGCTATAGGTTCTTTTCTTTTTACAAGCTTATTTAAGAAAAATAGAAGCTCTAGAATTCTCAAATTTTTGGACGAAGAAACTACTATTTTTGAGGAGTTTTCTATTATAGTTAGTTTGCCACCATTAAAGTTTTTAAAAGCTCTTTGGAAAAGAGTTTTTAAAAATAATTAGTATTCTAGAGGAGGATTCGAGTTTAGTTGATCCCTCGTTCTTTTTTGATTTGATCATATGCTTTTTGTACCTCTTTAAATTTTTCTTCAGCTCCTTTTATATGAATTTCATCCATATGCTGTACTTTATCAGGGTGATACTTTTTTGCCATAGATCTAAATGCTTTTTTTACTTCTGCATCAGTAGCATTTTTATCAATTTCTAAAATTTTATAAGCATGATCACCTGTTCTAAAAAACATAGCTTTAATACTTTCGAAATCTTTAAAATTTATACGTAAAAACCCTGCGATTTTCTGAATTTCATTTGCTTCAGAAGAGCTTACAGAGCCATCTGCATTTGCAATTCCGAATAGAAAATGAAGAATCTGTAGTCGAGATGGATATCGAGTATGTTGATTAATATATGCACAAATTCGAGGAGCAGAAATATGCCTGTTTTTAATTACATCATTAAACGTTCTAAAAGTTGCGTTAGCACGTTCTTTACCATAGGCACTCACAAAATATTGTCTTACATAATCTAATTCCGTTTGATTAACTGTTCCGTCTGCTTTGATAACAATAGAAGATAAAGACAATAGATTAAGTTCAAAATCAGCAGGAGTTACTTTGGTTTCTTGAGAAAACACCGTTTTAAATCCACTGCCATTCTTACTTCTGGATGCGTCTAATAGACTGCCAAGAATAAAACCTAAAATTGCTCCTGGGAATCTAAAAAAGATATAGCCTAGTATGGTAGTAAACCACTTGATCATTCAAAAATATTTTTTGGGTTGCAAATATAAAATAATTATTAAAAGATAACCTTTTTAGAGCGTTATCAGTATATTAGTAATGAGTATTTGTCATTTGTTACAGAATAAGGATAGACAAAATTTGTTTTTACATTTAAATGAAATCAAATAACCCGACTACTTGTCAGTTGAAGGTATATGGTACATAATTTGTAACTTTGTATAAAATTGTAATACGAAAAAATAAAACATAAAAATATGTATCCAGCAGATTTAGTAAAACCAATGCGTGAAGATCTTACCAATATTGGTTTTGAAGAATTACATACAGGAGAGGAAGTAGAAAAAGCAATAGCAAAAGAGGGAACTACATTGGTAGTTGTAAATTCAGTATGTGGATGTGCTGCTGCAAATGCTCGACCAGGAGCAAAAGCTTCTCTAGATAATGCAAAAAAACCTGATAACTTAGTTACTGTTTTTGCAGGTGTAGATAAAGAGGCTACAGATAAAGCACGTGGATTTATGATTCCTTTTCCACCATCATCACCTTCTATGGCATTGTTTAGAAACGGAGAGTTAGTTCATATGTTAGAGCGTCATCATATAGAAGGTCGTCCTGCAGATATGATAGCCGATAACCTTAAGGATGCATATAACGAATATTGCTAAAATAACATACAAGTGAAATAAAAATCCAAAAATGTGACTGGATTTTTATTTCACTTCTTTTAATTTTTAGCAATGATCACAAAGCTCTGGGTATGGAGCTGTATTATTATGGCAACCACAACCGTAATTTTTGTTTTGATACAGGTCCTTATTGCCCCCATTTACATGTTTTAATACTTTTTGATTCATTACTTGTACTCCTTCTAAATTTAAAATGGTCTTTAACATAATTTAAATTGTTTTATTAGTTGTGTACTTCCTGAACATTTATAGACATTCAGTGTTTATGTCTATTTGTTTATGTCTTTTAGAACAAATAAGTTACCTTAATAATTTTAGATTGAAAAAAAGACGATTTAATAGCGATGTTTTTAAACTATATAATTGTTCGAAAAATAAATTTTCATTAGAAGTGGCAATAGTTTCTTAATCTATTGGTTTACTTAAAATATTATAAGACCTTGCGATACTTTTATACAAATCTATTTTATTAATTATTTACAGTAATGAAAGCAATAAGTAAGCTACTTAGCTATCCACTTTCTATAGTTTTTTATTTGTCTTTTGGTTCAACACTCGTCATTTTTCATGCATTACAATGGTTAGGGTTAAAATTAGGAGGTGCCAAAGGGCATAGAGGAGTAGTAAATATTATGAACTTATGTTTATTGCGTTGTTTGCATGTATTGGGAGTAACGTTTAGTTTTAAGAATAATCATTCTTTGCCAGAGGATAAACCTTTGATCATAGTATCTAATCATCAAAGTATGTTTGATATTCCTATGATATCTTGGTATTTGCGAAAACACAAGCCAAAATTCATTTCCAAAATAGAATTAGGAAAAGGGATACCTAGTATATCTTTTAATTTGAGACATGGGGGGAATGTGTTAATCGATAGAAAGAATCCTAAGCAATCAATACCAGCTTTATCAAAATTTGGGAAATTTGTTGCTCAGAACAACTTTTCAGCAGTTATTTTTCCAGAAGGAACCAGAAGTAGGAACGGAAAACCAAAATCTTTTGCTCCAACTGGATTAAAAATTTTATTTAAAAATGCTCCAGATGCTCTGGTAGTGCCAGTTACAATAAATAATAGTTGGAAATTGGTAGAGCACGGAAGCTTCCCAATGGGAGTAGGTATTCATATGACTTTAGAGGTGCAAGAACCCATGCCAATTGATAAAGAACCTGAGATATTGCTAAAAAAGATAGAAGAAAGAATTACTTTAGCAATCAGAACATAACACGCAACTACTATGGCATTAGATAATATACGATTAGAAGTAATGAAATTACTGGAAAAGAAAGTGGATTCTTTTGTAGATAAATTTTTGATTCCAGTAGATAAAATATGGCAACCCACAGATTTTTTGCCAGATTCACAAAATGAAGATACTTTTTTTGATGAAGTAAAAGAATTGAGAGAATTGGCAAAAGAATTGCCTTATGATTTTTGGGTAGTATTGGTAGGAGATACCATTACAGAAGAAGCATTACCTACCTATGAATCATGGTTGATGGATGTAGAAGGTGTAAACCAGCATGAAGATGGAAAAGATAATGGTTGGGCAAAATGGGTACGCTATTGGAGTGGCGAAGAAAATCGTCATGGAGATGTATTGAATAAATATCTATATCTATCAGGTAGAGTCAATATGATCGAGGTAGAAAGAACTACGCAGCATTTGATTAATGATGGCTTTGATATTGGAACCGATAGAGACCCGTATAAGAATTTTGTATATACTAGTTTTCAGGAATTAGCAACATATGTTTCTCACAATAGAGTAGCAAAAATGGCGAAGCAGTATTCTAATAAGTCATTATCCAAAATGTGCAAGATAATTGCAGGAGATGAAATGCGTCATCACAATGCATATAGTGAATTTGTGCGAAATATTTTTGAAGTAGATCCAAGTCAGATGATGATTGCTTTTAGTGATATGATGAAAAAGAAAATCGTGATGCCTGCTCATTTTCTTAGAGAATCTGGGGAGTCTATAGGTACCGCTTTTGAAGAGTTTTCTTGGTCTGCACAACGTATAGGAGTATACACATCACAAGATTATATAGACATCATGCAAAAGCTTATTGATAGATGGGAGATAGATAAAATAATTGACCTTACAGATGAAGCAGAAAAAGCTCGTGATTTCTTGATGAAATTACCAGCAAGAATGCAACGTATTAGTGAGCGATTGGTCATCCCTGAAGAAGTTTTTGAATTCAAATGGGTGCAACCAGCATTAGTAAAATAATTACAATTAAATATGATTGAAGATCAGATTATATCTGATACTATTGATTTTGTAAAAGATAAGCTTAAGGGGGCCGAAGCAGGACATGATTGGTTTCATGTGTACAGAGTGTTCAAAAATGCACAATTAATTTCTCAAGGAGAAAAAGTAGATCCATTAGTGGTTTCTATAGGGGCATTATTACACGATATAGCCGATTCAAAATTTCATGATGGAGATGAAACTGTTGGCCCCAGAATAGCAAATGAGTTTTTACAAAACCTTCAAGTGCCAAAAGATAGCATTGATCATGTAATTAAGATTATAGAGAATGTCTCTTTTAGAGGAGGGAATGCCGATCAAAAATTCAAATCTCTTGAGTTAGATGTAATACAAGATGCCGATAGATTAGATGCTATAGGAGCAATTGGTATCGCTAGATGTTTTCACTATGGAGGGTTTAAAAATAGGGAGTTATACAATCCTGAGATAACACCTGACCTCAAGATGAGTAAAGAAGAATATAAAAAATCTACAGCACCATCAATCAATCATTTTTATGAAAAGCTATTGCTTCTTAAAGACAGAATGAATACAGTAACTGGTAGAAGGCTAGCAACAGAACGCCATCAATTTATGGAACAATTTCTTGAGCAATTTTATAAAGAGTGGGAAGGGGAACTGTAGATTAATTATAGTGCGGTTGTATTAAGATAAAGGATATACCCGATTTTATAACACTTATAACTTCTCAAATTCAAGTTTTATGGTGTAATTGAAAGTCAAAATAAACGTAGTTGGGCATCTTTATGGTATTGATGTAGGTCACAGTTTAGGTGGGTTTTGTGCCCTTCTGTAAAATACTTTTGTCTGGCAATAGTAAACAATTGATGAATTTGATTTGCAAAATTACCACTACCTTTCATTCGCTCACCAAATTTACTGTCATTTAGATTTCCTTTATGGCACTCCATAATCTGATGGAGAATTTTATTCTTACGATCAGGCATAGTATTCTCAAGCCATTTAGTAAATATATCACCTATTGCCCCGTTTAATCTCACTACAGTGTATCCAATGTTTTTGGCACCTCGCTTAGAAATTTCTTCAGCCAATGGTAATATCTCATGACTATTAATTGATGGGATAATAGGGGCCATCATTACATTAGTGGGGATTCCAGCGGTATTCAGTATCTCTAGGGTTTCTAAACGTTTTTTGATGCTTGCCGTTCTAGGTTCGAGAATTCTTCGGGTTTCTTCTTGCAGTGTGGTAATAGATAGGTATACAGAAACCAAATTATGCTTGGATAATTCGGTAAGGATATCCAAATCTCTTAAAATCAAAGTGTTTTTAGTAATAATTCCTATAGGGTGTTTGTACTTCAAGAAAACCTTAAGAAGTTTGCGAGTTATTTTTAATTTTTTTTCGATAGGTTGATAGCAATCCGTATTTCCAGAGAGGGAGATTGGATACGCATTCCACTTCTTGCTTCTTAATTTCTTTTCTAATAATTCAGCAGCATTTTTTTTTATCAAAATTTTGCTCTCAAAATCTAGACCTGCACCATACCCCCAATATTCATGTGAGTTTCTGGCATAACAATATACGCACCCATGCTCACATCCTTGATAAGGATTTAGAGAATATGTCATACCAACATCTGGACTTGTTACTTTATTTACAATTGTTTTAGGATACGTTTCAATATATGTGGTTTGATATTTATCTATAGATTCACCTTGCTCAATACAATAATTGAGAAAATCATCTCTGATTTCATGATGACTGTCAAAAAATCGATTATTTACTTTTTCTTGAGCCCCTCTACCTTTTATTCGTTGCTTGTAATTCATGTTGAATGATAATTTGTGAAGTAAAAATAACAGAATTATAGGAATTATTCCTATTTACCATGGAATTATTCCATTTTCTTGAAAAGTTTTTAAACTGAAAATTGGGATTTCCATATTCATGTGTAACTTTTAGAAAGGATGCTTCTCAACTTTTCTAATCAGTGCTGTTGGAATAATTATAATGAATTTGAAAGAGTATCTAGAGTCAAACAAAATAAAGTACGATTTTATAAGTGATTTAAAATGAGTATAGTAGTAGGTTAATTTCTTTCCTTATTATAAAACAAGCGTAGTCATGATGTTTTTAATTCATGTAATTAAAAAGTTTTTATATGGTTAGAGCACTATTATTATTTGTTTACAAAATAAAACAATGAATTCGAACGAATTGAACTAATGATTGTTATGTGCTGGTGTTTTTGTATTATAACAGTAAAGTAGTTTTTTAGGATATAACAAGGTAAGGGAGATTTTTATGAAAGAAGAAAGATTTATAAGACTACCTAAAGAATCTGTTTTGGGATTTAAAATTGCAACGAGAAAAACAGTAAATCAAAGATTAAGTGATTTAGAAGCGTTTGATCATGACCTGTTTATTGATTGCTTAAATTTTTTATTCGGAAAACCAGATGTAATAGGAGATGGTAGATTAAGTTATTCAATTCGAGATCAGGTAAATAAAATAGATTTTGAAGCTTTTTCAGGGGCAAGCGGACCATCATACGGAGGTACTATTCATCATTTTGAAAACATAGGAGAAGCTAAGCTTCTTACAGCAGTAAGAGATACATTGTTAGCATTTGATATTTGTTTAATCGAAGCTAGTGATCGTCTCAAATTATAAAACATTTCTTCTAATATAGAGGCATGATAATCCTAAACTTCTAAAAGTGTATAGAGAAAATTGTACAAAATGATTTAATAAATTAAAGAATTATTGAAGACGAATTTACAGATGTATTTCCAACAAAGGCCTAATCAAATTTTATTCTTAATATTTTCATTTCTTTCAAATAAAATTACTTCTGTTTTTGTAAACCAGTTGGCTAACATAGTCTTTTGTCAAACTATTTACCTTTCAAAAGTACTATAAACAAAGAAAAGTACGGTTTAAAAGTAAAAGTTTTGTTGGAATATTTCCAGCTTTTATAGGAAATATTCCAAATAAAGAAAGTAATTTTGTAATAGAAGATTTTTAGTAAGAATTAGTCAGTTTATAGGTTAAAAAAAGAAAAAAGATGTCAGTGATGAAAAACAAGAATTATGAGTACGATGTCGCCCTTTCTTTTGCCGGAGAAAATAGGGCGTATGTAGAAGAAGTTGCAAACAGTCTAAAAATAAGAGGAATCAGGGTATTTTATGATTTGTTTGAAGAGACAAACTTATGGGGTAAAAACCTATATGAGTATTTATCAGAGATATATCAGAATAGAGCACTTTATACAGTGATGTTTATTTCTGGGTTTTATAATCAGAAATTATGGACAAATCACGAGCGAGCTTCAATGCAAGCAAGGGCATTTCAGGAGAGTAGAGAGTATATCTTACCTGCAAGGTTTGATGACACAGAGATTCCAGGAATCTTGAAAACGGTAGGTTATATTAATCTCAAAAACAGAACTCCTGATGAATTTGCTGCCTTGATCGAAAAAAAGTTAAGCAAAGACCAGTCCTTTTTAAAAAATCGATGGTCAAAGATTACTACCTTGATTAGTCCTAAACCTTTTATTTTTACAATAAAAGTAGTCAATGAAAAAAATGAGTTGATAAAAAATGCACAAATTGTTTTGGTAGCTAATAATTCAACGTATTTAGAAGGTTTTTCAGGAGAAAAAGGACAAGTGCACTTTATTATACGAACAAGAAAGGCGTATACAGCACTTATTGCACACCCAGAATACCCAGCAGTAGTACTTAAAGATATTAACCCAAAAGAAGATATAAAGATTACTATTGAAAAAGGAAAAGGAGTAGGGTCAGTAATTCTTAATAAATCTGGTGAAATACCAGGTATCAAAGGACGTATAAAACCCATTCTCAAATCCAATAATAAAGGTTCATTATATGCTGATAATATTGCAGTAGAAGGAGGTAAACATCAACCTTGTGATTTTGAATTAAATAAATCAATATCTATAGAAGATAATGGAGGAAATGCCCTACTTTTAACCTTTAGATTCTTTTTAGGAAGAATCGCTTTGGCAGAATATTGTAAACACAAATTATCATCAGTATGAAAAAAGTAATCATCCTTTTTAGTGTTGTTTTGTTTATTGCATGTAATAAACAACCAGAAAAAAAAGTAGAAGCTGTAAGTGAAGTAACAAAAGAAGAAATTAGTAAACCAGAAGATAACTTTGGGATTGTGATTCATGGAGGAGCAGGAACTATTTTGAAAAAGAATATGACTCCAGAAAAAGAAGCAGCATACAAAGCTAAGCTAGAAGAAGCCGTAAAAGTGGGGCATGCCATTCTCAAAAACGGAGGAACTAGTCTTGAAGCGGTTGAGAAAACAATAAATGTGCTAGAAAATTCTCCGCTGTTTAATGCAGGAAAAGGAGCAGTTTTTACAAATGATGCAACCAATGAGCTAGACGCCTCTATTATGGATGGTAGTAATTTGAATGCAGGAGCGGTTGCAGGAGTAAAAACAGTAAAAAACCCAATTAATTTGGCTCGCGAAGTGATGCTAAACTCCCCACATGTATTATTATCTGGTAGCGGAGCAGAATTGTTTGCAAAAGAAAGAAACTTAGAGATTGTTGACCCTGCATATTTCTTTACAGAGGATAGGATGAAATCTTTAGAAACAGTAAAAGAAAAATTAAAAAATAAAGAAGCAAACAAAACAACCGCTTTTTATGATCCAATAATAAAAGATGCTAAGTTTGGAACTGTAGGGTGCGCAGCATTAGATAAACATGGGAATCTTGCCGCAGGAACTTCGACAGGAGGAATGACCAATAAAAAATGGAATCGTATAGGAGATTCCCCAATAATAGGAGCAGGTACATATGCAAATAATGCAACCTGTGCAGTATCTAGTACTGGTTGGGGAGAATATTTTATAAGAGCAATGGTAGCACATGATATTTCAGCATTGATGGAGTATAAAGGAGTGTCTTTACAGCAGGCTGCGCATGAAGTGATTCAGAAAAAACTAACGGATCTGGGAGGTACAGGAGGAATTGTTGCAATTGACAATCAAGGAAATGTTACTATGGAGTTTAATACAGCAGGAATGTATCGTGCTTCTATGAATGCCAAAGACGAACTTAATATAGGTATTTATAAAAAGTAAAATTCTATTTTACAAAAAATAGCAGAACCCTCTTTATGAGGGTTTTTTTATGGAAAATGAATTGTAGTTACAATGAAAAAATCACTATTTTCAGGGGGTAATGACACAAAAAAACTGGTTACTTTTATCCAAACAGATTTTATGCCAATTCTCAATTGAAAATTGCTGTTATTCATAACAAATGTATACCAAGATGCATAGTGACAAAAAAACATTGTAATAAGAAAATCTATTGGTTATGAATTAATTTCTGTAAAAAAGAAAGGGAAACTAAAATAGATACAAGTAAGATATGAATTACGAAAAACATTTTGAGATTTCGTGTGAGAAACGAAATTCTTTTTGGAAAGAAATAGGAAGCCTAGAAACAGACGTATTGTCTCATATGATAAACCCTAGTTTTATGGGAGGTCCCACTTGGCCCTCATTGCGACAAGCATTTATAAAAATAGATACTTCAAACTCTACCATTATCGCAACAGATGGATTAAGTGACCCCTACAGTGATTATGATACTAATAAAGAGAATCAAGGGTATAATGGATTAGGTTTTGAACTGTATCTTGAATCTGAGAAATTAGAAGATCTGGATACTGTAAAAAATTCATGGCAATTTGATATATTGTATCAAGCAAGTCTATTAGCTGCAGATAATGGAAATCTAATCAACATGTTTCAAAAATATACATACCTCTCTACAGAATTATATGCCAAAAAGGTACCAGAACAATTTGTTAATGAAGAAGGAAGAGTAGGAGTGCTTATGGGATTGCAAAGTAACGTTGTTCCTAGCAAAGTAGCATTGAGTATAGAGCCAGTAATGTTAATAAATGTAAAATTGATAACTCCTGCAGAGATAAAATATATTACTGATAATGGAGCTAGTGGAAGAAATGAGATCGCAGAAAAAATAATGAAAGAAGAAAACTCAACTCTTTCAACACTTGAGCGCAAATTTGTACTGTAATGCAAACTTCTAATAAAATGTGAATAGCGGTAGTATACAATATAATCGAAAATATACTACCTTTATTTTTACTAAACATCCAATTATATGAAATCTTCACGAATCCTCTGTCTACTGGTTCTTATAGGACTGGTATTCTCTTGTAAAAAAAAAGATGCACGATCCATAGCAGAAGCTAATGCCTCAGAATTAAATGAATATCAAGATTATATTTCTGATGTGTCTTCAGGAGTGATTTCAGTTTTAGACAATGTGTATGTTGTGCTACAAACACCTATAGAAGGATGGGATGATAATCAGGAATTACCAAAAGATCTACTTACGGTGTCGCCAAAAGTAAAAGGTAAGGTAATTGCAGTAAATAACAGAACTATCTCTTTTTATCCAGAAGAAGGATTTGATGAAGATACATCATATACTTTTACACTTGATTTAGAAGAGCTAATCAAAGATTTTAATGATGATTTGGATGAAGAGTTTGTCTTTTCAGTTAAAACGTTGAAACAGCAATTTTCTGTGTTGACAGATAACCTTCAATCCTATAATAAAGATTGGCAATATATTGATGGTACACTTACCACAAGTGATCAAATGAAATTTGAAGTAGCCAAACAATTAATTACTGCCACACAAAAAGGTAAAAACATACAAGTAAAATTTGGTGAATCTATTAATAAAAGTCGTCAGTTTAGTTTTAGAATAGATAGTATACAACGTTATAAAGTAGATTCTGAAGTAGAAATTAAATGGTCTGGAAAATCATTTGATATCGATACAGAAGGAGCACATAAATTATTTATCCCAGGTAAAAGTAACTTTTCTGTAATAAGTGTTTCTGTCTCTAATGTTGATAAACAATATGTCGAGATTAATTTTTCTGACCCAATAAAGAAAAATCAGAACTTTAATGGCTTGGTCACTATTTCTGGTGCTAGAAACTTAAAATATACCGTAAGCGGAAATGTGCTAAAAGTATATCCTAAAAAAGAGCTTAAAGGAACTTTAGAGGTTACTGTTTATGAAGGAATACAAAGTACCGATAATTATAAGTTGAAAAACACTTATACAGAGAATATTTCTTTTCAACAACCTAATCCAGAGATTCGTTTATTACAAAGCGGGGTAATTCTTCCCACTTCAGATAACCTTAAGTTTAATTTTGAAGCTATTAATCTGCGTGCAGTAGAGGTTCAGGTCGTAAAAGTATTTGAAAACAATGTTCTTCAGTTTTTACAAAATAATGAACTTAACGGATCAAGTAACCTAAGAAGTGTAGCAAGGCCAATTGCAAAAAAACTAATTAATCTTCAAGAAAACCCTTCACTTAATTTAGGAAAATGGAATGCCTTTGCTGTTGATCTTAAAGAATTAATTACACCAGATCCAGGCGCAATTTATAGAGTAGAACTTAATTATCGAAAATCGTATTCTCTTTATAAATGTGAAGGAACGTCTGTAGGGGGTGATACACCAGTTCAAGAATTAGCAGAAAATTATGATGAAGAAGAAGAAGCTAGTTTTTGGGATAGCTCACAGTATTATTATGACGATTATTATGATTATGATTGGAGAGAAAGAGAAAACCCTTGTGCCAATTCTTATTATAGAGATAAAAAAATAGGAGCAAATATACTAGCTTCTAATTTGGGGGTTATTGTAAAAAAAGGCCTGAATCACGCGTATACTGTTACAGTCAATGATATCATTACTACAAGTCCAGTTCCAAATGCAAAAGTGACTTTTTATAATTATCAGCAACAAGAAATAGGTATTGGTACAACAGATGCAGAAGGAATAACAGGATTTGATGCAGATCGTCCTGCATATTTTGCAATCGCAGAATCAGGAAAACAACAGTCATATATAAAACTAAACGATGGTAATGCCTTATCTGTAAGTAAATTTGATGTCTCAGGAGTGCGATTGCAAAAAGGGATCAAAGGATTTATTTATGGAGAGCGCGGTGTATGGCGCCCTGGTGACACACTGTTTTTATCCTTTATGCTCAATGATAATGCAAATAAACTACCCAAAGGACATCCTGTAAAATTCGAGCTACGAGATCCCTATGGAAAAGTTACTTACCAAGAAACAAAAACAGATGCAGTCAATAACTTTTACAAATTTATAGTAAAAACTTCTGAAGAAGCACCTACAGGGAATTGGCAAGCCAGTGTAAATGTAGGAGGTGCTAGTTTTACCAAGGCACTTAAAATTGAAACCATAAAGCCAAATCGCCTTAAAATCAAAACTACTTTTGATAATGAGGTTCTGAGAGCAAATAAAAACATACAAGGTGATCTTGAAGTATTATGGCTACACGGTGCCGTGGCAAAAAACCTTCAGACAGATATCAATGTTCGTTTTAGGCCTGGAAAAACCAGTTTCAAAACTTTTCCTGGTTATATTTTTGATGATCCTACAAGAAGTTTTAAAGCAGAAGAACAGGAAGTATTCAACGGAAAAATCTCTGGGGAAGGAAAAGCAAGTTTTAATCTCAACCCTGAACTTGATACTAAAGCTGCAGGGATGTTAAAAGCATCTTTTATTACCAAAGTATACGAAAACGGAGGAGATTTTAGTACAGATGTGATAACAAAAGATTTTTCTCCTTATGAAACCTATGTAGGTGTTAGTGTACCCAAAGGAGATAAAGCTAGAGGGATGCTATTGACCGATACAAAGCATAATTTTGAAGTTGTTTCTGTAGATGAAAGCGGAAAACCAAAGTCAGTTAATGATCTCGAAGTATATATTTATAAAGTAGATTGGAGATGGTGGTGGGATACATCAGAAGATAATTTGTCATCCTATAATAGAGGCTCATATCATAGTGAAGTATTCAAGACCAAAGTAACGACCAACAATAAAGGAAAAGCAACTTTTAATTTTGAATTAAAATATCCAGAATGGGGAAGATATCTGGTAAGAGTAGTAGATCCAAAAGGAGGGCACGCTACAGGTAAAATAATGTATATAGATTGGCCTGGATGGGCAGGGAAATCACGTAAAAATGACCCCTCTGCTGCGACGATGTTATTGTTTTCTACCGATAAAAAAACATATAATGTAGGAGAAAAAGCTATGATCACATTTCCATCAAGTGAAGGAGGGAGAGCTTTGGTGACCGTAGAAAATGGTACAGAAGTATTAGATGCCCAATGGGTGTTATCGCAAAAAGGAGAAACAAAATTTGAATTACCAATTGATAAGTTATACACGCCCAATGTTTACATAAATATTACATTGTTACAACCACATGCAGGAACAGCTAATGATTTACCAATACGATTATATGGTGTTGTTCCGATTACAGTAGAAGATCCAAATACGAGAGTACAACCAAAATTGAAAATGCCAGACGTATTACGACCAGAAGAAACAATTACAGTAAAAGTAGAAGAGAGCAATGGTAAACCGATGACTTATTCAATAGCAATTGTTGATGATGGATTACTTGACCTTACCAGATTCAAAACACCAAATCCTTGGGATAGCTTCTATGCTCGTGAAGCATTAGGTGTAAAAAGCTGGGATGTATATGATGATGTAATAGGAGCCTATGGGGGAAGTATAAACCAAATATTCAGTATTGGAGGAGATGCTGAAGCAGGAGGAAGTAAATCCAAAAAAGCAAATAGATTCAAACCCATGGTAGTGTATAAAGGCCCTTTTAAACTAAAAAAAGGAGAAACCCGCGCACATAAAATAAAAATTCCAAAATATATAGGATCAGTACGTACTATGATTGTTGCTTCTGATGCAGAAAATGGCGCTTATGGTAGTGTAGATAAAACAACTCCTGTACGTAAACCACTTATGGTGCTTACTTCTATTCCTAGAAAAATCACTCCAGGAGAAAAAGTAACAATTCCAGTTACTGTCTTTGCTATGGAAAATAAAGTTCGAAATGTAGCAGTTACCCTCAAGCCTAACAAAGGGTTTATAGTACATGGTGATACGCAACAAAAATTATCATTTCCTCAACCAGATGAGAAAATGACATATTTTGAGATCGAGGTATTAGAGGGCGCTTCGATGACAGATATTGAAGTAATAGCAAAAGGAGGTGGAGAAAAAGCGTCTTACAAAGTTCCTATTGATATAGTGAATCCTAATCCAATGACAACAGAGGTAAAAACAATTGTTTTAGAGCCCAATAGTAAACAAGAAGTAGATTTTGCTGCTTTTGGAATTAATGGAAGTAATAGTGCAACGATTGAGTTCTCGTCTTTACCAGCTATGAATTTTGAAAGTAGATTAAGCTATTTGATTCGATACCCACATGGGTGTGTAGAGCAGACAACCTCTGCAGCGTTCCCACAGTTATATCTAGGAGAGGTTTTTAATCTTTCATCAGAAAAAAAACAACATATTCAGAAAAATATAGAAGCGGCGATCTCTAGGCTTAAACGCTTTGTTCAGTCCAATGGAGGGATGTCGTATTGGCCTGGATATAGTAATTCTGATGATTGGGGAACCACCTATGCAGGTCATTTCTTGCTTGAGGCAAATAAATTAGGATATATATTACCAATTGGTTTCAAAAGTAGTTGGATTAACTATCAACAGCAACAAGCTAAAAGGTGGAGAAAAGGAGGTAATGATCTAGCACAGGCATATCGATTATACACATTAGCTCTTGCAGGTAGTCCTGATTTATCATCTATGAATAGATTGCGCGAGACAACAGGATTGTCTAATGATGCCAAGTTAAGATTGGCTGCAGGGTATGCATTGGTTGGTCAATCAACAGCAGCAAATCAATTAATGAGTACTGCTAATATTGATTTTGAATCTAAAAAGAACGATCATCACACGTATGGATCTACCAACCGTAATCGAGCAATGGCACTAGAAACATTGGTTGCGTTGGATCAAAAATCCAAAGCACAAGGGGTCGCCGTAGAATTAGCAAAAGAACTATCATCCAAAAATTGGATGAGCACGCAAACAACTTCGTATGCATTATTAGCGATGGCTAAATATGCAAGTTATGTAGGAGGTAAAGGAATACATGTAAACTATGTTTTGAACGGGAAATCAAATGCTACAAATACATCAAAAACATTAGCAATTACTGGAGATATAGCCGTTTTAAAAGAAAATAAATTAGTGCTTCAGAATAACAAAGACAACACCATATTTGTACAAATAGCTACCAGTGGTATTTTGCCTGTAGGTAAGGAGAAAGTGATTCAGAATAAGTTTAAAGTAATTGTAGATTATAAAAATAGAGAAGGTAAAATTATCAATCCAGTACAGTTAGCACAAGGCACAGATTTTGTAGCAGAAGTTACCATTACCAATACTACAGGGTCTAAGGTCAAAAATATTGCTTTAACCGAGATTTTTCCATCAGGGTGGGAGATAGTGAATACCCGATTTACTGATTTTGGATCATTTAGAGCTAATAATGTAACGCATACAGATATACGAGATGACCGAGTGAATTTTTATTATAACCTGAAACCTCACCAAAGTAAAACAATGACAGTATTATTGAATGCTTCATATTTAGGTAAATATTATTTACCAGGGATCCAGTGCGAAGCCATGTATGATAATAGCTATTTGGTAAGGAGTAGTGGAAAATGGGTTGAGGTAGTTAAATAAGAATATCTAAACGATGTATTTGTTATAGATTTAGGTATTCACCTAAATTTATGATGAATATATCGATGATTTCAAAAACAATAATTAGAGAATTATTGTTTTATGATTTACCTGTCTCGTTTTTATCAAAAAAAGAGAAATAGAATAGGTCATAATAACGATTGAGGTTTCTGAAAAAAAACTGAAATTCTGATAATAAATGTTTAGGAAAATGTGTTGTATAAAGAGTGAGCCTTAATAGGAGTGTATAAGTTGTGATCACATCAAGAAATAATTGACTGCTTTGTATATATGATAACATAAATGCTTATGGACTTACATTAGATTATTCTACATTTATAATGCCTAAGAATTATTCAACTTAAAATTAAGCTAAAAAGTAATCTGGCTTATTAAAACAAGAAATAGTAATTGTTATGAAAAAAATACTGTTTAAAGTTTCGAGTTTATTAGTACTGATATTATATTCTTTTCAATCTATTGCATGTGATTGTCAGTGTAATGGAGATTGCTCGTTTAGTACTGTTTCAGGAGGAGGGTTTGTGGCCTTGGTAAAAGTTATAGAGTACTCACAATTTTTAGAATATGAAGAAGGTGGAGAAATAGTAAAAATGCCACTAGCTATAAAAGTGGAAGTTATCAAGAAATATAAAGGCAAAGATACACGTAAAATCATTCAAATTTGGGGAGATGATGGGATGTTATGTCGACCGTATATTGCTTATTTTAAAATAGGGAAACACTATTTGATCGCTCCAAATAGAATTTCGTATGACTCAGATAATGGAAAAGTAAATGATTATGACTTTTTTGCTTGCGAAACAGGTTTTTTGGATGTTGATATGCAAAAAAGGATAGTTTATGGAGAGTATTCTAAAAAAATAAATAAGATAACACTAGATGAAGTAGAGGCTGCTCTAAGCAAATAAAATTCTACTATCTGTAAGAGTAAATAAATGGAAAATTACTGTACTATATACTCACATGAAGTATATTTTGATGCAATAACCTCAGAAATACAAAAAATATTTCCCAAAGGAAAAATAACTGTATCAGATAAAGAAGAGCGTAAAATACTACATATATCTATCAAAGAGGGGCTTTTTAAACCTAAAAAAGAATTTCAAATCTCTTATAGAGAAAGAATGAAGCCTTCTTATCAAATCTTAGAGATAGATTCTCCATTGACTCAAAACTTATCAGGGATGTTAGGGTATGTGAGTTCTTTTCCAGAAGCTAATACCAAAATAAAAGAATTATTACTTCAAAAAATACAAACATTAAATAGTGAGTTGGCTATAATATCATTGGGGAATTTAAATGATGAACTAACGATATTGACTCAAAATATCTGTCAATCATATGAGGGATTGATATTCTCTCAACCAAAAACTAATATTAGTAAATCAGAGGTACAGCATTTTTTAGATAAAGACCTAAATCTCATATTGGATATAAACGGAAATTCTGAAATTGATCATTTGGAGGTGAAAATCAATTCGATATATTTTGATAGAGATCAAACTAAAATTACAGAAGACCAGAAAAAAAGGAAGGTAGATAATGAAGCTATTTTAGAAGTTAGTAATATTAAAATAAATAAAAATCTACCAGTTGTTGAATCTGAGGAAGATACCTCAATTCGTTCCCCCAAAGAGATAGCCGAGAGAGTTACATTACTGGCGGTAACCAATATGGTGGCTTTTGGTAATATAAGTGGAGAAGAGGCTTTAGAGTATCTTGATAGGTATACGCTATTAGAAAAAGCAACACCCAAAGAATTAGATTTTTTAAAGAATCCTACTGATGATGCAAAGAGTTATGAAACATGGAAATGTGAATGTATTTGGGTATTGATGTGGGCATTAGCAATTATAGAAAATCTTGGGTTTCCAGATCATTTGGCAGATTTAAACAAAATTCCATCAGAAAAATATCCAATAGGTGAAGGTAAGGACCCTAATTTGTTTATAAACGCTATAAATACATCAAGGTCAAAGCAAGAAATATTAGACGCCAATGATTTGTACTATAGATTGGATTGGGCATGTGTAGATGCTAGAATAAAAGGAGAAGAAATAAAAGAGGTGAACCCTGGAATAGTTTACGAAAGACATTATGCTTTAAACTGGCTTATTAATTATATGAATCAGGATTGGGATAATGTTTCTTGTGATACTTAAATAAAGAAAATAAAGAAATGATCCTAGAACAAGCAGTATTGTATATCAAAGAAGGAGAGTCAGAAGCATTTGAACAAGCTTTTGCAAAAGCTCAAGAAATCATTTGCGCTGCAAAAGGGTATATTAAACACGATATGTTGAAGTGTCAAGAAGAAGAAAATAAATACCTGCTTTTGGTAACATGGGAAACGATAGAGGATCATGAAATTGGTTTTAGAACGTCTGAAGCATATCAGCAATGGAAAAAATTATTACATCATTTTTATAATCCTTTTCCAATAGTGGAACATTATATATCAGTTCTGTAATTAATAAATAATTTGAACTGAATAAACGATTTAAAAGAATTCCTGTTCTAGTAGGTTTTTTAACCTAATCATAAACCGATATATTGTTTTTTTTAGTACCATTGTTCAAACGTTAAAAAGTAATGAATAGTAAATTTTTTATATCTGTATTAAGTGTTTTACTTATAGGAAGTAGTTATTCCTGTAAGCAGGAATCAATTTCTGTAAGTAAGATTTCAACAATTCAAAAAAAAATAGATTCTACAATAGTAGAAGACAAAGCTATAGATTCATTCATAAAGCCTTTTAGAACTCACCTTAATAAAACATTAGATGCCACACTTTGTGTAGCTATTGCTGATTTTACCAAAAATGATAACCCATTAGAAAGCACATTGGGTAATCTGATGGCAGATATTTCTTTGAAACAAACAAAACCTGTTTTTGAAAAAAAGTATACTAAAGAAATAGATTTTGTTTTGTTAAATTACGGTGGTATGCGAGCACCTATACTCAAAGGACCAGTAACAGCCAGAACTGCTTATCAAGTGATGCCTTTTGAAAATGAGTTAGTAGTTGCAGAGTTGTCCTATGAAAAAGTAAAAGAATTGACAGCATATTTGGCATATGCACAAAGAGCTCACCCCATTGCAAACTTGAAACTAAGTATTGTAAAAGCTTCAAAAGAAGCAATAGAAGTAAAAATTAATGATCAACCCTTGCAAGAAGATAAAACATACCTTGTGCTTACCACAGATTATTTACAACAAGGAGGAGACAGGATGGATTTTTTTAAAAACCCTATTCAATTATATAAAACAAACTATAAGCTTAGAAATGCACTGATTGATTACTTCAAATCAGTAGACACATTACAAGTAGAACTGGATAAAAGAATGAAGTATGCAGAATAGAAGAGTATTTATACAGCAAATAGCATCAGCAACCGCTTTTGCTGGATTGGGTGGATTGAGTGTAACATCATGCATGACACCAAAACCCAAGAAAATCACGGTGCTACATACCAATGATGTGCATAGTCAAATAGATCCGTTGCCCAATAATCATTACAAATACCCAGGACTAGGAGGTTTTGCACGAAGAGCTTCTATTATAGAGCAAGTGCGACAAGAAAATCCAAATACTATATTACTAGATGCAGGAGATATTTTTCAAGGAACGCCTTATTTCAATTACTTTGGTGGAGAAATAGAATTTAAGCTTATGTCAAAACTTAATTATGACTTAGCAACAATAGGGAATCATGACTTTGATAATGGGATCGATGGATTATTGAGTCAGTTACCCAATGCTACTTTTGATTTTGTGTCTGCTAATTATGATTTTAAAAATACAGTATTAGAAGGTTTGGTAAAACCCTATAAAATTTTAATTAAAGAAGGTGTAAAAATTGGGGTTTTTGGATTAGGAATTAAATTAGATGGGTTAGTGAGTAAGAATTTGTATAAAGAAACTCAATACTCAGACCCTATAGAGATGGCTCAAGAAATGAGTAAAGTGTTGAAAGAGGAGGAACAATGTGATCTTGTTATTTGTCTATCTCATATCGGATATGATTACAAAAATTCCCCTAATAATGTTTCAGACCTTAATTTGGCAAAAAGCACAAAAAATATTGATTTAATAATAGGAGGGCATACTCATACCTTGCTTCCTAAACCTGTTATTGTAGATAATTTAGTAGGAGAAAAAGTAGTAATCAATCAGTGTGGAAAAAGTGGAGTATATATGGGACAGATTGATTTTTATTTCGATGCTTCAGGTAATAAAATAATAGAAGGTAAATCTATTGCAGTTTAGTCTAAATTGCTTGTGGATCAAAAATTAAAATGTCTTATAAATCATAGTCACTATTGTTTCAAAATGTCAAACACTATATTCAAGCTCATCCAAAACGTTTTGTAGTTTTTGGCATACTATTAATTTGGTATTATTTTTCTTTGCCAACCCCATTATTTGAAACTCCTACTGCTACCGTCATAGAAACGAGACAAGGAGAGTTGTTGGGAGCTAAAATAGCAATCGATGGGCAGTGGCGTTTTCCTGAGACAGACAGTGTTCCTGAAAAATTTAAGCAATGTATTATCGCTTTTGAAGATCAACAGTTTTTTCGTCATTTTGGCTTTAATCCAGTTGCAATGAGTCAGGCTGTTATCCAAAATATTAAAGCAGGAAAAGTAGTAAGAGGAGGAAGTACTATAACCCAACAGGTCATTCGTTTGGCGCGAAAAGGAAAAAAAAGAACTTATATAGAAAAGTTTAAAGAATTAATTCTTGCCACACGCTTAGAATTTGGTACTTCTAAAACAGATATTCTAAAATTGTATGCTTCTCATGCTCCGTTTGGAGGAAATGTAGTAGGAATCGATATGGCTGCATGGCGGTACTTTGGATTACCTACACATCAATTATCTTGGGCAGAAAGTGCAACACTGGCAGTGTTACCCAATGCCCCATCGCTTATCTATCCAGGAAAGAATCAACTTAGATTACGTCAAAAAAGAAATAGGTTATTACAGACACTCTTACAAGAAAAAGTAATTGATTCTCTTACTTATGAATTGTCAATAAGCGAGACTCTACCCGAAAAGCCATTTCCTTTACCACAAGTAGCTCCTCATATGCTGGATCGATTAGCAAAAGATCATGGTAGTAAGAGGATACAAACAACCATCAACCCAATACTACAAAAACAAGTAAATAGAGTAGTCAAAAAGCATCATGAACTTTTGAGACAAAATGAAGTGCATAACATGGCGGTTTTGGTGTTGGATATTGATAGCCGAGAAGTAATAAGCTATGTAGGGAATACTCCAACAGATAACACTCACCAAAAAGATGTGGATATAATACAGGCAGCACGAAGTACAGGAAGTACATTAAAGCCATTGTTATATGCAGCTATGATGGATAAAGGAGAACTATTGCCAGAACAACTGGTTTCAGATATTCCTACAGTCATTTCTGGATATAGTCCTAAAAATTTTGATGAAGGATATAGTGGTGCAGTACCAGCAAATAGAGCATTGGCCCGATCCTTAAACATTCCAGCTGTTCGGTTATTACAGCAGTATGGATTACATCGTTTTAGGGATGAAATGAATGCGTTTCAAATCAAAGATTTAAAATATGGAGCTGATCATTATGGATTATCATTAATTGTGGGTGGAGCAGAAGGTAGTCTTTGGGATTTGTGTAAAACATATGCAGGTTTTGCAGGAACATTAAATCACTATCAGAGTACTTCTAGTGAGTACTATACCCAAGAATTTGTAAGCCCTATCATGGTTGCTGGACAGAAAGTGAGTTTTGGTAAAAAGGTAAAGCAAAAACCTGTATTTGGAGCAGGAAGTATATGGTTAACTTTTGAGGCAATGAAAAAAGTAAATAGGCCAGAAGGTGACGAAGCTTGGGAGTTTTATGATTCTTCTAGAGAAATTGCATGGAAAACTGGGACCAGTTATGGAAACAGAGATGCTTGGGCTATAGGAGCAAGCCAGAAATATGTAGTAGGTGTTTGGATAGGAAATGCAGATGGAGAAGGGCGCTCAGAACTCACAGGGCTTAATTCGGCAGCACCAGTGCTATTTGATGTATTTAACTTATTGCCAAATTCAAAATGGTTTCCTGTTCCTTATGATGATCTTGTAGAAGTCAACATTTGCGCTCAAAGTGGTTTTTTGGCAGGAAATAATTGCCCAATAAAACAGATGTATGTACCTGTTTCTGCTGTAAAAACAAACCCTTGTCCGTATCATCAATTAATTCATCTCGATGCTACAAGACAATATCGTGTTAATTCTTCTTGTGAACCTGTAGCCAATATTATTCACGAATCGTGGTTTGTATTACCACCATTGCAGGAGTATTTTTTTAAGACAAATAATACCAATTACAGATCGTTGCCACCCTATCGATTAGATTGTAATAAGGAATCTCAGGAATCGATGGATTTTATCTTTCCAAAAGCAAATAGCAGTGTTTATTTACCCAAAGGATTTGATGGTAAAACCAATGAGATCATCCTTAAAATAGCACATACAAATCCTGAAACTCGTGTGTTTTGGTATATCGATGACCAATTTGTAGGAACTACAAAACAATTTCATGAAATGCCAGTATCTCCAAAACCTGGAATACATGTGATCACGATATTGGATGAAAAAGGGAACGAAAAGAAAAGAAGAATAGAAATTAAAATTTGAATAAGCTTTTCGTATAAATGAAAAGTTAAAGTATAGCAATCTTGTGTTAAAAAGCAGATATTGTTTATATCCTCTGTGAATGTCTTATTATCTTAGAAATAATATTTACAAACTAACTTCTTTATTTTAAACTTAACTCTTTAAACCAAAAACAATGAAGAATATAACTTTATTGCTTGTCATAGTAATATGCTCAAGTATTAGTGGCTATTCACAAATAGGCCAGGGCGGTGAGCCTTCATTCTCAAGTCAAACTGTTTCAAAATCCGATCAATTTCCTGTTGTTACGTTACCTAAATTAGATATGGCCAAAATACGTAAAGAAGATGAACAGGAATCAGGAAAAGATGTGCCTATGCGTTTTGCATATCCACATAAAACAAACCTGAATACAAAAAATTCTGGTAGATGGTATACAAGCCCAAATGGAGATAAATATTGGTTGATAGCAATCGAATCTAAAGGCGCACTATCACTCAATCTTACATTTTCTGATTTTGAGATTCCTCAAGGTGCTAAACTATTTGTATATAATAGTGATAAATCAGATGTTAGAGGAGCGTTTACAGCAGCTAATAACAAAAGCTCAAAACGATTAGGATTAGCTCCTGTAAGAGGAGATAAAATAATTTTAGAATATTTTCAGCCAGCGAGTGTTAAAAAAACACCTAGTTTGACTATTTCAACCGTTGCTCATGATTATAAAGGAGTCATGCGTATGGCAAAAGATTTTGGTAGCTCGGGATCTTGTAATAATAATGTTGTATGCGCAGAAGGAGATCCTTGGAGAGATCAAATAAGATCTGTTGCATTAATAATTTTAGGTAATGGGACTAGATGGTGCTCAGGATCATTGATTAATAACGCATCAAATGATGGCACTCCTTACTTTCTTACAGCAAACCATTGTACTTCTGGTCAAAATGTAACAAATTGGGTATTTGTTTTTAATTATGAATCCCCTGGTTGTACTACCAGTTCAGATGGATCTACAAGTCAATCAGTGTCAGGCTCTCAAATGATGAATAGTGGCCCAAATTCTGACTATGCATTATTAAAATTGTCTTCTACACCACCATCAACTTATAATGTATATTATTCAGGATGGGATGCCACAGGAGATATTCCAACCAAAACAACAGGAATTCATCATCCAGCAGGAGATGTGAAAAAAATATCATTTGATAATAACCCTTCTTCTGCTACTGCATATTTAGGAGGAGCAGGAACTACGCATTGGGAAGTTACAGATTGGGATGATGGTACTACAGAAGGAGGATCTTCTGGTTCTGCACTTTTTGATCAAAATAAAAGAATTGTAGGTCAGCTACATGGTGGTTATGCCGCATGTGGAAATAATTCAGGAGATTGGTACGGTAGATTATCAGTAAGTTATCCTAATATCTGCCAATGGCTTGCTCCTGGATGTGCTACAAAAATAGTAGATGGATATAATCCTGGGAACGGTGGTGGAGATACACAGGCTCCTTCTGCTCCTTCTGGGTTAAGCGCATCCAATATAACCAGTACTTCTGTGTCATTATCTTGGAATGCATCTACAGATAATACAGGAGTAACAGGGTATGATATATATCAAGGCAATACCGTAGTGACTACTGTTACAGGAACATCTGCTGCTATAGGAGGGTTAACAGCTAATACCTCATATCAATTTAAAGTAAAAGCAAAGGATGCGGCAGGAAATAACTCTGGATTTAGTAATACAGTTAATGTGACTACCACAGATGGAGGAGTAACAAATTATTGCGCAGCCAATGGTAATAATACATCAGATGAATATATAGGTAGAGTTCAGTTAGGTACTTTGGATAAAACTTCAGCAGCAGGAAGTGGCGGGTATAGTGATTTTACTGCCGAAGCTACAGCCTTATCCAAAGGAAGTGCGCATACCATTACTGTAACACCTACTTGGACAGGAAGAAAATATAGAGAAGCCTATGGAGTATGGATAGATTACAATCAAAATGGTGATTTTACTGATGCAGGAGAGAAAGTCTGGACACAATCAGCAACACAAAGTGCTACAGTAAGCGGTAGTTTTACAGTACCTGCTACTGCAGTAGATGGCAGTACAAGAATGAGGGTTATTTTGAGATATAGAAATGCACCTTCTGCTTGTGGATCCTTTAATTATGGAGAGGTAGAAGATTATACAGTTATCATTGGTGGGGCTGCAAGAAACAATGCAACATTCGCTACAAAGAAGAATAATGTGACGATATACCCTAATCCAGTTACTGGCAATGTATTAAATATATCATTCAATACACAATCAGAAGAAGTATCTTATTCTGTGTTAGATGTATTAGGAAAAACTATTATGAGGGTTAGTGGTAAGATGAAATCCACAATCGACGTTAGTACTCTGAAAAAAGGAGTTTACTTCTTGAAGTTTACTGATGGAAATATTCAAAATACAAAACGCTTTATAAAACAATAATTTTTACAGAAGTTAGTGTGTAAATATTCAAAATATAATCAGACTTCTTGTGTGATCAAGAAGTCTGATTTTTTATTCAAACTTTTCAGAAATAAATAGATACTAGATACGAATTTTGAATTTTGTTCCTTTGCCAGGAGTACTTTCTACTTGAACCTTGGCATTATTCATATCTAAAAACTCTTTAGTAATCATTAAACCTATTCCTGTACTACTTTCTCCTACAGTACCTTCTTTTTTATGTGTCTTACTATATTCAAAGAGTTTTTTTAATTCAATAGAGTCCATTCCAACCCCAGTATCTTCAATTTCTATAATATGTTTCTTTTTTGATTGATCTAATTTTATTCGGATTTCCCCTCCTTTTCGAGTATATTTTATCGCATTAGAGACAATATTCCTCAAACTAGCCAAGATCATATTTTTATCAGCATGAATATACGTATCCTTAGTGTTATACTTTACAGAGAAATTTAAATTTTTTAGAGTTATAATAGGTTGAAAATACTCAGTAATATTATCAAACAATTCAGTAATACTAAACAATGATTTCTCAGGCTTTAATGCTAGTAAATCATTTTTAGACCAGCTGATGAGGTTTTCCAACGTGAGATGGATAGAATTTGTGTTTTGTTCCAGAGATTTAATGATTTCTTTTAATTCTGTTTTACTATACCCCTCATAATCCTCTAATATTAGTTTTAAAAGAACATCAATACTTCCAATTCCTCCTCTTACATCATGAGATATTAAAGACAAGAATTTTGATTTCATGGCATTAAGTTGTGTAAGTTGTGTATTTCTTTTGAAAAAAGAATAAAAGAGTAACACAAATAAAGATGTAAAGATTATTCCTGTAATCAAAATAATTAAAGGATGAGATGTCCTTTCCTTTTGTATATACATGTTTGTAGAATGGGCCTTCAATATCCATTTTTTACCCCATAAAGCGGGTAAATTAAATTGATGAGTGTAGCCATTATGAGTATTTGTTTTTGTTGATTGATAGGTAAACAAAGTATCATTAGGAGTTTCACTATTTTGATTAATTAATTGTATTAGAATTTCTTGAGAAATATTGGTGTTGTTAGCAGCTTCAAATATTTTCGAAAATTTAAAAACACCAATAACGAATCCTTTAAGATTTTTTGGGCTAAAGGTGGTATTGTGTTCGTTTTCGTGAAAAATAGGAAGGAAAGCTAAACATCCTTCAGGGTTTATTTTTTCTTGAACTAACTTTATATTCCCACTGATAAGGGGTTTACCTTGTAATTGAGAAGATTTTAATGTGCGATATCGTTCTTTTTCTGAAGCTAAATCAAAACCAAAAGCATCTTTGTTCTCTATAAAAGGGTCAATATAATATACAGGAAAATATTCATCCCTTATGGCTGCATTTACCAAGTCATTAGAATTGTTTTTTTCTGTAAATTTAAAATTTGGAAATCGCTGTTGGTGCTTTTTTTCATAATCAAATCTCATTTCTGGTTTTACCCAAGGAACCCATTCTAAAGCTAGAAAGCTACTATTTCTTTTACGTATAGATTGTGACTCTGTGATGAATTTTTGATAAGAAGGCTCTTCGTTTAATTTAAATAGAGAAGATAATGTGTATAAAGACTCTAGGTTTAATTCAAATTCTCTATGTAGGGAGGCAGCAAATTGATCTACCTCATTCTTGAACTTGATTTCAATTTTTTTGGATTCAAGAATATAATATGACCTTGCAATAATGATTGATAAGATTAGCCCTATTATCCATATAATTGGAATAAAATATTTTGAATGAATCAAGGATTTTAAAAAATGCTGTTTTCTTTTCATAAACTTAGGGGCTGAATAAGTTAATGAATGTAAGATAAACAAAAGATTTTTTCATGAGATAGAAAACTTGTATAATTCAGGATCATAAATAGGAATAATTTAAAGGTAGTGATAATTATATGTATTTTGAATAAGAAGAGGTTTGTTTTTTCTTCATTTATTATTGATTTCTAGTTGTTTATGTTGTGTTATTATGGTAACTTTAATACAAGGATTGTATTGTTTATGATTCTTAGTATTTTGAATGTACTACCCAGATAAACCTATTTTTAATGTTTGTGGATTAAAAAAAATAGCTATTTAAAAAAGTTATTAGATCGTTTCACTACTAATTTTAATCTCATGAAAACAAGTTCTGTATACATAAAAAAGAGTGTACTAAACAATGATCTTATTACAATTATAAATGATAAGGGATATTTTGTTGAATCAAATCCTCAATGGTCTGTTTTATTGGGGTATGACAAAAAAGAACTTCTTACGATCCCTTATTTAACGTTGGTATATTATGAAGATAGAAGTAAAACAAAACATGCAATAGAAAGTCGACTGCAAATGGCAAACCCTAGGCCGTTTAAAAGTAGAATGGTTAGTAAATTAGGAGATGTTATTTGGTTTGAGTGGATCATAACCAAAATAGGAAGTACAAATGAGTTTTTACTCATTGCCAAGGATATTACTAAACAAAAATCAAAAAAATCTTCTATAGAAGAGGATTTAATAGCCTTAAAACTTAAAAACAGACAATTAGAGGATTTGTTTAATCTAAGCCAGGATTTAATTACAATTTCTAACCCTGAGGGGTATTTTACAAAGCTGAATCCGCAATGGAGTAAAACTATGGGGTATACAGAAAAAGAATTGATGGAGAAACCATATCTATTTTTTGTACACCCTGATGATCAGCAAAACACAGTGGCAGAGGCAGCCAAACAATTTGATGGGACCACAATATTTAATTTTAGAAATCGGTATATAACCAAAAAAGGAGAAACGATCTGGTTGGATTGGAATGCTACGGCATTAGATCATACAGGAGAAGTGTTTGGGATTGCTAGAAATATTACCAGTGCAATAAAACAAGAGCAAAAGATAGAAGCAACATTACAAGAATTAATAGCAAAAAATAAGCAGTTAGAGGATTATGCATACATAACCTCTCATAATCTTAGATCACCAGTAGCTAATATCTTTATGCTGACCAAGTTTTTAGAAGAAAGTAGACTTACCGAAGAACAAATAGGATACACTAACATGATCAAGAATTCTGCCGAATTGTTAAATAAAACTATGAAAGATTTGATCAATGTAGTGCAAATTAATCAAGCTACAGATATGACTATTCAGGACATATCTCTATTGGAAACATGTGAAGAAACAAAAAGACAATTAAGTGCAAAGATTATGGAAACCCAAGCAAAGATCCATACTGATTTTAAAATTGATACAATCTCTTATTCCTATGCTTATCTCAGAAGCATTTTTCTTAACCTGATTTCAAATTCTTTAAAATATTGTGCCCCACAAAGAAAACCAGTAATTTATATTTCTTCAAAAAAGATAGATAAAGGAGTTCAATTAATTTTTGAGGATAATGGATTAGGAATTGATTTAAAAAAATATAAACAAAAAGTTTTTGGATTCAGAAAAACCTTTCATACCAATACTAGTGCCAAAGGGCTTGGGCTTTTTATAATCAAATCCCAGATAGAAGCATTAAAAGGAACCATAGATATTGATAGTGAGCCAAATAAAGGAACCAGATTTACCATAAATATTATATTATGATTAAAGGTAAGCATATTTTATGCCTAATAGATGATGATAATATTCATCAATTTATTATAAAAAAAATTGTAAATAAACTCAGTCCTAATCAAGAATTATTAGTGTTCTCTAATGGAGAAGAAGGAATTAATTTTATGAAATCTAGAATTGGGAAAATTGAGAAATTACCTGACTTGATCTTATTAGACATTAATATGCCTGTTATGGATGGATGGGAGTTTCTAGAAGAGTTTGTTACGATCACTCCAGATATAAAAAAGGAAATTATTATTTACATTTTATCTTCTTCAGATAATCCTACAGACAAAGAAAAGGCTAAGAAGTTTGATTTAATTTCAGGATATATTATTAAGCCAATCAATGAGAATCAATTAGAATCACTATTAGAAAGTGTTTGAAATTACCCCCATCATTTTGATATGCTTGATGGGGAAGAAAATCTTTATTATTGAAAATGTTTAAAACACTTCATTGATTAGTATACACTAATCCAAATGAAAAAGAAGAATGTTTATTATAGTTTCTGCCATCTAGAGTAGCTCCATAACTAGCAGAAATACCAATATTATTTTTGTAGATAGGGATATAGAAAACGAAAGACAAATCTGTGAAATCTACTTCTGTTTCAGGTAAAATCGCAGCTCCACCTGCATTTCCAAATTCAGGAGTGCCAATATCATATCCAGAAAAAGAGTTTTGTATATCGAGCTGGGCATGTAAATAAAAGAACTTATTGTAATATCCAATTTTGGTATTGTATACAACGGCATTTGGGATATCAAAATCAGTACTGCTTCGTAGACTATACCCTAATTGAAACTCACTAAATATATGAAACGGAGTTTTGTATTGAAATATAGCAGACCCTGTAATAGCTGTAGCCTCATTACCAATAGAGAGAACTCCTGCACCATCATAATTTCCGGTAGGAAAAGTAACCCCTGAGGCCAGACCTAGATTAATCCTTGAAGAATTATCAAATTCCTTTTCCAAAACTTTAGCTTTTATAAAAATCCCTAAATCCTGAACTCCATCAGTTTGTGCAGTTTGTAAAACGGGGTCAAGTACACCTTCTTTACTTTCGATACTGATATAGGGTAAAGTAAGGGTGGTTGATAACCAGTTTGTAATAGCATATTGTCCATATATAGAAATGATAGAAGAGGTGATTTCTCCTAATCCAGCAGGATTTCCTTCAGATAAAGTAGTACCTCTATAAAATTGATCATAACTCTTGTAGCTGTAGCTGGAAGCAAGTGTAAAAGAGTCTTTTTGAGGATAAAATCCATCCACTGGAATCTGAGAGAAGGAAGTTAAAAAAGAGCAAACAAAGAGTAATATCCCTAGAAGGGATTTTTTTGAGTTGTGTGACATTGTGTAAAACTTTTGGTTAACAATAGATGCTTAGACGTATTGATAATGAAAACCTTACGAGTAATTTTTTTCTTTTTCTTAAAAGGGGGGTATTAGAAGATTTTTGCGACAGTTATACAGAAGAGGTTGGTACTAAGGATTTACCATGTAGTATAAGGAGTGTTGCTTAATTGAGAATTATAATATTTAGTGTCACCTGTAACCTCTGCTCCTAGCCAATCAGGTTTCAAGAAGATTTCATCTTCATCCTGTAGTTCGATTTCGGCAATGATAAGACCTTGGTTTTCTCCATGAAATTCATCAACTTCATATATGTGTTTTTCAGAAACTATTTCATATCGAGTTTTTTCTATGACCCCTTTTTTACATAAAAGTAAAAGTTCTTCAGCCTCTGCTATATCAATTTCTTTTTCCCATTCATATCTAGAAGTTCCAGAAACATTACTAATTCCTTTTATGGTGATAAAAGCATTTTGCCCTTTTATTCGAATACGAACAGTTCGTTGAGGGTCTGTATTGAGAAATCCCTGTGTGATACGAGTGTTTTTTTGAGCAACGTTTTTAAAATCTTTAGAGTTTACAAGGAATTTACGCTCTATTTCAATCATGAACTAGGTAGTTTTTGTAATATAAATTTGTAATACAAAAATCAAAGATAATAGGAATTTATACTATTATGAATAGAGACTGAATAAAATAACATTCTAAATCCTTTATTTTTGTAAAGTGGAAGAGTTGGATGTACATAGAAAAATTATTCATGTAGATATGGATGCTTTTTATGCCTCTGTAGAGCAAATGGATAATCCTGAACTTAAAGGAAAACCATTGGCTGTAGGAGGAGGAGGGAAACGTGGTGTTGTAAGTGCTGCAAGTTATGAAGCTAGAGTTTTTGGTGTGCGATCCGCTATGCCAGGAGTAAAAGCAAGAAGACTTTGCGCTGATCTTATTTTTGTTAAGCCGCGATACGATAGATATAAAGAGATATCAATTCAAATTAGAAAGATATTCTTTGATTATACAGATTTGGTAGAACCATTATCTCTTGATGAAGCTTATTTGGATGTTACAGAAAACAAAAAGGGAAATCCCAGCGCGACACTTATTGCAGAAGAAATTAGGAAACGTATTTTTGATGAAGTAGGATTAACCGCTTCTGCAGGGATATCGATCAATAAATTTATAGCCAAAGTTGCCAGTGATTATAATAAACCTAATGGACAAAAAACAGTAGATCCTGAAGAGGTTATTGGCTTTTTGGAAGATCTGGATGTGAAAAAGTTCTATGGGGTAGGTAAAGTTACTCAAGCCAAGATGTATGAAATGGGAATCTATACAGGAAAAGATTTAAAAACAAAATCAGAAGAATTCTTGACTCAATATTTTGGTAAATCAGGAGGGCATTATTATCGTATTGTAAGAGGGGTACACTTGAGCCAAGTAAAACCAAATAGAGAAAGGAAATCATTAGCAGCAGAACGTACTTTTAGTGAAAACATTGCCTCAGAAATTTATATGCTAGAACGATTAGAAGGTATTGCAGAAGAACTTCAAAAACGTTTGAAAATAAGTAAAGTATCAGGCAGAACAGTAACATTGAAAATTAGATACAGTGATTTCACCTTACAAACCAGGAGTAAAACATTACCTTATTTTGTAAACGATGCTACTATTTTGTTGGAGACCGCAAAAGAATTACTCTATCAAGAAAAAATGAAAAACTCGGTACGTTTATTAGGGATTTCACTTTCTAATCTCAATACAGCACGAGAAAAACAAAAACAAAAACAGAAACAAGAGATAGAGATCATCCAATTGAGATTTGATTTCTAAAACAAAAGAATTGTTTTGTCCTTGTAAACTTGCTATATGTTACAAAGAATCTCTGCCGCTCTTTTTAGTGTATCTTCTGTTTTTGCAAAACAAAAGCGAAGCACTTTATCATCTCTATTATTGTGATTAAAAACAGATACAGGGATAGCAGCAACTTTGTGTTCTTTTGTCAATCTTTCGGCAAAATCAATATCGTTTTCTTTTGTAATAGATGAATAATTTAGTAATTGAAAATAGGTTCCAGATGCTGGAGTAAAACTAAAACGGGAATTTGCTATTAATGATAGAAAGAAATCTCGCTTTTTCTGATAAAAATTAGATAAATAAAGATAGTTGTCAGGAGTCTTTAGATAGGTGGCTAGTGCATGTTGAATGGGATTGTTACCAGAAAACACATTAAATTGATGTACTTTTCTGAATTCTGTCATCAATTCTTTTGGAGCAAGGCAATACCCCGTTTTCCAACCAGTAGTATGAAAAGTTTTTCCAAAAGAAGCAGTGATAAAAGCGCGTTCAGCCAATCCATTATATAATGCAGCACTTTGGTGTGATTGGCCTTCAAAAATAATATGTTCATATACCTCATCACTTAATAAAATGATATCTGTATCTTTTAATAATTTTTCTAAGCGTAACATATCTTCTTTTGATAGGACACTACCACTAGGATTATGAGGAGTGTTGATGATAATCATTTTGGTTTTAGAAGAAATCTTAGAAGCAACCTCTTCCCAATTTACGCTATAAGTAGATGAAGATAATTGTATAGGAATTACCGTTCCTCCAAACAATGAGATAGAAGGTTCATAAGAATCATAAGCAGGTTTAAAAATAATCACCTCATCTCCTGAAGAGATAAATGTAGCGATTATTGTAAAGATAGCTTGTGTAGCACCAGAGGTGATTGTAACTTCTGTTTCTGGGTGATAACTACGATTATATAATGTATTGTTTTTTTCTGCAATAATTTCTCTTAGCGGTAAAAATCCAGGCATAGGAGCATATTGATTATGCCCTTCTTGCATCGCTTTTGTAACGAGATTGATGAGTTCTGAACTGGCATCAAAATTTGGAAAACCTTGAGAGAGATTAATAGCATTATAATGAGAGGCCATTTGACTCATTACTGTAAAAATAGTGGTAGAAACTTCTGGAAGTTTGGAATTGATATTTTGCATAAGGTAAAATTAATATAAATGTAAAAAAAAGCTTTGTTTTTTGATGAAACTTAATTGTCGATTTCAAACGTTTTAGTAAAGAATTAAGAACAAAACCCTTTTCTTTTTTATATTCATTATAAATAGCAGAACAAACCCAAGTTAAAGCTTGGCTAAAACAGTGGTGAGTCCTATTTTTGTTTTCCAATTAACTAAACATTTTTATATAATGGGTGGATTGATAAAATCTTCAATAGCGAGAAAAGTAGCCATGGCACTTTCAGGCCTTTTCTTGGTTTTCTTCTTATTACAACACTTTACCATTAACTTTACTGCGGTTTTTAGCCCAGATATATTTAATGAACTTTCTCATTTTATGGGAACAAATCCGTTAGTTCAATTTGCACTGCAACCAGTATTGATTTTTGGAGTGGTTTTTCATTTTGTGATGGGTTTTGTATTAGAAATTAAAAACAGAAATGCCAGAGCAATCAAGTATGCAAAATATAATGGAGGAGCAAATTCTTCTTGGATGTCTAGAAATATGATTTATTCTGGATTGGTAGTTCTAGCTTTCTTAGGATTGCATTTTTATGATTTTTGGGTTCCAGAGATAGTACATAAATATATAGAATTCGCACCAGAAGATCCTACTCGATATTATACAGAATTACTACATAAATTTGAAAGCCCTGTACGTACAGGATTATATGTGCTTTCATTTGTATTTTTGGCGTTGCATTTGTGGCATGGATTTGCATCTTCATTTCAATCCGTAGGATTTAATAATAAATACTCGTCTGCGGCAACCAAATTTGCTAAGGTTTTTGCAATAGGAGTACCGCTAGGATTTGTTATTGTTGCTGTAGTACTTCATTTTACTCATTAAAAACACCACTAATATGTCAATTTTAGATTCTAAAATACCTGAAGGTCCACTGGCAGATAAGTGGACAAAACATAAAAACACAATTAATCTGGTTAATCCAGCCAACAAAAGAAATATAGATGTTATTGTTGTTGGTACAGGATTAGCAGGAGGAAGTGCAGCTGCTACTTTGGCTGAACTTGGATATAATGTAAAAACATTTTGTTACTCTGATTCTCCACGACGTGCGCATTCGATTGCAGCGCAAGGGGGAATAAACGCAGCAAAAAATTATCAAGGAGATGGAGATTCTAACTACCGATTATTTTATGATACGGTAAAAGGAGGAGATTACAGATCTCGTGAAGCAAATGTACATAGATTAGCAGAAGTCTCAGGAAATATAATTGATCAATGTGTTGCACAAGGTGTTCCTTTTGCAAGAGAATATGGTGGATTATTAGATAACCGTTCTTTTGGTGGGGTGTTGGTATCTCGTACATTTTATGCAAAAGGACAAACAGGTCAGCAATTATTATTAGGGGCATATTCTGCTATGAATCGACAGATTAATAGAGGAAAAATACAACCTTTTAATCGTCATGAAATGCTAGACTTGGTAAAAGTTGATGGCAAAGCAAGAGGAATTATTGCTCGTGACCTAGTTACAGGAAAAATAGAACGTCATTCTGCACATGCAGTAGTGCTTGCTTCAGGAGGATATGGTAATGTGTTCTTTTTGAGTACTAATGCAATGGGAAGTAATGTGATGGCAGCATGGAGAGCGCACCGAAGAGGAGCCTTTTTTGCAAACCCATGTTACACTCAAATTCACCCTACTTGTATCCCTGTTTCGGGAGATCATCAGTCAAAATTAACATTGATGTCAGAGTCATTGCGTAATGATGGTCGTATATGGGTGCCTAAAAGAATAGAAGATGCAGAAGCAATACGAGCAGGAAAATTAAAGCCTACTCAATTATCAGAAGAAGAAAGAGATTATTATCTAGAACGTCGTTATCCTGCATTTGGTAATTTAGTACCTCGAGATGTTGCTTCTAGAGCGGCAAAAGAACGTTGTGATGCTGGTTTTGGAGTGAATAAAACGGGAGAAGCTGTATATTTAGATTTCGCATCAGCAATCCAACGATACGGAAAAGAAAAAGCATTGACTTCTGGTATTCATGATCCTTCACCAGATAAAATTACCGCATTAGGAGAAGAGGTTATCGAAAGTAAATATGGAAACCTATTTCAGATGTATGAAAAAATTGTGGATGAAAATCCATATGTTACTCCAATGATGATATATCCTGCAGTACATTATACAATGGGAGGTCTTTGGGTTGATTATAATTTACAAACAACTGTTCCTGGGTGTTATGCTGCTGGAGAAGCCAATTTCTCTGATCATGGAGCCAATAGACTTGGAGCCTCGGCATTGATGCAAGGATTAGCAGATGGGTATTTTGTGTTACCGTATACTATAGGAGATTATTTATCTCATGATATCCGTACTGGTAAAATTCCTACTGATACTCCAGAGTTTGATCAGGCCGAAAAAGAGGTAAAAGATCGTATAGATAAATTAATGAATGGGTCAGGTCAACATTCTGTAGATTATTACCATAAGAAATTAGGTAAGATTATGTGGAATAAGTGTGGAATGTCTCGTAATGAAAAAGATCTGAAAGAAGCTATTGAAGAAATAGCTGTGTTGAGAGAAGATTTCTGGAAAAATGTAAAGGTTCCTGGATCAAAAGAAGGTATGAATCCTGAGTTAGAAAAAGCAGGAAGAGTAGCAGATTTTCTTGAATTAGGAGAGTTGTTTGCCAAAGATGCATTACATCGTAATGAATCGTGTGGAGGACATTTTAGAGAAGAATCAGTAGAACAGTCAGGAGAACAAAAAGGAGAGGCTCTTAGAGATGATAAAAACTTTAAGTATGTAGCTGCGTGGGAATACAAAGGTGAGCCTAAAGATGCCGAATTACATAAAGAAGATTTAATCTTCGATAATATTGAATTAAAAACACGTAGTTATAAATAGTTGATGGTTGATAGTTGTTAGTTTATATAAACTGAATTGTTTTAAACTAACAGCAAACAACTGATAACCAAAAGCTAAAAATATGAATCTTACATTAAAAATATGGCGTCAGAGTGATGCTAATTCTAAGGGAAAACTAGTAGATTATAATATTTCTGGAGTGGAAGGTGATATGTCTTTTTTAGAAATGTTAGACGTGTTAAACGAAGATTTGGTCAATAAAGGAGAAGAACCTGTAGTATTTGATCATGACTGTAGAGAAGGAATATGTGGGGCATGTTCATTACAAATTAATGGAGAGCCTCATGGGCCAGATCGTTTGGTTACTACATGTCAGTTACATATGCGTAAGTTTAATGATGGAGATACAATATATATAGAGCCATTTAGAGCAAAAGCATTTCCTGTAATCAAAGATTTGATGGTAGACCGTGCATCTTTTGATCGCATACAGCAATCAGGAGGGTATATTTCTGTAAATACTTCTGGAAATACACAAGATGCCAACGCTATTCCTATTCGTAAAGAGGATGCAGATGATGCTATGGATGCTGCAACATGTATTGGTTGTGGAGCTTGTGTAGCAGCTTGTAAAAATGCTTCGGCTATGTTGTTTACTTCAGCCAAGGTTTCTCAATTTGCATTATTACCTCAAGGACAGGTAGAAGCTACAGAACGTGTAATGGCAATGGTAAACCAAATGGACGAAGAAGGTTTTGGTAACTGTACCAATACAGGAGCTTGTGAGATTGAATGTCCTAAAGGAATATCATTAGAAAACATAGCACGAATGAATCGTGAATATATGAAAGCAAGTATGAAAGGATAAGGTATTCTTTTATAAAATAAGCATATAAAAAAGTCATTCTGGATTTTATCAGAATGACTTTTTTTTATACCCTGTTTTCTAAGGATTGTAACTTCATTTAAAAACAAAAAGAGACCTGAATATGAATCACTGATCTCTCTTTTTATTCAGAAGCCTGATTTCTTATTTCGAACAAAACCAGTTATACTTTTAATTTACTGTAAAAGAGAGTTTTATTGCGGTAAATTCAAGGTGTAAATGGTATAAATACTTAAAATTTCATGAGTTTAGTTTTGAAAGTGCCATTACTGTCAGGATTACTGATTTTTACTACATAAACACCATCAGAAAGACCTTCAAGATTTACTTGGTATTCTCTTGTGTTAGGAGATAGTTCTTTTATTTTTTTACCAGTAAGGTCGTATATTTTTAAATCTTGAATATCCTCCTTAGATACAATGTCCATTATATTGGTTTCAGGGTCATAAGTAATAAGGTAAAATGGAGTAGTGTCTGGCGGGATAGTAGTAGATTGGCTAACTACGGTAACAGTTCTTGTTACTTCTAATGCAATATTACCATAATTATCTGTAGCATTATATGTAATAGTATAGGTTCCTATAGCGTCTGTAAAATTAGAGCTATCTATTGTTACCTGGCTACCATCATCAGCTGTAGCTCCAAGCTCTGTGTATCCAGACCCTTGTTGAATGATTTGAGGATTATCTCCTATTAGTGTAATTATAGGGGCGGTAGTTGCTGGATCTACAACATTAATAGTTCTTGTTACCTCTAATGCTACATTGCCCGAGTTATCTGTAGCATTATATGTAATAGTATAGGTTCCTATAGCGTCTGTAAAATTAGAGCTATCTATAAGTACTTGGCTACCATCATCAGTTGTAGCTCCAAGCTCTGTGTACCCAGATCCTTGTTGAATAATTTGAGGATTGTTACCTAATAATGTAATTATAGGAGGAGTAGTATCATCAGGAGACGCTGTTCTAGGCCCATAATGAGGAAGAGGTCTCCCGTATTCATGTGCTCCAATATCAGGAGAACCATCTGTTACAAAACGATCGTTAAGGTTTGGGATATTTTCTCCTCGATTTATTAATGGGCTGGATGCAGAAAGCGTAAAATCATAACTACCTAATGCTATCCCGTCTGTATAGGCAGATGGAAAACTAATATTGGTAATAGCGGTAGTATGATCAAACTGTAACCCATTCATTTCTTGCCCAGAACCTGTTTGTAGATCAGTAATTTGATTATACTTAACATTGTTCCATTTAAACCAAGGTTGTCCAGATGTCCCATTTCTTAGAGAAGAATAAGCGTTGTAATCCCAATCATCTATTAATGAGTTTGAAGGAATAGTGTATTCTTCAAAAATATAATGGCTTGAGATTAATATGTTATTTCTTAAAATAGTATTGTGCCATCCTGATGGAGAAGATGTCCCTCTTCCTGTTTTGATTGCAGAATTATGTACTATGATGAGGCCAGCAGATTTTCTGTTCATCTTATAAGTAGAAGTTTCCATATTGTTAAATTCATTTCTATAAACATAACAAGGGCCACCAAAAACAGGAGCAATACTTACCCCCATTCGACCATTAGATCCTTTGTTGCTCCATATACGCGTATTAGCAATAGTTCCATCTACTTCTATAATGTCATCTCCTATGTAAGAAATATCATTGTTATGAATATCTAATGCATAAGATTTTTTATAAGGAGGGCCATCTGTAGATACCCCATCTCCAAAATTTTGTATCAAATTGTATCGTACTACATTTCTATTTCCTCGAATGTCAATACATCTTTCTGAAGGAATAGATCCATTTGGAACGGGCCAAGCTGTTCTCCCATAGAAATAGTTGTCAGAGATTGTTTGATCGTGCTCAAGGCCGTTTTCACGACGATTTAGATAACCATAATCAACATCCTGAAAAGTACAATGCCTTACCGTTACATATTGTGTGTTTTGAGCATCAACTCCCCATTTTCCATTCTGAATTTTTATATTCTCAATAATTATATGTTGTATAGCTCCGTTATAAGTTCCTAAAGTGATGATCCCTGAAGTTGTATTAGCTCCGTCAATAACGACATTATCTGCTAGATTTGCTGTAAAAACTATAGGCAAGGCTTCTGTTCCAGAGGTAGCCAGAGAAAAACTACTATACGTTCCTGAACCAAGAAGAAAGACAGATCCAGGAGAAGCATTGTTTGCAGCTTCTTGTAATCCTTTATAAGGATTTGCAGATGTACCAGTACCGCCACCAGTACCAGGGGTTACATAATAAATAGTTCCTGTATAAGTATCTGTAACCTCTGCTTTTGTGGTAACTGTTATATTTTCGGTTTTTCCGCCACCATCTGGGTCTGTAATAGAGAGTCTAATATCATAACTAGTATTAGGGGTAAGTCCCACAATAGATCCAGCATGATGATTAAGACCAAGTAAGCTACCGTCTATGTTACTATTAGGGTTTGCTCTCATAGTACGATAGGTTGGCAGGTAAGTAGATGAACTAGAGGCTTTATACTCAATTGTCAGTTTACTATCCATGTCATTGTCGCCAGTTATTGACCATACGATCCCTATGTTTTCATAGGTGCTTTCTGCACTTATCGTTTGAGGAGTTACATTGTTTTGAGCATATGCGCTGGATAACATAAAGCCATTTAATAAAATTGATAAAAAAAATAATTTATTCATGATTGGAGGTTATTTTTTTAATGAAGTTATAATACAAAAATGATAGGGGATATCGTTGTTTTTGTATTATGTTGGTTTTTAGGTTTATACCAGTTTTGCTTACACTTTATACTTACTATGGCATAAATAAGTTTCAATAGTATGCATAAAATGCATTTTTAATTATAGTTGGGTAATAAGGTTTCTTGAATATTAATAACTCTGATTTGAGCATGTTATTTTATTTGTAAAAAGAAAATTCTTCTTTTTTACAAGTTTTAAAAACATATAATTTTTTAATCTATTTTTTGTCAGTTATTTAGGGTTGTGATGAGTTATTTATCAAGAGTTTTTGTAGTGTCTATTTTCTTTTCTTGATATTCCTCTATCTCAATGGTTTTTTTGATAATGACTGCATCATTTACTATAAAAGGTTTGGGAATCATATTTTTTTCTCTTGAGGGTATAGAGAAATGTTCATTGGTTAATAAGTCATATGAGGATTCGTATAACATGAATTTTGGTAACGAATCTTTATGAAATTTCATATGTAATTCCAATGGTTGATTTTTGTTAGGAAAATAAGTGAGTAAGTTTTGATCCCATCTTTTTGTAAATGCATTGTATGTATTACCATCATAATATTCAAAATTTTGTGCCTCTTCATTATTTGCTTTTAGAGAATTGAAATTAAATAATGTATTGGTATATAGGTCTAATCTTTGAATGTCCCTTTGGGGAGAGATGCATAATTCTAGGTATCTTTGATTACCAATAATAGTGTCTTTATTTAAATCAATTTTTGGAGATTCTATGTTTTTGATTGGTGCCTGGTTTGCATATATAAAGGGTTTTTGATATTTACTCTTTAAAGTATTCGCATTATAGGCTTCTGCAATATTTTCTTTTGGGATGATGTAGTTTTTGCTCCAAGAATCAAGAGTAGTGTCATAGGTTGCCCATACTGCTTTGTTTTGATCTTTGTCTAATATGTATACAAGACTGTTGGGTTTTGGTCGTTTTGTAGTGAAATCAGATTTTATATGAGCAGCAATAATAAAAACGATACTCAATAAAAGACAGATGTTTCCTAATAATTTTTTTCTATTGTAAAACCCAAATACAGGAATAAGCATTCCGAATAATAAAACAGATAATACTGAAGAAACAAAAAGAATTTTTAAGCCTAATGCTACTGGAAAAGAAGCAATAAAGGGAGATAAGATGTAAATTGCTGGAAATGATAAAAGAACCATTAAAATGGCATTAGGTTTTTTCTGCCGTATAAGAACAAATAAAGATATCAATCCAAATAACACTATAATTATAAAATAGCTAGCGCCTTTTAGATAGATAGCAGCCATGGTGCAAATAATTAGCCAGATAAATAATGGTGCAATAAGTAGATTCGCTTGGTTTTTACTTTTGCCAAATTTACCATACACTTTAAAACAAATGGCAATCGACATTAAAACAAAAACAAGAATGTATTGATATCCGTTATATGTAAATCCATGCTGTATTTCTTGATAGTGTGGATAAATAATGTTGAGTAATTGCCATCCTCCAAAGGTTAACGCACCAGCTAGTAATAAACATAATAGAAAAGCAGTGAATCCCATTAAAATTTCTTTAAAATCAATTCGGTATAAAAATTTACCATAGAGAATCAAGGCTATAAATAAAAAGATTCCAATAAAAAGTAAAGTGTATATCCAACCAAAAGGATATTTGACAAGATCAAAAGCAGGAGTATTGAAATAAATAAAATCTTGATTAGACTTAAGATTGCTAATGTCTTTTTCAGAGAAGTAAGAAAGTAATGGCATCAGATAACTCCCTTGATGTTGTAATGTGTTTAGATCTAGATTTTGCCACGTATCGTTAGCGGTATGATAGTCAAAATGATCATCTATAAAAGCAAAATTAAAACCGTCCTTATCGCCTTTTTCTCTAAAAACGGTAAGATCAGTATCGTTGGGTAACATTTTGTAAATACTATAAGCAAGAGAGTTGGTGACAGGGTATTTTACATTAGCCTTAGAGAATTCATCAATCATTTTCCCGTTTTTACCATTGGTCTCGATAAGCATATAAGAATTCCCACCACTTCCTCTTGCTTCAAAATTAAGAACAAGCCCAGTGTTTTCGGCCCAAGAATGTTTATTTACAAAAAGCTCGGCTCCATTTAGACCCAATTCTTCTCCATCAGTAATGCAAATGATAATATCGTTTTTTGGTATTTTATTGGTTGCTAGATATGCTCTTATTCCTTCAAGAATTGTTGCTACTCCACTACCAGCATCACTAGCTCCATATGATGAATGGGGTGAACTATCATAGTGAGACATTAATACCAAAGATTTTGTGTTATTGCTTCCTTTGATTCTGGCGATAATATTTTGAGGATGGCTTATGGTTCCATTTTTAGAAATAGAAACACCTGTTTGAATTTCTGGATGTAAACCTAATTGTTGTAATTCATTTTTAATATAAGTTTTTACTTCTTCATGTGCAGAACTGCCAAGGTAATGAGATTCTTTAGAAATATTTTTTACATGCTCTAGAGCACGAAGCGTAGAGAATTCTTGTTTTGATGTTTTAAGGTCAGTTATTAATTGAGGTTTGCTGCTGTAAAAAGTATAAGCCAGTGAACAAATAATAAGAACAAATGAAAGTAGTGAGGGAAACTTTTGCATGTGTATATTGATTTATGATAAAGGTAAGAAATAAGCTACAGTTATTTCTTTATCCACAAAGTATATTGATGTAATCGATTTGATCTAGACATTCGATTGGCCAGATAAATTTGCTGAAAAGTGGGTGTTTTTTATAAAAAAAGTGCAGTACTATGAGTGCTCAAAGTAAAAGAGTTTTTGAATAAGTTGTTGAAAATCACTATATTTAATATTCACTAAATTGCTATTTATTATGGGAATAATCAGTTTTCAAGGAGCTCGCTCCAAGACAAAGAAGTCAGATGAGACATTGATAAAAGTTTCGGATTATATGACAAGAGACCTCATCACATTTAGTCCTGATCAATCGGTTATGGAAGTTGTTGAGTCATTAATAAAACATAAAATATCGGGAGGACCAGTGGTCGATGAGAATAATCAACTTTTAGGAATTATTTCTGAGGGAGATTGTCTCAAGCAATTAAATGAAAGCAGATATTATAATATGCCAATTGATGATGCTAAGGTCGAAAAATTTATGGTTAAAGATGTAGAGACTATAGATGGGAATTTGAATATTTTTGATGCTGCAAATAAATTTTTAGAAACCAAAAGAAGACGTTTTCCTATCTTGGAAGACGGGAAACTTGTTGGGCAAATCAGTCAGAAGGATGTAATGAAAGCAGCATTGCAGTTAAATAGCCAAAATTGGAGAGATCGGTAATCTTAATTTTGATATAGAAAAAGAATAGATATATGGTTATAATAGTTACTCATTATTTTCCTATAGATTTTTACGCATTCAACCTAGTTTTGTCACCTGCGAGAACATTTATTTAGTTTCGTGTTACCAAGGCATAGAGGTCATTTTCTAAGGGTAAATACCCTTGGTCATATACAAAATAATAGGTGTTTTCTGTTTTGGTTACATAAATACTGGTAAAATACTGAAAATTGAACCCTCTTTCTAATAGCTTTTTTTTAGAGATTTTAGTTTTGCCTTTTGGGTTTAATTCTTCGAGGATGCGATAATTTTTACGTAATAAATTATTAATATTTCTTACTAGATTTTTACTATCCTTGTTAAGCTGGTTATTGTGTGTATTACGGCAATAATCACTACAGAATTTTTTATCTGCTCGCCCAATAATTTTATCTCCACATACAGGACAATCTTTTTGCATATATTATGGTATAATTTAGAGACCGAATATACAATAAATATGTATTTACAAATGATTAAATCAGAATGTAAAAGAGAATTTTATTATAAAATGACCCTAGTTATATGTTTGATTATAAGAGGTTACTGGTCTTGTTTTTTAATATGTGATATAATTTGCTGTCGAAAACAATGTCAACTTACGTAGGTTTTGTTACATGAAACTCGGGCTAATAATGTTTTAGAAATAAATTTCTTGAGCAATTCTATAGGTGTTTGCGTGTGCTTCGATAATAGTTTTAATATTAGGAGAATAGCCGCCGCCCATAGAACACATTATGGGAATGTCGAGATTTTTACAGGTTTGAATAACAAATCTATCTCGTTCTGCACAACCTGATACGGTACATGCAAGTTTGCCTAATTTGTCGGTAGATAGTATGTCTACACCACTTAGATAGTAAATAAAATCAGGTTTTTGTTCTTCAATAAGTAGGGGTAAGGTTTTTTTTAGGATAGCAAGATACTCCTTGTCATTGGTTTGATCAGGAAGCTCGATGTCTAAATCAGATGTTTCTTTTTTAAAAGGATAGTTGTTTGCGCCATGCATAGAGAACGTAAATACACTTTGGTCATTCCTGAAAATTTCTGCAGTACCATTTCCTTGGTGTACATCAAGGTCAACGATTAGTACTTTTTTCACCATATTTTGATGTTGAAGATATCGTGCGCCAATAGCTTGGTCATTAAGTAGGCAAAAAGCTTCTCCTCGATTGGTATATGCATGGTGAGTGCCGCCAGCAATATTCATAGCAATACCATAACGTAATGCATATTTAGATGCTTTTATAGTGCCATCAGCAATAATTACTTCGCGATCAATAAGTTGTTTTGAGATGGGTAGCCCTATTTTTCTAGAAGCTTTTGAGTCTAGAGATAATGTGCAAAGGTTTTCAAAATAAGTTGCAGAATGAATTGCCAGAATAGCTTTGGGATCTGGAATGGTAGGCTTAAAAAAATTCTCTTCTTTGCATGTTCCCTCATGAAGTAGTTGTTTGGGCAATAATTCGTATTTAATCATCGGAAATCGATGCCCTTCAGGAACAGGATATGTATAGATTGGATGATACGCTATTTTAAGCATGATTTTTAATCTTCAAAACGATACAGTTTATACATTTTATCTGTTTTATCAAAAAAACCATAATGAATCTTATGGTTATGTAAGAAAATATTGATTGCAGAAGGTTTTTTCAAGGTGTCTTCAAACTCATTTACTTTATCATAAATATTTTTAGGAATATCTCCTTGCAGATGTTCAAAATCATGATCAAAAAGACAGTTAATGTAGGTCGATTTGTTTGACCTATACCCATTATATCCATAAAATGTTGGGTTAAAATTTATAGAGATAGCATTAAGATTGCCTACAGTGCCAATAGCTCCAAAACCACTTCCAAAGCCTGGGGCAAAATTTCCGCCGCCAGAATAAATTTCTTTTGTTCCTCCTAAGATAATATTGTATTGGTCATTTACTTTATAAGTTGAGATTCCTAAATTAGAATTTGATATTTTTCGCAGGTATTTTCCTGTTTTTTCCATTTCTCTAACTCGATCGTTATTAGAAAAACTAAAAAATGAAGTGCCTCCCTCTTGTATTATAGGTGAGTTTTTGAACGTAATGGAGTCTTCTTTTTTGATTGCATATTCCTTTATTGTGTTGTTTGAAATTATATCAGAAATAGTGAATTTCATTTTTTGACTTGAGCTAGCGATCTGAAAAATTTTATTGTCATAGATATAAGAATTACTTCCTGTGAAACCTTTTTCTGTTTTTGATGGTTTGTCAAAAACTTTGTAAGTGAAAAGAAAAGTGTCTAAATCTATAATGCATAATTTGGTTTCTTTTTTGTCATAGTCAAAACTGAATATCAATTGGTTTTCTAGTAGGTATAATTTAGTCAACTTAGACGTTGTCTCGATTACATTTGGGTTTCTGGATTCTATTTTTTCAACACTGATCGTAAACCCATCAGAATCTGATGTTAATAAATAATGCGCATTGATCGTATGGTACTGATCACTTGGGTTTTGATATTCTACTTGCTTTAATGAGATTACTTTTTTTTGAGGTTGATACTTATTATCGAATGTATAAATGTTGAGTTCTGAAGAATTTTTTGAGATTGTGATTAGGTGTATTTTGTTTTTGTAATTAACACTTTCTACATATTTCTCTCCTTTTATTTTAAAATCTAAAAAAACATTGGTAGAAGATTTTGTGTCAAAATTAAATGTTTGTATACCAAATTTTGTATTTCTAGAATTAGCAAAAAAGATAGCGTATGTATTATTATTTACAGAATACCCTAGAATAGATCTATATTTAGAAGGAAGTGTTTTGGTGGTTATCGTTGATTTTTGAAGATATTTAGAATTCAATAAATAGGAGTAAAACTTTTTGTTCTCTTCTAATAAAAGCATGAGGTCTCCATTTTCCTGATTAGGGATGGAATAAGACTCTTTGTCGGATTGGCATTTATTTGCGAAAACTTTGGGTAGTTCTAATACTTTTTCTTGACAAAAGGGTTTAAAAATCGTAAAGAGGAGGAGGTAAAAAACAGTCTTTTTTTTCATGATTCAAATTTGTGGAATTCAAAAAATAAACCCCAAATGCTTATAGAAACGTTTGGGGTTGTTGCTTTGTCTTTTTAACTAATGACGGCTCCTGGATTTACATTGCCCTCATCGGGATTAAGGAAAACTAATTTGCCGTGAGGAGTTTCGGTCATTAAAATCATCCCTTCACTCTCTACACCTCTTAATTTTCTAGGAGCTAGATTAACAAGTACTGTTACTTTCTTACCTATAATTTCTTCTGGAGAAAAATGCTCTGCAATACCAGAAACAATGGTTCTAGTATCAAGACCTGTATCTACTTTAAGAACTAAGAGCTTTTTGGCTTTAGGCATTTTTTCTGCTTCAATGATTGTACCAACTCGTATGTCCATTTTGGTAAAATCCTCAAATGTTGCACTGTCTTTTTGAGGAGTTACAGTTTTGTTTTCTGCTTCATTTGCTTTTTTTGTAGCTTCTAGTTTATCCAATTGTTTTTGTATTTCTGTATCTTCTATTTTTGAGAATAAAAGTTCTGCTTTTCCTATTTTATGATTTGCAGGAAGTAATATGTCTCTGCTATTAATTTCGTTCCATGTAGTTTCCAAGTCAAGTGTAGAATGACAAAGAATAGATTTGAGCTTAGTACTAGTAAATGGTAAAAAGGGTTCAGATAAAGTTGCTAGTGCAGAAGCAATTTGTAATGCAACATACATAATAGTTTTGGTGCGTTCTTCATCTGTTTTGATCAATTTCCATGGTTCTTCATCTGCGAGGTATTTATTTCCTAGACGGGCAACATTAAGTAATTCTTGACTTGCTTCTCTGAATCTGTAACGATCTATCGAGCTAGAGATAACAGCTGGGTATGCTTTTAGTTCAGCCAAAGTTTGTTTGTCAACATCAGAGAAAGTACTTGGTTTTGGTACTACACCATCATAGTATTTATTGGTCAAAACAACAACCCTGTTTATAAAATTACCAAATATTGCAACCAACTCATTATTATTACGTGCCTGAAAATCTTTCCAAGTAAAATCATTATCCTTGGTTTCTGGGGCATTAGCTGTCAATGCATAGCGCAATACATCTTGCTGATTAGGAAAATCTTCTAAATACTCATGTAGCCAAACAGCCCAGTTTTTTGAGGTAGATAGTTTATTACCCTCTAGGTTTAAAAACTCATTTGCAGGAACATTTTCAGGAAGTATGTAGCTTCCTTCTGCTTTTAGCATGCTTGGAAAAATAATACAGTGAAATACAATATTATCTTTACCAATAAAATGAACAAGTTTGGTGTTCTTATCTTTCCAATATGGTTCCCAATCTTTTCCTTCTCTTTCAGCCCATTCTTTTGTAGAAGAAATATATCCAATAGGAGCATCAAACCATACATATAACACTTTTCCTTCTGCACCATCAACAGGTACAGGAATCCCCCAGTCTAAGTCACGAGTTACAGCACGAGGGCGTAAACCGTCGTCAATCCAGGATTTTATTTGGCCATATACATTTGTTTTCCAATCTTTTTTATGCCCTTCTAGAACCCATTCTTTTAAAAAATCTTCATATTGATCAAGAGGTAAAAACCAATGTTTGGTTTGTTTTAATATAGGTTCTGCGCCCGAAATTGTAGATTTTGGGTTGATAAGGTCTGTGGCATTAAGCGAGCTACCGCATTTTTCACATTGATCACCATATGCTTCCTCATGGTTACATTTTGGGCATGTACCTATAACAAATCGATCTGCCAAAAACTGATCAGCCTCAGGGTCGTATAATTGTTCTGATGTTTCTTCTATAAACTTACCATCATCATATAATTTTTTGAAAAAAACAGATGCTGTTTCATGATGAATAGGAGCAGAGGTTCTTGAGTAGTTGTCAAATGAAATTCCAAAATCACCAAAAGATTTTTTGATAATTGTGTGGTATTTATCAATGATGACTTGAGGAGAAACACCTTCTTTCTTTGCACGCATTGGGATCGCAGCACCATGCTCATCACTACCGCAAATAAAAGCTACATCATTTCCAGTAATTCTAAGGTAGCGTGAATAAATATCGGCGGGAACGTAAACCCCCGCGAGATGACCTATATGTATAGGCCCATTTGTGTATGGTAAAGCTGCTGTAATTGTATATCTTCCCTCTGTGCTCATAATGCTTAAAAATAAGGCACAAAGGTAATAAAAACACTTACAAAATATAACCACTGAATCCTTCAATTATTTGAGATGGTTTGAGTGGTTATATTTAATAATTTATGAGATTAAAATAGATTTGCTGTAATTCCCGTTATTAGTTTGAATTTGATAGACATATGGCCCTGTGCTTAATCGGGTATTGGCAGATTGTTTTACATCAATGATATGTTCACCTTCCATCAATAATTCATTTCTAAGCGTCGCAACCTTTTGTCCAATTACATTATACAGAGCAATATCCACATGGGTAGTCTCAGGATTTGCAATATTGATATAGGTTTGGCTGTCTCTATAAGTAACTATATGAGAGATTCCTGAGCCATCATTTGGGATGTTAGAATTAGTTCCAGAGCAATTAAAACCTAAATCCAGAGATTCAAAAGAACTTCCTAAAAGAACTCTGCCTACAGTGTTTTCATCGATGCATAACCAGTCCTTCATAACTGTTGCATATACTTGTCTGAAATCGGTAGTGTTAAATACATTCCCGCCTCGAGTCAGATTGGATAAATCTGGGTGCTCTCCTGCAAAACCATTTCCATTAAGGCCAGATCCAAAAAACATTGTTGGAGCGGCAGTACCATGATCTGTACCCAAAGATCCATTTTCTTTAAATCGTCTTCCAAATTCAGACATGGTCATGGTTAATACCTTGTCATCCCATCCAGCACTAGTAAGGTCTTTGTAAAAGGTGCTTATTGCTTCTGAGAATGAATTAAGAAGCTCTTGATGTCTTTGTATTTGATTACTATGGGTGTCAAACCCTCCTAGAGTTACCAAATATACTTTGGTTCCTAATCCTCCTTTGATTAATCTAGAGATAATGCTTAATTGTCTGCCTAAGCTATCATCAAGATAACCACTAAAATCTGTAGGGCCAGATCTTTCATAAGCAGCACTTATAGCATCAGCATATGTAAAAGTTGTGTTGGTAACTTCTCGTAAATGTTTTACTTTGTCATCATAAGTACATTCGCCTAATCCATCTAGGTTGTATGAGGTACCATTTTCTGCAATTTGTAATAATCTGTTTGGGTGAGAAACAGCAAAAGAGAAATCATTTTCTGGACCTTTAAAAATTAGGTTTCCAATACTTCCAATTTGGATCGATGGGGGGCTTGCTGGTGGGTTAAAAATATAATCGGGATAAATCTCCTGAAAATACCTTCCCATAAATCCAGTTCTATCTTCTTCAACCAAATTAGTATTTGCATAAATGTCAGATCCTTTAAAATGAGATAAAGAAGAATTCTCATATCCTACCCCATGTACAACTCTCATTTGGCCATCACCCCAAACGCTTTCTAGCTTATTCATAGGTTTAGGCATAGCGTAATCATCACTAAGGTTTATGAATTCACTTGGGGGGATTTTAATAAGAGGTCTCGCATTGGCATATATATCATAATCATATACAGGGATAATTGTATTGAATCCATCATTACCCCCTTGTAGCCTAACAAGAATTAAAATATTATCATTTTCTGATTGACTCAATGCGATTGATAGTGGCGAGGGTTTTGATACAGATAAAGGGGTGTTTGCTAGCATCATAGAGCCTCCTCCTACAAGGCCTAATGCATGTAGAAAAGATCTTCTGTTCCATTTGATATGATCTTCTGTATTACAAGATCCTTCTTTTTTTATATTTTTAGAGTGATTTTTCTCGCTCATAATTTCTTATTTAAGTTGGAATTCAGGGATTTCTGCGATGTAATTGAGTAACGCGGCAAATTGTTGTGGTACTTCTGGGTACGCTAATGTCCAAGTGCCATCTTCAAAATAATTTTCAGGAATTCCATCAATTTTAAATGCGCCTAGTGCCTCACCAAAAGTTACAGCATCGTCGATTCCTCTTGGGAAAAAGTAATTAAGGATTGTTCTTACTACGAAATTCACATCATCATCGGTAGTCACTAAGTTTCCATCGCCAGGCTCTCCAATTGGCATCCCAATTAAAAGGTCTTTAAACTGATTCTGGTTGTGAGTCCAAGCTTGTTGTAGGATATATCTAATACTTTCCCAACGACCAATCAACAGATCAGGACTGATCCAATCTTCATCTCCTTGCCAGCCTTCTACATCAATAGGGTTTAATACATCTTGTCCAAGAGTTCTTGTAGCACTTAAATAGAAATCAATATGATCAATTGGGGGTAAATCGAATCCAATTTCATTATAAAAACTTAAGTTTAAATCACAAGGACTTTTGATAATGGTTCCTATAGCTTCTGTATCAAAAAAATGTTCGCTCTTGAATAACTCACGAAGTACAGTTGCGATATTGTATCCGTTGTTTATAAAAGTTTGTGCCATTTGGGCAACGATTGCATCGTTGCAAGTAGGGCTTACAAAATAAGTGTATAGTTTTGCGCAAATAAATGTAGCAACTTGGATTTCTCTTCGTTGGAACAGAATATTGATCACATCATCATAAGTCCAGTTTCCTGTTTGTCCAAAAATAGTTTTGGATTCATTACTGAATTGGCCAGCATCAAAAAGAATATCACCCCAAGGAATATCGTTTGTGTCTACATACCCCGTTAATGCTTTTGCTGTTTCTTGAATATCATCTTCTGTATATCCGTTATCAACACCAAGAGTAAAGAGCTCGTATAATTCTCTTGCATAATTTTCGTTGGGTCTATCTTTTACATTTTCATCACCATTAAGGTAAACCAACATAGCATTACAGATACCAACATCATATACAAAATCTCTAAAATTACCCAAGGCATGCATTTGCAAAAGGTTATAATATTGAGATTGATAGGCAGGACTTCTGTAGGTGTCATCCTCTGTAACAAAATGATTACTCCAGAACAAAGTAAGTCGTTCTCGTACTTTATTTTGGATTAGGTCATTGATCATTTGTCTTTTTCCTTCTTGAGTATATTCAAATACATCTAGAGGAGCATTATCAAATTGATCTGCATTCCAAAACCCCCATACGGGTGGCGGAGTAGTATTTAATGCAATTGCTTCATCAATAAGTTGATCGACCAATGCACCAGGATTGTTCTGTGCCAAAGCAGCCAGTACTTCTGTTTTTGAAGCACCAAAAGCTATTCTGCGATATAAGTGCTTTATTTTAGTTACATTCCAAGGGTTTCCTGGAGAAGGCACATATTCTGCTAGAGAAGCAAGATTACATGAGGTATCCGACATCATAGGTATATTAGTATTAAAAGTAGGATAAAATGGACAAAATTGTTCACAATATAAAGGTTAATAACGAAAGTCTTTGTTAATTAGTGCTATAAAATTCAAAAAAATTAAGAATAAATGTTAACGAAATGATTCTAATTTGTTAAAAAAGAGATGTTTTTGTTACGGTAATCCCATAGAAATTTTATCATAAAAAATTATAGTATTATAGAATGTTACAACCAAGTTTTATTAAAGAAGGAGATAAAGTAGCTATTGTTTCTACAGCTAGAAAGGTAAGTGTGAAAGAGATACAAGAAGCTATTTTGATGCTAGAGAAATGGAAGTTAGTACCTGTGTTAGGGAGTACAATAGGAAAAGAGCTACATCAATTTGCAGGAACCGATCAAGAGCGTGTTTTAGATTTTCAAAAAATGTTAGATGATAAGGAGATTAAGGCAATTTGGTGTGCAAGAGGAGGATATGGAACGGTGCGAATTATTGACCATATTGATTTTTCTAATCTACTCAAGAATCCTAAATGGATTGTAGGGTATTCTGATATTACAGTACTGCATTCAGAAATTCACAACCTAGGAGTATGTTCTCTACATGCTCCCCTAGCTATTGATATCCATAAAGGCACAAAGGCCTCAATGACTTCTTTAAGAGATATTCTTTTTGGGAAAGAAGTGGAGTATTCTATTTCTTCTTCAAAGAAAAATATTCTTGGGGAATGCCAAGGAAAACTTATAGGAGGGAATCTATCGATACTATATTCTTTGTGTGGGTCTAAATCTTCATTAGATACTTCGGGTAAGATTTTATGTATTGAAGATTTAGATGAATATCTTTATCATATTGATCGTATGTTACAAAATTTGAAACGAAATGGTTTTTTTGATAATTTATCAGGATTGATTGTTGGTGGAATGACTAAAATGCATGATAATAATATTCCTTTTGGTAAAAAGCCCAAAAAAATCATTTTAGAAATAGTTAAAGAATATGGATTTCCAGTGGTATTTAATTTTCCTATGGGACATATTGAAGATAATCGTGCTTTGATAATGGGGTCAGAAGCTTCTTTACGGGTAGATGCAGATCAGGTAACATTAAAATACATATAGCTATGGCAGAGCATAATGCCCTTGGTAAAAAAGGAGAACAACTGGCAATTGACTTTTTGAGTAAAAAAGGGTATGTTATTTTAGAAAAGAATTATCGATATCTTAAATTTGAAGTTGATATTATTGCTCAAAAAGGAGATACTTTGATTGCTGTAGAGGTAAAAACCAGAAGTACTCCAGAGTTTGGGGATCCTCAAGATTTTGTGAAACCTAAACAAATACAATCTATGGTTAAGGTGGTGGATTACTACGTAACAGAGCAAGATCTTGATGTAGAAGTGAGGTTTGATATTGTAGCCATTATTAAAAATACCTTAGGCACTCAAATTGAACATTTAGAAAATGCATTTTATCATTTTTGATTTTGTGATAAAAATTTAATATTTTTACTTGTGTTACAATGAAGTGGTTTAAACTTTTTGGATTCTGGCGAAAAATAGTTATTTTTTGATCAGTTGAAGTGTTTTTTACACTTCATAGCAGGGATACGAAGTAAGAAAAAGACAAAAATTGAGTAAAAAAGAGCATTTTTATAGCGAATTGAAAAAGTTTAAACCACTTCAATAACCAATTCTAGTAACAAGATAATTTTATATAAGAAAAACAACACACTTATGATACAGGGGACATTAGATCTTGACGGAGAATCAATCAAAGTAGTAAACTATCATTATTTGATCACACAAGGAACAGATCATAACGGTATGGTGCATTCTAGCCCAGTAGCGGGTAAAATTACAGTATCGCTCGAGGTCACTAAAGCACAGGATACAATGCTTAATGATTGGGCTTTATCTCGAACAGCTACAAAAAAAGGCGAATTGCATATTATGGATAGTAAAGGAATGCAAGTACGTAAAAAGATAGGTTTTGATTTTGGATATTGTGTTCGTTATGAAGATAGTATGGAGACAGAAGGAACATCACAAAACATAGTTCGAATTGTTATTAGTTGTGGACAGGTTGGTTTTGGAGATGCAGCAAAACATGAAAACAATTGGCCACAGGTACGACAGAACTAAATAATAAAACTATTTTTCTTCTTATAGATCTATAAGTTCTAATCAATACTAATCATTTAGTATAGACAATACAATAAGAGCATATTTTTTTATGCTCTTATATTTTTTGTAGGTATGCCTGAAGAGGTTGTAACGCTTTTAGTACACTATGAATAGAATTGACATCATCAAAAGTTAATAATAAACGCAACCCATTTCTGGTTTGTTTCTCTTTCATTTTACAAACGTTTGGATGTTGTTGTACAAATTGCAACACACGAGTAAATATGGGGCTCTGGTAAAAAGGAGATTGTTGATCACTTATAAAATAACCAATAAGCCTATCTTGTTTCATAATAATTTTTTCAAGACCTATAGTAGTTGCAATCCATTTTATCCTAACAGAATTTAGTAAATCTATAGCAGGGGCTGGTAATTCCCCAAAACGATCTATTAATCGTTTCTCATATGCTTGTAATGTCGATTCATCTTTAATTGTAGTAAGCTCTGTGTAAAGACTCAGTCGTTCGGTTATGTTATTGATATAATCATCAGGAAACAATAATTCAAAATCCGTATCAATCTGTGTATCTTTTAAAAATACGATTTCCTTAGTTTCGTCTTCATATAGTTCCTTGAATTCATTTTCTTTTAGTTCTTCTATTGCTTCATTTAGGATTTTTTGATAGGTGTCAAAACCAATTTCATTGATGAATCCACTTTGTTCTCCCCCAAGAAGATCACCAGCACCTCTAATCTCAAGATCTTTCATTGCAATATTAAAACCACTACCCAGTTCAGAGAATTGCTCTAAAGCAGTGATACGTTTTCTGGCATCTTCTGTCATAGCAGAATAAGGAGGGGTAATAAAATAGCAGAATGCTTTTTTGTTACTTCGCCCAACACGTCCTCTCATCTGGTGTAAATCTGAAAGGCCAAAATTATTGGCATTATTAATAAAGATAGTATTCGCATTAGGAACATCTAACCCACTTTCTACAATAGTGGTAGCGATCAATACATCAAACTCTCCGTTCATAAAAGAAAGCATAAGAGTCTCTAGTTTTTTACCTTCCATTTGTCCGTGGCCAATACCTACTTTGGCATCAGGAACCAATCGTTGTATCATTCCAGCGACTTCCTTTATATTTTCAATTCTATTGTTTATAAAATACACTTGACCCCCACGTTGTATTTCATAACTTACAGCATCTCTTATAGTCTCTTCGTTAAACCGTATTACATTGGTCTCAATAGGATATCTATTAGGAGGAGGAGTGGTAATCGTGGATAAATCTCTTGCGGCCATAAGGCTAAACTGTAGTGTTCTTGGGATAGGGGTAGCAGTAAGTGTTAATGTGTCAACGTTTTCTTTTATCGTTTTAAGTTTGTCTTTTACAGAGACTCCAAACTTTTGTTCTTCATCAATTACCAATAGCCCAAGGTCCTTGAATTTTACAGACTTATTAACTAGTTGGTGTGTGCCAATAATAATATCGACCTTGCCAGTAGCTAGCTCCTCTAATGTTTGTTTTCTTTGCTTTGCTGTACGAAAACGATTAATATAATCAACTGTAACAGGAAAGTCCTTGAGCCGTTCTCTAAAGGTTTTTGCATGTTGAAATGCAAGAATTGTAGTTGGCACTAGAATAGCAACTTGTTTACCATTATCAACGGCTTTGAATGCTGCACGAATAGCTACCTCAGTTTTACCAAAACCAACATCTCCACATATAAGTCGATCCATGGGGCGTTCACTTTCCATATCTGTCTTTACAGCCTCAGTAGCGGTACTCTGGTCAGGAGTGTCTTCATATATAAAAGAAGCTTCCAATTCGTGTTGTAGATAACTATCTGGATTGTATTGAAATCCTTTTTGTAATTTCCGTTTAGCATATAACTGGATTAGGTTAAAAGCAATATGTTTTACCCGTGCTTTGGTTTTTTGTTTTAAAGTTTTCCAAGCTTTAGAACCTAATTTATAGATTTGAGGAGGTTTACTATCTTTTCCATTGTATTTTGAAATTTTATGAAGAGAGTGAATACTTAAATATAATACGTCTCTTTCTCCATATATTAATTTGATAGCTTCTTGTTTTTTGCCTTCTACATCTATTTTTTGTAACCCTCCAAATTTACCTATCCCATGATCAATGTGTGTTACATAATCACCAACTTCGAGATTGGTAAGTTCTTTTAGAGTAATTGCTTGTTTTTTTGCATATCCATTTTTAAGATTAAATTTATGATAGCGCTCAAATATTTGATGATCTGTATAACAAGCGATCTTATTATGGTGATCTATGAATCCCTGATATGCAGAAAAAACGATTGTTTCATATTGTTTAACATCAAGATCGGCATCATCAAAAATATCATGAAAACGTTTTGCCTGTTGTTCACTCACACAAAAGATATAATTCTTGTATTCTTTTTGGCTATTTTCATTTAGATTTTTAATGAGTAAATCAAATTGTTTGTTGAACGAGGGTTGAGGTTTGGTGTCAAATTTTATACTGTATTCTGCCTTGGTTAGTGGGTGATTACCAATCTCGACCAACGTGAAATCCATCAGCTGCTTTTTTATAAGTTCTGATGTTGCAAAGAGTTCTTGGGGAGTACTGTGTTTAATGTCTTTAGAGAGTGTTTTGAAAGCATCTTCTGCTTTTTCAAAATTCTTGTCTATCCTAGCGGTTAGCAGATCAATATCTTTTGCAAAGACAATAGTTTTTGAGGAAATGTATTTTAAGAAGCTTTCTCGTGTTTCCTGCAATGCTTTGTTCTCTACATTTGGGATAATGGATATTTTTTTTATTTGATTTGTAGATAATTGTGTTTCTACATCAAAGGTTCTAATGCTGTCTACTTGATCGCCAAAAAACTCAATTCGATAGGGTTGATCATTACTGAAAGAAAATACATCTACAATTCCACCACGAACAGAAAATTCACCAGGTTCTGTAACAAAATCTACTCTTTGAAACTGATATTCGAATAATACTTCATTTACAAAGTCTAAAGAAAGAGTATCGTTGGTATTAATTTTTAAGGTGTTTTTTTCTAGCTCTTTTCGGGTAACCACCTTTTCAAACAAAGCATCTGGATATGTAATAATCAGTGCTGGTTTTTTTCTTGAATTTATTCGATTTAATACCTCGGCCCTTAGTAGTACATTGGCATTGTCAGTTTCTTCAATCTGATACGGTCGGCGATAACTCCCTGGGTAGAAAAGCACATTTTTGTCTTCCAGTAATTGCTCTAAATCATTTAAGTAATAAGCAGCTTCTTCTTTGTCATTAAAGATGCACAGAAAAGGTTTTTCTGTAAGTTTAAAACTATTTTCGATAATAAAGGATAGCGATGACCCGATGGCTCCTTGCAAGTGTATTTTTGCTTCAGGTTGGGCAATAGCTTTTTCCAGTTTCTGTAATTGAAGAGACTGTGCAATAATTTGCGAGATTATAGATGTACTCACGTAAAGGGTTTTATCACAAATATAGGTGCAATATCGATTTCAGGCAAAGAGATTGTTGGTTTCTTACTCAAATTCTATGATCAATCGATCAAATTATTAAGTGGTTTTTTATAAAAGTAGCTTTTATCAATGAAGTTATGCTGGTCATATTTAGAGGAGTTTGTGGGAGGGTTATTGTTATTAGAATCGAGGTGTAATCATAAATAAAAATAAAAAAACACAATTTTTTTGCCCAGTTTCAAAAAATGGTACTTCTATGCTTTAATATTGCAGTATGAATGATCAAAAAAGGTCATTTTATTTCGCAAGATAATATGATTGTCAGTGATAATTATGGATAAAATCTTCAATTTTTTTAATCTTGATATGGGTAGGACTAAGTCTAGATTAATTTTTGAATGATGAAGGGTGGGGTTACCTCTTCTTTCCATAGGCAAGCTAATCTTTGTGATTATTTTAAACCTTCCTGTGCTTTGGTATGGGAGGGTTTTTGTTAAAAATATGTTCACTAAAAAATATAATTATGAGAAACTTTCTTAGCATTACTCTAATACTAATTTCAGCTCTTGGTATTGCGCAAACTGCAAATAGCTCTTTAATAGCATATTGGCCATTTGATGGAAATGCAAATGATATAAAAGGAAATAATAACGGAGTTATTTTTGGGAATGTTACACCAGTCAAAGGAATAGACGGCAAGAATAATGGGGCATTTCATTTTGATGGAGTTGATGACTATATTAAAATTAATACTCCTCAAATTCCAGAAATCACTATTGCATTTTGGATAAAACCTGATGTACTTAATAGTGATATGAGATTGATATCAAGTATAGGTGGTAATTCATCAAATGTCTTTTCATTACGATATGCAAATAATACGATACAATCATGGAGCCCATGGAGTCCAATTATTTATGGATATGATGAAACTAATAAAGGTAAATGGTCTTTGGTATGCGTAACAATTGACGCTAACAAAAACATAACAGGATATTTAAATGGTGTTATAGGAGGTACTCAGAAAATTGATTTTCAGTGGGCGACACATTTGGGAATAGGAAGAAAGTTCTTTTTTAATAATGTGGGGTATGGTAATGACTTTAAGGGAAGTGTGGATGAACTGATGGTGTTTAATAAAGTGTTATCAAAACAAGAAATTCGAGAACTTTATGACAGCTCAGGCGGAGTGTCTAGTTTTTGTCAAACCATTTATTGTAACAACGGCAAAGTTGGTATAGGAATCAAAACTCCAGATTCTAAACTTACTGTAAAAGGTAAGATTCATGCAGAAGAAGTAAAGATAGATCTAAGTGTCCCTGCTCCAGACTATGTGTTTAAAAAAGAATATGATTTGCTATCTATAGAAGAAGTGCAAGCGCACATAAAAGAAAAAGGACACTTACCTAATATTCCTTCTGCAATAGAAATGGAGACAAATGGTGTGGAATTGGGGATTATGAATATGAAATTACTAGAAAAGATTGAAGAACTTACTTTATATACAATAGATCAGGAGAAAAAGATAAAACAACAGCAAGAAGTCAACAGTGTATTAGAAGAAAGATTGATGCTATTAGAAAATAAAGTAAATAACTAGGTAACAAATACACGATCTCTGACATTAACAAGTATTCAAAATAAAATCAAAATATTTCGGGTAACCGATTTTTACATTAGATCAAAATAACAAAATGAATAAATTAACATTACCAATTGCCATCATTGCACTTATTACATCAGTAGGATCTTTTTTCTTTTTACAACCTTCGACAGAATTAGTGTACGTAGATGTAAATAAACTTTTAGAAGGTTACAATAGAACAGAAATTGTAAAAAAAGCATTCGATAAAAAAGCACAAACTATGAAAGCGAATGTTGATAGTCTTGTTTCAAACTGGCAAACAGAACTCAAAGCGTATGAGAAAGAACGTAGTAGTATGAGTAAGAAAGAACTGGAACTAAAGCAAGAGTTATTGGCAAATAAGCAACAACAAATTAATAATTACCAACAAGCAGTACAAAAACAGTTGGTAGAAGAAGATAAAAAAGTTACACAAACTGTGATCAATGATATCAATGATTTTGTAAAAGAATACGGTAAAAAGAAGGGGTATAGAGTCATTTTTGGAGCAACAGGAAACGGAACCATAATGTATGGAGAAGAATCGGCTGATTTAACAGAAATTGTACTTAAAGAATTAAACGCAGAATTCGAAGGGAATAAATAGCCTTGTATGATAGGAGTATGGGTTTTTGGAGTTAAAAAGACTGATGAAGAACTCCTGATTTTTGACTTATCATAAAAACGAAACCAAATGCTAAAGAATCAATTTAAAACACTAATTGCGAGTGTTCTTCTCTTTGTCTCTTGTTCTCAAAACACCTTTGATTCTCCAGAAGAATTGTTAGGGTATATCAAAGAACCAGAGAATGAATATTGCTATTCAAAAACGGTTAATGGAGTTGTTTTTTCTCTGCTTTATAAACCAACGGATCTATTGGTGAATCAAGAATTATCAGGAGAAGATACATCAGGAATAGTAGACAGCTTACGAGGAAAATATAAAGAGTATGTGTACTTCACTTTATCAATGTCTAAAAACAATCAGGAATTATTGACCAATGTAGCGAGAGATAAACAAAAATTTGGAGCGATGGTAAATCAATTAGCCTTTGGTATGGAGCAGAAAGTACACTTATATACCCCCAAAAAAGATACCATTGCTATGGCAGATTATATCTACCCTAGAATGTATGGAATGAGTGGGAGTACAACAATGTTATTGGTATATCCTAGAGAAGAGAAAGTAACAAAAGAAGAGTTTGTAACATTCACGATAGAGGATTTAGGATTTTATACAGGAGAGGTAAAATTCAAAATTCCAACAAAAATAATTAACAACGAACCAAAATTGAAGTTGTAGTTCAAAGCTTTGGATTAGAAGAAGTTTTTAATATCAAGCTTGATTCACTCAATTTCAAAAGGAATATATAAATCATACGGAGCTTATCAAATCATATTAGAGAATATTTATGAAAATCAAAACCTCTATGAAAATCACTAAAATTAAAACACTATTTCAAGATAGTTTTCTCGTCTCAAGTTCCCAGCCTCCAATTTCGGATGTTGGACTTAGGAGGGCTAAAACCAAATCCTCACATCGGATAATAGCGATATTTTTTACAATCACTTTTTTACAAACGTTGATTCCCTATAATCAATTGTGGGCAAATAATAATGGGCCTAATGCTCCAGAAGCGGCATCATTTGAACCAGTAGATGCAACCGATATGGTAAACTTACTGACTGGGGATTTCTCATATGTATTGCCTTTGCTTAATGTACCCTCACCAGAAGGAGGGTACCCACTGGCATTATCTTATCATGGAGGAGTAGCTCATAATCAAGAAGCTTCTTGGGTGGGATTAGGCTGGAATTTGAATCCTGGCTCAATAAACCGTAATGTCAATGGATATCCTGATGATTGGGGCAAAACTAAGTATGAAGAGTTTTTCTATGATGTTGGTTGGACAGAAAATGAATATAATTTTAGTATTGGAATAGGAGTAAATGGCTTTAATGCTGGTTTAGGTGCTTCTTGGGGATCACATCGTTCAACAGGAGGATTTGTTTCTATTGGTTATGGCGGAGCTAGCTTAAAAGCTGGGAGTGATGGAGCTACATTAGGTGTCGAATATAAAGGGTTTAATGTCAATGTAGGAACTCATGGCGTCGGAATTGGATATGGAGGTAATTTTAAAGGAAGTGAGTTGGGGTATGGAGTAAATCTGAATTATAATTATAGTTCAGGGTTGTCTGGAGGAGTTTCTGTTACTGGAGCAAATGTAAAACAAACAAGAGTAGAAAATAGAATTGTCTCTAGGGTTAAATCTGGTTCAGTTGGAGTTAGTTTTGATTCTAAAGGCGCTTCTTTAGGTGGTGCAATTAATGGTAAAGGAATAGGGGTCTCCACAATGAACTTTGGGACTTCTAGTAATGATCTAAATATAGATGTGAAAGGTTTTCAAACTTCATTTCCTATTTATATGTTTTATATAGGGTTTGGACATAAAAGAATTAGATATTCATTGTATAAGAAAAATGACCTTACAACATCTGGAGCAGTATATCCTTACCATGCAAATAAAACCAAACCATTTTCAAATGGAACAGCAGGGGTTAGTCATTTAATGAAAGAAAATTACTTTATGGATGTCAATGAGTTTCCAGCATTCTCCCATGAGGATATGAGTCTCGATTATCTAATAGAACAAAATTTTAAAATAGATAAAAATAATATATCCCTGCCAGGATATGATAATTATATAGTAACCTCTCAAGGGCTATCTGGAAGTATAAAACCTGCAAGCTATCATGAATTAAATTTGGTCGATAGAGGGAGTTCAGAAATTAATAATGATAATATTTATACGGCGTATATAGCAGATAATTTTGATAGTTATTTAGATAGGGTTGATGATTTAGGAGGAAATACTCATTTTTATTTTGAAAATACATTAAGCTCTTTTCTTAGAGATGATAGGACAGTCATATATAAGAATCTTGTAGGAAATGCAGAAACAAATGCATCAGACTTCTTAATGTTAAGAGGTTTTGAAACTAGGAAATCAAATATTTATAGTGATGGGGTTTTGCCGAATGGAGAGAAATTAAAATATGGAAATAGAAAACGATCTAGTAATTATATAGAAACTTTTACAAATAAGCAAATTAGAGATAATACTAATACAACTGGATTTATTGAAGCAAAAAATATTGATAGGCTACAAGATCTGGATACATTTTTAGACGAAGGAATTGGAGCTTTTAGGATTACCTCATTAGATGGGAAGGTATATCATTATTCTTTACCTGTCTATAATTTTGAATTGTTTTATAAGAACTTTAAAAATCCAACCAATGAAAATCAAAATTTTTTTGAAATAAAAAAAACTAAACCATATGCGACGCATTGGTTGTTAACAGCTGTTACAGGTCCAGATTATATAGATGTCAATGCAAATGGAAAAGTTGATGAAAATGATTATGGGTATTGGGTTGAATTTGATTACGGAAAATGGACAGATGGATATGTTTGGAGAGGGCCTTTTGATGGGTATGAGGAACATCAAAACAAAGAAGATGCTAATGATAAAACCTATTCTTACTATTGGGGAAGAAAACAAATATATTATTTAGATGCTGTTAAAACTAGGACACATACAGCACTTTTTGTCAAAAGTATTAGAAGAGATAATACATCAAAAGAACTAAATATTTATAAAAAAGAATATATAGAAGGTGTTTTTAATGTTAGTGAATATAGTGAAGTGACGCAATCGGGGGAGGATATTTTTAGGAGGCCAATATTAGGAAATCCTGGCGATAGTGTGTATAAGGATGATGGGGCAATACATATACTGCCAGATAGCCCTAATATACCAATTTATCAAGGTAATCTTGAGGTCTATAGAGGGAATAGAACTTCAGCTAAATATTTTGAAGCTCCAAAAAATAAAGTATTAAAACTTGATAAAATAATATTATTAAATAATGATGTAGGAGAAATAAGTAAAAACAGGCGTAATTTAACAAATGAATTAGAGGGGTACTGTAGTATTAATAATGGGTTTACTAATATCCATCGTTGTGACTATAACCCTGTTAAAAAAGAAACTAAATCATGTGAAGGAACTGCAGTTAATTTTTTGACAAACGCTTATTTAGACCCTGTTAAAATTAAAAAGTTTAATGTTCATCAACACCAAAATGTCATAGATGTTAAGGATGTAGAAGGATTGCAACTAGAAGAAAAAGCTAATCAAGTAATTAATTTTAATCATGATTATTCATTAGCAAAAAAATCTCCAAATTCTATAGCCCCTGGTCAAGGGCGATTAACATTAAAGTCGATTAATTTTAATGGTAAAACAGGGAAATCATTAATTCCTCCGTATAGATTTTCATATCACATGCCATCTGTACAGTACAATAAATTAGATCAGGATGATTGGGGGTATCATAAAAACATACCTCAAGCATGGTCTTTAAGTAAAATTATAACTCCAACAGGTGGGGAAATTGAAATAACCCATGAATCAGATTCATATTATTCGGAGGCAGTGTATACTGAGAATAAACTATTTGATAATATAATTGTAAATAAAAATCAGAGTAGTAATGTTGTAGAAATTACATTTCGTGACGTAAACTTTAAGGTGAATGAATATTTTCATTTAAATGCTTATACATACTTGTTTTTTAAAACAAAGATTGGGGATTTGCCATCTACTAGTTATTATCATAGATCAGAGGTTAAAGCAAAAGTTCAAATAACTAATTTAGATGTTCAAAATAAGAAAGTTACTTTTAAGATATTAGAGTACGATAATAAAGGATCATTTGCACCAAATGTAATTAATCATAATATTGTTAATTTAACAAAAGAAAGTAAGTATTGTTTTGATGAACAACCTTTTGCTTCAAGAAATATATGTCTTTCATTTCCATCAATAAAAAGCACTAAAGCTCCTATATTATATTATACAGATACAGATAATAACGGTAAAAAAGGTGGAGGTATTAGGGTGTCAAGTATAGAAGTAAAAGGAAACGGTTCTAATGTGAAAACTGTATATAACTACACTAATTTATCTAATAATAAGATATCTGGAATTACTTCATATGCTCCTTCTAAAGAACAAAAAGGTATCCCTTATGTAAGCGAGATTCCAGCTCCTTTGGTTACTTATGCAAATGTAACAATGGAGAATTATGCAGGTAATAAATTCCTAGGAAGTACAGCTTATGAATTTGATGTGTTAAAGCCTTATCAAAGAGACTTAGAGTATATCTTTAGTATCGGAGATTTTTTTAAGGTTAAAAAACAGCAGAAGGAAACATTCTTTAATCAAACAGTTCAAGCAGAAAAATATACAATATATAATAAGTTAAATAATCTAGGCAGGATTTTGTCAGTTTCATCATATAATGTAAAAGGGCAATTATTGAGTAAAACCGAAAATAATTATAACCAGAATTTAGATGTTGATGGTCAAATAGGTGTATCTCAACAGTCTTATAAGAGCATAAAAAAGGTTCAGAAAAATGATTTGGTGAATTACCTAATTACATCTTCAAGTAAAGTTGATTATCCAAGTATTGTGGAAAGTACAAAAATATCTCAAGGAGGTTTTGTCAATACCACATATTATGATAAACGTGATTTCTTAACAGGTCAAGTAGTCGATACTAGAACAGTTTCTAGCAATGGTACAGAGTATAAAACAAAAATAATTCCAGCATATACTCAGTATGAAAATATGGGGTCAAAAGTAGATAATCCAACTAATAAAAATATGTTGACTCAAACTACAGCAAATTTAACCCAAATAAAAGTTGGAACTATCTGGAAAACCATTGATGCTGGTATTGCTACTTGGAACGATGACTGGAAATATCGTAATTACGATGGCACTACTGAACCTGTTGCTACTGGACCAAATAAGATTTGGCGTAAATATAAAACGTATACTTGGAAAGGGGATATAGATAATGATGGAACCTATGTAGGATATACTGGAGATTTAGATGGATTTATGTGGGGTAGTACACAAACGAATCCTAAATGGATTAATACTTCTACAATAACTATGTATGACCATTATTCTATGCCATTAGAGTCTATAGATATTAATGAGAATAGTGTGTCTACCAAAATGGGAGATAATCAAAGCAAAGTTATTGCCGTAGCCAATTCTAAGTATACAGAAATGTATTATAGCGGTGCAGAATATTTTATCCAAAAGAATGGCAGTACTTATTTTGATGGAGAAGTAAAAACAGAAGGAACTGTAGTTGCTGTTAATGATGCTCATACAGGTAAAAACGTAGTTAGGATAAACGGAGGAACTGCTTTTGATGTAAAATTGCCCCCAAATCCAAACAGAGTTGGTGAAAAATCAAAATTTAAAATCTCAGTATGGGTTCGCAAAGGGCAAGAAAACAATGTCAATATAAAAGTGCAAAACGGAACGAATTTTCCTATAGTGACAGATTTTAATAGTAATGAAAATGTTATTGCAGGAAATTGGGTGTTGTTGAATGGATATATAGACCTTTCTACAAGTGAAACCAAAGTAAGTGTGTCATCAAATGGTACTGGAGAAGCAACAGATCTAGATGATTTTAGACTTCTTCCAGTGTCATCAGATATGACTAGCTATGTTTATAATAACTGGGATGAATTAACCCATAGTATTGGAGCCAATAATTTAGCAACATACTATGAATATGATGATGCAGGTAGATTGATTAAAATTTTTAAAGAAGTAGTTGATGCAACTGGGGTTACAGGAGGAATTAAACTCGTAAAAGAAATTGGGTATACATATAAAAATGATATAAATGATGGTGGGAATCCTGATGTTGGACCGTTTTTTAGCTTTAGTCTAGGAGTTCAAATCACTGGATTGACGGGTAGGATTACGGCAAATACATACAATGGTAGTGGGAGCTTCTCGTATCGATGGGCTGTTGGAAATCCTGGGGAAACTGGACATAGTCATCTTAATTTTGGATCCTGGAATAATGTGGCGAGTATTTATCTGGTAGATGAACTATGTCAAAAAATCCCTTTCATTGCTGAAGTAAGGGATAATATAACAGGAGAGATTGCATCTAAAAAAACATTTTACTTAGGGTATTGTAATTCAGATGGAGGCTCAGGTAATGGAGGAGGTGATGGCAATATAGGTGTTCAGCATTAATCAATTAATTAAAGCTCTTAAATGAATCATACAATGAAAAAAATTATAATTTTTCTTTTTCTGTTAAATAGCAGTTCGCAATTATTGGCTCAAAATGAAGGGGACCCTTTGCATTGTATGCCACAAGATCAGATCTGGGTGGAACGATTTTATGATATAGATGATGATGATGTTGGTGGAGCTCCACTCAACCAATATATTTGTCCAGGAGATCCGTATCCTGGCGTGGCTAATGGAGGTGATTGTAATGATAGAGATCCTAATATAGTAAGCCCAGTAAGATGGTATAAAGATGGGGATAATGATACCTATGGGTCTCGTACAGTTTTTGTCACTGATTGTACCAGACCAACTGGGTATACAAGAGATAATAGAGATTGTGATGATACAGATGCAGCTATTACTATTGAGAGAAGATGGTATAAAGATAGTGACGGAGATGGTAAAGGAGAACGAGGAGAACCGATTATTGATTGTTCAAAACCTGCAGGGAGTTATGTGCTTGATTCGAATGATTGTGATGATACAGATCCAAATAATTGGTTAAATACTACTTGGTATGTTGATAGTGATGAGGATGGCATAGGAGAAGGAGAACCAATAATAAGCTCAGAGTTTTTTTGTATGCCTCCTAATGATGGTAAAAAGTATGCAAAAGAGAATGGAGATAAATGTCCAGGAGTATATGGGTTAGATAATGGATGTCCTGTACCACCACCACCCAATCATACCGTAGAGGAACCAAAAAATACCATTAGAATTACTGGTTATGATGTAACTGGTAAGATTATAGCCGAAAATAAATCTTATTATGATGATTTGGGAAAGCCTGTACAAGTGCAATATAAGGATGTTAAAACTGGAAAAACATGGGCGTCAGAAACATTGTATGACAGTCAAGGTAGACCTGCATTACAAACACTAGAAGCCCCAACAAATGAAGATATTCCGCTAGATTTTTTTTATAGACCAGGTTTTATCAAAAAAAATAATAACACCGTATTCAGTACTACCGATTTTGAAAATGATCCTGAAAACCCTAGTACAGTAGGTACACAACCAAATACCGTTGGTTGGTATTATAGTACTCAGAATACCAGTGAACCCTATCAAGATGTTACAGGAAGACCCTATTCGCGTACTATTTATAGTGAATTAAACCCAGGATCTGTTCTCAAGACTATTGGAGGGAATAAAATTCAAGGGCAATGGAAAAACGGTTATGTCTTTTCCATGCCAGCAGGACAAGAACTATCAAAACCCGATGCCTTTGGTGAGGCAAAATATGATCAGTATAAGGTTATAAAAACCATCAGTCGAGATGTACATGGTGTAGAAAATGTGGTATTTACAGATACAGACGGTAATACCTTGGCGGCAGCACGCAGTGGTAATGCCAGTTCCAGAAAAACAGTAATTACTATAGGTGAACAAGGGTATGTAGACATTCATGTTCCAAAAGGAACTACGGGAGTACAAATGATAAATGTTGCAGGAAGAGCGTATGATATCTATAATCTGATGACAGAGAATAAAGTGAATACTGCTCCAGGAGGACTTTCTAATGGATTTTATAGAATTGCCATAAGAAATCTTAATATCTATAATGTAGCGAGTCCTGTTAAGGTAGAATGTAAAGAGAATTATTATGACTATAGCCTGAACTATTATGATAAATCAGGTAAGTTAATAAAGAGCGAACAACCTCTCGCCGATAGCGCAGGTAACAAGCTAGAAAGTACCTTTGAATATGATGCGCTAGGACAATTAACACAAACGCATAGTCCTGATGAAGGAGATGCCTGGTTTTTGTACCGTAGAGATGGGCAAATTCGTTTTTCGATCAATAGTAAGCAGTGGGAAAACAAAGAATTTTCTTACACCAATTATGATGATAGAGGCAGACCCGTAGAAAGTGGTGTATATAAAGATGCTTCTTTGACTTATCTCAATGTATTTGTGTCCTCTAATATCACAAGCGCTACAGATCCATTTATGGTATCATTAAAAAATGTTGTTGATGATAAAAACCATGAATTACCCTTTGCCAATCGATCAGAGCAACACCTCACTACTTATGATCATAATGATAATATAGGTTTGGCAGTTGCTTTTGGGAGTGATACTAGAAAGAGTAATTATGCACAGCAATCCTTTTCGGCAGGAAATGTAGCCAAAACAAAGACTGCAAACCCAGAAACCACCACAACTTGGTATAGCTATGACATCTATGGTAGGGTGCAATGGATTGTACAGCAGGTTAATGGACTTACAGGAGCAAAGACTATTGATTATGTCTATGACCCTGTAACCAGTCAGGTAAACAAGGTGTACTATCAAAAAGGAGCATCAGACCAGTTTATACATCAGTATATGTATGATCCTGCAAATTATAGTCTTACAAAAGTAGAAACATCTGTAGACGATATCAATTATACAGAAAATGCATTGTATAAATATTATGAAACTGGAGGGTTAAAACGTACTATTATAGCAGAAGGATTACAGGGGGTAGACTATGTCTACAACTTACAAGGAGCTTTAAAAAGTATAAATCACCCTAGTTTGACAGGCACAAATGATCCAGGAGGAGATACAGGTGATCTTTTCGGAATGATAATCGATTATCATGATCATGATTATAATCGCCCGTTGCGCAATATCAAAAGTGCTAATTATGGTATTAATCAATACAACGGAAATATCAAAGGAATCCGTTGGAATTCTGATTACAACCCAGTACAAGGAAAAGAACATACCTACAACTATACATATAACCGTAATAATTGGTTGCAAGGAGCCGAGTATGGTCATTTTACAGGAGACTATACCAGCCTTCCTACCATCTCTGAAGGAGAAGAAGGTACCGCTGCACAGGATCATGTCACTACCACAGATGTCATAAATTCTGGAAGTAAAGAGTACATCGCTAATAAATCAATTACTCTGCAAGCTGGTTTTCATGCCAAAGCACGAAGTAACGTATCTGCAAAAATATCTGGATCTGGAGTTGTACATGATGTAAACGCAGGAACATTGGCTGCTAATGCTAATGACGATTATAAAGTAGACAATATTACCTATGATACCAATGGAAATATCTTGTCATTAAACCGTAATAAACATACAGAAAACGGTGGAGGCAATGCTATGGACAGATTATCATATAAATATGATACGACGAATAACAAACCCAATCAGTTAAAACAAGTGATTGATACTGCAGGAGATGTAGCTGGAGCAGATGATATTGGAACCCAAACAGACCCTGATAATTATGTGTATAATACTATCGGACAGTTGGTAACTAATCGATCCGAGAATATTACGTATCTTTACAATGCCAGTGGTTTGGTGACTGAAGTACAAAAAAGCAATCAGCCATTGGTCAAGTTCTTTTACAATGATAAGGGGCATAGAGTGCGTAAAGAATCCTATAACCCTACTACTAGAGTTTTAACCTATACAGAGCATTATGTACGTGATGCTGCAGGAACAGCAATGGCGATCTATCGTGATGGACAGGTTATAGAAAACACCATTTATGGAGCCAGTAGATTAGGAGTAAGAAAATCAGATGGTACCCACTTGTATCAATTGACAGATCATTTGGGTAATGTACGTGCGGTAGTAGGTAGAAATGCACAAGGACAAGCCATGGCAATGACCAGTGCTACCGATTATTACCCTTTTGGGATGCCAATGCCAGGGAGAAATCAAGTAGGGGATTATAGATATGCTTACCAAGGGCAAGAGAAAGATCCTGAAACTGGAAAAGAAGCGTTTGAATTACGTCTTTGGGATGCGAGAATTGGTAGGTGGCTTACTACTGATCCGTATGGACAACACTCTAGTCCTTATTTAGGGATGGGAAATGACCCTGTAAATAAGTTTGATCCTGACGGAGGGGTTGATAGGTACAAGCTTGGAAAGGATGGAAGTATAACCTATTATGATGATAAAGGAGGGGATTCAGTAGATTATTTATTTACTGAAGGTGATTTGAGTAATGAAATAAGAGTTACTGATACAAGTATACTTCCTCAACTTGAAATGGATAGAAATTGGGATTTAAGTTATAATGGAATACATGAAGGGAATTATGCAATAACAGATAATTTTTCTGAAGCATTTAAGGTTTTTGAATTCGCATCATTAAATACTAATGATGAATGGGTTTTAAGGAAATTTACTAACGGTACTTTTCTTGGAACAAATAATTATTCAGACGCTGCAAGAGGCGATACTCCTAACTTTAGCGATTTAAATTTAGTTTTAGATATTCATTCTCACCCTGGTAATTCACCAAAAGATGGATATGCTTCTGGTTATAGTTTTGAACAAATTAGGAAAAGAGCTAAAAATGGCTATGGGAGTCATAATTTTGGAGATATGGGAAGAGCAGGTAATATCTATAATAAAATGATAAATGCAGGGAAAATTAGTGTTAAAAATAGATATAAAGGAGCTCCAAAGTTTCAGATATATAGGCCTCACTTATCTACCCCTAAATATTTTAGTTATGATGCTTGGCGTAAAAGATTTTAATCTATGAGATTTATTTTTTGTTTATTTAGTTTATTTTTATTTAGTTGTAAATCAGTTAAAAAGGATTTTGAGTTAAAGGTCTATTTAAATGAGAATAAAGATAGACTTACTTCAATTCAATTTAAAACAGATACAAATATTATTATAAATGATTTTGAAGAAAAAAATGGGATAAACTTATGTAGTCGATCAAATTTCAAAGGTGTATTAACTGATGGTCATAGTAGTACAGATGTAACAGTTTTTTTTAGAAAAAATTGCCCGAACAAAACCTATACTGTGTTTCATGATATTGTTACAATTGATTTGAATGATGAAAATATTTTGATTCAAAATACTTATGAAAATTATTTTATTGAAGATAAAGAAATAGTTGTCAAAAAATTGATTTCGATAATTGAAGAAGATAATAAAAAGAAAAATTCTTTTTTGTTAAATTGGACTTCAACTACAAATATTAATAGCTATTATTTTTTATTACAAACTTTAAATGAAGTGTTTAATGAATTAGATGATAGTAAAGGGGATTACATTCCTAATATAATTTTTTCAAGTTCATTTTCGCCTCCTGCCCCCGCTCTCCCCGCTCCCGCTAAGCTGTGCTTAGTGGCGTTCTGAGTAAGTAAGCTATGAAGTATTATAAAGAATCAAACAAAAGCTATGAATATTTCAGATAAATGAGCAGGAATTATAAATTTCAGAATAAGTCTGGTTTGTATTTTGTGAGTTTTACCCCGCTCCCGCTAAGCTGTGCTTAGTAGCGTTCTGAGTAAGCAGGGTATGAGTATTATAAAAAATCAAACAAAAGCTATGAATATTTCAGATAAATGAGCAGGAATTATAAATTTCATAACAAGTCTGGGTTGTATTTTGTAAGTTTTGCTACTGTAAATTGGTTGGATATATTTACTAGGCAACCTTATTTTGATATTTTATCACAAAGTTATAAGCTTATTGTTTTATGCCAAGTCATATTCATTTAATTTTTAGATCGGCAGATGATAATCCAGCAGGGTTATTAAGAGATTTTAAAAGCTATATTTAATGATTTAGGTTTAATAAAGAATTAATCACTCATTGTCTAAAAGCTTTAAAAAAAACTGAAATAGCTTTTAATGGCTTTAAAATAAATATGCTTGATCACTAAAAATATGTGTGTTAGCAATACAAAACCTAAAAATATTAGTATATTAAACTATCTTTGTTATGAATATAAAAATAAATATTATGGATTTACAGGGAGAAATTAAATGGATAGAAACCGCATTGAGAGAATCAAAAGACCCAACTTTTGTAGAAGCGGTAAAGAAGATGATCCAATCCATGCGAAAAGTGAAAGAATCTTTGTCTTCTGAACAATTACGTGAAGATGCATTAATGGCGGAAGCAGAAGAGGATATAAAGGAAGGAAGAGTTTATAGTATTGAAGAAGCACATAAAATAGTAGATAGTTGGGATTTGTAGTAAAACCAGTCAGTTGGACAACACGAGGCTTAAAAGACCTTAAAAAAGTATCAAAGTTCAACTCAAAAACCAAAGGCAGAGAAAAAGCCATTGAAATCGCACACAATATTATTGATGCACCAAAAATTTTAGAAAACCCAAAATATGATTTTCAGAATATAGGTACTGTTGATGAAACATTTAACCATCTCAAATGGGAATATCGAAAGATATTTTGTGAAGGATGTAAAATTACCTATCGGGAAGGTAAAACTAAAATTTACATCACCCGTGTTTTTGACCAAAGTCAGCATCCAAGAAAAAACAAGTAATACAATCCCCCGCTCCCGCTAAGCTATGCTTAGTGGCGTTCTGAGTAAGTAAGCTATGAAGTATTATAAAGAATCAAACAAAAGCTATGAATATTTCAGATAAATGAGTAGAAATTATAAGTTTCATAACAAGTCTGGGTTGTATTTTGTAAGTTTTGCTACTGTAAATTGGTTGGATATATTTACTAGGCAACCTTATTTTGATATTTTATCACAAAGT
>NZ_OMKE01000045.1 GCF_900299535.1 Aquimarina aquimarini | reverse complement strand
TTTAGATTCGCTTTGTCCGAAAGTCAAAACTGGTAGAATTGCAAATAATAAAAATATTGTTTTTTTCATTCGTTGATTTTAATCTTAATGTTGCCTAACGTCTCGGCTATGGTTAGTGCGGGATTAAATTAGTATTTAATTTCGGATTAAGTACTTAGCCAAAACTTTTTATTTCGTTTTATCTTTTTTGTTTTAAAGCCAAATCAAAAGATTTGGCGGACTTTATAAAAATACACTAAACTTTGGATTAAGTACTTAATCCGGTATTAATTATAGCTTTTGTTGTAATGCGTTTTTATATCTGTCTTTATTTAGCATTTTTATCTATAGGTTCGTTCATTAAGTAATGAAAACATGAAAATTCATATAATTAATTTTTTACTTGCCTTTTAGTTTTATCCAGATCACTTCGTAATACTTTCCTTTTTGTAGTATAGCTTATACATCCTGTAGATATTGCTTTACTACTAATTGTGATTTCTCTTTTTCCTCCTTTTCTTAATTCAATAGTTCCTATTTTCTTATATTCACCCAAATCTCCATTTGATTCAAAGCTTTGTATGAAATCTTGTACAAAGATATCATACGTGTTGTTTTTTAAAGAAATTGGTGTTTGAAAATCAAATATAATTTCATGTTTAATCGATTGACTTTCAAGTTTGATAGCGCTTGGGAAAATTTCTGGCTCAGATTGAGGTCTTTCTGAATCAACTATCTTAAATGTTAAATTATTAAATTCAGAATTGTCTACTTCTATGAGTTTATTTTCTATTATTTCATACTGATATTTATTATAGCATTCACCGTTTTCTTCCTCAATCTCAATATACTTAGATTGAAAAATAGCACAACTTGAAATTAGGAATAATCCTAAAATCAAAAATGTAATAGTTAATATGGATGTTTTTTTCAAATGCATTACAACGTCTCGGGTATGTTGTCGTAGCTCACGTTAGGAAGCTATGCAATATACCCATTGTTGTGGGTAGTGATTTACCTTATAAATTTGTTTTTGGTATTTACATCAATTATATTTTCATTTTTCGTGTACCATTCGACAAATTCATCATATTCTTTGTTATGGGTTTCTATCCATTCATTAAACTCATCTTGAGCTCCAATTTGAAACAAATAATGATTATAAGCATCAAATAGGTTTTCATCAAGCAACTCTTTTTGATAGTTAAAAAGTACATTTGGATATTTTTCAAAATCTTCTTTAAAGTAGTTCTCAATAAACTTTTGTCTAATTAGCGAAAGTGAATTTAAGTCAATAGTTTTTTCATTAATTATAGCTAAAATGAAGTTCTTGCCAAAAATTGCACAAAGTGGTAATTTTATTTCTTCGTTTGGTTTCATTTCTGAAGCGTCAATAATGACTTCGCAGAAATCAATTTTAGATTCCTTGTCGCTTAAAGTAATTGACGATTGATATGTGTCATAGAGAAGTTCGCTAATTTCTTGAGTCCGTTCAGTAGTTCTCTCTAAATTCATGAAAATCTCGCCATATATTAAACCTGATAGTTTATCGGTTGAGTTCAAAAATAGCTTAGCAAGTCTGTAGTAGTTTGAAGTGTAGGTCGGATCAACATCAATACCATTTTCATAATTCTTTATTGCCTCATCATATTTTTCTTGCCCAAGAAATATATTTCCTTTTTCTAAATGTAAATTGCCAGAATTTGGAAAACGGTTCATTCCTTCTTCATATTCTTTAATTGCTTTGTCTGGTTCCTCAAGATAACTGTAGCAGTTACCTGACATTTGATAGACTTGACTATTTAAGGTCTCATATTTTTTTACCTTTTTAAGGATTTTTATAGCTTTTTTGTATTCTTTTTTCAACACATAAGCATATGCAATCTCATAAGGATAGATATAGTTTTTTGAATCAAGTTTTTGACTTTCTTCTAAAAGCTCAATGCTTTTATCTATTTTTCCTTCATCCATTAATTTAATAGCTTCCTTCGCTTTTGTCAATGCTATTTCACTATCAGACTGAGCGAATGATGAGATTACTAAGAATTGAAGCAAAAAGAATAGAAATATTTTATTCATACAATTTTGATTTTCACATTACCCACAACGTTGCTTGTATGTTGTGTTTGCTTGCCGAAGGCAGCATATGCAATATACAACTTGTTATCAGCTTTTTTTATTCGTTAAATTCAAGTATGTCTTTTTTCATTTCTTTATACCAAAAATCCACTTTGTCTCTGTAGATCCTTGTTATAGGGTATTCATTAGTTTCTTTTTTCGATTTCCATGTCAGATGAACAACTGCAATTCTTCCATCTTCCAGTTCCAATACAATATCATCATTATTGGTCTTTCTAGCAATTAGTTCAGAGTTCTCATTAAGTAACAGATGATCGTCAGGTAATTCAAGTTCGAGTTCGTCCATTAATTTTTGAATACTTTTCTCTTCCATTTCAATAGCACCCCAATATGGTTCAATAAACTTCAATTCAAAAGTTGTGCTATTCAGGGTTTCTTCCAAATTTCCATTTTTCAACAAGTCAGTAATTGTTTTTTCTACACAGTTTCGGGTTAATTCCTTTACAAATAGGTCTGGTGGTACTTGATAAAGTCCTTTTAAATTCTCACCGTTTTCCTGATCCTGTTTAATCGCAGATTCAAGATATTTAAATGTCCAAACGTTTATTCCGTAACTTCTTCCATCTAATGTGTCAACAATAACATTAGCGAAATCATTTTCAAGATCATCCCAAGGACTTGATACTTCGAATTCAAGCCATAATTTAAAAGATGTTTTTCCGACTTCAATTATTTTATCACTTAATTGATTCGATTCCATATTTAGGCTTTTGTATAGATTCGTTTTAATTGCTGATAACGTTTAGCTATGCGTAGTGCGGGAACAGAAAATTGCAAGTTTTCGAACCAGCACCTAGCCAAAGTTTATGTTTTGTTTTTATATTTTCTAAAATACTAAATTTAAATCTTTGGCGACTAACCAAATAAGCAATAACTTTTCGATTAAACCAAAATACCGCATTATCGCATAGGTGTTGTTACCCAATGTTTTTTATTCATATCCGTGTTTCCTTTTCCAGTCAGATATGTCAATTTTATCAATCTCTTCAAGTCGCTTTTTTTCAGATTGTTCAAAAGAGTAATTTGTGTAAAAATACCAAGCGATGAAGCTAAATAAAAATATAACAATCCTTTGTTTGAATTTTAAAAAGTAGTTCTCACCTCTTAAAGTAAATAGAGTATGTGAATTAAATATATAAGGTCTAAAAAAAAGTATAGGACCGAATAGGAAGAGCACAATCATTTCCCAAACTTTATAACTCTCAGTTTTGTTTTTTTCAAGTCTTTTCTTTTCCTGTGCTAAATGCTTTTCCGTTTCTTTTTCCCACTTCGCAATGACCCTATCTTGTTCTTTTTGCGAAATATTTCGTTTAGCAAGTTCTTGTTTAGATTGTCTTATAGCTTCTTCATTCCAATGATCTTTTCCCGAGTAAACAATTTCGATTAATTCCTCAGTTTTTCGTTCAGATATCGGTGGAGTGAATTCGGTCATTTACAATATTGGGTAACGTTTAATATATGTGTCGTAGCAGAGCAAATTGTTACCTTGCTTTTCGATTTTTCTTGCGCATTGGTTGCTAACTTTCACTTTCTGCAAGCATTGCGCCTTACCAAAAATACAAGAAACATTCGATTCATCACCTAGCTGCTATGATCACATATATGTTGTTATCTACTTTTTTATCCGATCATAATAGGTAGTCCCTGTTTGAATCTAATATCAGTTAAGTGTTCTAATTCACTTTCAATTATTTTTTTCAGATCATGAGAAACATATATAAATGTGTTCAGTAACGTGAAAATATTAATTCCCTTGGATTCGGTTTTGTCATAACTTTGAAGATCAATAGTTCGCTTAGTGATCAATTCTGAGTAGTTTGTCCACTTTTGATTATTGGCTCTTCTGAAAATCTCAACAGGTCTTAATTCAATTTGATCAGGAGCATGTTTTTCGAGAACCTTTGCAATTTCATTATCTATAAGAGGGAAACCATCTCCATCTAATATTTTTTTAAAAGAGCCAAATTCCGCTACTTGATATCTTCCGTCTTTTAATCTTATTAAATTGACATTTCCGATTATCTCAAATACCTCTCCATCCTCAAATTTAATATTATCATTAATTCGGTTGTCTTCTTTATTACAAATCCAATAAGTTAGATCTTTCTTCATGATTGTAGAGTAGAGTAGAGCCTGACAGCTCTGTTAAATTTCTCACTAAATTAGTAAAATTTTACGAGACTGTCAGCGCCCCCTTCATCAAACCGTGCTTGAAGTTTT
>NZ_OMKE01000028.1 GCF_900299535.1 Aquimarina aquimarini | reverse complement strand
ATTGTATCTCCTGCATCGATAATACCATTTCCATTCGTATCAACATAGGTATCAGTCTTAGTGATATCTAATAATGGCTGACGTAAATCACTTACTGTTGGATCATCGGGATTACCATCATTATCATCATCGGTTGCATCAGCTGGATCATCTGGATCATCCGATAAACTACTAATCAAGTTACCATTTGGATCTGCTGCATTCACTGTAGCCGTATTACTAAAGTTCCCTGCAGTAATATCAGCTGCCAAAATAGTATAGGTTGCAGTAATAGTTGTATTATCAGTAGCAGATGGTGCTAATGACGCAATAGGACCACCACTTACTATCACATTAGGATCACTATCTGTAACACTAATAGCTGTTAATGTTGCAGTTCCGTTATTGGTGACCACAAAGGTATAATTGATCGTATCTCCTGCATCGATAATACCATTTCCATTGGTATCAACATAGGTATCTACTTTGGTAATTTCAAGGTCGTTATTTATATCATCTCTCCAGTCTGGTTCTCCTCCTGGGCTATCTGTATCAGGGAAAGGGCTTCCTGCTGTTTGCCCTCCATTAGTAGGCCCTCCTGCATCTGTAGTACTAGAACCATCTGTATCAAATTCGTCATCTAAACCATCTCCATCGCTATCCGTTCCTAAAGCTCCTAAATCTGGTGTAGTTCCAATAGTATCAGTACCATCAACTACCCCATCATCATTACTATCGTAGGCTTCTATGGTATCACTTTCTCCGTCTTCATCAGAGTCCAGATCTATATAATCAGCTCCGTCTGCTAATCCATCTGTATTTACTGGGGTAATTGGTGTTCCGTTAAATCCACATAAAGCAACAGTACAATCACTATCATATCGATCATCTATTCCGTCTCCATCTGTATCACTTCCGCTTGGTGCCAAATATCCAACTGTTGGTTGCCCTTCAATATTATCTACAATTCCATCATTATCTGAATCAATATCCAAATAATTTGCTTTTCCATCTGTATCTGTACTTATTGGAGCAGGTGTTGTAGCTGTAGCTGTATCATCTGATTCTACTGAATTAGCTAGACCATTAGCTCCAAAATCTACAGGAAGACCATCTATAATTCCATCATTATTAGCATCACTAGCTCCGTTATCAAGCTGTCCGGATTCTACTAAATCTGTAATTCCATCGTTATCACTATCCAAATCAAAATGGTTTGGTACACCATCTCCATCATTATCAAAAGCAGGATCTAATGTATCACATATTCCATCTGCATCACCATCTACACATACTGGTGCCGTTCCGCTACCATTATTATCAAAATCATGGTAGTTAGGAATTCCGTCACCATCTGCATCAGCAGAAGGATCAACTCCTAAAGTATTTTCGTTAATATCTAAAATACCATCATTATCGTCATCTAAATCTGAAGTATCTCCAACATTATCTCCATCAGTATCTACAGTAACTAGAATTATTGTTACAGAAGAAGTACCTTCTGTACAGCCAACTATTGTGTAATCAAAAGTATACACTCCGTTTGGTAATATTGAAACATCTACAGAACCTGCAGGCTGATCAAAATTCACTCCAGGATCAGAAGAAGTATTATCCCAACTCCATGTACCAAACATTTCTGGTGTGCCTAATAAATTAGAAAACAAATCAATTGTTCCAGATCCATTGGAAGCAAATATGGTATTATTTATCCCTGTATTTGGAGTACCTTGTACAGATATTGTTACAGAGGTTACTGCATTTGTAGAACAAGGTATTGTAGCGGCAACTGTATAATCAAAAATATATACTCCTGCTATTGTTGGGTTATAGGTTCCTGCTCCTGCACTAAAATCTCCTCCTGGGTTACTTGGAGACGAACCTGATACACTCCAAGTACCTCCGATACCTGCACCAGTTATTAATGAATTTAGGTTTACCAACGCATCTCCTTCACAAACATAATCATCTGATCCCGTACCTGCTTCTGGACGATCTACTACATTAATCTGTACCACTCCATCACTAAAACATCCTACTCCATTATCCCCTTCTAATCTAAACCAAGTAGTTTCATTTACTACTCTTGATGGCATGAGTGTACTATTTTCAAAAGGTCCAGACCAAGGACCTGAAGATCCTGTGGTACTATACGACCATTCATACCCTCCTGCACCTCCTACACCTATTCCATCTGCTAAAGAAATAGAACTATCTGTATTAGAAACTGGTGGAACAAAAGGTACTACATAAATAGAGGCTGTTCCTGGTGTGCAAGAATTATCATTTATGGCTACAGAAATTGAACCACTAGAATAAGTAACTACATTACCTAGTCCATCATCAAAATTAATAATGGCTCCAGTTAAGCTACCAGCATCTTCTAAAACACAATCATATATTTGTACAGCCCACCCTCCTTGTCTGGCATCAAAACCATAAAATGGAGACCAATCTATTGTAAAATTCGAAGTACCATCAAAATATCCATCGTATGTACCTCCTAAAGGAGCTGTTGCTGGCGAACAATAATTAAAAAAACTACTTACCGCATCATTGGTAAAAGATAAGTTTGTAACATTATCTCCTGAGTTACATGTATTTCCTTGATTTGGTCCTAAAGTAACAGTAGTCGATCCATCTGGAGCAACTGCAAAAAAACCTAAATCCGACACATAGGTATGTACAGCATCAAATGTAACGGTAATTTCTGTAGATGCATCAATTACAAAGGGTCTTGGTACTGGATCATAATACGTATATACAGGATTGGTAACTGTTCCTGCTCCCGTCAAATTAACAGTATCTCCTGCACAGACAGTTTGATTCGTTCCCGCATCAATATTGAGAGAAGTATTCCAAACCCATGCTCTACCCTCTTCTACTGTACCACCGTCATTTCTTACTACCAAATATCCACCATCAGCCAACCCTGTTTGAGTGGGTGTTGAATTCAATGCATGCACATCATACGAATTACTAGTTGAATTATAGATATACCAATCATAAGTTGTTCCTCCGCTTCCTGCTGGACATACTAATTCTCCTGAACCTGAATCAAATATATAAATAGGGTCATCTGAGTTTGCTGAGTATAAAGGATTCGTATAAGATGTAGTTACTTCTCCACAGGCAGTAGGAGATGTCAAAGGTATTTCTGTATTACTCATTTTTATTACTACCAAAGTGGTAGATGCATTCATACAGGGTGCTGAACCAGTTACATCATATCTAAAAATACTTCCTCCCAGAGGAAGCAAAGCTTCATTAACATTACTACCAGTAAGAGCTCCTGTTCCTCCTACATCAACCCAAGTACCTCCTGAATCCTCGCTACCATCTAATCCTGTAAATAAATCTATTGATCCACTTCCTGTAAATATTATCAATGGCCCTTGAGTTACCCCAGATCTAGGGCCTCTTACTATAGGCATATTGGTTATCGCTGTATTTGATGTACGACCATAAATATCTGTAATTTGCACTTCTAAAACTCTGATAACCCCTATATTAGGAGTTATTGCGTTATTTAAGTAATATATATCATCTAATGCTTGCCTAAACTGTGTTATTGTAGCAGTGCCATCATTAGTTATAGTAACTGATGTGGTATTATTACCAGAAACTAAAATACCTGAAAAAGCTCCTGGCATTGTTAACTCTTCTTGTCCAATATCTTGTGGATTCGTTAAGGTAACTGTCATATTATTAATACCGTGAGGAGCATTTAATGAAGATATTGCTCCAGTATTGGTATTATCTAAAGGTTCCCACCCTGTAGAACATGAAGTAGAATTTATATTAATTCCTCCAGCTCCAGTAACATTAGTATCATCTAACCTTACATATGGTACAGGTGCTAAATCCAAAGTAAAAGGTTCTCCAGATACAGCTTCACTAGGATTCGTCACATAATACTCTACAGATAATGTAGTAACTGGAATACTACTAGTTACTGTCCAATATGTTCCTGCTGCTGTGATAGAGTTATTAGAACCTATATGTACTTCTGAAGTATTATTATTATTTATAAAATGTCCTGTTTGTGCTCCTGTCAATGAACCCGAAAACTGAGCTCCTACATCAGAACTTGAAACTTTTATATTCTCTGTCCTAATTAATTCACTATGTTCTTGTGAACTTAGTACAACATAAACAGGTTCACTAAAAGTATATGTATACGTATTACCTGAAACTCCTACTGTAGTTCTTGAATTATTAAAACTATTTGTTAAAGTTCCTCCTGGTGGAACAGCATTAACAATTCCTCCTGTCGTTGAAGATGGAGATCTGGTAATATCAACCCTAACAAATGTTGAGCCATCTGCTACTGAAGATAAACTACTAGTTAAATAATTATTTTCAGGAATAGTTCCCGACAACCCTCCCCAAGTAGTTACTACCTGAGAACTTACCGAATACGATATTAATATCAAAAACATCAAAGCTGATATTTTGATATTATTGATATTTTTAAAATGTGTGAAAACTTTCATAAGCTATTTTATGATAAAATGTTCTATTATTTGTTTGGGAGTGATTCACAAGAATCTATATATGTTTTTCCAGAAATACGCATCTAATTCATTATTTCTTATCATTGAGAAGAGTAGATCAAATTTGATATAATTTTCATACAACAATCACTGTATCTAACACTTGTTTTTGAATTGTTATTTTATTGGGACATACTTCACCACCTAAATAAAATATGATGGCAAAAAACAAAAATGATCCAAAAACTATATATATAGGATAAGTATTTTTTTTCATGAGATAATTTTATTTATCAATTGTTAAAAGAAAAAGAGTTAATTGTAAAAACACAGTAAATAATACTTGTCAAAATTAACATTTTATTTTGTTAAATAGTGGCTTCATGACGATCAAAGGCTCTATTTAATCGATAAAAAACTATTTTGTTTCGACGAAATACTTAGTTTCAAGAAATTATACTGTTCATGCATTTTATCGGTTTTATTAAAATAAAAACATTTTAAAGCACAAGAAATAGTATCTCTATACAGCTGTGTATAATAGGAGTACATAGTACTTATACTGATTGTAATTTTGGAAGTGAGAACCTTACAATATACAATTGTAGAAAAGGAAATACTTTCTATAGATTTGTATACATTTCTCTTTATCAATTGAAAAGATCTTAGCATAATTAATATAAATAATCGTTATTCAAATACCTTGTCATTGCTGGCTCGCCAAAGTTCAACTAATACAAGGGGTACATTCTCAAAAAACTGTTATTTATAGCCTCATAAAATAATGCCTTATTTCATTAAAAAATCACTACACAATACACATTAATAATTCCTACCTTTCTTTTAAAAAAAGAAAAAACAGAAATAAATAATTACGAATTGGAATAAATTATAATAAGAAAAACATCTTATTTTTTTTACGAAGTGATTAAAAGTAATAGTATCCATAAGCAAATATGTTAATTACTACCGATATAGGCTTTATAATTTAAAATCTAATAAAGTCTGTTAAATAACAATTTTTTAACAACATAAAAGTAATCATAAAACATCTAAACCTATATACACATAATCCTCAAAATATATACTGTAAAACCTTAATTAAATGCATCTATACAATAAAAACTATTGAATGCAAACACTTTAAAAATCAAAAACATTAGCTTAAATTTTAAGAAAATTTTCACAAAAATTTAAACATAGTTTCCAAGAGGTTTAGTGCTACATTTAATTCTTAATAAATAAATATCTGATATTCAGAAATATAGATTAAGATTATTGTAACTTTCCCTATAAAATCATTCTTGTTAGAAGAATCTAGGAGTTAACATTCTATTGTATTTCTTAAAGAGTTCAAAGCGTAACATCACCTCATAACTCCCATCATTAAATTGTGTCTGACCCAATTCTGTCGTTTCTCGATCATATGCAAAACCAATCATCAACGCATCTGTAATTTGAAAACCTATCGTACCACTAATAGCAGCATCCCATCTATAAGCTGCACCCAAAGTCAATCGATCATACAACAAAAAGTTTGCAGAAACATCAACTTGCAATGGCGCACCAAAAACCAACTTACTCAAAATCGCTGGCTTAAACTTAACTTCATCACTCAAATCAAAAACATGACCTGCTATCAAATAATAATTGATACGCTCCTCGGCCAGAAAACTTACGGCATCACTATCACTACTGGCTGAACTCTCATCAAAATGGTCTGTCTCTAATAAATTATCAAATAATAATTGATACGCTCCTCGGCCAGAAAACTTACGGCATCACTATCACTACTGGCTGAACTCTCATCAAAATGGTCTGTCTCTAATAAATTGGGAGCACTTAATCCTAAATAAAATCGATCGGTATGATAATACACCCCAACTCCTACATTAGGACTAAACTTATTATCTATATTATTCTCAAACAAACGATCATTACTGCTAAATTGTGATAATCGTTGAAAATCAACATTCAATAAATGACCCCCAGCTTTTAGGCCTAAACTTAATTTACCCTTCTCTGAAGTAGGTAAGGTATATGAAAAATCAATATCAAAATATGTCTCATCTGTAGGACCTATCTCATCGTTGACAATAGAAAAACCCAAACCAACACGCTCATTACCGCCTATCGGAGTATTTAAGGTAAGTGTTTGTGTACGAGGAGCTCCATCCAAACCAACCCAT
>NZ_OMKE01000004.1 GCF_900299535.1 Aquimarina aquimarini | reverse complement strand
GAAATGGAGGGCACTGAAAAAGCTTAACTTTTTCAGCAATGACTAGAAAAAGGCGATTAAATAAACATTGATTTTATTTAATCGCTTTTTTCATTTGAAGCCGTAATATTGAGATTTGATTATTTTAAAACAGTTTACAGAGCTTATTTTGCCTCTACAATGCCTTTTGGGACATACTACTTTATACTATCGTTCTAATTTTAAGATTCTTTTCAAATTAACAGTAAATATTGCTATCGCACCTTGCATTTGCATATTTTCAATACCATATGAACTTGCTCTTCTATAACCATGAACGTTTTTTAGCTCACTGTTTTTTGCTTCTATTTTATACCTGTGCTTGGATTTTTCTTTATAATAATCGGTTTCTTGAAAAGATATTTGTTCTTGATGCAGATCTGATTTTATAGATACAGAGTAAGTTTTAGTTTTTGCTCCAGGTTTATAACAACCATCTCTCAATGGGCAGGTTCTGCATTTTTGCACATCAAAGTAATACGTATCTACTTGATTTTCTCCACTATTTTTTTTGCCCTGACGAGCCTTTCGTATGGCCATATGGCCAGCAGGACAAACAAACCTATCTGCATCTTTATTGTAATCAAATTTATCTTCATCCTTTCGAATACCTTGGGTTATTGAAGGATTTAACCTAGCTATTATTTTTATGTTTTGTGCACTGGCTAGCTTTAAATTTTCTTTCCCCGAGTAAGCAGTATCACCAACAATGGTATCTACTTCCATTCCATTTTGCTGGCTGACCCTCAATAATTTTGGTAGTTCAGGTCCATCTCCTTTTTCTGCTGAAGTTATTGTTGCCGCTGTAATTATGCGTTCTTCAGTCATTGCAATATGTGTTTTGTATCCAAAAAATGAACTATCTGCCGATTTATGTCCAGTCTTAGCCTCCATATCTTTAGACAAGATAAAATTATCTTGGGTGTCTTCTACTGTCTCCTTTAATAGATTCAATTTCTCTTTAACTGTAGGTATAAGGCTCAAGGTTGGATCTGACTCAATTACATTTTCAAGTTCTTTGCAATAGGCTATCTCACTCTGTAGATTGTCATCCATATTTTTAACTGGTAGTTGTCCTTTCAAATTTTCATCTACGGTATAGATCGCTTTGCGTAATAGTTTTGAACGCTCTTTGAGTACTTCAATGGCTGAAAATGGATTTGACCTCGACAAAGTATGTGTCGCATCTACTATGATTGATTTCGAGCGAACAATACCCTTTTCAATAGCAATAGAAACTGTTTTTCCAATCAAAAGATTCAATAGATCAGCATCTTTCAATCGTAACTTTCTGAATTTTGTCAGTGAACTGGCATTGATAACGTCTTGCTCTGGGCTCATTCCAAGAAAATATTTAAAGGACATGTCAAAGCGTGATCGCTCTACAACATCTACGTCTGAAATTGTGTAAATAGTTTTCAGTAAAAGATACTTGAACATACGAATAGGACTCTCTGCATTACGCCCATTGTTTGAACAATACTTGTTTGCCAATTCATCATAAATAAAGGAGAAGTCAATTAATTCGTTAATCTTTCTAAGAAGATTTTCTTTCGGAACAATCAAATTGTATAAATCGCTGTACGCACTTAATTGCATTTCTTGCTGTTGCACCAACATAAATAAGCATCTTAAATTCAAGATTTAAGATACAAAAAAGGAGCGAAAACATTGTCGTTTTCACTCCTCGTATTTTAATCCTTTTAAAGGACTTTTTCAGTGCCCTCAAAATTTTTAGG
>NZ_OMKE01000008.1 GCF_900299535.1 Aquimarina aquimarini | reverse complement strand
AGGCGGCGTATACAAAAATGAGTTTGAGGCAGTAGATGCCAATTTTGATGCTTACCCTAAGATGGATATCTACAGATTCCCAAAAAGTGAAACACAAACCGCCACTGTAGTAGAGAATTCCGACCCAGATGGATTAGGAAGAATCAAAGTACAATTTTCTTGGCAGAAGCCATTAGGAGAGCGTACACCTTGGTTACGTATGATAACCCCACATGCAGGCTCAGACAAAGGATTTCATTTTATCCCAGAGATCAATGAAGAAGTAATGGTAGGATTTGAAGGCGGTAATGCAGAACGCCCCTTTGTATTAGGTGCTTTGTATAATGGTAGTCAAAACCCATCATCATGGCAATCGCAGAATAATGATATAAAAGCAATTAGAACAAAGAGTCAGCACACCATTACTCTTGATGATAGTAATGGGGCAGAAATGATTACGATTACCGATAAGAATAATAATATCATTCGTATAGACACAGCCAATAACAATATAGAAATCTCTGCATTAGAGAATATGACGCTGAATGCTAAAAACATGCAAATCAACGTTCAAGAAAATTTAGATGTTTCAGTAGGAGAAAACAAGAGTGAAAACATTGGCAAAGACCAAATGGTAACAGCAAGAAACAGTACTGTTCTAATAGAAGAAACAGCTACGTTACAATCAAGAGAATTAGAAAAAAGTGCAGAAAGAATAACGATGAATAGTACCCAAGAAAACATGGAACTCTCTAGTGCCAAACAGGTAGTAAGTAATAGTAGTGAAAAAAACATTTTAACCTAAATCATAAGTCTTTACTACCTATTATGGAGCCACTAACCTTTGGAGGATATTATGAGCAGAATAAGGATGATGATCGTACACATACTCGAATGTATGGTGTACAGATCACTATGGAGCAACAAAACAATACAGATACGATTCAATTTATGATGCAGACTACTTGTCATAAAAATGAAAACAGCTATTTATGGGAAGTAACTCTTCAAAAATCAGCCTTACAAGTAAATCATAAAAAACCACGACTGTTTAAAACCGCATATGATCTTATGTTTAGCACACAAGTGCTCTATCCTATTACGGTTATGGTAGCCCCCAACGGGAGTATACATACAATCACAGATATATCATATACACAAGTACAAAAGCGATTCTCTCAATTTAAACAAGCTATACTGCAAGAGTCTACAGGAGTACAAATTACGCAATACCTTGATAGCTTAGCACAAGGTATTGACACCAAAAAGAAGCTACTGCGCTATTTGAAATCTGATTGGTTTTGGGCGATCTATTTTCAAACGATATATACCGCTATAGATCCTGTTACAAGTTTGGTAATGCCAATAGATCATACTCTAGGATCAGCAACATATAATGGTAGATTATCTATAGAAAAATCACTAAGTTATTATAATACCCGACAACATATATTTACAGGAGCTGTAGCACCTTCTTTTTTAGCACAACACCTTAGTATTCCTTATGACAAAGTAACAATGGATAGTACTTATGATTTTGAGAAAGACACAGGAGTATTGAAACATGCTACTGCCATACAGCATTGCAAGGCTGGTAAGAGCGATTCAAAAACAACAATACATCTGTACCACCTTAGCGAAAAAGATGCAGAAATCACCGCTATGACAGATGACACCAAAGAAGAACAACCTAGTATATTTCAAAAAATGCAACAAATATTACAATGGTTGTAACAAAAAAAAGAATACAGAAATGAGTAATACGGAACACTTAGTATGTCATGGAGCAATATGTAGTTGCCTTTTTGGAGATGCAACCGATACCTTGGAGGTAACCACACAGGATAAAAATTTTATCAATGATGATGCAGGAAGCGAAAAACTCATAGCCACCAATATGGAGCTAGGGCAACCCTTTACGGCAAAAACCTTTGGGCAATGCAAGTTACAACCAGCAGGAAGCAGTTTCAAGATATGTCAACCCATGATACAATCATGGCAAGGCTATACCGATAAAATGCAACTCTCTGCCAATGCAGGTTACCCATTACTAGAAGGTAGCAAAGCCGTCTGCGCTATTTCGGGATCACCTTGTGTTGCAATTGATTTTCATGGACAAGTAGCAGCACCATCAGCCACCGCTTTTGAGGAAACCCGACAAGAAAAAGCCATCGCACAACAAATCAATCCTATACCTACAGATACAACGCAAAAAAAGGCAATACAGTTTAGTACATCAGATTTTGGTACAGAAGAAGATGAAGAGAGTGAATATACCTTAGAAAGCACCTATGTACACGATCATTTTAAGAATGTTGCCAATGATATTATCAAAGGTTTTGAGGGTGATAGTAATAGTGTAGTATATCAATTGTACCAAAAGGTAGCCAATGGGGGCATTACAAACCCCACAACAGTAGTGACCAAAACCCCTGTTTCAAATCAATTGGCATATTATGATACCAGCGATGAGCAAATTAAAGTGTGGGAAAAAAACCTGGTTGCTATAGAGAATGATACCGATAAAAAAATAAAATTAATACAAGCTCTCACAGAAGCTTATAGCACACATATTGATACCAAAGTAAAAGATCAACTCGCGATCAAAGAAGAAGTAGCCGTTTATGAGTACGATGTATTTCGCTTTGATGGGGTGCATGATACTACTATCGTCTTAGGGCAAGTAACATCGCCCGATTATAGTGGTGATTTGGTGCTTGATATTCCAAAAGATGATGCACCAGCCTCATCAAAATGGGTAAAAAGTGGTCCAGGGCAATCTGTAAAAGAAATACCTACTTTTGAGAATCCCAAAACCCAACCCAAAGGATGGCCACCAACATTAGGGTTAAAATTTAGTTATAGTCTACAAGGTGGGTTTACTACCAGTGTGTATGCAGGAATCTCCTATCAGGTCGCTCGTATGGGCGATGCACATCTTATGCCTAGTGTGAATGCTGCATTAACCTATTATGGTAATGGCGCACCAGGGACTTCTTATCTAAGCCCTCATTTGATCAATGCCAGTATTACCCCAGCTATAACACTAGGATACAAAACAGGAAATGCACTCAACCTTAATCTATTTAATAGTTTTACAGGATCAGGGGTCAATGTACCTTATGAGTATGCCTTTACTTGGGGAGCGACAGGGGTGCTAAGTTCTGGTAGTGTTAGCAAATCGTATGACAAAAATGAAAACCGTATAAAAGATAAATACAACAAACATGATCGTAACAATAGGCATCAATTACTAGGAGGTGCTGCTGCCAAAGTGGGTAATTTTATGATCTCATCCTACAATGATATTCATGAACCTTTTTTGTTTTATGGCATGGATTCAGATCAATATTGGTCGGCAGGAGTGCAATTGCAAGCCAAGCTAAAACACCAAATACATATGAGCTATGCTTTTGACCTGTACTATGGTAAATCTAATAACGAGATGCCCTATAATCTGGATAAAAACATAGCAGGACAAAACTATGATTATCAACAATTATTTGCCCTATTGCTCAATCGTGGGCAAGAAACCTTTACCACTACCGATGCAATGGGTAATAGTAACACCCAAACCAAATTTGGATATGGTACTTTCTGGCCATCTAATATGATGCATGATGCCATCCCGTTTCCTGAGGTACCAAAACCTCCTACAGCACCTGTACCTGAAAAGTATAAAAGTGAATTTGAATTTAGAGAAGCTAAAATAAGACATAAAGAAGCTATTAAGGAGTATAATGAAAAAATGAAAAACCACACTATAAGTATACAATTAACACCTAATCCTACGTTCCATCATTTGTTTGTAGTTTATAAAAATAGAGATAATACAATAGATTTAGAGCGTTTAAATACATATATGAATGCAGATGTTTTAGACAAAAGTAAAAACCTGGAGAAATTCTTTACTTTAGAGAAAAAATTTAAACAGCAAGAAAAAAACAAAAAAGAATGAAGAAAATAGTTTTTGTTTTAGTGGTATTTTCTATTTGTATTGCTTGTGGCACACACAAAGAACGGAAAGAGTTTAGAGTACAATTTAATGAATACTTGATTTCTAAAGGCCTAGATCCTAAAAAGGTAGATGGAATGGAATATATAGAAGAATATATGGAAGTTGAGGAAGAAAGAAAGAAAGAAAAATTACTAAACCACCCATACTTAAAAACCAACCAAGTCTATATTAGTAAAGATCAAGAAGACGATTATTATGTATTTAAAGTCTATGACGATGAAGGTCATGCATATATTGGTAGTTCAAACATTGTGGGAGAAAATCTGAGTTTCCCAAAAGATGGAGTGATTACAGTAACAGACCCTATTATTCTTGACTTTTTAGGATTTTATAAATTAGAAAGTAACAAATTAACTATAAAGCGTTGGAGAAATACAGCTTATCGAAAATGGTATGAAAATGATATTGGGTTTGTACGTAAGGATTCTCTATATATTACCGGATGGTATTATGCAAAAGAAATAGGTTTTAAAAGAAAATGGCTAGCGATTACTCATAAATCTGATTTTAAAGCGCGATATGCCCCCAATCTAAAAGCTAGAAGAAAACCTGGGCGAAATAACACCAAGTTTTTTTTAATAGAAGAAGGTAGTTTTAAAGTCAAGTAACAATAAGGAAATAAAGAGAATAGCACCTTTAAAAAATGTGTTTGATGAAAATGATACAACAATATAATGTAAAGATCAAAACCACCTACAATGATCAAGTAATGGCCGATAATACACTTCGGTTAGACTTTGATACGATGGAGCGTACTGCCATACAGTTTGAGATCATAGAAGACGACAATACTGCTATCGATTCTACATTCTTTGAAGACATCGAATGGGTTATTTTTGAAAACTACATTCGCGTAGATCAGGATGATTATACAGGAGGGCGTAAGGCAGAGATACACCTTTATAAAGATCAGGCAGGTGCGCATGATTCTCCCTCGTATATAGAGATTCAAGCCATACACCCTTTTCAAGGGGTTATGGATACTGTGCGCCTAGAACTAGTTGCTACACCCAAAATCACAAAAACCGATTGGGTAGACCTAGAAACATTACAAAACTGTACAGAAACAAAATTCAATACCATAGTAGGTATTGACCTTGATGGAGAAGGTATTTATGCTATCCCCCTTACCATAGATGTATATCTTACAGAAAATGATCAACATATTGACTCACTTACAGCACATAAAGATCGTAGCCTGCACCAGATACACCTCAAAAAAGAGTGGCACACCCGTCACCGAATCTTTTTTAGTGTTGTCAAACAAGTATATTTTGTAGTTACCTATCTAGGGCATGATGGTATCAAAACTATTTATAATGGCAAACAACAAGGTAATTTACTTACTGTAGATGGCATGCAAATAGGCAGTGGCCCTAAAATGCCTGATACTGGCATTATGCCTGTAGTGGTTGGTACTAGAGAACAATACTATACCCAACGCTACGAACCCTGCAAATATCAATCTATTGCCTATACCTTTGCCGATCAACCTCAAGTAACTATTTTTGAAGAAAGTGATCAACCCACCGATACCCCACACCGCCAACCAAATATTACAGTACAAGTAGGAGCGCACAAAAAGCCTTTGGTTATCGAGGTAGCAGGACATACCCCCCAAACCAAATGTTCTGCTGTAGAACGAGGCGAACAAGCACACACACCGCGCATTATTAATACCGAAGAAATACCCACAAAATACATAGATACCTATGAGGGTAATACACTATCCTTTATCCCTTATTTTCCTTACAAGTATATAGATGATCAGGGGCTAATCCCTCAAAATAACTATCTCAATTTTCTGTTAGAATATTTTATTCCTCCAGAAACAGAACAACTTGTGATCCCTGTAGAAACCTGTAGATATACCAAGAATATAAATGTAGCTATTAATCCAGATATAGCGTGGGCTTTCCATTTTAGATGCGCACTTAGTTCTGATCAACTCGAAAAAAAACCTGATCAGCTAGAAGTCATGGATCGCAAAGAAATGTATTTTAGAGAAATCGAAGATATCAAGCTACACATTGGGCTTAATAAATTAATAGAAAAGCATAGGAATATCATAGAAAATATAGGGAGTCATTTTATATTAACAAATCTACCCAGTGCAGGACCAATAAAAGTAACAAAAAAGTTTATTATGAGCTTGGTTGTTGATTATGTGAAAAATATCGGGGCATGTTTTGGGATGGGGCTACATACCTATTATAACGAAGAAAATGAAAACACCCGACAAATAGCTAGTTATACCCAGCGATACCCAGAGATTACCAATCTATTAATATCGTCTCCAGTAGCACTTATAATTTCTATAGAAATTTTGATACTTATTTTTTCTGGGGGATCTTCTGCGGCGGCAAGATTTGGATTTAATATTAGCTCAAAAATGGCACGACAAGCTGCCAAAATAAGAAAATACTTAGATACGTTTCAATGGGTAGAGCGCAAAAATGAGCATGGCGCATTTCATATCGCATGGCCAGTCATCTCATTATCTCTAGGCAAAGGATATCGTGCTCACCCCGATGGTAGCTCGGGATATCATTATGAGATCAAATGCACGGCAACCCCTATTTTTGGGTTAATTTTTAGATCAGAAAATACTATAGGTGGACTTTTGGTAGATAACTCTCCCATAGGAGTAGGATTTGATATAGCCCGATTGGCAACAAGTATGGTAGGTAAAGTATTAAAACTAAAACGATACTCAAAAAATGCAAAACTAGCCAAACGTGTATTTGAGTTACAACGTAAGCAAGGGGCTAGTAAATTAAAAACTGTAGTCGCTACACGTGCTGCCCTACATAAAGGCTCAAAAAACAAAGCCTTTATTACACCAGGTAGTGTGATAGGCATACTCAATAAAGCAGAAGATAATATCAAAAGCAAAGTTGATACTATTGTTAAAGAAATGGGGCTGGAATTTAACTTCTATTTCTCGGTAGAAGGAGTCTATAGTGCCAAGTTTGAAGTAGACATTAATCTAGATGATCCCAATGTCCCACAACTCACTATGCAAAACCATCTTCCAGATGGCACCTATACCAGTTATAGCAGAGATAGTGTAGATAGTAAGGGGAATAAAACAAACGAAGTAGCCTATAGTCGTAAAAAAAGTATCAACGCTTATGCCTACCTTGCCATCAACCATGATTTGATGTTTATGACCAATTGGATTGCTCCTTATGTACCCGAGTGGCTTGGGGTTACCGAAGAAGAATTTAAAACCGAAGTAGCACAAACCACTGTTGCTGGTAAAGCCATGCTAAAAGGGGGAATCGCTTTTGAAATCAAATACGGCTGTGATACCCACAAAGGCCCCTATATGCAAGAGTTTACACATTTCTCAGGTATCTCAGGGAGCTATAGGTTGAAGGTGAAGAAAAGAAAATATGAAAACGAAGAGATAAAAAAACCAGGAAACCAACCCACAGTAGCTAGCCCAAAGATAGAGAAAGAACTACCTATGGTAGAATTTATATTGATGAAACCCTATACCCTTGGGGGCAAGAAAGAATACCTGTTTACCCAAAAGGGGATCACCGATGCTCTAAAATACAGTAGAAAAAACACACTTAAAATAATATGACCAGGAATATGATCCCAAAAACACTAGCAATAGTATGCCTATACAGCCTTATCGCCTGTGGGCAACACAAAGAGAAAGCTGTATCTAATAAAGTTGAAGCACAAAAATCTAAAACCATGAATACCACGGCTCAAGCAGAAATCGATTTATTAAAAGTACCTGTTGATAGTATTACCGCAGATAATATCGTAGAAGTAATTGCAAATCAAGTACAACGCTATGAGGTAGAGCCTATCTATTATCTGCGTATCGGCAAAGCCAATTGTTTGATAGAGGTATTGGTAAATGATATCCCTACGTATAAAAATTATACCTTGAGCAATCTGGCAACCCCACTAGAAATCAATGATAATATCTTAAAAAGCGGTACACAAACCATCACAGTACGTATGTATCCTGTGGGTGATTTGATCAAAGAAGAATATGACTATGGTGATACCGTCACTACACTGGGTGATGCCAGTGCAGTGCAGATTACTATAATACAGGCAGATCACAAAGGCAATCAGGGCATGGATGATGAAGAAACTGTAATTGCCCACCATAGCCCTACCAAAGATGAAGCGGGTGAGGTATTTACTGGCTCAGGATTACCTTTTTATGAATATACCTTTTCTTTTGAAGCTACTGTGCCCTACCATATCAAAAATGGGTGGGACACTGCTATAGATTTAACCAAACTAGATCAAGACTATGTAGAACAACAAGCAGTAACCTATTATAACAATTTTTTACAACAATTTAAAAAAGGGAATGCTGATGCAATAGCAAAACTGAATTATACAGGTATGTTGATACAAGCACAAACCTATTATAACACTAAAAAGGAAATACAGGAAGTATGGGATGAAGATATAGAGTTGTTTACCAACCCAACCCGAGAGGTATACCCTTTTGATAGTGGGTATAAAGTATTACAATGTGCCTCTGGGAGGGGGGTTTATTTACGTCATAAAAACCCAGAAGATCCTCAATTATTACACAAAAGTATGGCATGGTTATACTATGAAAAAAACGGTACGGGTAGAGGGAATTTTTTCAACAATTACCTCTACTGCCCCAAAAAAGCCTATAATAGAAAAAAACTAGTATTTCGAAATATGTAATGGTATGAAAAGAGTACAAGATTTTATAGTACACTTGTTTGGGGTTTGATTACGGTATAAAAAAGATGTGGTAAAAAGAGGTTTATCATTACATAGAATTTAAAATTAAGATAGTATACAAAATTTATAAATATGATTTGGACATATAATAAAATTGTCAAAAACAAAAATCAAATTCGTTATACAATACAAAATATTGATGTACAACTCAAAAAAAGATTTGAAGCATTACCCAATATTGCTACTACAGTAAAGAAATATCTAACTCATGAAAAAGATGTACATTCTGATATAGCAAGACTTCGAAGTCAATATCAGGCATCCAGTACTAGAGAAGAAGGATTAGGTTTAGAACAACAATTATCAGAATTATTAAGTACAATTATGGTAAGTGTAGAAAACTACCCTGAACTTAAATCAAATGAATCTGTTATTCTTTTACAACGTAGTATTAATGAATTTGCAGCGCAAATCTCTGCATCCCAAAGAGCATATAACAGTGCTGTACTAACCTATAATGATTCAATTTCTGTATTTCCAAGTAATATAGTTGCAGGTATATTTGGCTTTAAAAAAGAAGAATACATGTCAATTATCACTAATGAACAAGAAAGGAAAAATATAGATTTAAACACCTATTTGTAGTTTATGAATCAAATTTCAGAACATTTTGAAGCAGTAAAAAAACAAGCTAGTACAATTAAACCTCCTTCAAAATTACGTCTTATAGGCTCATCCCTTTTAGTATTAGCTTCAGTATTAGCATTTATAATAGCCATTGTATGCTTTTTTATAGGAATTATTGTGTGGATTATTCAATATGATACAGATGTAATTTTTCTTATTGCAAAAAGTAGTTTTAAGGGTAGTATTGGTGGGTGGATTTTTGCCATTCTTATTTTTCGCTCATACTTCAAAGACACCACTAAATTTAAAAACACTAGTGTTTTAAGACAGGATTTCAAAATGGATATTCTTCCACAAATGATTGCTTCAACCTATGGAGATTTGAAGTATCAGTTTGACGGTATCGTACACGAAGATCATATATTGGAGTCTGGTTTTTTTCCCCCTTCTTTTCTTACCTCCTTAAAAGAACGTTGGTTTTTTGGCGATGATTACTTTTCAGGAAAAATAGAGAATGTAGACTTTGAGTTTTGTGAACTCTATTATAAAACGAAAGGAGTAACAATAAGTGGGTGGGCTATAATTATCATTATGTTTACTATTTCTATTAGCCTTCTTTTTAGATCTGATATTGATTTGCCCTCTTTAGGAATCGGTGATGATGAATCTTTTTTTGATACTCTAGGAGAATCAAAACAAAAGAGAGTAGAACAAAAAATAGATCGCACCAAAGTAAATCAAAAAGCATTTTTGTATGGTACAAAAACCAATTTTAGAGGTTTCTTTATGTATGCTGATTTTCATAAAGATTTTGAGGGGATTATAAATATTCGTACCAAGAAAAAGTTTGGTATCCCAAAAATGTTTAATGTTTCAAAAACAATGAATAAGATTCGTGTAGAAAATGCATCGGTAAATAAAAAATATACTATAAGAGCAACAAACACACAGATGGCATACTATGTTTTAAGTCCAACAATTGTAGAAGCTATAGATAAGTTAAGCACTAGATTGGGCAAACATTTATCTATGACCTTAAAAGATGGAAAGTTATACTTGATCGCACCTATGAACAAAGATTTTTTTGAAAATGTCACCATTGATAAAAACAGTATTAGTGTAAATACTATAGAGGATATTCAAAACGATTTAAATGCTATAAGGGACTTAATCACGACACTCAATATCAGCAATCGTATCTGGACAAAAGCATAAGTTTATTCACACAAATAAATCATTATAACAAAAAAAATGAAAATCAAAACTCAGGAAGATGTTGATTCTTTAGATATAAAAATTCAGAACGAATTGGGTATCGATTTAAAAAAGTATAGGAATCCAGAGGTGGTAGAAAACATTATGGATTTATTATTATTCCCCAAATATATATTGAATTGGACAATGCGACCCGTTCTTATTTCTTTTGTAATATATATTATAGGCTATTTTATCATTGATTTAGTACATATAGAATACATACTGTACGCTATCATCGGATTGGTTTTATTTTTGATTACAGGGGTGTTGGCTGGATTGTGGTTCTTAACTTTTAAACTAAAATCTGATATAAATGCCATCATACAATATACTCTTGATATTTTAAAATCTTGTGTAGTTGATATAAGTAAATTGAGTACAAACAATTTGAAAGAAAATCCAAAAGATACATTACAACTGTTAATGAAAGGAATTACACATATTATTACAATTCCTGTATTAACTGATGTTATTTCAAAAAAGATCCCCCTAATTGGACGATTGATCAATAGTATTATAAAGAGAATATTAATTTCAATCTCGAATAAACTTCGTTTTAAATCAACTGAAGACACTACTGTACAAACAGGAGAAATGACTCCATCACAAATTATAGAATTTTATACAAAAGCTGTTATGGGAGCTTCTAATGGATTAAGTACTGTCTTATCGATATCTACTCATATTGTTCAGCTACCTATTAAAATTAGTTTTGGAATCATCTTTTCTATTCTAATGTTATTCATCTATTTAATTTGGTAATGATAGGTTTTAACAAAAGAGGTATCAAAATTAAAAGTATTTATGATGTTTTTACAACTACTAATATCCTCAAGTAATTATGGCCTTTTAAAAATTAGTATAACATGAACACAAACTCAATTGAAAATATCATACAACATATCCTCAATCCAGAATTTAGGTGTAGTATCCTCCCAAGGCATTTATACACATATATAGATTTTACTACCAAAGGGATTACAAGAAAGATACTAGGAGGCAAAGAATCTTGCTTAATTAATATAGGAGAACGAGCATCACAGATGAATATGGAAACTGCTTCGGTATTAATTCTTGATCCTAACCAAAAGATTGTGTGTAATCACAATTTTAAGATAAGAACATGCTACCCTCCTGGATACAAAAAAGACCAGACTCCGTTTCTAGTAGATTATACCATTCTTTTGTATCAAGAACCTCAAGGCACTGATTATTGCTATTCTGTATGGGGAAAAAATGACAAACTGTTAACCTATGGGTATGCTATCACTTTTTATAAGCAGAAACAATTATCCAAACTCTCTAAGCATGATTTTATGACAGAATGCGGTCAATTGATGAAATCAGAGGAAATAGACTACAAAGGAAAAACAAAATTCAAAATTCAATATTCAAATCAAACTACACGAAGTTGATTTTGAAAATAGTTCCTGGACAATACATTGTTATTAGTAACAAAAGTTCTATAAAAATAATATTTCTTTACCACTAAATCTTTCCTTGCTTCAATATTTGTAAAACTCGCTAATAAACTATAAATTAGTCTAGTAAACACATTTGAGTTGAAAAATTCAAACCGTACAACAAAGACAATTCCTACCCTTTGTTTTAGCCATAGACCCATGGTATTGTATACGTTATTTTGCAATTAACCTATTTCAATGTATTTAGGTTGCATGTGCATTTTCTCAAAATAAGAGATACCCCATATCACCAATCGACTATAGAGTTTAACTAAAAACTGGAAAAGACAAATTGTGCTTATGGAATACATCAATATATTACGTCGCATCTTTGATGAAGATATGAGGTATTTAAACTTTAATTATTTTAAAACAACCTATTACCAAACCTATTTAAAAACAGAGCATTCAAAACTACAGACCTACTATTTATTAAAAATAAAAAAAGACAATAATGGGAGTTGCTCTATTCTATCTCATACAGAGACTCCTTTTCATCCTGGTTTTTCACATTTAACCAAAAAGAAGCGCAAAAACATTCTTTCAGAAATTTCTGATTGTACTTTGAATAATTTTTTACTGAAGAACTTTTCAGGAAATGAAATAACCCTTAATTATGTATTTCTGAAAGAAAAGATTCAATGCTCCAGTGATCCTACCCAAGAGTATCTCACTTTAGAATTATATGCAACCCTTTGCATTGAAACCATTGAAGCAGAAACCTTATGCTACTATTATTACTATAAACTCATGGAGGATATCCGTCAGGGATTTACCCGCTACCTTGAAGATTTGTATTTTGATGAAAAGAAAACAGAACAGAAACGTTCTATTCTCATCCGTAAGTACCAACATCAACTAGGTAACTACCTTAGTGATTTAGAACTTCGTTTTAATAGCGATAGTAGTTGTATCAATATCGAAGAAATTTCTTTGAACAAAACTGTTTGTGATGTATTCAAGTGTATTTATTTGAGATTAGAAGAGATCCTGTTATTTTTAGAAAGAAGTTGTTATGATTATATAGATAAGCAGAAAGAAATCCCCTATTTACAACGTAAACGATTTATAGATCAATACTATGACACCTCAAAAAAACTCATCACACTAATCAAGAATCAAAAACTCCCCAAAGAGATTGAAGTATCTGTTTGCAAACCCCTAAAAGCAATCCTTGAGAGTAATCTTACATCTTTCAGTTACTTACGAAGAGAATACTACCGAAAATATATAGATGTATTTACGCTTTTGTTACAAAAGCTAAAGACACCCAATCATGATCAGATATATAAACTTCTTATTGCTCTAGATTATAATAACCATAATATTTATAAAGCTATGGAATGGGAAATGATCAATGAAATGGATATGTACGATCAAAAGATTGAGAAAAAGAAGTATTTGTATACCCGATTGGCCCAAATAAAACAGATTGCTGTTACCTCCCCTTTTAAATACAACCTGGAGTTCCCTGGCCTAAAGGAGTACTTAATCCTATGGATTACACAGATGATTGATCTGGTAGACCGACAAATGGAACTTGAAGAGTTTCATCAACTTCAGGTACAGCATCCTATTTTAAAAAAAGGAGATTCTTCCAGACCTGTAATTCAGAAACGCAGAGTCAATATAACTGTTCACGAAATTGCATTATTGGCCAGATTATTTTATGAGACTGGAGTCATCTCTATAGAGAGCAGTAAACAAAGATATTTTAGGTTTTTATCAAATACCTATAATACCAAAAAAGAAGATACGATTTCAGAACATACTATTAAAAACTCGTTCTATACCCCAAAAATAGAAAGCTATAAACCTATAGAAGAATTACTGATTCGTATGATTACCAAACTCAATAAAATCAAAGGTAATTGTAGTCTAAACAATAAAATATAAGGATCCATTTTTAAAGAGAGTTCACACAATATCTATAGTCGTATAGTTCAAAAAAAAGACCAACAATAGTCTTCACAAGTGTTAACGATTTTAACAAACACTATAACCGCCTGATAATCAACAAGTGCTGTTTGGTGCGCAACAAAACGATTTTATAGGACTTACCAGCGTTTTTTTAGAATCTTTAAATTTTTTTTATGTCATTCTATGTCATTTAGGGCTTTTTTTATCAATATAAACACCTGAAAAACAATACATTAATTTCATTGCGCAACAAAACGTATAGAAATCGTATTGTTTTTTCTGTTTTCTTTATCACTATGATGTTTAAGGTAGAATTCGGGAGTTACTTTTTCGGATATATCTACAAAGAATCAGATAACAGATAGGATCCTGTTTTTTTAAAAAACTGTTATCATATTTCTTCAGCAGTATTACTCTTTTACATCTTTCAAAAAAGTAGAACATAAAAAAATAAAATACGAATGGAATTAATCATATTCGAAAAGGAGAGTTACTATCGATTGATGGAAGAAACGATGTCCTTGATGTATAAAGTAGTTCGGGAGGCTTTAAAAGAAGAGCAGAAAAATATGACTAGAGAAGATGATTTTATCTCTACCATTGAGGCAATGAAATTATTAGGAGTAAAAAGCAGGAACCGTTTATATGAACTCCGTAATGAGAAAATTATTGAATACTATCAACATGGACGAAGGGTGTTATACTCCAAAAAAAGCCTTCTGGAATACTTAGAAGGCCAGAAAATCAAATAACAATATACTGGTTTTTGGAGATACGTCTCCAAAAACCAAAAAAAAGCAGAAATTATGACTTCAGAAACATCACCATCTATACGCCCCTATTATGATTTCAGTACTATATTTATGGCTACTAAGAATTTTATAGATCGCCATAATTCTACCCATGATCAGCTTACCAAACGTTTGAATGCCAATCATAGAGCAACAGCAGAACTCATCACTCGATTATATGCCAAACAACTCAATCATGCCGTTACACTAGGAGAAGACATTACAACACAGCTCCCTGGCTTTAAAACCTTTAATCCTAGTCTGGCCACTTGCAAAGGTTGTACTATTAGAACTATTATAAATCACAAGGAACGCCTGAAAGCAGCAGGATTTATCATCAAAGAGATTCACAGAGGAAAATCAGGAATAGAACTCTGGATAAATCCAGCCATTTTTATTCCTAAAAAGTTATTCACACCCCCTAATAACATTCAATCTGATATTGCAGAGATTACCAATACTTTAGGTCTTAAAGTGAAAAAATTACACCCATTAGTTCAAGAACATCAAGAACAAATAAATAATAATAGCAGTGTGAATAGTTTAACATCACAAAAAAAAGGAATTCGCCTATCGGCTCATGAATCTACTATAAACTCCGTTACAGGAACATTACAAGAACAAGACAAGAACACCAGGGAAAGCCGAAATTCTGACTCAAAAAAGCAAGCTGGGCGCAAAAAAAATGCCTCAAAAGCAGTGTCAGAATCGGCTTTTTTACTACAACTGGTGCGTGATTTCTGGGCATATGCCAAGTTAGCACTGTTTTCAGAACTTATTTTGAGTGATGCAGAACAAACCGAGGTGCTCAATCATATTTGGGCATCGGTCTATCGAAAATTCAAGATCAAAGGCAGTAAGAAAGATTGGGAAAACTATCAACAAATTCTCTATAAACGAGTAGATATGGTTTCCAGATACTTACAACGCAATCCCAATCGATGGGTAGCCCCTCCTCATTTATACTTCGATCCAGAGAACAAACGCAACGGATTTGCCAAAACCTACCAATGGTTTATAAAGCAAGAACTACTGAAAAAACAAATTAGAAATCAAATCCTGATTCAAAAATCAGAAAAAGAATGGAAAGATCGCGATCAGGGTAAAGGCAGGTATAAACATAAAACCCGTTTGCAACTATTTAGAATTCAACAACAGTGTTTGTCTGCATTTAATGATGAGAAACTACTACAGGAGTATGAAAAGAGCCTGCAGCGTACTCTCTTTAAATCCACTGGTGTATGATCTCTGGTATGCCAAGTAATTCTCTTACCAAGTGCATTGTATATTTTCATGATGGCAATACCTGTACCTTTTACTCTTTTGATAAGATTCATAAACGATCAAAACCAAATAAAGCATTAGGGGTTCGTAGGCTAGACAAAATGCTTCTTAGAGGACGTTTAAAGGGAACATGGGAGACGGCCATCATTTATGAGAACCACCAAAAAGGTAAAGAAATTGCTAAGTATAAAAATGGGATTCGTTTATTTTAATCTTTGTAAACAAAATGTTTACATCTCGAAAAAGAAAAGGTGTTTACAGTTGGAAGCCGCTATAAATACAGGCATAGGTATACATTGTAGTCTCGCTTCTTTTACTGCATACCTCACGGTACACCAGCTTGCGACTTACTAATGGTTCGAAACGTTACTCCCGCCCATAAGGGACTTGCACCCTCTAGATAAGTTATTTATCTTCGATAAATAATAGGCACACACAAAACCTAAACTGCATTAAAACGCAGTTTAGCCCAATAGTTAGCAACAAGCTGAAAAACGAAGGATTAGCATTAAGGTGATGCGCAGGCATTAACGTAAGTTTTTTGACAGAATTTAGGTTACTGCCTGTTAGGTTGGTTCGATTCCAACATCCTTCACTATATAGAAGATATGATTGTAAGAACTAACGCTTTTAATACTTTACAAAGACAAGTACAAGAAACATTTGATTTCGCTGTAGTTGTTTGTCATTCTGTTCCTGCGTTAAAACTACAGATGAATCTATTGGATAAGGGAACTATAAATCAATTGCCAACACCTGACTATTTTACAATTAATACCACAACAGAATTAAGAACTCAAGCAAATGGATATAAAGAAAAGCTTGCAACATACTTGTTTTTAAGTTCATTTTCCTTTTTTGAAAATTATTTCGGTTCTGTGTTAAAAGAAGTATTTGATTTAAACACTTCTATACCTGACAAAGCCACTCTTGAAAACAGTCTGAATAATAATACCGACACAAAACCAAAAAGAGCCTTAAAAGGAACTTATGATAAGAAACATCATCAACGATATGAAAAGTATTCTTCTGAACTAAAAGCAAACGGATATATATCACCTGACGAACTATTAAAGATTGTAGCGTTCAACAACTTATATAAAACAGTACAAAATCTAAAAGCTAATGAAATCCCAGATTTTCTAATATCTCATTTTAAAATCGAAATTACAGATACAGAAAAAGCACAATTCAGTACTTATAGACAACTACGGAATGATATAGCCCACGGAGATAATCCAAATTTAGATTTAAGAAAAGTAAAAGAAGCGAATGCCTTTTTGAGAAAATTAGCTGCTAAAATAGATGCCTTTTTAACTGAACATTATATAAAATTGAATAACTATTTGGAGTGAAAAGCCAGTTGCCAGGCGCGCCGATAGGCTAGCGCTATATGCTTAGTTATTGTAAAACGTTATTGCTCTTCATAATGCTTTTTTACGTCAACTAAAATTTTATAAATTACTTTATCATTGCCTTCTTGTCTTCTGCGTTCCCAAAAGGTAATTCTCCAATTTTCTGAAGCGGAATGGTTGTAGTTTTTTTCGCCTCGTGCTTCTACTTCTTTTAAAAATAGAGTTCTATCTGGTGCGTTATTTAATATTTGATAACCTTCTAATAAGTTATTTATTGGGTTTTGTAAATGTTCTTTATAAATAGCATCGGTCACATAATTTTGCATTAAAGGTTGGTTTTTTTTGTAAAAAGCAGTGAGCTTTTTTGGGTCTCGTAAGTTATACATAAACCCACTATAAGCAATTAACTTTAGGTAATTACTATTATCTTCTGTGCTGTTTTGAAAATCTTCTATCCTTAAAAAACCGCCTAATACCATATACCGTAAACCATTATTGATGTATGAGCTTGCTATGCTTTTTATTAAAGTTTCTTCGCTTATTTTATCTAAAATAAAATAGTTGAGTGTTTTAGAACAGTCAATAGCTTCTTCTTTATTGTAATTTGGGTTAGCATTATTTATACAATTGGCAACTATTACTTTTTGGGTAAGTGGTATGTTGTAATCTATTTTTGTAAGTAAATACTCCTCTTTCTGTAAGTCTATATCAAATTGGTTGATGGGTAATTGTTTATGTTTTAATTGCTCTTTTATATGTCGCATTAATCTAGATTTGCGCTCTGTAATATCATTGCTGCGATACAGGTAATAAGCCGCAGCTAGCATAGCAATACTAGCAATGATGAGTATAATGGGGATTGTTTTTTTCATTTTAGCAGTTTTATTCGTAATGATTTTTTATTTCTAACAATACTTGGTGCACATATTCCATTGTACCTTCGGTAAAGCGTCTGTCCCAAAAACTGTACGCCCATTGATAGTCATCTTTAAACTCCTCTGTATTTGGTAAGGCATAAAATTCTGAATCGTCTAAATCATATTTTTCAAAATGTTTTTTGTAAGTATTGGTTTGAGTAACTGTATTATAAGTAGTAAAAAGCTCATCTATAAAAGGTTTACATAAGCCATTGTAGCGTTTTTGAGGCATAAAGCTGAAGAAATATTGCTTGCCATTTTCCCAAATATTTTGAAACGTTTCTACATCTCTATCTGTACGCTTTATGTATTTTTGGTAGTAATCAAGCATGCTTAACTTTTTAAGAGTTTTAGCAATCTCTATAGCATCCATCTCAGAATCGATATTCATATCCAATTTATAATCAGGATATTTTACAGAGCTATTATAATAGTTTAATGCCTCATTTAAGTTGTAATAAATTGTAGCGTTATTGTTTAGTTTTTCATTATCTAAAGTATGGTCAAACAAGGTGTTTAAACTTATATACCAAAATTTTTCTGAATGAGGCTCTATAGTGTAGTCTAATTCCTGAGTTAAAGTTTCAAGTAATAGATTGTGATTTTGGGCTTCTTTAAAGTGTTTCCAATCGCTGTAAAAATTATTAAAGCTGTACAAAATAGTACTTGTTTTATTGTCTGCTAGCTCAAAATGCCCTAAAGTATAACTAGTTTGGTCTGTAGTTTTAATAGGGTTTTTTATATACTCGTATTGCCATAAATTTCGATTTGCGTTGAGGTATTCTAATATTTCTTCGCTTACATCTACATCGTGATTTTCTGGTAATTCCCCAATTTGTACCCAGTTGTTATCGTTTTCTGGCAAACTATAATAATTATGAAAATTTTTATCTAATAGATCAATAACCGCATTAATTTCATTATCGGCTTTTATACCTCTTAATTCCAAATACGTTTTATAGTTATTAAACAGTATATAAATACTTATTGCAAAAATTAAAAAGCTGACTAAGTGTAGTATTCGTGTTTTATTCATTTGTAAAATATTTAAATGATTCTTTAACTTTTACACCGTTTAAGTAGAGTGTTGTGCCGCCAGCGCCTGTACCATATGAATATTCTGTTGTACTTACCTCTTTAGTCAAAGTATTATAATTTATAGTACCAAAAACGGTATGCGCAGTGCCTGCTGAATATGAAAAATGAAGCACTACATTATCATAATCTGTTACCATTGTAATACGATAACCTATATAAAATCCAAACCAAAGTTCGTCATTTTTTCTTTCATAATTAAAAACGGAAAAAGTTGGGATTTCTGAATTAGTATTATGATAATTAGTTACGGTTTTGGGTATTTCAATCTCTGAATGGTAGTTTTTTATGGTATATAAAACAGCTTTTGTTTCATCAGAAATTGACTCTGTTTTTTGCGTGATGCAACTTGTTATTTTATTGGCATACGCTCTATTTTCAGCTTTAAGTTGGTCTATTTCTTTTTCAAGCACAGCTTTGTTTTCTTCCCAACCTCGTTTTCTTGCGTTAATTTGTACCCTAGTTTCATCATCGTAATATTCTTTGCTTCCTATCCAAACACTAACACCTATGGATAAGAGCAAAAAAAGTAGGGCAAAACGTTTTAGGTATTTCATTGGTTATAGTTTTACTTTTTTTAGATTTAAATCATACAATGGCATATTCCAATAAGTAGATTTGCCATTAATTACCCGAATGAGATATTCGCCTTTTTCTAGGTTTTTATTATAGGTGGTGTAAAGTTCGCTGTGCTTATTTACGTATTGTTCTATGGTATTAAAGGAGTTGTTTTCTAATATTGAAAACTGAAATTTTTTCTCTACTATTTTTGAATTTATTACTACACTTAGGTTCATTTTTTTTTCTATTTTTATTAAAAAGAAAGTTGCTTCGCCATAATAACCTTTGGTTTTAGAAGAAAAGCTTGATTGCTGGTTAAAGTCAACTGCATTTGCAACGAACTCAGGTTCAAAAAAGTGAATCATTCTAAGGTCGCCATTTGCATCATCTCTTTGGTAGCTGTAAAAACCACCTTTAAATTTGAAACGCAAAACGTGTTGTTTTTCTTTTACATTGATGTAATATTCTAACGCCATAGGAAACGAAGTGTTATACCATTCGCCATTATCGGTTTGGTCGCTATATTCCAAATGTTTTAAGTAAATATGGTTGGCATTTATTGTTGTTGGGAAAATGCCACTTATTACATAACCACTATTACCTCTTTCTTTTAATTCTTTTTCAATTTGCGATTGAGAATAGTGTTGATAAGTAAAAAAATGAGTGATAAAAGCCCCCTTTTTATTAAATACTAAATTTTCAATTCCCATACTTTTTTTGAGTCCAAAGTGAATAAAATTGCCTTTCTCGGCTCTGTATATAGGTGTAAATTTCTTGATGTCATTTGAGCAACCTATACAATCTGCACCATAAAAATTTTCTAAAGTTGGTTCTGGACTTTTCCAAGCTTCTATCTTTGTTATTTCGCTTTCATTTAAAAAATCTGCTACATTATGATAGCCCTCATTTTTATCTGTAATGTCTTTATGCTGATAGGTTATTTTGTTTAAAATATTAAAAATTTCAGATTCTGTTTTTAAAACTTTTAATGATTTACAAGAGGCTAGAATTGCTAAAATAATTATAAATAGAAATGTTTTCTTCATTTACGTAGGATTCTCGTTTTTATCTCGACTAACGTCAAATTTAGTTATAGAAAATCACGATGTTTAAAAATCGAGATCTTCAGGTTTTATATCAAATTGCGGTAATTAATTACCGCGTCAGGCTACTCGATTGTAGCCAGTTTTTATTCCTCGGTTTTCTTAAACAAAGCTAAATGTTCAAGTAATTCTTTATTCTTTCCTGGCTTTTTAATTGTTTCAAATAGTTTCATTTCCGTTGGTATTGGTTTAAAGAATTCCAGTCCATTAGTCTTTAGACTTTTTATTAATGGTGACTTGAATTTTTTAGGAAAAGTAACTGGAAATAAATTAATAGATTTTACAAAATATATGAGCCAAATAAGGTCATATTGATTGTCTTCAATATTCTTTAATTTTTCATTTAGCAGACTTTCAATAACAGAAGTTATTTTGGCTGTTATTCTTTTCTTGCCTTTGTTTTTCTGAATTATTTTTTCAATTATTCCAAGTATTTGAGGAAAGGACTTGTTTCTTCTTTCTTTTAAAAGCAGTAATAAGCTTATTGCTTTAAGTAAATCTTTGTCCTTAAAGTCAAATTTTAATTCATTCTCGTTGGTTGTTAATTCACTTAAAAATCTATCAACAACTCCAGTTCCTTCAAATTTTTTGTCCACTTTCAAAGTTCCACGTAACGAACTTTCAAATCGTTTATAACTTATTTTTTTACGATACCTTACTGAAAATGGTTGATAATCAGCTGTCCATTCTCTAAAAAGACCTTCTGGAAGTTCATCAATTTTAGATTTACTTTCATTAAGAGTCAAATTAAAAACTGCCATTTGTTTTTGTAAAGTCTTAATTATATAGTTGGCATCTTCTTTTGATTGGCATAAAAACCTATAATCGTCTTTGAAGCGAACACCAATAAAATCAATGCCTTTTTTGTCAATTATTTTCGAAGATTCAGTATCAACTGTACTTAAAACTATTTCTGAAATTAAGTCTGAAATAGCTGGCCCTATAGCTATTCCATTAGTGCAACCATCATTCGCATACTGAATCAACTTGTCAAGTTTTAAACCTAAAAAAATTGCATAATCACTTCTATTTCCTTTCGCTCTGATTGTCTTTTTTGTATGAATTGCCCAAGCAATGCTATGAGTGTAAATCGAAGGATAGAAGTTTTTTATGTCCGTTTTTAATATGAATTTGTAGTTGTAGGCTTCAGCTACTAAATCATTTTCAGCCATTTCCAAAAATTCATAAATCATTCTTCCAGCACGAAGATGTCCTAAAATACCTTCATTCTTTTTGGATACCGGAATTGGAAAACTGTATGAATATATTTTGTTTTGAGTTTTGAATAATGTCTTGATTATCAAATCCCATTCATTCATTAAGTACCAAACTAAATCGTGATAGATTTTCGGTGCAATAATTCCAAATGTTCTGTCTGTAAGTTGTGATTTTGGGAAAGATACGTTTACTAAATCAGATTTTTCAGGCTCGAATTTTGGTTGAGCACCTGTTGTATCAACTTCAAAGTATGGATTATCTTGTAATTCAAATTTTTTAACTTGAAAACAAGGTGGAATTACATATTGTTCAGGATAGTAACCTTCCTCCAATAGCCATTTTGAAATTTTTACTTTTGGCACTTTTTTCAGAAGCCTTTTTGTTTCGGTATTATGTTTCTTTGGTAAGGACACCTCTTTTTTATTCTAGTTTTCTTTGAATCAATGATATAGTTGATAAAATGTCCAACGCATCTTGTTCATTAATTTCCCAAGTTATTTTGGGTGCGTGAGCAGTTGTGTTTCTAAACATTCCAAATACACCTTTTATTAAATTCGCAAATCCTTTATGTTCACTTTCTTTGGTTTCAGTCGATAAGTCATTTATAGTTATTAAAGGATTTTTTATAGAAAATGCTTTCTCAACTAATTCCGCTCCATCTCCAGTCAAACCAGTTTTTTTTCGGATTTTATCGGCTACACTTTTGACTGCCTCAAACACAGTATGAAAATAGTTTTCAACGAGTAATTCTGCGTTACAATATTTAAAAATTTCTGAATGAGCGTTTCTGTTTTCAAGTTTACTTTTTAATCGATTTGCTTTTTGTTCCGCTTCTGAAATAGTGTTCGATTTTGTAGAGTTTGTAAATTTTCCATTTGCTTTATATTCCAAACCGATAAATGAAAGGCGTTTATTTAATTCCTCTCTAATGTGTTCAAATTGTTCATTTTTTCCTAAATATCGAGCAGGACTGACTGATTTGATTATAAATTTTAAAATGTTATTCGAAATCTTTTTTTCATTTTGATACGTTACGAAAGCATTATAAATTCTTTTCCATTTTGTGTTAGTTGAGTCAACATCTTTGATTCCAACTTCGGGAAGAAATTTTCCTATTTCAGTTCCAGTCAAACCATAATTTGTATCTCCCAAAATTCGGCTCAAACCTTCCAAAATACTTCCTTCAATCGCTGGATATGTTTTAACTCCCATAGGTTTGTTCAAATTGGCTACAACAATGAAATAGGATATATGTCCTTTTATTTCCTGTATATTTATTTACAAATTTAGCGGAATTAGAATTGTTTTTCCTAGTATTTAGCAGTTCCTTTTTCTTTGATTTTCATACAAACGGATTAATCTTAGGCTCCGTTCCTTTAGGATATCCCCAAGTCACATACTTTAAATCATTCAAAAACCTTAAAAGCTTCAAATATCATTCGCACCTCATAGGGGTATAATAATTGTCTTCTTCCCGTATCGAGTCCTTTAATTTCTTTGAGTTTCCTGCGTAACGTCTGTCTACTGATCCCTAAAAACGCACTTAATTCCTGTTTTGTTTTAAAAGTAAATTGCATAACCTATTGTCATTTAAAATCATTTAATGTTCATTAGTGTTGTGAAGAGTTACAACGATTAAAGTTATCCCCTATTACCCTTCCTACCCCTTTAAATTACTACAATTTTTATAAAAAACAACTTTTATATACCAATAAATATCTTCCATTTTTCATCCTCTTTTTTTTGATATTCCTTTGAAAAAAAACAAGGATTATGTTCAAATGGATAGCTGGAGGTTTGGCCGCTTTTTTTTCGATACGATATTTATCCCGTTTACAAAAAGCAGGAAAAAATATCACTTCTCGTATTAAGGTACGGATCCATAAAATCAACCTTACAGGATTTGAACTATCGGCAGAGGTAAAACTCCAAAACCCAAATCCAATAGCATTAGACTTACAGCATCCGTATGTAAAAGTTCTGTTTAAATCAAAGATTCTAGGTACCTCTTCTATTGAGAATACCATTATTGAGATTCCAGAACATAGTGAAAAGACTTTTAATGTAAAGATACAGTCGGCAGGATGGTTGACACTGATCCAAGTACTAGGTGTTCAGATATCTGAAGACATTCGTTTAGGAAATCCCATTCAACTACCTATCCAAACTCAGATCATAACCAGAGTTAATGGATTACCCTATGAAAAAACAGATACCATTCTATTACAACTCTAATGCAAGCTACTACCAAACGACATATCGCTACAGGCCATCACTACGATGCACTTATCCCTAAAAGTATTGGGCATGATACGGTCATTGTAGAAACAGGAAAAGCGCAATTAAAAGATACTCTAAAGTTAATACAGGCAGTGATCCAGCAAACCAAAGCTGATAGTTATAAACTGGCTTTAAGGCTAAAAGGCAATAGTGTAATGGATAGCTGTAAGAATATCTGGAATTTTGTATACCGTCATATTCAGTATAAAATGGATGCCACGGGTATCGAACAGGTACGCAGACCATCCAGAACATGGGCAGATCGAGCTACTGGTGTAGATTGTGATTGCTATACTGTATTTATAGGCAGTATCCTATCTAATCTAGGGATTCCATTTATGATTCGGATCACTAAATACGGAGGAAAATCACATTTTCAACATGTATACCCTGTAGTCTTTACAGAAGGTAAACAGATTACTCTGGATTGTGTAACAGATCGATTCAATCACGAGGTTCCATATTCAGAAAAAAAAGATATTCCTATCAACAATGCTGTTTTACTACAAGGTAGTACAACACTTAGTGGGGTGGATATTGCAGATGTCAGCTTAGATGCATTACAACAAAAACCAATCCCACTACGAGAGATCATCTCAGAGAATACCATGCAGTATAGATGCGCTACCCCTTTTAAGATCACAAAACAACCTCCTGTCAAAAAACAGGCGACTCCTATAAAACATGGAAAAACCAGTTCCCCCTTTCGCTTTGATGAGCAACAAGATACCAGTCAGCCTACAGAGAAAGATGATTTTAAGCTGTTCAACTTTTTAATGATCTCTGTCATATCGGTTGTCGCAGGAATTGGAGTCTTAAAAATGCTGGCCAAGCCACCAAAAACATCCCCTTTAAAGAATAAAAAGACAGCTCGCAAAGAGTAGATTTTGAGAGCTATAAAGTATAACTATTAAAATAGTAAGATTATGGAATTACACCGATTAGATGGATTTGATAGCACAGGAATAGATCATATGGATATTCAAGATAGTAGTGAGTATATCAACGGGATGAGTGATCCTCCAGAGATTGCTTATGAGATATTAGATGATCAGGGTAATGTAGTGATGTATGCCGATATAGATGAAAACATCTATGTGATTGATGGATTGGGAGGTTTCTTTAAAAAGATTGGAAGAGGCTTAAAGCGATTTGCCAGAAAAGTAGTGAAACCCGTTGTAAAAACCTTTAATCGTTTTTTAAACCCAGCGACGATTTTACTTCGTAATGGATTTTTACTGGCCATGAAGATCAATATGTTCAAAGTTGCCAGCAAGCTACGTTTTGGATATTTGAGTGAGGCAGCGGCACGAAAACGAGGAGGTGATATGCGCAAGTTTGCCAAAATGAGAAAAGCAATCCGAAAAGCAGAAAAGATTTATGAGACCGCAGGAGGAAAAAAAAGAAACCTAAAAAGAGCTATTCTTAAAGGAAAAGGGAATAAAGACCGAGCAGTACCTTTAAGTGGTGTTGCTTTAGGAAACCCATTTGATGATGATGGGCCTACTATTTATAACGATCCGTTTGAGAAATTTGTAGTCGAGTCTGATCCTGATATGGTAGAGGCTTTTGTGAATAATGAGATTCAGGTAGAAGGATTAGGGGCTATTGCCACAAGCGCTTCTATTGCCGCAGCGACAGGAGCAGTTGCAGGAATAGCAACATTGGTAGGAAAGATTGGTAATATTTTTGGAAAAGCAAAACAGATCAAGCAACAGGCAAAAAAGTTGTTTCAAAAACCCAAACCTTCAACTCCACGACTTCCTCCACCACGAGAAATCAGAAGACCCGCAGTACGTCCTTCTCCAATCACAAGAAGAGCCGTCAGACCATCGCGAGCAGTGGTTTCAAGAAACACCCCCTTACCTGCTTCAAAAAGTGCAGTCTCAGAGAAAAAAAAGAGTTTTTTTGAAAAGAATAAAACGCTGGTCATTATAGGGGGACTCGCCATTGTAGGAACAGGAATTGCCATTGCCATACAATCCAATAAGAAGAAAACTGCAAAAGCTGTTTCTGGAATCCCTAAAAAAACTACTGGAAGTAATAAACGGAAAAGCCTTCAAAGAGATGAATTGGGCAGGTTTACCAGTAGATCGAGCAAACAGCGAAGAAAGCGAAAAACACCTAAAAAACTAATCCCAAAAGCTTTGTTATAAAATGATAGCGTATCTCAAAAAAGAGACCCTACAACAAACCAAAGCATACCAACAAATTAAACAATAGTATAACTGCCCTATAATGTTCTTGGGCTTAATTGATAATTATGAAAAAAACAGCAAACGCAAAAAACAGCTTTTTAGAAGTCGGCAAACATCTGAGTACAGGAGTATTGGGTATGGTTGCTGGATCTGCCATAGGAAGGCACTCCTTGATTATTGGCGCGCTGACCATATTTGGGGGTGCTTACTATGGTAAAGACTGGCTTACTTCTGCAGGAGTGGGCATAGCATTCTCTAATGGATTTGGAGGAAAACCAAAAACCACCAATGGCATTGACGGAATTAAAGATGATCTGGAGGAAGCTAAAGACAGAGCTGTAACCTCTCTAAAAGCTATCGGTAAAAAATTGTATCTCGATAAGTTTTCCTCCTCTATGGCAAAGAAACTTTCTCTGGGAAATCTGGAAGAAGATAGACCTTTGGTCTTTATGGGATCTGAGGTAGTAGATGAAGGAGATTTTGATACCAGTGAGGTAGATGAGATCATCCGAAAGATTGAAGCAGGAGAACCCGTACCCACCGCAGATGTTCATCAGGATTATGTAGAAGGCTTTGATGGAGAAATGATCACAGAAGATATGAGTGGTATCGATATAAACCAACTGGATGGAATAGATGATATCTCAGAACTCAATGCGATGGCATAATTCAATAGTTGGAGGGGAGTACTTTTCTAATCATAACAACCACTCCTACATAAAATAACATACACACTAAAAATCAATACGATGAAAAAAAGTTCAAGATCACAATTCTTAGAAATTGTTAATGTACATACCTCTCTTCGAGATCAGGGAAAGAAATACGATCCTTCAATGCTCAATATTGCCAGAGGTATCAAAGAAGAACGCTTACAACTGGCGGATGCCGCCTATTACTCCATCAAGTTTGCAGGTAATAAAGCGAATATCGATATGTTCGAGACTCAGGATGCCAAAGAGATCGGCATTACCAATGTCACTCAGGCCAAGCTTCAGAAAGACCGCTTGTTTCTCTGTAATCGAATTATTCTACTGGCCGCAGAGATTCAAGGCGATCTTCCTGGAAGTGATTCTGAAATGAAAAAGGTAATGAAGCATACCAATTTTGACAGTATCAAAAAAGTAAGTGGATTACAAAACGGAGTCTTCTCATTGATTGCCAATAAAAAGATCATTATCGATGAGCGTCCGATGCAGGAATTTGCCACTGATGGTAATACCATGCTTAATCTGGGAACCTATTTTTTAGAAAGTCCACGGTTTATTCGCGATGATGAAGAGTTTGAATTTAATATCGAATTAGGGGCTGATGCTCCTGAGAAGGCATTGATTAAAGTGGTACTGGCAGGAACTGTAACAGTACCTGCATAAAAAAGATAGTCATGGATCGTAAGACAAAAGAGACTCGGGTTACTTTTTCTTTTAAAGTCGATAAAGAAAATGAGGGCATAACAATATCCCATCTGGAACTTCCTAAATACACAAAAAAAGTAAAAGGACTTCAGTTGATCTCAGATTACCCTAGTAAACTATACTATCGAGGAAGTCAACGTATTGAGATTGGTGGAGAGGAACTGTTTCCTGATGGGTTTACTAGTAAACTACTGATGTCCTCTTTGAGTGTTCCTCCCAGAGAACGGTTTTTTGAATTAGGAGAAGTAGCTCCAGGGGATCTTTCTGTTAAGGTACGCTTTACAGATAAAGAACATACCCTAGCCAGTTTTGAACAAGGATATACGGTGAGCTTGATTGTTCTTATAGAAGAATCTTTATAAAAATGAACGCTAAGGATTTGATAATAAATACATAAGAATGAAAAAGATGAAGTGTAATACTGATAAATACAATAAAAAGGACCCCCAGGGTGTTATAGTGCGGAGGAAGTTTGTCCCTATAAAATTTAGTATTCACAGGGAAAATCAATTTTTAAACGCGGGGACAAAGCTTCCATACACTACGGCCAAGGTCATAGGAGTGCTGACCACTTCAACTATTCATAACAAATGCAATGACCTTCCTTTACCTCCACGGTATTATTATGGGATATCAGATTCAGAAATGATAGACACCCGTTTTTTACAAACCAATCGTGGAAGTACTTTTACCAGCCAATATCCACCTGATGGTTTTTTTAATGGTCCTACTGGTACTCATTGGTGGTATTATATCCATCCGATTTTAGATCGCTTTCCTGTGCTTTTGGATAATGGAATGTATCAGTCATTAACAAATCCCATTACTCTAGAGATCAAACAAGAAGGACAATGTACTCCTGAGCATTATTATTTGTGGAGTGGTAAACTCCCAGATACAGGATTCTCTTTGGTTACTTTTTTTCCACCTACTTAAAAACAGACCTATACCATGATACTAGGAACACTATCACTATTTCAAAAAAGAGGGATTTTCTATAGAGAAATACAGTTGAATGCTCAGGATCGGTTTGCTACCATGATTGAGCAGCAGTTATCCCCTGATCCAATGGTAGAAGACTCCCTTGATATTGCAACGCAATATCGAGTGACTCCAGTAGAAGAATCTGGAGATACAGACTATATCACTGCCACTTTTGAAGATCACGGCAAAGCACAATATCCATATCAGGTTACTGTATGGGTATTAATAGAAGAAGCACCTAGTAAGATAGTTGCGGATTCAAAAGTGAGCTAATAAAGAGATCAAACACCTGTAAAACACCAAACAGTACACCAGACTTATGCATGAGGAATTTGCACTGCAATATGCAGACAGAAGAGTAAAAGAACGAGGATTTGAGAACTATCGAGTGGTATATCGTGAATTTATCATCCCTAGTAATGGGACTCTTACGCTTCAAGCCACTAATGAAATCTGGCTAGTCATTCATATTGATTGGGGAGTTATTGTACAATCAGACTATGGACGATATGACAATTGGTATACCCAAGGGATTATGGAGAATGCTCATGAACACGGAGATCATATTGAAATTATCAATACCCGAAAATACCAACGTTGTATTCGCTTTTTACAAGTGATCTTAAAAACTAAAAATGATGGAAGTACGAAATAAAAAACCTGGATCTGCTCGATTAAAAGAAGTTCATTACAGGCAAATGGAGGAACTTGGAATCACTAATGAGAGTGCTTATTTACAACATCTATTAGAGAAAAATCAATCAAAACTAGAGGTCGTAAAAGAACAACAGTACAAAATGCTACCTGCTACACAAGATACTGTAGCTCATAACACTATTGTCAAAGATCAGCTTACCATACAACGCCTATCGCTGGAGAATCGAAAACTTCAGGAGAAACTCGAACAATTAAGTAAGAGTACTCAGGAAACTCTAAATGGGGTACATCATAAAGTACATTCGTTACTGCAGGAAGAATTGCAGAAAAGAGATTTTGAGAGCCTTAAAAAATCACATGCTCAGTGCGAACAACACATAAAACAATTAGAAAAGGAGCTTCAAAATGCCAAAGAACGAACCCAGCAGAAGCAAAAAGAAATTGAAGCGTTGGTCAAAAAGCTGGGATTTGTAGAATTAGGGAAAACCCTTCTTCCTGGAGCGATCTCTGGATTAGCCAAGCAATACCCCAAACAAATGAAGGGGATCGCGGGTACTCTGGGAAGATTGGGGTTCCCACATAGCTTTAACGAAGCAGACCAAGAAAAAGACCACCTCTTACAAATCATAGAGTATCTACAGGAAGTATTTACAGAACAACAATTTGAACAAGCCTTACAGCTGATGGTTCAATTAGGGGAACAGATCAAACAGGATGATGGACTGATTAAAAAAATAAGCTATTACATGGAGCAACTACAACAAAACAGCAAACAAGCACATAAAGAATCTGAGGAGCAAACACCTGATTAATTCTAACCACTCATAAATTAAAACAGTATGGAAGAGCAAATCACTATTACCATTACAGCAAAAGATATTACAGAAGCACACCGCGTAAAAAAGGCTTTTGAAACAATACACCACCACTTTAAAGCGAAAGGTATTATCAAAATGGAACAATTGTTTTTAAAAGATGCTTTTATCCGCAATCTGGTTAAAATGAAAATCAATAAAGAATAGTCATGGCACTACCTACACTTGCAATGCAAGCCATAAAAAATCGTCCCAAGATCAAGGTTAGCCCTACGGCTTCCAATATTCTTATCGCTAGTGGATTAACCATTGGAGTGTTTTTTCTGGTTCGTTCCCTAGTTCGTGGTTTTAAACGAAACCATCGGGAACGCCATGCATTGAAGCCTGGCAACCCTGCTAATTATGCCACCCAACTAAAGATGGCCTTTGAGAATGACAATTCTTTTGGATGGGGAACTAATGAAGAGGCAGTATTCACTACCATAGAACAAATCCCTAGTGCATCTATGATGAGAAAGGTAGCACGTGCATATCGGGATTTATATGGGAGTCATCTCTCTGCCGATCTAAAAAGTGAACTTACCAGTGAGGAATTTGCAATCGCACAGGAAATTATCAATCTAAAGAGCTAACACATCATGAAAGGTAAAACAACAAGAAAACGTCCCTTAAAAAAGAAAGTCGCTACAAAACCTCTCTCACAAAAGGCGGTACTTATGTATGGGATTGGAGGAGGATTGGTATTAGGGCTAGGGTATTTAGTCTATAGCCATCTTAAAAATAGAGCCGCTGTAAACAGAACTGCTCAACAACCTATAACTACGACTAGCCCAGATACTATTATAGCTAATCCCACCTTACCAAGAGTGGCCAGTAACCAGTTTCCTTTGCGAAAAGGAACCAGCGGTGCTTTGGTCAGAATGCTACAAAATACACTCTTGAAAAAGGGAGGGCAATCTGCCATGATTATAAGAGAAACTAGTTTTAAAAACGGAAAAGTAGACGGTGTCTTTGGTAGAGGAACTCAGCGCGCTTTGCAAGCCATAGGGTTTCCATCCGCATTGACAGAAAGTAATTTTACAACCTTAGTTGGCAAAACCACCAATCTTACCTTTCCTGCAGCAGGGATTGCCAAAGAAATTATCAATGCCGCCAATAGCCAAAATCTCTTTGGGGTATTAAGTGGACTTAAAAAAATTACCTCAGTGAGTCAGTATCAACAAGTAAGTACTTTTTTTCAAAATGTACGAATTCTGGGAACACGAGTTTCCTCCCTTGTCAATGCCTTGTTGAGTGTAGCGTTCAAAAATAAACAACTGGAGAAAGTAAAGATCAGGGCAGCATTCAGAAAAATGGGATTGAAGCAAAATGCAAAAGGAATATGGTTTATTCCTGGCATGGGAAATCTGGACTCTTTTGATAAGAATACCGATCAGATAACACAAGAATGGAATCTGGCCATAGCAGAAACCCCAACATTATTGCAAACAGAAGATGGATCCTTTATTGTTCCGCAGTTAGTCCCTGGTACAGTGGTGGGATATATCACAGGGATGAGAAGAGGAATGACACGAATTCTAACACAATCAGGGGAAACGGTATATGCTCCTAGTGAAAACCTATCCTCTTTTTAGAAAGAGAGAACTATAAAAATGTAAAATTAAAAATCAAAACAATGAGAAAAATAATAGAATGGTTACAACCAATTTTAGAAAAACTAAAACCTCTTTGTGGTTATTTTAAAGTTTGGAGAGAGTTGTCCTCTCTGGCAGTAGGGCTTATATTATGGGTGCATAGTGCTGTGTTTCTTCGATGGATGGATCCTACTGCTGCAACCTATGATGCAGGGATATTTCAAGTATATCTTTTTGCCATTATCGGAATTTTTATCCTTCACGGGATTGTACGTATCCTGATGAAACTTATATGGCCTACCTCTGAAGATTACCTGGATAACCAATTTAGAAATGATTTTAAAACCATCACACCATGGCAAAAACTAAAACTATCTACCTGTATATTCTTTGCTTTCTTATTTGCAGTCGCAGTATTGGCCAGAACACTATAAATGAGTACAGACTTACAGAAGAAGAAAAACGACACTGTGTAAAAGAATTGTATGATTCTCAAATTGGAGTTCGAGAAGTTGGGGGTTCCAATCGGGGGGTATCTGTAGAATTGTATTTGCAAAGTGTTGGCTTAGAACCATCACTACCGTGGTGCGCTGCTTTTGTGAGTTGGTGTTACCAAAATACAGAAATTGATGCTCCACAAAGTGGCTGGGTTCCTAGTTACGCTCTTAAAAGTAAACGCATTTATCATCGGGGGAAGTTTGAAAAGAAAACCCCACAAAAAGGAGATGTATTTATGATCTGGTATCGCTCACTTAATCGTCCTGCTCATATAGGGTTTATAGACCAGTGGGAAAAACGATGGGTCATTACTGTAGAGGGGAATACCAATGATACGGGAGCGCGTGAAGGGGATGGAGTTTATCGCAAACGAAGACTTAAAAAACAGCTTTGGGCAGTTTCTGATTTTATCAGTGATACCCTCAATTAAAAACCAGCAACAATCTACGCATTATGTTAGCCAAAAGCCTACAAATAGTACGAAGAAAAGGATACAAAATTTACAGAGAACCCTACAGACTTAATATTGTTGGGTATCGCAGTCGATTTGTTCGCAGTAATAATTTTGATGATGAAATACATGTATTCTATACCAATGACACAGGAAAATGGGTGTACCATATTTTTAAAGCGACTACAGATCCAGGGCAGTATTGGCTGGAGAATCCTATGCACCCAAAAGGGACTGCTTTTTTAAAGAAAGGCCAATATATTGATGCCTATAGTATTGGATTACACCGAGGGATATATCCTGCACTCGTACAAACAGGGCCTGTAGATATTATTAGAAACTATACACGTAAAGGATTATTCAAGTGGTTTGAATCGGGAGTGGAACAAACAGGGAGATTTGGGATCAATATCCATAGAGCCAGAAAACAAGGAACCACCAAAGTGATAGATAACTTCTCTGCAGGATGTTTGGTATTTGCCAATGCCGAAGATTTTAAACGTTTTATGAAAATATCAAAAGAGCATCAACGCAGGTATGGGAATCGGTTTACTGTAACCTTGGTCGATTTTAGAGATGAGCGAAGAAGAATCCTAAGCAATATTGCCTGGGGATCGGTCTTGGCAGCAACAGGATTGTTGCTATTAAACAAAATGAACTAGGAGATGAAGATATCCAAAAACACACAAAAGGCAGGATTGGCACTGATGGGGAGTATGCTAGGATTTATCATTGCTAAAAAATATGCTCCTAAAGAAACTTATCCCTTTATTCTTATTGGTGGGTTTTTGGGTAATGTAATTGGAGAGGAGTTGATTTCTCAAGCTCCATATGAAAATCAAACTACTGCTCTTCCTTAAAAAAAATGAAACATGAATCAAAATAAAAAGACATCACAAGGAATCTATTTTGCAGGAGAAGAGCCTGTTAAAATCAAAGCGTATTATAAATATGAATTGGCGACTATGTATGATGTGTCTACTAAAACATTTTCTACATGGATTAACACTTATATAAAAGAGCTACAACAGTTTGGTTATAAAAAAACCACAAAACTATTGCGTCCCGAAGTAGTGCGGTTTCTTTTTGAAAGAATTGGAGAGCCTTGAAAAACATAAAATATGAATTTCAAATAATTATAATATTTAATCGTTTGTTTTGAGGTTTTTTCGGTTAATTCTTATAAATATTAGTTTTTTTTATGAGTAAATGGTAAAGTAATTTATATTTACAAATAATTTTACTATTTTACATACAGAATATTTTCTACGAGTTTAATTAAGCAACTATGTTTTTAAACAAAAAAAAATCTTTAGAGACTCCTAATGCCTTGGATGAGGCTTATGAGATGATGATAAAGATGGTTTATGATTATGCTCAAAAAACAAATTTGTCTGAAACAGATGTACAGGAAATAAAAGATATGATTGATGAAGTTTATGTAGAAAAGAAGAGGGAATACCTCTGTGAAGACAAGATTGAGGCGATTAATGATAAGATAAAAAAAGTTGCTTCTATTTTAGACACTTCTTCTGAGAAAAAAAAACAGAATCGAAATTTTTTATACTACAAGAATAAATCCCATTCCTTAAGTTATGAGTGATGAATTATCACAATCTAATCAAGAATTAAGTAATACTGAAGATACAGCTACCAATCAAGAGGCTAAACAAAAATTCAAGGGAGTTTTAGCAGAAATGGAAATGATGATGTCATGGCAAAAAAGTCATCAATCGAATTCAGATTTAGCTGGTTTAAATGAGAAACAGAAAGATAAGTTAATTGAGTCCGTTTTAATTAATGAGCAAAATCATTTTGAATTTAGTAAACAAAAATTAGAGGCGGAAGAGAGAGTTGAACTAAAAAGAATTGAGGCTACAACAGTTAATCAGAGAACTAAGAGATATGTAATGCTTGGAGGATTGTTTTTTATTGCAATTCTGTCAATTTTAATATTAATGCTGCAAAATGAATATTTTGTTAGTTGGTTAACTTTTCTGACAGGAATATTAGGAGGTATTGGAGTTAGTAAATCTGGAATACTTAATAATCAAGATGTAAAAAGCAATTCATTTTCTTCAGATGAAAATGAGTAGGAAGGTTAATTCCTCTATTCCTATTATTAACCCGACGGGCACAAAACTAGATTTTTAATCATGTAAAATTTTGAAATTAAGCTTTTTACGCATAATTCAAATCATGATTAATTCAAGTCAGGTTAATACTATTGAATAAAATCAAAACTTTTACAAAAAATATTATACCAGACTAAATCTTATAGTTAAAATAAAAATATTGAGGTATTCACTTTTTTTATGGTTTTGTGTAACTACACTATATTTCCTCCTTTTAATATTACCAACATTTTTTACATAAAAGTTATAGAGAAGATTTATTGTAACATATCATGTATAAGATCAATTTTATAATTTTACTAAATTATGCTAATACCGTATATAAAATATGGTTAAAAATCATTATATTGTCGTAGTTAATAATAATTTTTTTACGGCTATTCCACAAGATCATTTTTTAGGGGAAATATCTTACTAAAAAATAATCTATTTATTTGATTTATTGAGGTTTATGTTTAAATTTATCAGACTCTTTAAACTGTATTTTTAAATTAAAACCAACTTAATAATGAAAAAGATAGTATTATATCCCATTCTATTTATGATGATCATGATTGGATTTATTAGCTGTGAAGTCAATAATGTAGAACAAGAAAATATTGCCCCAGAGAATTATGATCAAGAATTTTTTGCAACTGATAAAGACCAAACTCGTCCGCTTGGAAGTTCTTCAGACGACGATGACGACGAATACTATTAAAAAATATTTTATAGGTTTTATGGTTTTATCTGGAACAATGGCCTCACTAGCTCAGGTTTTTGCTGAAGGTAACCCAAAAGATATTGTTCTTGCTAAAAAAGAATTTAAGAAGTATCGTAGCTTACGAGATGAAAACAGAAGCTATGCTGTTCTTTTATTGAAAGAAATAGCAAGTAATTCTAATGTGATTACTCCAGAAAAAAAGAATAAAGCTCTAAATTTGGTTAAAGAACATGATCTTAATCAAAAAAAATTATCTAAGCAATATACAAACCTTCAAAACCGTAAAGCTTATCATAAAATAAGAAGTTTTAAGACTTTAAATGCTTTTTTAAATGGTATTGGATTACCTGTTTTTATTTTTATGATTGGGTTTGTTTTTACGGTTTTATATGTTAATAATAAAAATATTAACTGGAATGAGATGGTGAAAATTTTCCCGCTAGTCGCCTTAATGTGTTTTATTATTTCCATGGTGTATATAACATGGGCATTAAGTCCCGAATTAGATATAGATCCATCATCCTATATTACTGGATTAATTGTTGTCTCAATTGTGTCCGTATTTTTTATTAGAAGAATAATAGCTAATTTATTCAAAATCAATCTTGATGGATTTACTATGAAAGAAGGGGTGAAAAAGTTGTTTGAAATGCAACTAAATAATAAAAAAAATAAGAATCAATAAACTATTTAAAGGCTTTATCTGTTATTCAACTCCAGAAAAAGCATAATTTCAGAAAAAGACTTCTTATTGGGAGGGATAGCACTTTGATAAGAGCATTTTTTTAGAATATCTATAGCTTTATTTACTGTATATTTTCGTGTTAGTTTTCCTTTAGGGATTCTTTGTTGATCTATTATTATTAAATTATTGAAATCTACTTTTAATTTAAGTTCAAACTTCAAAGCATTTTTACTTTTCTCCTCTATGCAGTATATTTTATATATATCTTCATCATTTCCAACTAAGTATACTGTTCCAATGCAAAAGTTATCTTTAATTTTATTCCATTTATCTGAGTTAAAAACCGTAAAACAATAACTAACGATATCTTCTATTTTTTTTACAGGAGTGTTTTTACAATATTCTTTAAACTCACTTAAAAAATCTCCGAATATCTCATGGGTACCTCCCATCATAGTTTGAAAATCTATGTATTTAATAAGGTTGTCAAAAGATTTATCAATGGGAAGACTAGAATCATTGATAATATCGCATGCCAAATTTTTATATTTGTCATTTTTAGACATCTTTAATATCACAAAATTTTTAAAAGCTACTTTTCTTGTTTCCATTTGATTACTTCATTTCTTTTTAACTGATAAAATTTTAAATCAAATTTAAGTGTTTAAAATAAAACCTATTATTTGACCTAGAGAGTCTAGGTGGATTAATTTATATAGAATGTAAACAGATTACAAAGAGTAGTCCTTTTAAAAATATTATATTAGAAAACGAATTTGCTTGTGCTTATCAGGATAAAAAGCGTACTATCAAAACTGCTAGATAGACTATAGTTAAAAAATAGAATTATTAATTTGGTTTGCTAAATTCAAAAATAGATTATTCCTTACTTAACAATTTATGATTACTACTTTAAAAAAAGTAAAACAATAATTACAAATAGCATGATGCCTATTGCAATCATAAAATTTTTAGATTGAGATTTTCTTTTTATTTCTAGATATTCTAGTTCCAACCTGTATTCTTCATCTTTTTGATTTAGAAGCTTTTTATTGAACAGATTCTTTTTATCCATTTCATTTTCAAGGGAGACAATATGGCGTTTGTAATCAATATCTTTTTGAACCAATTGTTCAAGAGCGTTGCCAAAAGCAGTCGGGGTTGCATATGATTTGTCAGCTGTTTTCTCCAGCATAGTTTTATCAGCTTCATGTCCAATGGCAGTAATAAAAGGGATGCCTATTTCTAAAACCTTTTTACAAACATCTTCTTGATCAAAAAAGCCAAGACCACTCCCTCCTCCACGAACAATTGCTAGATAATCATATTCACTTTTAATATGATCAAGAGTAGAAAAAAAATAGTTTTTATTTGAAAAATTAGTTTGTAAGGAATCTATCTGATAATATTCAGGATGGTGTAAAGCTTTTAAATAATCTCCTTCAATTTTTGCAGTTTTACCCGTTAAAACAAGAATTTTTGGATTAATACTATTCCATAATTTTTGACTAATATCGTTTTCTATATCAAAAAAGCCTTGATCGTAACGATCTTTGACTAAATTATATTCATTTTCTGTAATGAATTGTTTCTCATCTTTACTTACATCAACATTGGAAACATATAAAAGTATATCTATAGAACCAGACCGAATTTCCCTGTGTAATTGTATTTTTCCAGTAAATTGATAAGGTTCTCTGTTCTTCAGGTATTTTCTAAATTTTTTATGTAAGAATAAAGTAATATGTTTTCTAGTATCTTTATCCATTACACGATCATAATAATACATATTATTGTGATATGCCTGACTACTTACTTGTTCATAAATACCACTAAAGGTAAAAGTATGCCCATTTAAACTGGATGAGATAGAATCTCTAAACAAGACCAATAATTCAGGAATATTCGTATTAATAATATCTGGTAACGTGGTTAAAAAGCCTTTTTCTTCTTTCTTCATTGTGTTAAGTTAATACAATCTCTTTCAAATTTAGGATATAATACACACGCTTACAATTAAATAAACCGTATTTATTAACAATAAAGAGGAATGAATATGATTCATATCGAAATCGTATTTATTCATAAATGTATCATTACTCATTGTAATTTAAAATAAAGAAATGGTACTATTAGATTTATTCTCTGGAACTGGTGGTTTTGCTTTAGGGTTACAACAGGCAGGGCTAAGTTTTACAAAGCATTACTTCAGTGAAATTGATAAATATGCCATAGCCAATTATCGGTATAACTTTAAAAAGTCAATATATGCAGGCGCAATCGAGAAAATCAAAAAAGGACAACTTTCAACACCAGACATTGTTACTTTCGGATCTCCATGCCAAGATTTATCAATTGCTGGAAAACAAAAAGGAATCCGAGGAAGTAAAAGCAAGCTTTTTTTTGAGGCAATTAGAGTCTTGGACATATATCGTCCCCGTCTGTTTATCTTTGAAAATGTCAAAGGGCTTTTCTCCAGTAACCAGGGTAAAGACTTTGAAATCGTACTTAAATCGATTGCCAACATTGGGGTATATGAGTGTCAATGGCAATTGCTTAATACTGCCTGGTTTCTCCCCCAAAATCGAGAGCGAATCTACCTTGTCGGATCACTTAGAGAAAAACCCAGACCCCAAATATTTCCTATCGGAGAAAGCTGTAAAGCGATTAAAGATTGCTCTAGAGAAAGGCTCTCGAAAGCCAACATTACTCCGACAATTGTAACAGGAGTTGGCGATACCAGTGTAATGACCAATCCATTTATTATGGCACTCAGAGGAGGAAGAAATGTATCTGGAAAGAAGAAAGTAAAATTCAGAAAAGATGGGAATACAAATTGTATTACTGGGATAGATCAAGATAATTTGGTATTACCAAGTTGGAAACCTTTAGGAGTTGAACGAACAGAAAAAGCAAAAATGATTCGTAAAACAAATAGAAAAAAAGGAAAAGATTATGCTCCTTTTCGAGAAAAAAAGTTTACCCCAAGAGATGATAACAGAATAGGAACAATCACAGCACACCCTCAAAATGAAAACCTATTATTGAATCTTAATAATGTAAGAAAACTAACACCTTTAGAATGTGAAAGACTTCAAGGGTTTCCTGATAATTGGACTAAACATGGAGTCATTGATGGAAAAAGAAATGAATTAAGTGATAGTAGAAGATATCAATTATTAGGCAATGCAGTAAGCGTTCCTGTAGTACAATCTGTTGGAAAACGGATTATTAATAATTTAGAAAAGAATGACAAAGGAATTCATGGTTTGAGAACATCTAAACTTATTATAAAAGCTAAAGCGCTCAGATTACAACTTACTTTGTTAAAATAACTCCTAAAGAGAATCAAACCGAACTATCCCGAAAGGATCATATGTCTATTTTATAAAATTGAGCTATGAAAAATCAGTTTATTTGTTTTGATACCTATGAATCAGGAATTACATCTGTACATATTCCAGACTTACCAGAAGTATTACAAAAAGGGCATCACTTTTTTATGGAAGCTAAAGAGTTTTATAGGGAAGATGACCATATTAAAGAAACTATTGATCTCTATCTTGAAAGGCTAAATACATATTTATCTGCCCCACCAATAGTAAACACACTGTTATCAAAAGTAGAGGCTTATTTTTTACAACGATTCTTAGCGATGCATAAAACCATTCTCTCCAGAGAAGAATTAAAGCAATTCATATATGATTTTCAAAATGCTATCCTTAAAAAAGAAATTACCAAAGAATCTATAGTCGCCCATCATTTAGGAGAAATACAAGATAAAATCATACAGGAGCATAATAAACTTCCATATGATGGGAAAATAGAAATTGTACTTAACAAAAAATGGAGATCAGCACTTCATGCTATTCTTGATCATAAACAAAAGGAAACATTACAAGGTTATAATGATGTAATCCCTGATAGTTCTGTAAGTATCCCAAAATCAAAAAGTGCTTCACTCTTTACCCCAATCAACAAAGCCCATCAAAGAACTATTGAAAATACATTTCGTTTAAATGGAACTTTAGGAGAGTTGTTAGGAGATTTAGAAAAATTTGAATTGGCAGTTACCATTGAAGGAGATCAAGGCGGGGGGAAAACAAGATTTACCTATCAACTGGCAGATGCCTTTGCTGATATAGGAAATCGTATTGCTATATTTTCTCTGGAAATTGGAAGTCGATCTGATTTGATTACTCGTATGAAAGAACAATACCTGGAACCTGTAAACCAAGATCATATTTTTATTACGGATCAATTACCTGAAGGATATACTACTATTTCAAATGTAGCCAACGATTTTGATGTAATTGTTATAGATAGTTGGAACAAAACAGGACTGCCTTCACAAGATTTTGATCGTTTACGAAAACAACATCCAGAAACTATATTCATTGTCATTTTTCAGCGTACTACACAAAAAACAATCCGTGGAGGAACGGCTCCTCTTTTTGATGCAGGAATTAATATCGAAATTGTGAAAGCAGATGATACTTTTAAAAACAACTATGCAGTAACTACCAAAAACAGATATGGAGTCACTGGAATTAGATACAATATCTCCAGTAAAGAACTTATCGAAACAACACAGTTATCTCCCCAGCTATAAACTTCCTTAAATTGATACCTTATGAGCCGTTATATCGATCCTTTGAAAATGATCTGGAAACTACTACCTATTGCCCTAATCATTGCGCTAACGACCCTATTCTTTTTCTGGAAAAAAGAACGTCAAAAAGTAAATGATTTTCAGCAAATCCAACATGCACAATTTCAGGAAATCAAAAAATGGAAGGATAAAGAAGGTAAAAGTCGTACCAGAGCAGAAATAGCAGAAATCAATGCTAAAAATGCTAAATTGGTCATGAATCAGGAATTACGACAAATGCTAAAAAAAGAAGTAGGAAACTTAAAACGTAATCTAATCAGTTATTCAGCTGTTACAGCTTCAACAAAAGGACATTTTAAAACAAAAGGAAAAGATACTGTGTATGTGATTAATAATCTGAAACCACTTCCTGCCAAAAGATTTGATATACATACCTCTAATCTTAATTTTGAAGGGGTCTATATTCCTCAACTAGATACTCTACTGGCTAACTATAAGATCACTCATAATTTTGACCTCTACTATTACTATAAAAAACCAGGCAAATCACCTTGGAACCTATTTTGTAGAAAACGAGCTGTGGCGGAGATTAAATTTCATAACCACGGATCTCAAGCGGATAGTTTGTTTACTGTGGTTCTGGAACGTAAGAAAGGGGGGCTAAAAAGGGTTTTTAGATAATATAAATCATTAATTTCATAATTAGTTCTTTAAATATGGAGGGGTTTACTAAAAAAATAAAAAAAATAATTCATTAGAAATCATTAACTTATGAGTAATATATATGCAAAATAATGTTAAAGGTGTTATTATGACAAATCATAAATTAAAGAAGCTTATATCATATGTCATCAATATCATTATTATAATGGGTATAATCTTATTATTAGCTTTAGTTTTTTATCTTGATATAACATGGCTTAATTATTTTATCTTTTTTACAATAATTATTATACTAATTTGTATAATTCGTTCTCTATTTAAATTTAAAAAAACAGCTGAAGAATATAAAAAAGGACCTATCGAATTAATAAAAAATTTCGCAGAAATAGTAGTGTTTTTTTGTGCAGGCTTATATTTTATCTATCAATTTATTGGTAATTCTGACATAACTCCTTTGAGTACAGAAGTTATCTTAGAAAGAACTCGTACTAAGGGAAATTATGATCACTTAGTTATAAAAGCTAAATTGAATAATGGTTCAATTGCATCTCTTCGTTTGAGCAGTATAACAGCATATACAACCAACCTAAAATCCCAAGACATAACTTCTATAAATTTTCATGGTTTGAAAAAAAAATCAATAGCATCAAAATGTTCAAAGTATCATTTAAAATGTAATGAAAACAATAGATATCATTTAGCAGCAAACGAATCTACAGAATTCTCTACTCATATAATTATTGATTCAAATCAAGTTTATAGAGTTGAGATTTTAATTGTTGGGGAACGAAGAAAGTTTTTACACAAAGTATGTTCTCAATTTCAAGCATCAGCCGTAACTGTTCCTATATATAAAAATAAATGACTTGATTAATTAATAAAAGATTAGGCCTTAGAATCCGATTAAAAATCTAAAACATTGTTCAAAGCTTCATCCGTTTGAGAATGGTCAAAATTACTTTGATATCCAATTGTAGTACTTAAATTAGAATGACGATATAATTTCTGTAGCATCCTTATAGGGATATCGCTTCCAGCAATATTTCCAAAACTATGTCTTGCTATGTGAGGAGTAATTTTTTTTTCAATTCCTGCTAGTTTAGCAATTGTTTTTAGCTTGCTACTAAAAGATGCTGCTGTAGCGTTAACTTTTTTAGTAACGGCTTCTATATCTGTTCTGTCTATTCCTTTTAGTTCAGGAAATACATAATCAGTTGTACAATTTTTATCTTTCTGATAAATGGCTAAAATACATTTTACCTTTTCTGGAACTACAAGAGAATCTGCTTTTTCGTTTTTTTCCATTTGATAATACAGCCTTCCATTTTGAAAATTACTCCACTTGATCCGTAAAACATCGGAGATTCGTATTCCTGCAAAATAAAAAGAAAATAAAAAGACGTTTCGCGCATGGTCAAGTACAGGCTTTTCTGAAAGGTCTAGCTGTTCAAGGCTCTTGATCTCTTCTTTGTTCAAACCTATTTTTAGAGTTTTTACTTTACTGAAGCAAATCCCACCTCTGGAAAAAGGATAGTATTGTCGACCTACATATCCTTCTCTAATTGCTCTATTAAATAATTTCCTTACCAGAGACAAATGACCATTGATTGTCGCAGTTGCAGAATTACCATTGTTTTTCAAGTATATTATAAACCTTTTCAAAAACCCTTCTGTGATTTCCTCAAAATGAACATCTCGATTGTTTGTGTATTTTTTTAAATTATTAAAACGTATTTTTTCAGATCTATGATGATTATATTTAGAAGGAATATTAATTTCTTTAAGATAGAGATCAGTTAATTCAAAAAATGTTTTGATAGTATCTCCTTTTCCTTTTAAGATATTTATGATCTGTACTGAAGAATATTTCTTGTTTTTGGCATCATAATCTCTTACTAAGTTTGAAGCTCTGGTTTTTTCATTATCACATAAATTATTTAATAATTTATAATCTCTGTTTGAACCTCTTACTCTGGTTTTTTCTGCATTCCAATCTTTCAGATGTATGTATTCAAGAAATTTATAACTTGGCTTTCGGTCTTTGATAATACGTAAAGCTAAAGGGTGTTTTCCTTCTTTATTTTTTTTACCTTTGAACAACACAATTTCAACGGAAGTCATATCTTATATAGTATTGATTATTAGTCAAATATAAGAGAACCGTTTAAAAAAACAAGTAAAACATAGGTAAAACAAATGGAGGTTTCTAAATGAAATTAAATGATCTTAAATAGAAATAAAAACCTCCTAAACCCTTTGTTTATTAGTGATTTACGTTATTTAAAGTCATTTAGTGTAATTTTATATGAAGTTTAAACCACTTCATAATACGATTCTTAATTAGAACTATTTTTTAAAATTGTTTCCTTTTATCTCATACTTTAAAATAAAACAATCTCTGAATTTACTTAAACTTATATAACTTTTAAAATATATTGAAAACGAGCTGTTTTTCAACAAAACCTTAAACTCCACATTATCTCTAACTAAAAAATAATCGATTTAGCTAGTTTGCCTATATCCAAAATACAAGCAATAAAAAAGCGGAATAGGTAATAACCTATTCCACTTTTCTTATTTATTATAAGAATACACCTTTAATTCATTAGTTGCCTCCTTCAATTGCCTTAAGCTTATCTTTCATTTCTCCAGCTTTAGGGTCATCTAATTGATAGAATATATTCATCAAAGTACGGATTGCCTCAACATTGTCAGGGCTATTCTTTAAAGCTCCTTCTAAATAAGGGACTGCATTTTTGTACAAATCCTGTCTCTTCTTAGAAAGTTCATCATATTTTCTATTATCACTTGCAGATGTTCCAAGCGCATTCATTTCATCTACAATTTTAGTTTCTCCACCAAGAATTATTGAAGCAATATTAATTTGTGCAGCAGCATAATCAGGCTTTAACTCTAAAGCTTTTTTATAATACCCTACAGCTTGTTCATTATCACCAAGACGAGAAGCACTTACTCCTAAGTTGTATAATAAATCTGGATTTTCAGGATCGTTAGCTACGATTTTCTCCATAATTTCTTTATACTTAGCTACATTTCCTAATTTATAATATACATCTGCTTCTGCTTGCATTAATGCAGAATCATTAGGGTTTTCTTTCTTAGCATCATCTATTGCAGCAATAGCCTCTTCATCTTTTCCTTGACTCATATATATCAAAGCGATATTTTTTGCTATCTCTCCTTTTTTAGAATCAGAAACACGTACATCAGGCTTGATATACTCTCCTGATTTTACAGATAAATCTCTTATTTGCTTTGACTCAAACACTTCAACTTTAGCAGTTTTCTTATTTGTAGCTATAAATTCCTTTTTCACTCCATTAAATCCAAGAGTCTTAAGTTCTTCATAATATTTTAATGCTGTATCATAATCTTTAGCATTTACAGAATTACTAGCAGCATAATACAAATATGTTGTATCAGCCTTATTAGTAGTATATCCTAAATAAAGTTTTTCAGATGCACCTTTATAATTCTTAGCATTCTGATCTTTAATTGCATTTTCAACCAAAGCTTGACGTAGCAATTGTAATTTCTGAAAAGTTTCAGCAGTATACTTAGCCGAACCAGAAGCTTTTTCTATTTCAAGAGTTTTATTATATGCTGTTGCAGCTTTTTCTATCTTTTCTAAAGAGTCCCCTGCCCCAGAAGCCAATACTTGACCTTTTAGGAAATAATATTGAGATTTCATTTTTTCATCAGCAACATTTAATAACGCCTCAGTTTGCTTAAGCGCTTTAGATGCTTCTTCAATATTACCAGACTTTAAAGCTTTGGAAGCTGCTTTTAATTCCTTTTTTTGAGAAAATCCTATAGCACTTGTTAGTAAAAGTGCTACGATAAATTTAGTCTTCATTACTTGAGTTTTTAAAATGGGATTTATTTATTGTTTCGTTTCATTATCAATATTCGTGCCATCAGAAGAATTCCCTTCATCTATTACAGAAGAATCAACATCTTCTACATCTTCATTTTGGTCAATATCATCTTCATCATGCATTACTTTTGCTACTGCAGCAATAGAATCTTTTCCTTTTAAGTTAATAAGACGCACACCTTGTGTCGCACGCCCCATAACACGTAGATCCTCTACTGCCAATCTAATCGCAATTCCTGATTTATTGATAATCATCAGATCATCTAAATCAGTTACATTCTTTATAGCAACAAGACTTCCTGTCTTATCCGTCACAGAAATTGTCTTAACTCCTTTTCCTCCTCTATTGGTTATTCTATAATCTTCTAGTTTAGAACGTTTACCATATCCATTCTCTGACACTACAAGAATATTACTATCCATTTCATTCATAGCAACCATTCCGATTACTTCATCCTTTTCATCTGCAAGACGTATTCCTCGTACTCCAGAAGCTCCACGCCCCATAGGTCTTGTTTTTTCTTCTTCAAAACGTATCGCCTTACCAGACTTGACGGCTAGCATTACATGACTCTTACCATCAGTTAATTTTGCTTCTAGGAGCTCATCATTATCTTTTATAGTAATTGCGTTTATACCATTTGTTCTTGGTCTAGAGTATTGCTCTAAGGATGTCTTTTTGACCTGACCCTTTTTTGTTGCCATTATGACATAATGAGAATTGATATACTCTTCGTTTTTAAGATCCTGAGTGCAAATAAAAGCTTTTACCTTATCATCATTATGAATATTTATCAAATTCTGAATAGCTCTACCTTTAGAAGTTTTACTTCCTTCAGGTATTTCATATACCCGCATCCAGAAACATTTTCCTTTTTGAGTAAAGAATAACATATACTGGTGGTTTGTTCCTACAAACAAATGCTCAAGAAAATCTTCGTTACGTGTCGTACTACCTTTTTGCCCTACTCCTCCTCTATTTTGTTTCTTATATTCGTTAAGAGAAGTTCTTTTTATATACCCTGCATGAGAAATCGTAATCACTACTTTTTCATCAGGAATCATATCTTCAATACTCAAATCTCCTCCTGCATATTCTATTTGAGAACGACGCTCATCACCATACTTTTCTTTAACTTCTGCTAATTCTTCTTTAATGATCTCCATTCTGCGTTCTTTCTTCGCTAAAATATCTTTAAGATCATCAATTGTTTTCATTAACTCATCATATTCTGCACGCAACTTATCTTGCTCCAGACCGGTTAATTGACGCAAACGCATCTCTACAATTGCTTTTGCTTGTAATTCAGAAAGTTCAAATCGTTTGATCAACTTTTCACGAGCTTCATCTGCATTTGCAGAAGATCGTATCAAAGCAATTACTTCATCTATATTATCAGAAGCTATAATTAATCCTTCTAAAATATGCGCTCTTTCTTCAGCCTTTCTTAATTCATATTTTGTTCTACGAACCACAACTTCATGTCTGTGTTCTACAAAATAATGAATCATTTCTTTTACATTCAATAACAGTGGTCTTCCATTAACCAGTGCAATATTATTTACACTAAAAGAAGATTGTAATGCCGTATATTTATATAAAAGATTCAGTACTATATTAGGTATTGCATCACGTTTTAATATATATACAATACGCATTCCTTTTCTATCAGACTCATCGCGAATGGTGGCAATTCCATCTATTTTCTTATCATTAACCAGATCAGCAGTCTTTTTAATCATATCTGCTTTATTGACCTGATAAGGAATTTCACTTACAATGATACACTCTCTACCATTCACTTCCTCAAAACTAGCTTTGGCACGTATAACAACTCTACCCCTACCTGTTTTAAAAGCTTCTCTTACACCATCATATCCATATATAGTACCACCTGTAGGAAAATCAGGAGCCTTGATGTGTTGTATCAACTCATCAATTTCTATATCATTATTATCTATATAAGCTATAGTACCATCAACTACTTCACTTAGGTTATGAGGCGGCATATTTGTTGCCATACCCACAGCAATACCTGACGCTCCATTAATCAATAGTCCTGGAACTCTTGTTGGTAATACCGTTGGTTCCTTTAAAGTATCATCAAAATTAAATGTATGATCTACGGTTTCTTTTTCTATATCCGCCAACATATCCTCAGATATCTTACGCATTCTTGCTTCTGTATAACGCATTGCGGCTGGACTATCACCATCTACAGAACCAAAGTTACCTTGACCATCAACCAGCATGTATCTCAAACTCCATTCCTGAGCCATACGAACCATTGTATCGTACACAGAGGTATCCCCATGTGGGTGATATTTACCAAGTACCTCACCTACAATTCTTGCAGATTTTTTATGAGCACTATTTGCTTTTACACCCAGTTCATACATACCATATAAAACACGTCTATGTACGGGCTTAAGGCCATCCCTAACATCAGGAAGTGCACGAGAAACAATTACAGACATCGAATAATCGATGTATGCAGATTTCATCTCATCTTCTATATTGATAGGTATAAGCTTTTCTCCATCAGCCATAAATAATTATTTTATTCTAAAAATTGATTAATTAAACGCGCTAATTTAAGTAAATTAAGGCGGTTTTAACAGTCAATCACCTACCTAATATACGTAATTTATTAACAATAGTAGACATACACATAGTTAATAAGTCTGCTTTATTAGGTTTTGATTATTAATTCATTTTTTGTCTATTTACCATACAGAACTTAAAAAACTGCCAAACAACACTATATCAGGTACATTGTTTTTTAAACTGTTGGATTTATTAAGGCAAAAAACAAAGTTTTATAAAAAGATATTCATTTATCCTTGATAAAAGGCTGAGTTTTTGCCGATGTAATTCTAAAAATTACTATTTTAGTTATAAAGAATTAAAGAAAGAGAATAATTTTATGGATGATAATTTTTCACCCAGAGTTAAAGATGTTATTGCGTACAGCAAAGAAGAAGCCCTAAGATTGGGTCATGATTTTATTGGTACAGAACACCTTATGCTGGGATTGCTACGTGATGGAAGTGGAAAAGCAATTAATATTCTTGATGCATTAGATATTGACTTGACTAATTTGAGAAGAAAAGTCGAAATTCTTAGCCCTGCAAATCCAGAAGTAGCTGTAGCCTCGAATGAGAAAAAAAATTTACATTTAACTAGACAAGCAGAAAGAGCTTTAAAGACAACTTTTCTAGAAGCAAAGTTATTTCATAGTTCCTCTATTAATACTGCTCATCTTTTACTATGTATTCTTAGAAATGAAAACGACCCAACTACAAAGCTTTTAAATCGTTTAAAAGTAGATTACGATAACGTTAAAGACCAATTTAAGTTTATGATTGCTAACGAAGAAGAAGAATATATCGACAACCCAAGAGCAGAATCTTTCTCTGATGACGATGATGATTTAACTGGAGACTCTTCTAAAGAAAATCCCTTTAACTCACCTTCTGGAGGAAATAAAGCTGGAAAAAAATCTAAAACTCCTGTTTTAGATAATTTTGGACGTGATCTTACTGCTATGGCAGAAGAAGGTAAACTTGATCCTGTAGTAGGAAGATCCAAAGAAATAGAGCGCGTATCTCAAATACTGAGTAGACGAAAGAAAAATAATCCATTACTTATAGGAGAACCTGGTGTAGGTAAATCTGCAATCGCAGAGGGGCTAGCATTAAGGATTGTTAAAAGAAAAGTCTCTAGAATCTTATTTGACAAGAGAGTAGTTACACTCGATTTGGCAAGTCTGGTTGCTGGAACCAAATATAGAGGACAGTTTGAAGAACGAATGAAAGCTGTAATGAATGAATTAGAAAAGAATGATGACATCATCCTTTTTATTGATGAAATTCATACCATTGTTGGTGCTGGTGGAGCAACAGGAAGCCTTGACGCATCTAACATGTTCAAACCCGCCTTGGCTAGGGGTGAAATACAATGTATAGGAGCAACAACTCTTGATGAATACAGACAATACATCGAAAAAGATGGTGCTCTAGAAAGACGTTTCCAAAAAGTTATTGTTGAACCTACCAATATAGAAGAAACAATAGAAATCCTTAATAATATTAAGGAAAAATACGAAGAGCATCACAATGTAATCTACACTCCTCAAGCTATTGAGTCCTGTGTAAAACTAACTAATAGATATATGACAGACCGCTTTCTGCCTGACAAAGCCATAGATGCTTTAGATGAAGCAGGATCCAGAGTTCATATAACTAATATTGATGTTCCTAAAAAAGTTCTTGATCTCGAAAAAAAGCTTGAAGAAGTACGAGAACTCAAAAATAGTGTTGTAAAAAAACAAAAATACGAAGAGGCTGCCAAACTCAGAGATGACGAAAAAAATCTTGAAAAAGAACTAGCGGTTGCACAAGAACAATGGGAAAAAGAATCCAAACTACACAAAGAAACCGTTGATGAAAATGATGTAGCTGATGTTGTTTCTATGATGACAGGGATTCCTGTAAATCGTATTGCTCAAACCGAAAGCAATAAACTAGCAGAATTACCAAACCTAATTATGGGTAAAGTAATTGGTCAAGACGAAGCAGTAAGCAAAGTAGTAAAAGCAATACAACGTAATCGTGCAGGTCTTAAAGATCCAAACAAACCAATTGGCTCTTTTATTTTCTTAGGTCAAACAGGAGTTGGTAAAACACAGTTAGCAAAAGTACTTGCAAGAGAACTTTTTGACAGTGAGGATACACTTATACGTATTGACATGAGTGAATACATGGAAAAATTTGCTGTTTCTAGACTTATCGGAGCTCCTCCTGGATATGTAGGTTACGAAGAAGGTGGACAACTCACAGAAAAGGTAAGAAGAAAACCATACGCTGTAATTCTACTTGACGAAATTGAAAAAGCACATCCTGATGTGTTTAATATGATGCTACAAGTACTAGATGACGGATATCTTACTGATAGTTTAGGTCGTAAAATTGATTTTAGAAATGCCATAATTATAATGACATCTAATATTGGTGCCCGTAAACTAAAAGATTTTGGACAAGGAGTTGGTTTTGGAACTACTGCCAAAAAAACCCAAGCAGAAGACTACGCCAAAGGAGTAATAGAAAATGCCCTGAAAAAAGCATTTGCTCCTGAATTTCTAAATCGTGTAGATGATGTAATTGTATTCAACGCATTAGAGCGAGAAGATATCCATAAAATTATAGATATAGAACTTGATAAATTATACGGACGAATCAAAGGATTAGGTTATGAATTATCACTTAGCGAAAAAGCTAAAGACTACATTACCGAAAAAGGATTCGATAGACAGTATGGTGCAAGACCTTTAAAAAGAGCAATTCAAAAATACATTGAAGACGCTTTAGCCGAGGAGATCATAAATTCTCAACTGCAAGAAGGAGATAGTATCTTTATGGATATGGATGACGATTCTAGTGAGCTTACAATTACTATAAAAAAAGCTGAAGAATCTACAGAATCTTAATTAAAAGAAAAAACTCTAATCAATAAAAAAAGACTGCTATTTTTTTAAAAAAAAATAGCAGTCTTTTTTTCATAAATATATTCACCACATAACAATCTAAAAAACTGTTATCCCTAAAGATCAAATGTTATTTGATGATTACCTCTTATAATTTCTACTTCTGTCACATAGAAGTATACTAAGACTACGTAATAGCCATTATGAAAGAAGGAATTACCGTCTTACCAGAACATAATGACATCTTATTATTAATAGTAGAAAAGTACAACAAAAACAAACCATTTGTATACATTACACAGCGTATTAATTCTTATACTGTAAACCCTACTGTATATTTAGAGATCTCAAAAACACCTAGTCTTGCGGAACTTGCTGTAGCATCCAATAACCCTAAACAAAAAGTACAAACAAAACTTGAAAAAGCTTTTTTAAAAAAGAATTTCGATTGTTTGAAACTATGAAATTAGCATTGAACTGGAAAAATCAAATAATTAACCAGCATAGCTACTAATCAACCATCTCATATAAAAAAAATAAACTACTTCAAGTATAAGTCCACAAAGTATTCATCTAATAATAGACCCTTACCTTTAAGTTAGAGGTAAACTCCAGAGCATTAAAATATCGCTTAGTAAGTAAAATCCCATTCAAAAAATATTTGAATGGGATCATTATTTTGGACTACTAAAAACTATTTTATGCTTCTATTCTGGTAATTTTTGCTCCAATTGCCCTCAAACGTTCATCAATATTCTCATACCCACGATCAATCTGCTCAATATTGTGAATAGTTGACGTTCCGTTCGCACTTAACGCTGCTATAAGTAAGGATATACCTGCTCTTATATCTGGAGACACCATTGTTGTCGCTTTTAATGTAGATTTAAAATCATGACCTATAATTGTAGCTCTATGCGGGTCACACAATATAATCTTTGCCCCCATATCAATCAATTTATCTACAAAAAACAAACGACTTTCAAACATTTTTTGATGCACCATCACTTCTCCTTTAGCCTGCGTAGCTACTACCAACACTATACTAAGTAGATCTGGAGTAAACCCTGGCCAAGGAGCATCGGCAATAGTCATAAAAGAACCATCGATATAACTTTCTATCTGGTAGCCATCATTATGAGCTGGTATATAAATATCATCTCCTACTCGCTCTAATGTAATCCCCAGTTTTCTAAAAGTATTTGGTATCAGCCCTAGATTTTCCCAGCTCACATTTTTTATAGTAATCTCACTCTTTGTCATTGCAGCAAGACCTATCCATGAGCCAATTTCTATCATATCAGGTAATACCCTGTGCTCGCAACCTACCAATGAAGTTACTCCTTCTATAGTTAATAAATTAGAACCAACACCTGTGATTTTTGCCCCCATAGCATTGAGCATCTTACATAACTGTTGTAAATAAGGTTCGCAAGCCGCATTATAGATCTTCGTAGTCCCTTTAGCCAACACTGCAGCCATAACAATATTTGCAGTACCAGTAACAGATGCTTCATCCAGCAACATATAGGTTCCTGTCAAACCATTAGGTGCTTCAACTCCGTAAAAACGTTCTTCTTTATTATATCTAAATGTCGCTCCAAGGTTTATAAATCCTTCAAAATGCGTATCTAGTCGTCTTCTTCCTATTTTATCTCCTCCTGGGCGAGGTATATATCCTTTTCCAAATCTTGCCAATAGCGGACCTACAATCATAATCGATCCTCTAAGTCCACTTCCTTCTTTTTTAAACCGCTCACTCTCTAAATATTCTAAATCAAGCTCATCACTTTTAAAAGAATACTTCCCTTTTTCTAATTTCTCTACTTTAACTCCAAGGTTTTTGAGAATATCAATTAATTTATTAACATCCCGAATATCAGGAATATTAGAAATTACCACCTCTTCTGGTGTTAATAATACAGCGCAAAGAATTTGCAAGGCTTCATTTTTTGCTCCTTGTGGTGTAATTTCACCTTTGAGCTGATGGCCTCCTTCTATTTGAAAAGTCCCCATGTAATCGTTAATAGTTTATTAGTGGTTAGTTTTAATTGAGGTTTAGTAGCGTTTTTTACCTCTGTTATTTCGGTAATTCTTTTTACCACTATTATTGTTATTATTGTTATTGTGCTTTTTCTTCTTCCCTCTCATCAAATTGGTAGAATCTGTAAGATCTTCATTACTTCCTTTCATATTAATCCTACCATCACTCAACTCAAAAAGATGATTAAAGATCACACTATCTTCTACTGTATCTTTGTTCCAGTTTAGATAACATTTCTTCATATGATTAGCAATAGTTAGTGTAAGGGCAGATTTTAATTCTCCGTCCTCCCAACTATTAGCTACATCAATCATTCTTTTGATATTATTTCCATAAAAACGATATTTAGGAAAGTTCTGAGGGTAATCAAGAGGCTCTGGTCTTTCTTGTAGTTTTTCTTTAGTCAATACAGGAAATGGAGTATCCACATCAAGTTTAAAATCACTCATAATAAATAACTGATCCCACAACTTATGCTGAAACTCGGGCACATCACGTAAATGAGGTTGTAAATTACCCATTACCGCAATAATAGATTTGGCAACCTTATTACGCTCTTCTCTATCTTCTATAGCAACAGTGTGGTTAATCATCTTTTGTAAATGACGACCATATTCTGGAATGATAAGCTTTTCACGCTCTGTATTATACTCTAAGTTATTAATTTCCATAAAATGTATGTAAAAATTGTGTAGATATAATCTTAAAAATCAATTTGTAAAGTGTTTTCAGAATGAGTTTTTTGAAGACTTTATTATAAGTATATAGTTAAACTTCTATAGATTCAGTTTGCAATTGATTACTTTTTTTAGACTATTCTATAAATATGTTTCGCAAAATACTAAAATAAAATAAGTCAGCATGATCATTGTCTTATTTTATTTATCAAACAGCAAAATAATCTAGTTAGTAAACTTATAGTATTCATCAGAAAACTAAGTATATTATAATGAAATAACTCCTTCTACTTTGATAGCAACTTCTTTATATTTATTAATTACTTCATCTGGATTCTTCATTCTTACATTAATAGATACACTAGTGTATTTACCATTCTTTGATTGTTTTTTATTTATTACAGCTCCTAAATTATCAAAAATATTTTCAATTTGTGTAATTTTAGCATCATCTGTTGGAACAATAAACTTATACAAATATGCTGTTGGCCAAAGTGATGTATCTGCCAACTGTACTCTTAGTTTTTTATAAAATTCTTCCGAATCTTTCATAATATCTATCTAATCAAAAGTTGGGCAAAGATACAGGTTATTTATAAAATCAAACTTAACCGATATGGTCCTTTTATTTTTTTAAGAAGAATAGTTATTCTTTATTAAATTCTCATAGTCTGTAACTGTATCTATATCAACCCCTTCATTTTTTGCACAGATACTTTTCACTTGATCTTTATATTGTTTAATCAAATATCTGGCACCAAAATTTTCTTTCAATTTAGATAACTCATCAAAATAGATAGATGAAATTACTGATGGAACTCCTTTTTTCTCACCTAAATCTGTTGCTATAATTGAATGATCACCTTTATAAAACGATTCAAGTAATTTTTTATAATGACATGTCTGCAATAAAGGCTGATCGATTAATGAAATTAAAACAGCATCATACGGTATAGCTTTCTTTTGCAAAGTATTTATTCCACATTGTATCGTAGTTCCCATTCCTTTTTGCCAGTCTTTATTTTTGAGTATGGTTATAGGGTAATTTTTGATACTTTCATAAATAGTGTCATAATATGCTCCCAGAATCACATAAGTGGTTATACCATCCAATTCTATTGCCTGTTTTATTGCATGCCCAATCAATGTTGTACCTCTCCAAGCTAATAATTGTTTAGGTTTTCCCATTCTACTAGAACAACCTGCCGCAAGAATAAGTTGTGCTACTTTAGGTTTTGGTAGAAATGACATTTATTGTTTTCTTATTATAATGATCATGAATTGCACCCGATTTTTCTTGAAGCGATATTGGTTCTTGATTTCTAATTACTGATAATATTTCTGCAATAATAGAAATTGCTATTTCTTGTGGTGTTTCTGCTCCCAAATTTAATCCCGCTGGCCCATGTATTGTATCTAAAAATGAATCCGTAACCTCTGGAAAATACTCAATAAGAGCAGATAATAGTTTTTCTCTACGTTGGGAAGGGCCTAAAAGTCCAATATATGCAGGACACGTTTCTGTTAATGCTTGCAAATACAACAAGTCTTTAGCAAAATTATGAGACATGAGAACAATCGCTGTTTGAGTATCAATAAAACTAATATCTAAGTCTTCTGGTAAACTTTCTATAACTCTTTGAGCTCCTGGAAATTTATCCAGCTGTATTGGTGATTTTGGTGAGCTAACAATATCAACCTCCCATCCTGTAGCTGAGGCTAACTGACACAATTGTATCGCATCATGTTCAGTTCCTATGATCAATAACTTAAAACAGGGCACTATTTTTCTTACAAAACAGCTCAAATCTGTATTTACATTTGGTGATGTTCTATAAGAATAAGAAAACACTTTCGTTTCTGTAAATTTCACTATCGATCCCAAATCAGAGTGATCATATACGTTTTTAGAATAACAAGATTCTATTTCAAATGATGTTCTTGACACCAAATACTGTTGTATACTAACAATCTGATCTTGACTCATATCAAAAGGTTCAATTAGGATATATAATATTCCTTCGCATCCTAATCTATATTTACCATCATAGGTCATCATTTTTGAAATTCCAGTCATAAAAACTGATTGTGCTTGTCTCCACACTTCTTTTTCTACACAACCACCACTAACAGCTCCTGTCATTTTTCCATTCTGCAAGATTAACATACCTACTCCTGGTCTTCTATATGAGGAACCTTCTATATCTACAACTGTAGCCATAACAGCTGTTATACCTTGTTGTTTAGCTATTTGATATGATTCTAATATTTCTTTGAATTCGTGTGTCATAAAATATTATACCTAAGGTGCTTTGTTGTTCATATTTTCTATAAAAGGTTGTTTATACACGCGTATTCCTTTTGCTGCTTTGATTGCATTTGCTACAGCGGCACCTGCAGGAGGTAATGTCGGCTCTCCTAAACCTGTTGGAGCAATATCACTTTCTATAAAATGAGTTTCAACAATGGGGGTTTCATTTATTCGTATCAAGCGATAGCTGTTAAAATTTTGATCTTGTGGTGTTCCATTATTGAACGAAAAATTACCGTACATAGCATGCCCTACTCCATCAATCACCCCTCCTTCTATTTGATTCTTTGCTCCCAAAGGGTTTACAACGATCCCACAATCTACTACACAAGTTATTTTTTTTACTACTGGAATTTCATTTTCTAGTACCACATCTGCCACTTCAGCCACATGAGTGTTATGGCAATAATATGCGCTAAATCCCTGAAAAACACCTTCATTTTTACTCCCCCATCCTGATTTATCTACAGCTACTTTTATAACATTCTCTAAACGCTCAGGAGAATACTCTATCCTATCATCTGTAGTACCTTTTACTTTTTGTAGTAAATCCAATCGTAATTGTATTTTATCTATCTCTAATATTTCTGCTAATTCATCAAAAAAGCTTTGCTCTGCAAAAGAAAGAAAATTGGTATATGGAGCTCTCCATGCCCCTGTAGAAATATTACTTTGATAACTTGCTACATCTACCTGATAATTCTCAATTGCTCCTGCAGGAAAAAAGTTAGGTATCAACCCATACATATTAGAATTAACTGATGCTTCTTTGAGATGATATCCTGTAATTTTTCTATCCTTTATAGAAACTCCTATTTTATATTTTATTGAGGGTCTATATACTCCTGCTGTCATATCATCTTCTCTAGAATATACTAACTTAACTGGTTTTTGAGCAATCTTTGATATTTCTGCTACTTCTAATGCAAAATCTCCATAAAGCCTTCTTCCAAAACCTCCTCCCATTCTAGTCATTTCTACAGACACATCTTCTGGAGCTCTCTCTAATAGATCAGCAACTCTACGAGCTGTACCAGCAGGAGTTTGAATAGGCCCCACTAAACGAACTTTTTCTGGGGTTACATCTGCAAAAAAATTCATTGGTTCCATGCAATTATGTGGTAGAAAAGGAGACTCGTAAATTCTTTCTATTACTTCATCTGCTTCTATAAATGCTTTTTTCACATCCCCATCTTCTCGTAAGGTTTCAAAAGCTTCTCCATTGAGCAAGTCTGTAAGTATCCTATCATGATCTTCCGTGCTTTCTAATTTAGAATCAATCTCCCAATTTGCTTTTAGCGCTTTCTTCGCCTTCATAGCTGTCCAAGTATCTTTTGCTAGGACTGCTATTTTATCTCCAAATTTAATAATATCATACACTCCTGTAATTGCCTTAGCAGCTGTATCATCAAAATCTATCAACTTTTTACCAAAAGCAGGAGGTCTTAATACTGAAGCATACGCCATTCCCTCTTCTTTATAATCCATTCCATAAAGAGGTTTCCCTGTTATGATTTTATCAATATCTACATTAGAGATATCTTGCCCTATAATCTTAAAATCTTTAGGTTCTTTCAAAGTTATATTCTCAGGTACTTCTAGAGCGGCAGCTTCTTTTACCACTTCTCCATACCCAAGCATATCCCCATTACTATTTGTTATTACACCATTTGCTGTTTTACATTCTTTTGGATCTACTTTCCATATGACTGCAGCTGCATTAATCAACATTTGCCTAGCAGTTGCCCCAGTCTGTCGCAAAGGTTCCCATCCATGTCTCAACGACTGACTTCCTCCTGCTACTTGTCTTGTAAAATTTTTGGTATCTAGTGCCCCTTGGACTACATGTACCTTATCCCATGATACATCAAGCTCTTCTGCTATAAGCATTGGCATTGCAGTTTTTACTCCTTGTCCTATTTCTGGATTAGGAGAAAAAATGGTTACCATCCCGTTATCTGCTATTTTAATAAAAGCATTGAAATCATTGAAATTAAGTTGTGATATATCTATTGGTGGTGCTACTTCTGGTTTACATGCCTGAAATAGATTAAAACCTATTAACATTCCGCCACCAGCCAATGTTGACGTTTTTATAAAAGATCTTCTATTAAAAGAAAGAGGAAGATTCGTTTTCATTTTTGTATTCTTTAAGTAGATTAACTCATTTTATCTGCAGCAACTTCTACAGCTTTCTCTATTCTATTATAGGATGCACATCTGCAAATATTGCCACTCATCGCATCTCTAATCTCTTCTCTATTAGGATTTTTATTTTGTATTAAGAAAGCCGCAGCAGACATTATTTGTCCAGATTGACAATATCCACATTGAGGTACATCTATTTCTTTCCAAGCTTGTTGTACTGGATGCGAAGCATCATCAGACAATCCTTCTATAGTTGTTATTTCCATATTTTCTACTACAGACATTACAAGCAAGCAACTTCTTGTTGCAGAACCATCTACATGCACAGTACATGCACCACATTGACCTATACCACACCCAAACTTGGTTCCTACCATATTCAAATGGTCTCTTAACACCCAAAGTAAAGGGGTATCTGGATCAGCTTCTACAGAATGGGACTGACCATTAATTTTTAATTTATAAATTGGCATGAGTTAATTTATTACAATTATTCTTAATTAATCTAAATAAAGCAATTGTATACCAATTGCCATTTAAGGTAGCAAAAAATCATTGGGTTGCTCTAACTTTAACAGACCTTTATAGTTCTGTCAATATGATTTTCAAAATCACATTATAATTCCGAAATTTGCCTAAAATTATTCCTTTGGCAAATAAAAAGATTGTTATTATCGGAGGTCCTTCTACTGGAAAGACAACCATCATTGATTATTTAGAAAGTATAGGCGAATTATGTCTACATGAAATATCAAGACAGGTCACCCTAGAAGCTCAACAAGAAGGCATATCACAGCTGTTTCTAGAAGATCCGCTTTTATTTAGTAAAAAATTAATCGAAGGCCGTATTGCCCAACACACTAATGCAAATAACATGGCATCTTCAAGAGTATTCTTTGATAGAGGGATTCCTGATGTGATTGCATATATGGATTATGCCAACGAACCTTATCCTTCAGAATTCACAAAAGCATGTGAAACATACAGGTATGATTCTATTTTTTTACTTCCCCCATGGGAAGATATACATAAAACCGATAATGAGCGTTATGAAAGTTTTGACCAGGCACAACGTATACATCATCACCTTTATGAGACCTATACTGATCTAGGATATCACTGTATAGAAGTTCCTTTTGGAAATGTAGAAGAACGAAGTAGTTTTATCTTAGAAAATATTTTGTCTGTATAATGAATACTCCCCTGCAAATACTTAAACATTATTGGAAGTACGACACTTTCAAGCCCATGCAGGAAAAAATCATTACCGCCATACTTGAAGGTGAAGACACGTTTGCTCTATTACCAACAGGAGGAGGAAAATCTATCTGTTTTCAGGTTCCTGCATTATTGAAAGAAGGAATCTGTATTGTTGTTTCTCCACTAATAGCATTAATGCAAGATCAGGTACAAAATCTTCGTCAAAAAGATATTAAAGCAATTGCATTGCCTAGCGGAATTAAATATGCTGAATTAGATACATTGCTTGACAATTGTATCTATGGCAATTATAAATTCTTATACCTTTCTCCAGAACGACTTCAACAAGATATTGTACAAGAACGCCTAAAAAAAATGAACATCAACCTTATTGCTGTTGATGAGGCTCATTGTATTTCTCAATGGGGTAATGATTTTAGGCCTTCCTATAAAAATATAGATATTCTTAGAAAAATACATCCTTCAATTCCAATGGTTGCTCTAACTGCATCTGCTACTACTGAGGTTATTGATGATATTATTATTGAGCTTGATCTGTTTCAACCAAAAATATTTAGGCAATCATTTTTTAGAGCTAATCTAGGCTATAGGGTAAAACATGTAACTGATAAAAATCATATTCTAATAAAAATATTAAAAACCTATCCAGGAACATCAATTGTATATGTTAGAAATAGAAAATCAGCTATAGAATTAAGTGATTTCTTGAATGCTAGTGGATATTCTGCTACATATTATCACGGCGGAGTGGATGCACAAGAAAAAACAAAACGATTTACTCAATGGTTGAAAGAAGAGATTAGAATAATGGTCGCCACCAATGCTTTTGGTATGGGAATCGACAAACCTAATGTGCGTACCGTTATTCATTATACAATTCCAGAAAGTATAGAGAGTTATTTTCAAGAAGCTGGAAGAGCTGGAAGAGATGGTAAAAAAGCTCTTGCTTTTTTATTAAAAAATGAAAGTGATAGCTACCGATTACATAATCAATTTATAAAAGTTCTACCAGATATTGATGCTGTTAAACTTGTCTACAGAAAATTGTGTAATTATTTTAGAGTATCATATGGTGAAGGAGAACAAACTATTCATAGTTTTGAATTTAATGTATTTTGCAAAACCTATGAATTGAATACTTTGGTAACCTACAATGTATTACTCTTCTTGGATCGCTGTGGAGTTATTAGGTTTATAAAACGATTTACAAAAAAAAGCAGCTTACATATTCTAACCACAGGAAATCATCTTCTGGATTTTCTTGATAACAATACAGGATACCAACTAATTACTAAGGCACTTTTAAGAACTTACGGAGGTATTTTTGATGAAGAAATCGAGATAAACTTATCTTTAATTGCATCAAAAACAGAGAAATCAGAAAATGAAATTATTAACGTCTTGAATAAATTAAAAGAAGCTGAATTAATTGAGTTTACTCATAAAACCTCTGATGCCGAGATTATTTTCTTAGTCCCTAGAGAAGATCACCATACTATCAATAGAATAAAACACCATCTTACAGAACAAAATACCGCAAAAATAAAAAAAGTACATGCTATATTAAAATTCACAGAAAACAACTCTAGATGTAAAAGTAGAGAGCTTTTGGAGTATTTTGGCGAAAAAAAGACTACTGATTGCGGAATATGTAGTGTCTGTATAACCAAAAAAGAAAATAATTCATCTATAGACTTCACCAAAATACAGGAAGATATTATTAATCTTTTAACAATAAAAAACTTATCTTCAAGAGATTTACTTGCACAACTCACATACCCAGAAAAAATGACATTACAGGTATTGAGAGAGATGAATGAACATCAAATTATAAAAATTAATCACGACAACAACTATCAATTAGTATAATAAAATGAGAGACTTACGAATCCTGTTTATGGGAACTCCAGATTTTGCCGTAGAAACCTTAAAAACTATAATAGAAAATAAATACAATGTAGTGGGGGTTATTACTGCTCCTGATAAACCTGCAGGAAGAGGAAGAAAACTTAGAGCATCTGCTGTCAAAGAATATGCAGTTTCCAAAAATTTAAAAGTTCTTCAGCCTACAAACCTTAAAAACGAAGCGTTTATTGAGGAATTAGAATCATTGAAGGCTAATTTAAATATTGTCGTTGCTTTTAGAATGCTCCCAAAAATAGTTTGGAATATGCCACAGTACGGTACTTTTAATCTACATGCTTCACTGCTGCCAGACTACAGAGGAGCTGCTCCTATAAATTGGGCAATTATAAACGGAGAACAAAAGACGGGTATTACTACATTTTTTATCGATGAAAAGATAGATACTGGGCATGTTATTTTTCAGAAAGAAATTGAAATAAAAAACACTGATTCTGCAGGAGATTTGCATGATAGACTTATGACAAATGGGGCTGAATTAGTTATAGACACGATAAAAGCAATAGAAAGTAATACTGCTAGTGTTCAACCACAACCATTAGACCGTGTTTTTAAAACTGCATATAAGTTGAATCGTGAAAACACAAAAATTAACTGGAAGGAAAACATAGAAACAATCAATAATCTAATCAGAGGGTTAAGCCCATACCCTTCTGCCTGGTGTCATCTTCAAAATAATGGTGTGACCGAAAACATAAAAATATATATGGCTTGTCCTATAATAGAAGTGCATAGTCATGATATCGGAAAAATTATAGTTGAAGACTCTATTATCAAAGTAGCGGTAAAGGATGGTTATATACAAATAGATAAATTACAGCTTCCAGGAAAAAAAGCCATGGCATCAAAAGCACTGTTAAATGGCTATGTTTTTTATAGAGATGCAAAAATGAGCTAAAGCCTAATAACATAAGGGTTTAAAAAATGATATAAAACAACATTGGTTATCAACAATCACATTGAGTTATCAACAAATCCCTGTATTTACTGAGCTAATCCTTGCACGAATGATAAATCCGTATAAATTTGTAAAGCGTTTAACATAAAAGATTGGTTTAACCAACAATTAATTTAAAAACAGAATTATGAACAAAACAGAATTAATCGATGCAATGGCAGCTGACGCTGGAATTACTAAAGCAGCGGCTAAAAAAGCCTTAGAATCTTTCCTAGGAAACGTTGAAGGTACCCTTAAAAAAGGAGGTCGTGTTTCTCTAGTTGGATTTGGATCTTGGTCAGTTTCTCAAAGAGCTGCAAGAGAAGGTAGAAATCCACAGACTGGTAAGACTATCAAAATCGCTGCTAAAAACGTTGTTAAGTTTAAGGCTGGTGCTGATTTATCAAGTTCAGTAAACTAATCAGTTCGTTTTCGATATTATCTAAAAACTCCCACTTTTGGGAGTTTTTTTATGGGTTTTTCGTAAAAAAACTTCAAAAAACCTTCTACAGCTTTGATTATTAGAAATAATTATTTAGCTTTAAGATAAAGAAATGTTAATATGATATCACTTCAACCCTCAAAAGGGCATTTATTAATCGCTGAGCCATCTATCATAGGAGATGTATCTTTCAATCGCTCGGTGGTTCTTTTGGCGGATCATAGTGAACAAGGTTCTATTGGTTTTATAATGAATAAACCTTTAGAATATCTTCTTGCTGATCTTGTTCCTGAAATTGAAGTAGATTTCAAAATCTATAATGGCGGACCAGTAGAACAAGACAACCTCTATTTTATACATAAAGTTCCTGATCTTATTCCTGATAGTGTAGAAATCTCGAGTGGAATTTATTGGGGAGGAGATTTTACTATTGTATCTACATTGATAGCACAAGACAAAATTACCCCAAACGAAATTCGTTTTTTTCTTGGGTATTCTGGCTGGGATTCTGAACAATTAAACCAAGAACTCGAAGCACATTCATGGGTGATTGTCGAAAATAATTACAAAAAGAATATTTTTGGTAAATCCTGTGATACTTTCTGGAAAGAAAAAATGATAGAACTAGGTGGTGATTATCTACTTTGGTCTAATGCCCCCGAGAACCCTGCATATAATTAATTCCCTAATCGGATTTTAGTATTTAAGATTCCCAACAACCTTTTACTGGTTGTAACATTGTATTCCTTTTTCCTAAACTTGGTAACTGGTACAATACCTGTAATAACATTTGTTATAAATAACTCATCGGCTTTCTGTAGTTCAAATGGAGAAATAGACGCTTCCTCTACTGTATAATCCTTTAATTTTTCTAGAATACGCAATAATTGAGTTCTTAAGATGCCTTTTAAACATCCATCTGCCAAAGGAGCTGTTTTTATTGTATTTCCTTTTACAATAAATACATTTCCGTTTAAAGCTTCTATAACCATTTTATTAGAGTTTAATAGTAGACAATTATCAAAACCATTCTCTTTAGCAAAAATTCCTCCCAGAATATTAATCTGCTTACTGTTTGACTTAAGAGTTGATAAAATATCAATATTCACATAATGATCTTTAAATAGAGTGACTTCATATTTTTGATCAGGTATTGTATAAAATACAGACTGTATTTTTGAAACAGAAATATTATACTCTACATCATTAGAATCTGGTGTATATAAACCACCTGCAACTCTATGAACCATCAATTTAACCCTTACAGATGAGTTCATCAAGCCATTAGCTTCTATACTCTCTTTTATCTCTTTTTCTAAAAATTCAGGAGTAAATTGTGATGGTATTTGCATTCTAAGAATACGCATTGATGCCATTAATCTAAAATAATGATCCTCCCAAAACAAAATAGTCCCTGCATTGACTCTTATTGTCTCAAAAAGGGCATCTCCATAAGCATATCCTCTATTGTTTAGAGATAATATCGCTTGATTATTATCTACTATATTTCCGTTGATATTTACCATAAAAAAATCCCCATAAATTTAATGTTTATGGGAGTGTATAAAAATTTATAAAAAAGTAAGAATTATGCGGAGCCTAAAACATGTTTTAGATTACCTATCATATTATCCCAAAGCATTTTATTTTCTTCTATTTCATCATCTTCAGAATAATCTGTAATCATCAGCGAAACATCTTTTGTTATTTCGTCAACCTGAATACGCATTTCAAAATAATAATCATCGCCTTCTTCTTCATCTGCGGTCCATCTAAATTTTACACGCTCACCGCTTTTTTTGCTCAAAAGCTTGGCTGCTTCTTCAGAATCATCCCATATAAAAGTAAACAGTTCTCCCCTAGAATTTACATTATCTGCAAACCACTCCGAAAGCCCCGATGGTGTAGATATATATTGATATAATAGTTGCGGTGACGACTGTACCACAAATTCAAGTTCATATTTTGTTTTTTCAGACATATCATTAATTGTTGGTAAGCCAATATATAGATTAATTGTCGACTTTAAAAGTACATTGAAAAAAAAATTAATTCTTCAATAATGTTTGCGTCATTGCATTTTGTTTTTATATTTGCACCCTCGTTAGGATTTTTGATTAAAAACAAACATAATCTATTATTCTATAAGAGAAATTTGGCGAGGTAGCTCAGTTGGTTAGAGCGTCGGATTCATAACCCGGAGGTCGGGGGATCGTGCCCCCCTCTCGCTACACATATGAAGATAAAAAATGCGCCTAGAGCGCATTTTTTTATACCTTTAATTTCAAGTAAGTTACACCCTTAATTCTCCTTAATTAGAACCTACTAAAACACCGTTAATCTTCTTTAATTTCACGAAAATATTAGTTGATTTTTAATAGTTCTATTAAGAAAAAACGGAAGCTTTTACTAGGTGAAATAATAGAACTAAAATAGAGCTCTATATAAATTCATAAGAATATAAAAACTGTCTAATTGAGTAATTTTTCAAAATGAAATGCAGAAAAACTATATCAAGATTAGTTTTTTTTCTGAAAAAAAAATTATTATCAATACTGTTTCTCTTTTTTACAGCAAAAAATATACCCGAGTAGACAGTTTTTTATATAAAATTTAGGTTCTTTTATACAACTTAAATTGAATGACCAGCCGTATGTCCTCCTGCAACATTAATAGTTTCTCCTGTTATAAAATTAGCAGATGCCAAATAATAGGCTGCTTCTGCTATTTCATTTATTTCTCCTATTCTATTTAATAAATGCAGGCCAGCCAAACTATCAGCATCTTCAACCCCTATCTTTTTTTGTAAAGGGCTTCTAATAATCCCTGGTGCAATAGTATTCACTTTTATATTATTCTTACCAAACTCAGCCGCTAGTTGCCTTGTCAAAGCGTGTATTGCTCCTTTACTTGTAAGCGGTGCGGTAGCAGGAAATCCATCTATAGCATGCTCAACTAAAACAGTTCCTATGTTTATAATTGCCCCATTATGTTGTTTTATCATATGAGGAATAATTGCTTGAGAAGCAAAGTAAGTGCCCTTGAGGTTTACATTCCAATAAAGCTCTAAATCTGTATCTTCAACTTCTAAAAAGGGTTTTGGAGAAAACACTCCTGCATTATTGATTAATACCTCTACCGAATTGAATTTTTCTATCGCTAAATTCACTAATTTTTGTCCAGTCTCTTTTTTACTTATATCTCCTGCTAAGTATGTTGCATTGGTAGGTGAACCAAGATCTTGATATGCTTCTTTTAAGTTCTCTAGATTAGAAGAGTTCATAACAACATTACTTTTCTTTTCTATAAAGTATTTTGCTATTCCTTTTCCAATTCCAGAAGAAGCTCCTGTAATAATTACTGTTTTGTTTTTCATTTTTTTGTTCCTAAATATTGCTCTCCGTTTACACCCCAATTACCCAAAGAAATTTCTTCTATAACAACATGAGTTGTTTCTGGATCTTTGTTGAGGATATTGACTACCAATTGTGTCGCTCCTTCTATTAATTTTTGTTTTTGTTCTAGTGTTACCTGTTCATCTGTAACTTTAATGTTAATGTATGGCATATCTATATTGATTTAATTACCCTACAAATTTGGGATTAAGTGAGGTGCTAAGCGAGGAGGAATATCACTTTTTTAGAGTGATATATATCACTCCTCACACTAGAAAATAAGTGTTATTATGAGTTTAAACGACTTAGTGTTTCTCTTGAAACACCTAGATATGCAGCAATCATTTTTTTTGGAACTCGTTGAAAAAGTTTTGGGTATTGTTCCAGAAGTAAATCATATTTCTCTTTGGTAGAATTTTTAAGTAAAGATAAAATTCGATTTTGAAGTGCTATTCTACCATTTTTACTTTTTTTGGCCCAAAAACGTTCCATTTTATGCATTTGAGCGGTCAACTTATCTCTGTTTTCAAAAGATATGTATAGCAACTCACTGTCTTCTATACAATCTACAGAGGTTTTGGATTTGGTTTGTTTCACAAAAGATTCATAATCTGTAATCCACCAATTTTCCATTCCGAATTGTAGTATATGTTCTTTTCCATTGTCATCAATAAAATAGCTTTTTAAACAACCTTTTACAATCCAGTACTCTTTAGTAACAAAATCTCCTTCTTGAATAATATATTGGTGTTTCCTTTTTTTTATAGGTTCAAAATGACTCAATACAAAATCAAACTCTTCATCTGTAAGCTTGATTATTTCTTCGATATGTTTTCTAAGAGGATGTATCATTTTTAATTATTATAATAACATCATTAATTTTTCTGAATCGTATATAGTTGCAAATTCTTCATTAAGATTAGCAAGTGTTGTCAAGTGTATAGTTTCTGAGTCATATTTCTCTCCGTTAATCCCTATACGATCAAAGGTTGCTGTTGCATCAGAAATTAGGTGTGTATCATATCCAAAATTCCCTGCCATTCTGGTTGTAGTAAATACACAATGATTTGTTGTTATTCCAACGATAACAAGCGTATCAACAGTTAACTTATCTAATTGTTCTTTTAGGTCTGTTCCTATAAACGCACTATTTACATCTTTGGTTATTATAGTTTCGTTTTCTAAAGGCTGTACATATTCATTAAACTCAAAACCTTTATTTGATTTATGTAATTTAGAATTTATATTAGTTGAACTATGCCTTACATGAAAAATAGGAAGATTTAATGCTCTCCACTTATTTAAAATAGCTCCACAAATGCTTTCTGCATTTTTATTATTTCTATTCCCTCCCCAATATTCTTCATCCAGAAAAGCTTTTTGAACATCTACTAGAACAAGGGCTGGTTTTTTTTCTCGTAATTTCATTTTGTGCTAGAATTTAATTTAAACAAATTACCTCAAGACTAATACTTTGTTTATTTATTCAAAGCTAAGGAATTTTCTTTTCCTTCTGAAAGACCAAAACAGGATTTCTAAATGTTTATTTCTAAATTATTTAGATACCATTGATTATCAAACTGGTTGGATATTATAAACTTACAAAACATAAAAACACTCCCAAATACGTATAGGAGTGTCTTCTTTATAGTTTATATCAATTTACTAATTGTTAGGCTACCAACTCACTTATTTTTATCAAAACACCTTAATGTTTCTTTGATAACAAACCAGCAAAAATATCCTATTCCTATAGAAAATATTACATCTCCGATAATACGTAACCATTTAATAATTTGAAATGAGGGTGAGTATAACACCTCTGTGCTTCTTGCATACCAATATCCATGTTTGATAGAGGCTAGTGCTTGTATAATTCCTTGTGGTAGTAAACTAAAGATTACCATTGCCAGTAATCCAATATTCAAAGACCAAAATGATATTTTTAAGATTTTAGTATTCCACACTGTTTTTGAAATCATTCGTAAAGAGAACAAAATCAATCCCATTCCTAACATTCCATATACTCCAAATAATGCTGTATGTGCGTGTACAGCAGTAGTATTTAATCCTTGTATATAATATAATGCTATTGGTGGGTTTATCAAAAAACCAAAAACTCCTGCTCCCAACATATTCCAAAATGAAACAGATAGAAAAAAGTATATTGGCCATTTATATTCTAGCACCCATTCTTTTGCTTTCAGTAGTGTCCAATTTTCCCAAATTTCATATCCTATCAAAGTAAGGGGTACAACTTCTAGTGCACTAAAGGTTGCTCCTAATGCTATTGCATGGACTGGTGTTCCAGAAAAATATAAATGGTGTAATGTTCCTATAATTCCTCCTGATAAAAATATAATAGCCGATAAAACAGTAACTCTACCTGCTGTTTTTTCTTGTATAAGTTTCATTTTGGTAAATAAGAAAGCAATAACAACCGTTGCAAAAACCTCAAAAAACCCTTCTACCCATAGATGTACCAGCCACCATCTCCAATAATTGATCACTGATAGTGATGAATTTTCGCCATACATCAATCCTGAGAAGAAAAATGATCCAATGGCTATAACAGATATTAGAAATAGGATCAATAGATTCCTTGTATTATCTCTACGTCTGATACCTATCATTATGTGTCTACCTACAAGTAGTACCCACAATATCAATCCTACTCCCAATAATAGTTGCCAGAACCTACCTAGATCCATATACTCATACCCTTGGTGACCAAAGAAAAAATTGGTTGTTAGCTCCAAATATTGTTTTACCCCTAGCCACTCTCCTACCATAGAACCTAATACAACTATTAGAATTGCTATAAACAAAAAGTTTATCCCAAATTTTTGAAATTTTAGTTCTCTATTACTTACAAGTGGAGCAATAAATAGTCCTGTAGATAACCATGCTGCTGCGATCCAAAAAATAGCTAATTGGGTATGCCATGTTCTACTAATTGAATATGGAAGATATTTTGACAATTCAAATCCAAAAAAACCTTGCCCCTCTACACTGTAATGAACTGTAACAATTCCTAACACAACTTGTAGAGCTATTAATAGACTGATTACCAAAAAATATTTTAATGTTGCTTTTTGAGAGGGAAATAATGTTATTCCATTTAATGGGTTACTATCAGGAATTTGATGATCTTCATTTTCTACATGTGTACTTCTAATATGATACCATACCATAATAGCTATAAAAAAAAGGAGTAATATGATCGAAAAGCCTGACCATATTTGGGCATCAATAGTTATTGTATTATTGATCAATGGTTCGTGGGGCCAATTAGAAGTATAAGTAATAGTATCACCTAATCTATTGGTTGATGCTGCCCAGGAAGTCCAAAATAAAAATGCATTGAGATCATCTAACTTTGACTCATCTACCAACATTTCTTTTGGTATAGCATACTCCTCATGTCCTTTTGAGAATATATTTTTATAATAAGCTGCATTAGAAAGAATTGCTTCTTTTCTATCTACTGTTATCCATATATTTTTTGTTATTGTGTCATAGGTATTGGTTTTGATCAAACTCTGTAACCGTCCTTTTAACTGCCCCTGATGTTCTTCTGATAGGTTTTTATATTCATCTTTAAACTGTAATGCCCATTTATCTAATAGAAATACTGCTTCTTTATGAATCCAGTCTGCAGACCAATCGGGCGCAACATAGCTCCCATGTCCCCATATAGAACCAACCTCCATCCCGCCAATAGATTCCCATACATTTTGACCTCTTTGTATATTATGTTTTGTAAATAAAACTTCATTGGTTCCTGTTATCAATACTTTTTCTGGTATTGGGGGTTTCTCTTGATATATTTTGACACCTGCCCAAATCAAGGCGGCGAAAGAAAGTGTTATTACGGTTATAAACCCTATCCATATTTTTTTCATAATATTTGTTTTGGTTTCTATAATTTGTTAGAAACAAAACTATGACCTACATCTTCCCGTTTTTATGATCCGGATCATATTACCTAGAATGAATCTGAATAATACTGATTCTTATTTTAATAATTATACCTATTGTCTATTCAGACTATAATTCAATTCAGATCACGGTCATTTTAATAGATAATAGTAGTAATACAAAAAGAAAAACCGACAACATTGATGTTATCGGCTTCTCTATCTTATTGTTCACTTAGAAACCTAAGTAAACACTACTTTGTATTGATGATTGATCATCAATGCCATTCCCACAAAAACAAGCATTTAAATATTAATTAAAAGAACTATTACCTTCATAGGAATGGCATATTATTACAAACAATTAACTATCTATCAATTTATTGTTTAATAAAACGTGTTTTATATACTACGCTTCCTTGATAGCGTACTACGATAAAATACATTTTACTTTCTATTCCTTGTACTCCCAGCTCATTTCCTTTGGTAACAGTACTTAGTACTTTTCGTCCTTGGATGTCATATACTTCTAACTGAACTGATTTATTTTCTAGTTCTGTAGATCTTTTCAAGTATAATGTCTCACTTACAGGATTAGGATATGTAGAAACTTGAATACTTTTTCCCGTATCTCCTTGTGTAACTTGTTGTGGAGTTGATTCTGTACCAAAAAACTCTATTTCTGCTACTTGAAGAATTGATCCACTATTATTTGTTAATGATAATCTATAATATGAGTATGCTGCTGCTCCTTGTACACTAAAAGTTCTTTTTTGTCTTCTGCTTGTAAAATCTTCATTACTTCGCTGATCTAGTGTAACCCATGAGTTACCATTTACAGATCCTTGTAAACTCCAATTTTTTGGGTCTCTCTCTGGCGCATCATTTCCTGACGTAATGGTATAGGAAGCAACTTTATATGTTTTTGTTGCCTGATACTGTACCCATCCACTATTATGAAAAGTAAGGTATTTGGTACTCGCTTTATTATCTATTAGGTTGTTAATTCCTTCACGAGCTGGTGAATCTGCATGCTCATCAGATATTATACCACCATCGTTTGTAATATCAACTTCTCCAACAGGAATACCTCCATCACCTGAGCAGTCTAATACCCAAGGGTAATCACCATCATAATCCAAATTACCATTACTATTTATATAGTTTTTGTATTCGTTCCATACCTGCTCCACTCCTTTTCCTAAAATACTTTGAAATGATGCATCAAAAGACCATGATTGCCCTAAGTCTTTTGCGGCTTTATTAAACTTGTATACAAAATTCTTATCATATTTTTGTGATACATAGTGTAAGAAGAAACCTGTAGTTGTATATCCTCCTAGCCATCTTCTACTATTATTTGGATCTGGTGTTCTAGTTTGGTGAAATCCTGCATGAATTCTCACCGCGTCTGCAACACCCTCAAGACATGCCCAAAAAGGTGATGAACCATCATAGGTCCCTCCTGTTACTGGAGTATTTTGATATCCATGAGTAACCTCATGATATAGAATACCATCTATCTCATCTTTTATGACCTGAGGATCATTTCCTGATTCTCTATAAATTTTTGCCAAATGCTGTGTGCTTACTGCAATGCCAATTGCATCTCCATCTCCATACTTATACGCTACAAAATCTTCATTTTTAAGCTCAAATGTCAATTGTCTGAACCTTGGAGCATCTGATGATTTTCTATATAAAATTTTTGCTACATCCAAACAACGTTGTTGCATATGACTTTTGGCATCAGGGATAACTTGATGAAATATTTGTGAACCTATTGTTGTACCATCTAAATCCTTGAAAATTATTGTAGGAGTCAAAAAATCATTACCCCATCCACAGGTACCTGTTCCTCTTGGGGTTACCGTTATATATCCTCTTCTAGTAACTACATCAGAACCAACACTATTTATAACTTTTAATGTTACATCATATTTTCCCGCACTAGCATACCGTATTACTGGATTTCTCTCTGTGCTAGAAGCTGGGTTTCCTCCTGCAAATGTCCACTCATATCGTTCTCCTGCTGTAGATGAATTAGAGAAAGTTACCTGATTTCCTTCTGTAATAGTAGTTTGACTGGTAGAAAACGAAGCTACTGGAGCATCGACAACAATATCTGTAGCTTTTCCTATCAATTCTACTTCTGATAGTTGTAAAATTGATCCACTATTATTGGTAAGTGTTAATCGGTAGCTTTTAAAAACCCCAGCATTCTGTACAGTAAAAGTTCTTTTTTGTCTTCTATTTATAAAATCTTGGTTGTTTTTTTGATCAATCACTGTCCAATTAGTTCCATTTATAGAACCTTCTAATGTCCAGTTTTTTGGGTCTCTCTCAGGAGTATCATTACCAGAAGTAATTGTATATGATGATAACTTATATGTTTTTGTTGCTTGATACTGTACCCATCCACTTTTATTAAAAGTAAGGTATTTGGTATTGCTATTATTGTCTATTAATTGATTAATTCCTTCTCCATTTGGAGAATCCTGATGCTGATCAGAAACAATACCACCATCATTGGTAATATCTTCATCTGTAACTGGGTTACCACCCCCGCCTGCGCAGTCTAACACCCAAGGGTATACACCGTCATAATCTAGGTTTCCATTACCAGAAATAAAGTTTTTGTATTCATTCCATACTTGTTCTACTCCTTTTCCTAAGATACTTTGAAATGATGCATCAAAAGACCATGATTGTCCTAAATCTTTTGCTTCTTTGTTAAATTTATACACAAAGTTTTTATCATATTTTTGCGATACATAGTGTAGGAAGAATCCTGTAGTTGTATAGCCTCCTAACCATTTTCTGCTATTATTTGGATCTGGTGTTCTAGTTTGGTGAAATCCTGCATGAATTCTCACTGCATCTGCAACACCTTCAAGACATGCCCAAAAAGGTGATGAACCATCATAGGTTCCTCCTGTTACTGGAGTATTTTGATATCCATGAGTGACCTCATGATATAGAATACCATCTATCTCATCTTTTATGACCTGAGGATCATTTCCTGATTCCCTATAGATTTTTGCCAAATGCTGTGTGCTTACTGCAATACCAATAGCATCTCCATCTCCATATTTATACGCTACAAAATCTTCATTTTTAAGCTCAAATGTCAACTGTCTGAATCTTGGAGCATTTGATGATTTTCTATATAAAATTTTTGCCACGTCCAAACAACGTTGTTGCATATGGCTTTTGGCATCAGGAATAACTTGATGAAATATTTGTGAACCTATTGTTGTGCCATCTAAATCCTTGAAGATTATTGTTGGGGTCAAAAAATTATTTCCCCATTCACAAGGTTGTACATTAATTGATTCTGTCTTTTTGAAGTGTTTTTCGGGGTTGGGTTCTTTTCCCGAAACCATAACTGCTGCCATCATACTTAGTCCAAGTATGACTTTTGTTTTAGTTTTCATGTTGAGTTTATGTTTCGTTTCTTATGGGTAAGAAACTATTTGTATGAAGGATTAAAATTACTTATTGCAAAGCTAAAAACTCATTTTACGTATAAATTCAGTGAATATTTTTGTAAATATTTCGATAAAAAGTTTTTTTTACTTTTAAAAACTAAAAAAAACGTCCTTACCCGTTTTTTTTCAGAGAGTTATTCGTCTTATCTCTTCATCCTTTTATCTTGAAAAAATAGAAAAACCTTTTAATTCAATCAAAAACCTATTTTTATTATAAATAATTAAACAACAATATATTGCAAGAGTGCATCTTATAAAATTATGTACAAACTATTATATACATATTTAAGGGTGTAATTTGAGTGAATATCTATTTTTCAGATTAAGTTTTCCCATAGTTTTTCAGATTTTTTTGAAAAAAAACCAAAGTGGCCAATTTTTTTAAAGCCAAAGGAGCTTGGTGTTATTTCAATTTCTTCAATAACAGTTTGATCATAATAGCTTAAAAGTTGTTTATTTGCTTTTTTACTAACAATTGTATCATCTGTAAAAATCATTGATTTTATAGGCCCTGAAAGTTTTGCAAAAGATTTTTTATTCAAGCTATTTTCAAGTTCGGTTTCCCAATAATTTTTATTTAAACACCATTTCCGCCATTGCAAAGCAACTCCTTTAGGCAAATTCTCACCCTGTTTGATTTTCTTTGCATTCGCAAATCCATAAATGAATGTAGATAATGGCATATAAATATACCAAAGAAATGGCATTAAAAGTTTCAATTTCCCTTTTGGCATATCTTTCCAATACCCAGTACCAGAAGCAATAATAATTAGCTTATCTATTTTTTGATTATTTTGCATAAAACCAACCAATTGACCTCCCATACTATGCCCTATCATTATTTTTTGTAACGCTGGATACTTGCAAATTGACCAATCTAAAATCGAAGTCATATCCAAAGTTGCCCACTCCAAATTTGTAGCTTTAAAACCTCTAAGCATTTTTGGTTTAGAGTCTCCGATTCCTCTATAGTCATAAACAATAGTTACGTATCCTTGTTTGGTTAAGTAATTAGCAAAATGCTTATAAAAACGCTTTGGTATTCCAGTTCCAGAGTTAATTTGTACAACACCTTTAATCTCTATTTTTGGTTCTCTTACATATGCACCAAGCTCAAATCCATCTTTTGCTCTAATTGTTATTTTTTTTTCATTCATTATTATTTTGTTTTACTGAATGTAATAAAAACTATTGTTTAGGTTAAATTTTAGATAAAATACAAGGTGGTGCTCTTGATATAGACTTTAAAGCTATACTAAGAATGCGTATTTAGAAAACAATTTATGTAGAGAGTATATCTGATATACGAAGTAATTCTTTATTAATTCCGTGATCTTCTTGTAGTCCAACATCAAAACTTGTGGCTGAAATTTTATTATCTATAATCCCTACCATTACATTTTTTTTACCATCTAAAAGTAATTCTACTGCTTTTACACATAATCTACTAGCCAAGGTTCTATCAAAACAAGAAGGTGATCCTCCTCGTTGCATATGTCCTAATACAGTAACTCTTACATCATAATCTGGTAAATTCTCTGTCACATAATCTGCCAACTCAAACACGTTCTTTCCTGTTTTATCTCCTTCGCTTACCACAACGATACTAGATGCTTTTCCTGAGCGCTTACTTCTCTTTAATGATTCTAATAATCGATCAAGTCCTAAATCTTCTTCGGGAATTAAAATTTCTTCTGCACCTGCACCCACTCCGCTATTTAGTGCTATAAAACCTGCATCTCTTCCCATTACTTCTATAAAAAACAACCTGTCATGAGAACTAGCGGTATCTCTTATCTTATCTATGGCATCGATCACTGTGTTTAATGCTGTATCGTATCCTATTGTATAATTAGTTCCAGCAATGTCATTATCAATTGTACCAGGAACACCAATTACAGGAATATTATATTCTTCACTAAATATCTGTCCTCCTCTAAAGGTTCCGTCTCCCCCTATCAACACCATAGCATCTACTCCAATTTCTTTAAGATGATCTGCTGCTTTTTTTCTACCCTCTGGGGTCATAAAGTCTTTAGATCGTGCAGATTTTAGTATGGTTCCTCCCATGCTTATAATATTACGTACACTTCTAGCATTCATAACACTATAATCTCCTTCTATCATACCTTGATATCCTCGATAAAACCCTATACATTTTACATTATAATATGCACATGCTCTAGCTACTGCACGTATTGCAGCATTCATTCCTGGGGCATCACCTCCTGATGTCATAACACCAATAGTTCTTATCTCTTTGGCCATACTTAGCTATTTGTTCAATAATTTTAGATTATACTAATACGTTGATTAGTTCTTCTTTTCTGTAAAGTTAATAAATTCAGGAGTCTTTATTTTGACTGTATCTTTTGGTTTTGGGATAGAGTCTTTCACTTTTTTGTTTTTGAATATTTTAGTCCATAATTCATTAAAATTATCAAAATCTACAGAATAAGACAAACCTACACCTTGCTCGTACCCTTGGTTTCCTGAACCTATATATTGAATTGTATTTTCTCTATTAAAAATTTTCCCTCGTAGTGTTCCATCCTCATTAAACAAATATTCTACTTCAACATCTCCAACAACATTGGATTCATTGACCCCTCCAATAGGAACCCCAACTCTACCATTAATTAGAATACGATTACTAATCTGGGTAGAGAGCGTTAATCCAAATTGATCTGCATCTTCTTGATCCAGATTACGTACTCCTTGTACATAGTTTAACCCTACCTGAAACTTATCATCTTCATCAGAGAATATCCCGTTAAACAAGCTTGATGCACGTTCTGCCACCAAACCACCAGTTAAGGCATTGGCATCAAATGTTCCGTTATAAAACTGCCCCGATGACACCAAAGAGAGTGCTTGTAATTCTTTGTTAGACTGATCACTAAGTTTATAATCTAATTCGCTTTTTACAATAGAACTCAAATTAGGAAATTCTATATTGAAGTTAACATTGGGTTGTATTAACTGTCCTTGAAGGTCTACTACTACTTCTACTGGTATTTTACGATTTACAGATGAGTTTTCTAGCAATATTGCTGGGTTTGCTTCTGTTTTATACACTGCACTTAGATCCAGAACTGCACGAGAAGGACTCCCATCCCAATTAATAGTTCCTCCTTCTCTAACGGTAAATAGTTTTTCTACAAAGGCTCCATATCTAAAATTATAAGTTCCTTCATACGCCACAAAATCCCCCCACATTTTAAATTTTCCGTTGGTATTGATCTCAATAAGTAATGTTCCTGCACCACGTCCTTTTAATGAGCTACCTGTATTCTTATCTACTACGACCTCTACTTCTGCATTATCATTTACGTCTAATTCAAAATTAAGTTCTAATCCTTTTATATCATCAAGGATTATTTCTTTTCCTGCTAGTCTTGCTCTTTTTTCCTCGGGACTCAAAAAGTGAATATAAGAGTTATCTCCTATCGATTCTGATTCATTTAATGGGATTTTAAAAATAGTTCCCTTTTCTGTAGTAGCATTAACATCTATAACCAATTCATCTGTAGGTCCCTTTATGGTTGCTTCTCCGCTAATGAAACCTGTACCATAATACAATGATTCTTCGTCTTCTTTTGTGTCTAATACTAGTAATCTCTCATCAACAGACAACTCTAATCCCATCATCCATCTTGAAAAATTCCTATGTGCTATATACCCTCCTAAGACTCCTTCTGTTTTATATTTTGTATCGGTAATATTGATATTATCAAAATTAAACTTTCGTTTTTCTAATAGCACTCTAGCGTTTTCTTCAAAATCCAAATCTACATTAAGGTATGGGATTGTAAGTCCTGCTCCATTCAAATTGAGTACTCCATTAATCTCTGGGTTTTTGTAGCTGCCTGATATTTTTGCATTTCCTGATACAAAGCCTCGAAGTTTTTTAAGTACAATACCTCCCAAAGGGCTGAATTCTGAAATATTAAATTGATCTAATGCTACATCTACATCTATCGAAGGGTTATTCTTTGAAACATTAATAGCTCCAATTGCAGACAATGTTTTTTGTTTCTCAGGATTAACTAATCGTGTATTAACTGTATATTCTGTAAGGTCTTCGTTTCCTGAAAAATTAAGTCTTAATTCTCCCAAAAGAGTTTTATTAATTCCTAAATCATGGATTGTAATAGTAGAGCTAGGAAAATAAACACCTTCTTCTTGTAATATAGATAAATCTCCATCGACTCTACCAGAAAAATTAAGGCTATCAATTCTTGGTGTAATTTTATCAAGATCTACATTCTTGAAAACAGCTTTGATATCTTTGTAATCCTTGCCTCTGGCAGTACCACTAATTTTGATTTTCTCATTTAAATAATTTAGAATAATCGGCTGTATATCAATATTCTTAAAATCATTGTCAAATATGATTTTATTATTTTCTTTATTTTTATCCTTATTAGCAAACCATGTATAGCCTTTGTAAGTAAAGTCAGATTTTCTTAATCCAACTACAGAATTGTTATCCTCATTAATCGTATGATAGAATTCTAAATTATAATTATCTTTATTTCCTTTACCTCCTTTGAACTCTGAATGCATAAACAGTGTGTCTTGTAGCGTCACATTGATCAAACTAAACTCAGAAACATCATAATATTTGGAGTTAATACTATCGATGGCTACATAGGTATTAAATAAAGGGTTTTTGTTATCAATCTGAACATCTACTTTATTCATAAAATTATCAAAAACCTGAATAGATGGTGATTTAAAAGTTAGTTTAAATTCTGATTCATTACTTTCTACTTTACCTTTGATAATGGTATTTGGAGCGAACTGAACTTCAGGAAAAAACACATCTACTATTTTATTATAAATAGTAAAATTAAACTCCATAAATTCATCGTCTGTAATTTCTGTAGCTTCAAAATTGGTATAGAGACTTCCTATTGAGTTTCTAAATAAGTCATATACATTTTCAAATCTAAATACTCCTTTTACATTACCTTCTACAATATCTGGGCTATTGATTGTGATAGTTCGCACATCATCATCATCAAATCTTGATGTGATATCAAAGTCTTCAAAATAATATCCTGCATCTTGATTGGTGTACAGTGTTTTTTCAAAAGAAATAGTTCCAAAAGCATCATTAATTCCTGCCCCTTTTATATTCATATATACATCCCCATTAAAAACAGAAACACTATCTCTGGTAAATAGATTTACCTTCTTAAGGTCTATATGATCTACATAGGCTCTAAAATTATAATTATGTATTTCTTCTGATAAATCAGCTACCCCACTAAAGTTAAACCGTACATTAGGATCTTTGGAATCTAGAACACCATCAAACACTCTGTCTTTAAGGTTTCCTCGGGCTTTGATATTTGTGTATGTATATTCATTAAAAACCAATTTACTGATATCTCCTTCTATTTTTGTATCAAGGCTCTCTAGAGTAAAACCATTTCCGTCTACATGAATATCAAAGGCTGCATTTCCTATTGATTTTTTTCCTAACAATTGACCAATATTAAGGTTATTAGACGTTATATTCCCATTATAGGCTACTTTCTTCATGTTATCAAGATTTTCTAACAATACAAAAGCATTCATCTTTCCTAATCGTGAGAACAAATCCATATCAACATCTACATCTTTTATAGTTACAATAGTATTACCTACTGCTTTTACACTTCCAAATTGATATAATTGTCTAGGTAGTGATTTACCTAACACACGAGGAAGAAGATTTACCAAGTCATAGTAATTACTGGTCAAATTAGTAAAATCACCTTCTAGTTTAAATTTTGATCTATTGCTTACGGCATTTTTTATCCTAATATCTCCTCTTATTACAGATCTATCTAACCCATAAATATCTGCATTGATTATTTTAAAATCATTGAGTTTACCTTTGACCAATGTATTTTGTAGCTTTATTGTCTGATCTTTTCCAAACTCTTTATAAAAAGGAATTAAATCATTTGTAGAAACTAAAGCTCTCTCAAAATTTGCTTGTATGTCTACTTTATTTACAAAATCACTCAGACCATCTCGTTCATAAGAAAATAATATTTCTCCTTCTACTCTGGAGCCTTCTGTTTCTATAACCAACTCTTGAAAGTCCATATTTTCTGGAGTGATAGAAAAACAAGCTTGTAATTTAGATATCTGTAATCCTCTAGCGTCATAAAATGATAAACCATCTATATTGATATACACATCTTCTCCTTCTACCAATAAGCTTTCTGCATCTAGAATAATATTACTATAATCTACAATTTTATGAGTTCCTAAATTCTCATTGGTAAAACTATAGCTACCTTGTTGTAAACTAATTTCTTTTGTAGATAATACAAATTTATTTTTTGAAGGTGTTTTTTTTCCTGTATTGAATTTTCTTACAAAGGTCATGAGGTTATCACTATTCTCATCTTTGTAAATTTTCATGGTAAAGATTAAATCTTCTATAGCTACTTTTCCTAGTTTTGGCTGCCCTTTAGAAATTTCTTTGAGGCTTAGAATAGAAGTCTCTATACTTCCTGCATATAATAACGTATCCTGATGGTGGTCTTTTATAAAAATTTCTTTCAGGCTTACATTACCTGCATATGTCAACCCAATACGCTCAATATTAATGTCTACATCATAGGTTGTATTCAGGTAATTGGTAAGTTTTTTACCAAAATGTGTCTGCACTGCGGGGATAGAAAACAGTACTACTAACAATACAAATAGTGACAAAAGGACCAAAAATGTCCTCAACAATATTTTCTTAAATTTCCTGATACGTTTTATTGTTTTAACTTTGTTGACAATATTAACAATTTCTATGCCCTTTTCCTCATAATGATTCCACAAAAAACATACATTCTTGGTATCGAATCTTCTTGTGATGATACTTCTGCTGCTGTATTATGTAATGGACAGGTATTATCCAATGTTGTTGCATCCCAAAAAATACATGAACAATATGGTGGTGTTGTACCTGAACTAGCCTCTAGAGCACACCAACAAAATATTGTTCCTGTAATAGATCAGGCTATCAAACAGGCAAATATATCAAAAGAAGATTTACATGCAATTGCTTTTACACAAGGCCCTGGTTTAATGGGTTCTTTGCTTGTAGGCACTTCTTTTGCAAAATCAATGGCTTTGGCTCTAGATATTCCTTTGATAGATGTAAATCATATGCAAGCGCATATCCTAGCCCATTTTATTGAAGAAGAAGATGCTACCTCACCTGATTTTCCATTTCTGGCGATGACCATAAGCGGGGGACATACACAAATCGTTAAGGTCACTGATCATTTTGATATGGAAGTCATAGGTGAAACCATTGATGATGCTGTGGGAGAAGCATTTGATAAAAGTGCAAAAATATTTGGCTTACCATATCCTGGTGGCCCATTGATCGATAAATACGCTCAAACAGGTGATCCAAAAGCATTTCCTTTTCCTAAACCAAAAGTAGGTGACCTCAATTTTAGTTTTAGTGGTCTTAAAACATCAGTGCTCTACTTTGTTCAGAAACAACAAAAGGAAAATCCTGCTTTTGTTCAAGAAAACCTTGAAGATATTTGTGCTTCGCTACAATATACGATCATCAATATTCTTATTGATAAACTAAAAAAGGCATCCAAACAAACAGGTATTAAACGCATTGCTATTGGGGGGGGGGTATCTGCAAATTCAGGAATCAGAAAAGCACTAAAAGATGGTGAATACAAATACGGTTGGAAAACATTTATTCCTAAATTTGAATATACTACAGATAATGCTGCAATGATAGGAATTGTAGGGTATTTGAAATATTTAAAAAAGGATTTTACTGATATGAATGTTGTAGCCAAGGCTCGAATAAAATTTTGAGTATCATTATAACATTAATAGAAAATCAAAAAAAACATCATTTTGAAGCACTAATAAAATGCAACTATTCTATAATCAAACACTAACCATTGCTAGTACTGAGGTAAAATTTTCTAGAGAAGAAAGTAAGCATATTGCCAAAGTACTGAGAAAAAAAGAAGGTGACCTCTTATATATCACCAATGGCTCTGGAGTCATGTTTACTGCTATTATTGTTCTATCAACCCCATCAAAATGCATTGCACAAATTGAAAACTACAAACAGCAGGAACCCAAAAACTACAGTCTTCACCTTGCAGTAGCTCCTACCAAAATGAATGATCGATATGAATGGTTTTTGGAAAAAGCTACAGAAATAGGTATTGATCAAATTACACCTATCATTTGTGATCACAGTGAGAGAAAAATAATTAAACCAGAACGGTTTGAGCGAATCTTGCTAAGCGCTATGAAGCAATCTATACAATCTTTTTTACCCAAACTAAACCCTGCTATTTCTTTTTCTGATTTTATACAACAAGACACTACTGGTCAATTATTGATTGCTCATTGTGACGAGGCCAAAAAGCTGGCTTTAAAAGATATCATCATTCCTAAATCAGACACGACTATACTTATTGGCCCAGAAGGAGATTTTTCTACAAAAGAAATTGAACTGGCTTTGACCTCTGGTTATACAGCGGTTACTTTGGGTGCTACTAGGCTACGTACAGAAACAGCCGCAATAGTTGCTACACATAGTATCGCTTTTATGAATTCTTAAGCAGTAAACCCGCTTTATTCATTATCAAATATCAATAAAAAAATTGAGCCACCAAAAAATATCAACTATTTAAAAGTGGCTCAACACATATTAACACTGCATCTATTTTACAGCTATAAGTCTATGTATATACTATAGACCTATTTTTTGACAAATTTAATTATTTGAGTATCGCCTTTTTTGGTGCTTAACTTTACTACATAAGTTCCTTGACTTAATGTTTCTGTAGACAATTCAATCTTCCTTTTCTTACCTACATCATTTTTTGCAAGAACCATTGTTCCTTGTATATCAAAAACTTCTACTTTGATAATCATAGCTTTGTTTTTATTTTCTATAGTAAGAAGGTTACTCACTGGGTTAGGAAACAATGCAATACTTGACTCTTCTATACTCTTGGTCTTTTCTGTATTTGCATCAAAAATAGGGTTACACCTACTTTGTTTGTATTCTATTTTTTTATCTTTGACTTCTATTTTCTTATAGTCTTTCACAAAAAATTGCTTAGCAATTTTAGCAATACAAGGTTGGTGTTTTTTTACTTCTAGCTGCATTTCTTTTTGACAGAATGTATTTGTTTTACCTGTGGCTGTTGTTTCTACCAAATAAATATCTCGATCACCTGCCCCCAATGAGGTTGTATACCCTGTAAATGCATATCCTCTATCATAAACATCTTTTACAATCTCTAAGCCACTTTCGTCTTTGTTATCTCCATATTTAAATGCCCAAGTTGGAACTCCCCAACTATTTACCTGTAGCATTATTGCTTTATAAGATGTCGTTTTCTGGTGACCTACTATAGTATAAGAAGAATTACCCGCAGAATCTACAGTTTCTTCTAATCCATACCCTTGCTCTGTTGCCTTTGTTCCATAAGTTTTTAGACCTAATAAACCGCCATTTCCATCTAAGTAAAGCATAAACACATCATACGAGTCATTTATTCCGAAACTATTTGTGTATCCTGTAAGCACATAATTACCTTGATTATTTTGTTTTACACAAGTAGCTTCATTTCTATATCCAACTGTAGGGTTCAATTGCTCAGGATACCCAAAAACTCTATCCCACTCTACGGATAAATCTGGTTTTAACTTAATCACAAAAATATCTGTAGGAGGATGCGCTATTGTTGTATTCACTCCACACCAATAATTGGTAGTAGAACCAGAAACAATATACCCTCCATCTTTGGTTTGCTCGATCCACAACCCTCTTTGGTTTCCTTCATTACCAATTACGGTCGCTGCTTTAAGATTTCCAAAAAGATCTGTTTTTACTACATATACATTTGTTCCTGGTAACGAATTTGCATAACTATTTGTTTCTCCTACAAATATATATCCAGGCTCTCCTGTTACATCTCTATTATTTTGAATACAATGTGCTACATCGTATTCTTTTCCTCCATAAACCGTAGAAAAAACAGGAGTTCCATTAACATCTACTCCTTGCATATAGGCATCTCCCCCACCATGACCATAACTACGTGTTATTCCTGCAGCTACATAGGCTACTGGATTATTAGGGCTAAAATATGTAGATTGTCTTACTGAATTAAAAAACTCATAATCTTGCCCCCCGTAAACATGAGACCATACTTGATTTCCTGCAAGATTTGTTTTGACCAAGGTAGCATCCAAATTTCCTATGTAGCCCCTAGAAGTGTACCCTGCTACAAGGTATCCTTTTTCAACCTCATGTAATTGTGTAAGAGATTTACCTAGTTCTGTTTTTGCGGTTCCAAACGAATGTTGGAATTGTGAAAAGCTCATGCTTACTATAAAGCAAAAAGCTACGCTACTAAAAACTGTTTTCATATGATTTGTATAAATGGTTAATAAATATTTTAAAGCGTTATACTTATTATTTATCGTAATTATAACTCATAACACATCAATTTTTTAAGACTTTATCAAAAAGGTAATTGAGTAAGAATAATTATTGATTTTACACATCTATAATCTTTTACTAATTTACAAAATAAACAAATGAATATCAAGCGGTTACACCCTTAAAAAACAAAGGAAAAAACTTGTTGTTTATTAAGGTTCAACATACAAGACACGATGATTTTACTTATCTATCATTTGTTACACCAGTGATCTATACAATAGAACTTGATTTACTTCAATTTTGTTCAACAAAAAAAATGAAAAAAAAATCTCAGTTTCAAAAAACGTGACTACTATGATGTATCATTGCCTACAGTTATCTATGGGGGGCTCTGAGAATTAAATCAAAATAGGAGTAGTATTTATGTAATGATGGGATAAAAAATGACCATAAATAATATGTCTTTAGCCCTCTGATAACACTATAGATATCTTTTCATGAATATTTAGACTGACTAGGATACTAGCAAATAACTCTGTAATAACGAACGTAAATTTTGTTTTTCGAACTCTTCTAAAACAAAATTTAAACCTCCAAATGGGCTTATGTATGAAGAATTTAATACTTTCATATCAGTGTTTTATCGCAACACCAATTTAGGTGGAAATACTAAAAACCGTAAACCTTCTGTTTACAAGAGTTTACAGTTCCTTCTAATCTAATACATACGGATTTAAGGTTGTAACTAGTGCCGATAAGAGTAAGCAATACAATATCTAACAAAACCACAGCATAATGTTGTTTTTAAAAATAATTTCATTCAAACTATCAATTTTATATTCTGAAAGACAAAAAATATTTGATTATTAAATTAGCGTATGAATAAAAAAATAAATTCTCTTATCATCTTAATTATATTTCTTCTGAACTGTAAGAAGCAACACGAGCATTTTGAAAACGAGATCAATACATCTTTAAAAAATGAAAAATCATCAATAAGGGAGGCAATAAACAAAGATCTCGATAAGAAAATGCTCCCAGACTCAACATCTTTAAAGCTACTTGAAATGAAACGGCATATAGAGGTAATAGATCTGGATAGGGATAAGCTATTAGATGGTGTTGTATTCTTATCCGCCTTTCGCAAAAAAAATAACTCTTTTATGCAAACAGCTATTATACATTATGATAATAATGGAAAAGAAATGTGTTTGATAAGTGCAATAACTTCTAATAGCTTAGTCTTTCCAATACAGGATAATGAAGACTCTACAGTTGTTTATAAAAAGAACCACATAAACACTAAAGAAATTGAACCTGACAATTCAGGAAAGTTAGATTCATCTAAAACAAGAAGTGGTTATATCGAGTTAAACAAAGGGCAATTAATTTATAAAAAAGTTACAGGCTGGGACCATTATGATAGAAATAACACTCTTAGAATATCTAGAGTCGATCACCATAAATATGTAACAGCAAAAAATGGGCTTATTTATAGAGATGAACCAGATGGTAAAGCCCTCGGAACGTTTCCTTTTGAAACAATGGTACATATTATAGGAAAAACAGGATGGAAAAAAACAATATATGACACTGACTTTAAGGGAGATATTGAGGGGGAATGGGTACAGGTAAATATCAATGAGTATTCTGATGAAACAGCATTTGTGTTTGATGGATTTTTAAGTGAAGAAATTAACTTAAAACCCAATGCAGTTTTTAGAATTACTGATGAAAAAGGAATTATTTTACCAGGTAATTATTCTGTTTATAATGAAGCTTTAACTAAAACAAAACAGATCAAAGTACAAGAAATTGAAGAAGTATCTATTTTAAGAAAAACAGAGCAAAAAAGGCCTAATAAAAGAGGGCAAGATTATTGTGAATGGTCTAATTATGTGGAAGTTTTATACAAAGAAGAGCCTTTAATTATATTTGGCGAAAAGCTCTTATCTATTTCTAGTGAAAAAGAATATAAGTTAGATAATTATAACATAGATTTGATTACTGGAGAAAATTTCACAATGGGAGCTGCTGATGAAAATGGCTTAACTGGTTGTGATGATTATAGTGATATTATCATAAAAGCGAACGCGACATATTCTTTCCTGTTTGAGGATAATTCAAAAAGCGATGTAGCCAAAGTATTTTATCACGACGAGGGTATGTTTGAAGATATAAAACAAGCCTATGTAAAAAATGATACTTTAGTAGCTCAAATCAGTCAAAGTTTTCAAGAAGGTACAGGTAAATATACACTTAAGATATTCTATGATGAAGGTTGGAAATATTTGGAATCAGAAAACGCTAGAAGTTATGAATGATAAATATTCAAGAAAATTAGATTCCCCATGTTCCCCACTAGTTTGTAGCTAGTGGCAATAAGAGTAAACAATATAATAAAATACATGTACATTGAAAATCATATGAAAATTCGAATAGTTTTATTACTAATAATATTACTTTGTACTGGCTGTAAGAAAGAGAAAAACCAATCTAATCCACCTTCTAACATTTCTAATAAGATAGAATACAATTCTCTAGTGGCCAGTCATTATGAAATAGAATACTCTGCTACAGGAGATCTTAATGGTGATAAATTAAATGATTTGGCATTAGTTGTAAAAAAAAGAGATAAGTCAAATGGGATTAGGGAAGTAATGGTATTTTTAAAAAACTCAAAAGGCTATAGCCTTGATATTACTTCAAAAACGGTTTTTCCTGAAAAGTATTTGTCTGAGGAAGATGATATAAAAAACTACGTTCAGGAAGAAATAGAAATTAAAGATCAGACGCTATTTATAAATTTGTATGGTATAGGTCCGCAGAGTAATACTTTCAGTCATTACAAATATCAAAAAGAAACATTAAGTCTTATTTATGTAGAATCTTATGCAATGGGTGCAGGTAGTCATTCGAATTTAGAATATAACGTGTCAGAGGGAAAAATAAAATTAGAGACAACAAATACTACGAGAGATGATATGCCAACTAAAGTTGAAACTATAAATGTTGATGGTATGGGGTATTCTTTTAACACGTGTAATCCAGAGGAGCTAATTTCTTATGCTTATGATCGTATGAGAGATAGAAACAGGTTTGTAGTAATAGCTAAAAATGGCTTATTGATAAGAGAAAGACCAGACATATATAGTGAGCGTATTTGGCAACTACCGTTTAATAAAGATATAGAAGTTTTAGAAAAAACAGATGTTTCTTTTTCTTTTAAAGATGAAGAGAGTTATGTTACTATAGATGGACACTGGGTTAAGGTTGCTTTTGATAATGTTAACGGAAACAACCAACATGGGTATGTATTTGATGGATTTCTTCAACCATATGAAGCTCCTACTATCTTTAGAGGCTGGAGTTATTTAGATCATATTTATTTGAGCATACATAAAAACGCTATAACTTACGAGTTACATGGTCAGTGCCATTATTCATTTCCAACAAAAGTCTTAAATAAAAAAGACGTTGAACTTATTTGGGATTATAATGCAGATTGCGTTTTTGACAGTCAATTGAGTAATGATTTTGGTTTACAAAAACCTCCAGTTGTAGGGAAACCATTTGCTAAATACTCATTAGAAGGAAGAGTATTAAAAGTAACATATTATTATAAAGAATGGGTTAAGGCGTATTCTGAAAACGTGAACCGAGAGACTTTTCCTAATGAATTCATAGAACGTTATTATTAACATCCCCTCTACCACTCCTAGTATACGCCACAGCAAATTTGGAGCTTGTGGTGTGTATGTGTAAAAAATATGATACTCAATTAATATTTTTGCTTTCTATCTATAAACTAGAAATAGCCATGACCTCTCAATCTGGGGTTCACAGTCTGAGAAAATTGATAGAGTAACATGCTAATAATTGGGGTCATAAAATTAAAGAAGACCGTTTATTTATAGATAAACAGCCTTCTTTCCTTAACAAAAAACCCTAAAGATTTTGAAAATATTAAAATATACTCAAAAACAAGTCATGCGGGTATTTTTTATATTCTTGGTAAATCTCCTTCTCCTTTTAGTGGTAAATTAGAACTTCCCATTAGGTAAGCATCTACATGGTGTGCTGCCTGTCTACCTTCTGCAATTGCCCATACAATCAAGGATTGCCCTCTACGGGTATCTCCTGCAGCAAAAACACCTTTTACATTGGTTGCATAATTATCTGCTGTAGCTTTGATATTGGTTCTGGCATCCATATCTATTCCTAATTGTTCTGCAATGGTAGGTTCTGATCCTGTAAATCCTAGTGCTAATAATGCGAGTTCGCATTTCCATTCTTTTTCGGTACCAGAAATTTCATGCAATGTAAAACGTCCGTTTTCTTTTACCCATTCTACCTCTGTAGTTATGACTCCGCGCAAGCTCCCATCCTCATCCCCAAGAAATTCTTTGGTAGAGATACTCCAGTTACGCTCTACTCCTTCTTGATGAGAGGTACTGGTACGCAAACGCATTGGCCAAAATGGCCATGGTTGATTTTGTGGTCGCTCTATGGTTCCTTTTCCCATAATCTCAAAATTTGTTACAGAAGTTGCGCCATGTCGTACAGATGTACCTATACAATCTGATCCTGTATCTCCTCCTCCGATTACAATAACATTTTTATCGGTAGCCATTATTTCTTCTCCCAAGTCTTTGATACCATCTACTCTACGATTGTTTTGTGGTAAAAAATCCATAGCCTGCACTACTCCTTTGAGCTCTGCTCCTTTTATAGGAAGGTTACGCCGTACGGTTGCTCCTGTACATAATACGACTGCATCAAAATCATCTTTTAATTCATTTGCCAGAACATCTTTACCTATATGTACTCCAGTTTTGAATATAATTCCTTCTTCTTGCAAAACTGTTGCTCTACGATCAATTACTTGTTTTTCCATCTTAAAATCTGGGATACCATATCGTAAAAGTCCTCCTACTTTTTCATCTCTTTCAAAAACAGTAACCAAATGCCCCGCACGATTCAATTGTTGTGCTGTGGCTAGCCCAGCGGGTCCCGATCCTATTATCGCAACTGTTTTACCTGTTCGTTCTTTGGGAGGGTTTGCTTTTATCCATCCGTTTTCAAAAGCTTGTTCTACAATATTTTTTTCTATATTCTCTATAGTAATTGGGTTTTCATTGATTCCTAATACACAGGCTTCTTCACAAGGTGCTGGACATAATCTACCTGTAAATTCAGGAAAATTATTGGTTGAATGCAGTATATATGCTGCTTTTTCCCATTTACCACGATATACAGCATCATTAAAATCAGGAATCAAATTACCAAGTGGGCATCCACTATGGCAAAAGGGAATCCCACAATCCATGCATCGTGCTCCTTGGTTTTTGAGTTTTTTTTCAGGCATTTTGACCGTAAACTCTTTATATCCTTTTACACGATCTTTAACAGATTGATACTGTTCTGTTTCTCTTTTAAATTCTAAAAATCCAGTTGTCTTTCCCATGGTCGATATCGTTTTTATGCTTGTGCTAATTTTTCTTCTTCTAATCGTATTAATGCCTGTTTATATTCTTCTGGTAGAATTTTAATAAACTTTGGCAATTCACTTTCCCAATTTTCCAAAATTCTTTGTGCCAAAGGACTTAATGTGGCATTATAATGATTCTCGATTAGTGTTCTCAATGCATTAATATCTTTTTGTTCTTCTACAGGATCTAGATTAAGAGCTTCAGCATTACAATGTGCTTCAAATGTTTTTTCTTTATCATAGATATATGCAATACCTCCAGACATTCCTGCTCCAAAATTACGTCCAACCTCTCCTAGAATAACAGCTATACCTCCTGTCATATACTCACATCCATGATCACCTATTCCTTCTACAACGGCTGTTGCTCCAGAGTTTCGCACACAGAATCGCTCTCCTGCTTTACCATTAATGTATACTTCTCCTGCGGTAGCCCCATATAAGGTTACATTTCCTGTAATTACATTTTTTTCAGGAACAATGGTAGACTCTTCGGGTACTTTGATGATCACTTTTGCTCCTGACAGTCCTTTTCCTAAATAATCATTGGTATTACCATTGACCACCATGGTAAGTCCCTTGGTTGCAAACGCCCCAAAACTTTGTCCTGCTGCTCCTGTAAAATTGAGTTTTAATGTGTTCTCTGGTAATCCCTGAGCTCCATATATTTTAGAGATTTCATTACTTAATATTGCCCCAACTGCTCTATCTGTATTTACGATATCAAAATCTAGGGCTATTCTTTCTTTACGGAATAGCGCTGGGTGTGCTTTTTCTATAATTTTAAAATCTATGGATTTTTCTAACCCATGATCTTGTTTTTCTGTATTATATATTGATCTACCTTCTGGGGTTTCTACTTGATGTAAAACAGGGGTTAGATCTATTCCTGCCGCTTTATAATGATTGATAGCTTTTTTATGATCCAGTTTACTTACCTGCCCTATCATCTCATTGATGGTTCTAAAACCAAGTTGCGCCATAATTTCTCTCAATTCCTGAGCTACGAAATACATATAATTTACAACATGTTCTGGTTTGCCTTTGAATTTTTTACGCAATTCTGGATTTTGGGTAGCAATACCAACGGGACAGGTATTAAGGTGACATACACGCATCATTACACATCCTGAAGCTACTAGCGGTGCCGTTGCAAATCCAAATTCTTCTGCACCTAGCAAACATGCTATGGCAACATCTCTACCTGTTTTTAACTGTCCGTCACATTCTAATACAATACGACTACGCAGATTATTTCCTACTAGTGTTTGCTGTGCTTCTGCTATTCCTAGTTCCCAAGGTAACCCTGCATGTTTTAGGGATGTCAAAGGTGAAGCTCCTGTACCTCCATCAAAACCAGAGATCAATACTACATCTGCTTTTGCTTTTGCTACTCCTGCCGCAATAGTACCTACTCCTACCTCTGATACTAGTTTTACATTAATTCTCGCTTCTCTATTTGCAGATTTTAGGTCATAAATCAATTGCGATAAGTCTTCTATAGAGTAAATATCGTGATGTGGTGGTGGTGATATTAAACCTACATAAGGAGTTGAGTTTCTGGTCTTGGCTATTTCAGGATTTACTTTTGGCCCTGGCAACTGCCCTCCTTCTCCTGGTTTTGCTCCTTGAGCCATTTTTATCTGAATCTCTGCTGCACTGGTTAAATAATTTGAGGATACTCCAAACCTACCTGATGCTACTTGTTTTATTGCACTGTTTTTCCAATCCCCGTTTACATCTTTATAAAAACGAAGTGGATTTTCTCCTCCTTCTCCCGAATTACTTTTTCCTCCTATTCGGTTCATTGCAACTGCAAGGTTCTCATGTGCTTCTTTACTAATTGATCCATACGACATAGCCCCCGTTTTGAAACGCTTTACAATCTCTGTCCATGGCTCTACTTCTTCTATCGGGATTGGATCATAATTAGAGAATTCTAATAATCCACGAATGGTCATTAATGATTTTGATTGTTCATTAATTAAATTTGCATATTCTGCATATGTTTTGGAGTCATTGTCACGTACGGATTTTTGTAGTTTGGCTACAGACAAAGGATTAAACTGATGTTTTTCTCCATTACGTCTCCATCGATATTGTCCTCCTATTTCTAAATTCAAGTTTGCTGCTACTTCTTGATCAATATAAGCTCTTTTATGACGCTTAGAGATTTCTTTTTCGATTTCATACAACCCTATTCCTTCTATACGAGTAGCCGTATTAGGAAAATATTGATCAACAACTTTGGCGTTGATTCCTATACATTCAAATAACTGAGAACTTCTATAGGAGTTCAATGTTGAAATCCCAATCTTATTCATGACTTTTAATACCCCTTTGCCTACTGCTTTGTTATAGTTATAAACTGCTTCTTCAAAGGCTAAGCCCGAGATATCATTTTCTTTGATTTGCTCTGCAATGATCTCATTGACCATATATGGGTTGATAGCACTAGCACCATACCCAAACAGTAGTGCAAAATGATGTACTTCTCTAGGTTCTGCAGATTCTATAATTAAACTTACTTTAGACCGTTTTCCCATTCTTTGCAATCCACTATTTACATATGAACAGGCTAATAATGCTGGAATCGGTGCTCTGTGTTTACTCACATTTCTATCAGAGAGGATAATAATATTAGTGTCTTGTTCTATCTCATCTGATACATCATTGAGCAATCCATCAAGTGCATCTTCAAGCCCATTTAATCCTCTGTTGATATTGTATAACATAGATACAGAGCTACATTTAAATCCTTTGCCTGTATATGTTTTGATTTTATCAAGATCTTCTTTGGATATTACAGGATTCTGTACTTTTAGCTTATTACAATGTTTTTCTGTAATATCAAATATATTATGATCTGCTCCCAGAGTTAAACTGATATCTGTAATCAGTTCTTCTCTAATCCCATCAAGAGGTGGATTGGTTACCTGTGCAAATAATTGTTTAAAATAGTTATAAATCAATTGCGGGCGTTCTGAGAGTATGGCTATTGGTGTATCAGATCCCATAGAACCAATTGGTTCTTTACCTAATTGTCCCATTGGTGCAATAATCGTATCGATATCTTCTTGTGTGTATCCAAATACTTCTTTGCGCTTGGCTACTGTTTCTTCTCCTAAAAATAAAGGACAATCATTATATGGTATATCTTTAAGGTGTACCATATTCTTATCTAGCCATTTACGATATGGGTGTCTAGCGGCTATTTCTTCTTTGACTTCTTCATCATTTATAATTCTTCCTTCATCCATGTTTACTAGAAACATCTTTCCTGGTTCTAGTCTACCATGATATTCTATATTACTAGGTTCTAGATCTACCACCCCTGTTTCTGAAGACATAATTACATAGCCATCCTTGGTCACACTATAACGAGAAGGTCTTAACCCATTTCTATCTAATACTGCACCTATATAATTACCATCTGTAAAAGGAATCGATGCTGGACCATCCCATGGCTCCATAGTACATGAATTATACTCATAAAATGCTTTTTTCTTTTCTGACATTTCTGGATTTTTCTCCCATGCTTCTGGTACCATCATCATCATTACTTCTGGAAGCGATCTTCCTGTCATTAATAATAACTCTACCACCATATCCATCGATGCTGAATCTGACTTGCCTTTTAATACAACTGGTAGTATTTTTTTTATATCCTCTCCAAACCAATCACTCTCTAATAGTTCTTCTCTAGAGCGCATTCTAGTCACATTACCACGCAGGGTATTTATTTCGCCATTATGACACATGTATCTAAAAGGTTGGGCCAAATCCCAAGTAGGAAATGTATTGGTAGAGAATCGTTGATGTACCAATGCTAAACGTGTTACCACCTTTGGGTCTAAAAGGTCTGTATAATAAAGCTTTATATCTTCTGGCATTAAAAGCCCTTTGAATATTAAGGTTTTTGTAGACAGACTTGGTAAATAGAAAAATTTGCTCTCAGAGAGTTTAGAACTATATATGGTATGTTCTGTTATTTTTCTAGCTGTAAATAGCTTTAAATTAAAATCAAAATAGCTTTGACTCTTATCTTTTTTACCTATAAATATTTGTTTTATAAAAGGTTCTGTTGTTGTTGCTATTTTTCCTAAATGGGTTTCATCTACAGGAACATCTCTCCATCCTAATAACACTAATCCCTGATCATTAATATTTTTTTCAAAAGTATCTATACAGAATTGTCTTTGATTATCTTTCTTAGGCAAGAAAACATTACTAACTGCATATTCTCCAAAATCAGGTAATTTAAAATCGCAATGTTCTACAAAAAAATCATGAGGAATATCAATTAATATTCCTGCTCCATCTCCTGTTTTTCCGTCAGAACTCACTGCACCGCGATGTTCTAGTTTTTCAAGAATTTCTAAAGCCTTATGAATAATATCATTTGATTTTTTTCCTGCTAGACTACAGATAAATCCGGCACCACATGCGTCATGCTCAAATTCTGGTAGATACATTCCTTGTTTCTTCATACTGTTTTCAAACTTAAAAGGTGTTACAAGTTGATGAAATTAACAAATCATTAAGGAAGGAAAAAGAAAACGAGAGCATTCAGCATCACTTTTCTGAGCTCGTTAAAAAAAGCCTGTATTGGGTAGTATAATCACAAAATAAGGACCTCTAATTATGAATTTGACAATGCATTTTTGACTAAAAACTGTAAATCTTAGCTTATTGATAATCAATAAATTTTAATGAAAACGTTTTCGTAAAGTATCGTTAAAAAACCAATATCAAATCCTCACTTTTATATTAAAAAAATAATTACCCCTAATTTAAATAGGGTTAAAAATTCAATATTGATAAAAATAAACAAAACACCCCCTAAAAAAATAGCGTTATATAATATTTTACATAAATTCACCTCTATAATAGTGCTAATTTTAATTTTTTATTGTTTTATGAAGAAAATAGAAGCAATTATCAGAAGGTCTAAGTATCGTGTTGTAAAAGAAGCTTTACACCATAAAGGTATTATGTTTTTCTCTTATTGGGATGTAACTGGAGTGGGTCATGAACAAAAAGGTAGTGTATATAGAGGGATTACCTATAGCACCACAGATATACAAAGAAGGTATTTATCTATAGTAGTGAATGATAGTTTTGAAAAGGCTGCTATATCTGCCATTCTGGAAGCTGCAAAAACAGGAGAAGTAGGCGATGGAAAAATATTTGTTTCTGATATAAAGGAAGCATATAGAATACGAACCTCAGAAAAAGGTGAAGAAACATTGAACTAATGGTTTGGTATCATAAAAAAAGGAAAATAAAAATAAACTTTAATGCTAATTAAATAATGGAACTTTTAACTACAAACAATATATGGATGATGATATGTACTGCGCTAGTATTTTTCATGCATCTGGGATTTTCTTTATTAGAAATAGGGCTTACACGTCAAAAAAACACCATTAATATATTATTCAAAAATGTATTTATTATCTGTATAGGATTATTACTTTATTATATAGGAGGTTTTAACCTTATGTATCCAAGTTTTGAAGACGGGGATTTTGGTTTTATAAAATTTGCTGGATTTGGCATCACTCCTCCTGAAAATGGTATGACTCCTGCTTATGCGAATGGAGGCTACACTTGGTGGACAGATTTCTTATTTCAAGGAATGTTTGCGGCTACGGCTGCAACTATTGTTTCTGGTGCTGTTGCAGAACGTATAAAACTTGGCGCTTTTATGATTTTTACTTTGGTATACATAGGTTTTGTGTACCCAATAGTAGGTTCTTGGCAATGGGGCAAAGGTTTTTTATATACTCTAAAAATTGGGGAGGCTGAAGGGTTTTATGATTTTGCAGGCTCTACTCTTGTACACTCTGTAGGTGGATGGGCTGCATTGGTTGCTATAATTCTTTTGGGTGCAAGGATTGGTAAATTTACTGCAGAAAAAAAACCGCAGGCAATCCCTGGGCATAACATTCCTCTTGCTACTACTGGTGCACTTATTCTTTGGTTTGGGTGGTTTGGATTTAATGGTGGATCTGTACTTTCTGCAAACCCTGCAGTTACCTCATTAGTATTAGTTACTACATGCCTTGCTGCTGCAAGTGGTGGTATTGGTGCTTTTATATTTTCTACTATACTTTATAAAAATTATGATATCACTATGTTTTTGAATGGAATCTTAGGAGGATTAGTAGGTATTACCGCTGGAGCTGACCTAATGTCAACAAATGAAGCTTTGATTATTGGTATGTTTGCAGGTATTATTACCGTACTTGGCGTATCATTGATAGATAGATTAAAATTAGACGACCCTGTAGGTGCAATATCTGTCCATTTGATTTGCGGTATTTGGGGTACATTAGCAGTAGGGGTTTTTGGATCAAAGGCTGGATTTGATCAATTTATGATTCAAACAGCTGGTGTATTAATCATAGGGGGATTCTGTTTATTTTTTGCTTTTGCTATTATTAGTATTCTCAAAAAGACTATAGGAATTCGAGTATCTGAAAAAGAAGAAATTGATGGATTAGATACCCATGAACATGGTATGGATGCTTATCCTGATTTTAGAATTAATCAGCATTAAAAAAAAGAGAGAGAGGGAATTCCCTCTCTCTCTTTTTTTTAATCATTTAATAATCTCTATTGATAATGGATATGATGGTTGTTCTCCTTTGTTTACTTTTATTGCATTGATCACAGGAAATACAACACATAGTACTGCTATGATAGTTAATCCTATTGCCCCTAAGCCAAATATAAATGTTAACGGAACACAGATAATAGCATAAATAAACATACTTATCTGAAAATTCATAATTGATTTTCCGTGCTCATCCATTGCCATAACTCTTTCTCTTTGAGTTAACCATAGTATTAATGGCACTACAAATCCTCCAAATCCAGTAATAAGGTCTAATAATTGTGATAAATGGGTAACGACTAATAATGATCTGTCTTGTTTCATAATTTACATTTTTTGATTGATGATTGATCAATTGCTAAAAATATTAGCAATCACTACTTATATGACGTACACTCCCCTATTTTGTTACAATTTTACACATTAAATCATGTAATAAAAAAACACTCTTATGAGTATAACATAAGAGTGTTTCCTAAAATATTAACTAAATTAATGTCTTTTTATCTATTTAATTTTAGTTTACAATTAATTTTTTTGTTGTAGATTCTTCTCCGTTATCAATTCTGATAAGATAAATACCTACCCCCAAAGACAAACTACGAGTTGATATCGTATTTATTCCTGGTTGAAGTTCTATTTTTCTTTTTTTACTTCCTAATATAGTATAGATTGTTGCAGTAACAGTTCCTTTTACTTGTGGATTTACATTCAAAGAAAAACTATCTTGAGTTGGATTTGGTGAGATTTTTAATCCTGATAAATCACTTTCATTATCTTTTCCTAATATAGGTGTAGCAGACTCTAATTCGGCTATTAAATCTTCTGAAGTTGCAGATTGACCACATGATCCTTCATAAATTTTCACATTACTAAATATAGAAGAGTTTCCGCTACCTACATCATTATCATTAATAAAAACCAACCTGTTCATTGCGCCTGTATAAAAATTACCTACAGGTATTCTATAAGTTTTGGTTCCCGACCCCGAATAATTATCAAAATTACCGACTCCATAGTTTTGAGTACCATAGACTCTGAAATATCTTGATGGTGTCAATGAGTTATCATTTTCAAAACCAACGGCATGTATTTCTCCTTGAGAAGAACTACTGAACTGAAATTCTATTACTGTATTCGCTGTTACATTATAATTCATAGAAATATATTTCCATGTATTATTTTGTAATGACAAGGAATTTCCACCGTTTTGTATAGAGAAATTACCTGCTCTATCTTGATTAGAAAAAGGCGTAATCTGGAAATCATTAAAATCGATTGTTGTACATGGTGGTGGTGGTGGATTACCATCTAACCCCATAGCATTCCAAAATGCAGGTATTGTTGCACGTTCTCCAGAGTTAGATCCACTAGCACCAGAACATCCACCATACGCATGAACTCCTATAGCATTTCCTGTAGCAGCATCAATAATTGGGCTTCCTGAGTTACCTCCTGTAGTATCTGTTCGATATCTAACAAATGTATTATTTACTGATGATAATGGCCCTGTGTGTATCTGTTGTGTTTGATTATCTCTACCTGTATCAGTACCAAATCCAGTAATCGTTATATTACTTCCTGGAGCACTTTGCACTACATTAAATGATTTACCTTGTGCCTGTATTGGTGTTTGCCCTGTTTGCGAGTTTGCACTTGCTGTAAATACTGCCCAGTCATTGGCTTGGCTTGGATTATTTGTATATGGTGTAACAAAATTACCGATTGGATATTGATCTTCTGGGCCTGGATGTACAATACTTCCGCCTGAATTAGACTTAGGCACATTAAATTCTATAAGTTGTGCTCTACTCCCAGTACAGTGCCCTGCTGTTACTAATCTACCATTAGTTATAATCCAACCAGTACACCCAATAGGTACTATCCGCCCAATAGCATTATCGGCAGAATCAACTCTATCATCTCTTGATCCACATTGACTCTTTGCTCCTTTATACTTTTCTCCGACTCCTAGTTCTTTGATACCAATACCTATAGAACTTTCTCCTGGAGCTACAGTTAATTTAAGAATAACTTCGTCTCCATTAAAATAGGCTGTCGTGTTTTTCCAATCTTTTATTGTTTTGGAATTTAATGTTTGTGTTGCTCCATCTAATACAGATGTGATAGTCAATGTACTTTTATTTCCTAAGTTTACATCTTTTAGAAATAATCGTAACCAAGTAGCTCCTTTTTCTGATATGGTTTCTGTGATAACCTGTGAACTACTTCTACTCTGATCATTATTTGATCGTATTTGCATGTCATACTCTGTATAATGCCTAGGTATTTCGTCCTGAGCAAAACCAGTATAAGAAATTAATAAAAGTGCCAAGTATATAAGTACATACTTTTGGGATATGGGATATCGGCAATTAACTTGAGTGATGTTTGTGTTTGTGTAATTCATAAGAATAAGAATAGTTTTTATTGATTTGACATTAAATTTAGTTACTATTTAAAGTACACTATAGCAGTATGACTCATCATACTACTACAACTCAACCAACTGACTTTTTTATATTTTAACCAGCTACAATCAATAAATTTTCCTATTCTTTTTTTAGGAATAAATTAACTATTATATTAAAATATTCCTTTCTTCCTCTTACAATATATAAAAGAAAAATAACTCATCAAAAATGTTAACCAAAATTTATAATACCTGTATTAATGTCTATTTTTGCTTTTTGATATTTTAACTTATGATTATTCAAGATACCATAGTAGCTTTAGCAACTCCCTCAGGGGCAGGTGCAATAGCAGTTATCCGTGTTTCAGGAAAAGATGCAATTACTATTTGTTCTCCGTTATTTAAGTCTATTAATGGTAAAAAATTACGAGACCAAAAAAGTCATACGATACATTTAGGTCATATCATAGACGGAGAACGTGTGTTGGATGAAGTTCTGGTATCTGTTTTTAAAGGTACTAGCTCTTATACTGGTGAGCCTACCATAGAAATTTCTTGTCATGGGTCTACATATATTCAACAAGAAATTATTCAATTGCTACTACGCAATGGCTGTAGAGCTGCAAATGCTGGTGAATTTACGCTTAGAGCATTTATGAATGCCAAGCTAGATTTATCACAGGCAGAAGCTGTTGCTGATTTAATATCTTCTGATTCTGAGGCTTCTCATCGAATTGCCATGCAACAAATGAGAGGTGGGTTTAGCAATGAAATTAAAATGCTTCGAGAAGAACTCCTTAATTTTGCTTCTCTCATAGAATTAGAACTGGATTTTGCAGAAGAGGATGTGGAGTTTGCAGATCGTACTCAATTTAAGGATCTTATTTCTAGAATTACTAAAGTATTAAAACGTCTTATTGATTCTTTTGCTGTAGGAAACGTAATAAAAAATGGAATTCCTGTTGCAATTGTAGGAGAACCTAATGTTGGTAAATCTACATTACTTAATGCATTACTCAATGAGGAACGCGCTATTGTATCTGATATCGCTGGTACTACAAGAGATACTATAGAGGATGAAATCATTATTGGAGGAATCGGATTTCGATTTATTGATACTGCAGGAATCCGAGAAACCAAAGATGTAGTAGAAAGTATCGGAATACAAAAGACTTTTGAAAAGATTGAACAGGCACAAGTAGTTATCTATTTGGTTGATGGTTCTTTATTAACAGGTGAAAGTATACAGGAACTAAAAACCGAAATAGGAAAGATCACAAATAAACACCCACAAAAACCATTGATTATTGTTGCTAATAAAGTTGATAAACTCAATGATAATCAAACTTCTACTCTAAAATCTGAAATAGAAGGAATTCACTTACTTTCTGCCAAACATAATACTGGAGTTGAAGAGCTACAAAATAAACTTCTGGAATTTGTAAATACTGGTGCTTTACGCAATAATGAAACCATCGTCACAAATTCTCGTCATTATGATGCACTATTAAAGGCCTTAGAAGAAATCCAAAAAGTACAATATGGCCTTGATGGCGGACTTTCTGGAGACCTTATGGCGATAGATATTCGTCAGGCTTTATATCATTTTGGAGAAATTACAGGAGAAATTACGAGTGATGATTTACTTGGTAATATCTTTGCTAATTTTTGTATCGGCAAATAGGTTTTCTTGCTTTTAGTATACTTTATAGTTGCTTTTGTTTGATGTTTTGTCAAAAATTAAAGTCATTTTTTATTTGTATTTGCTCTTAGTCAGTGTTTTCTTTCTTTTTATTGACCTCATAATACTATAAAATTTTATTTCAATTTGTATTTTTAGAGATACTTAGAAAATAGCTGACTATATACTTCATAACCTATATGAATAAAAAACGTACTTTTTTAAATGAGCTCTATACGGACAAGACTGAACAGTTACCTTTTATTGAGTATTTTCAAAAAGACAAATCTTTAAGGGTAGAATTATTTAATGGCTACTTAAAAACCGAGTTAAAACCAAATTTCAACTTATTCATAATAAGCCACTACAATATTAAAGAATTAGAAAAAGGTTTTTCTGAAGCATTCAAAAATATCCCATTAAAAAAACACAACAATGTTGCTGCTGATTTCGTACAAATGACTGAATTCGAAAGTGAGATTAAAAATCTGAGAACTACATTTAACAATTTATGTATAAGAAATGAACTGGCTAAAAAATACTATAGTCATTCTATCAATGAAACAGAAATTATAAGCAGACTAAATTTTATTTCGCTAAAAATTAATGATTTCAAAAATTTGGCAATAAATCGATCACATAATAATTTTAATGAATATGCTACAAATTTTGCTAAAGACTTAATACAAAAACTTGAAGAGATAAAACTACCTCTTCTTCAATTTCAAATTTTAAAAGACTTTGTTGAGGATCAAGAAAACATTGATTTAGAAATAGATTTCATAGTTGGAACAACTTCAGCGTATTCAGAAAAAGAAATTAACTCTTCTTATCGTGAACTAAAGATGTATGCAGATAATTATATTAATGATTTTTTACACGCATCTCCCCAAATGAAGGAGCAACTAATCAAAAACAAAATTGCTTATGAGTTAATCGGCAATAATATAACTAACACTAAAAGTATTAGAACTCATCATATTAAAGATGTCCTCAATAAAAACAGTATCTCTCAAACAGAAGCACAACAAATCCTATTTGATGCGAAAGTTTTTTTCAGCACTAAACAAATCCAAAATATTATAAAGCCTATAAATACTTATTTGAAACAATCAAATGATATAAGTGACCCACATTACTACTTAGAAGGATTTGAACCTTCGGAAATCCGAAAAACAGATTTATTCTCAATCCATAATAATCAAATAAAGACTAATGGTTTCATCAAAATAAACATCGATGGAAATAAAGCAAAAATTTATACTCCTGAACTAGCCATAATCTTTTCAAATGACTATATAAGAGCCAAAATAAGGAATAGTAATCTAATTAGAAATATAGATACTTACAAATTCATGGAGGAATATACTAAAGCCTTTATAAAGGGAAAAGAATATTTCAAAAAGGAGTTTAGTCCTACACTAGAAATTCTATACGGAACAAACAACGCAACTTATATAAAAACTCTTCATCACAATTATTTTCATTCCAATTTTGATTCTTTCAAAAAAGGTTGGAGTTATGTTAAAGACAAATATCCCATAATTATAAATAATAAGATTATAAGAAAATATGGATACTATTCGGGTATTGTTTCTGAAGTGGATGAGCTTATCAATAAACATCCTGAATTGTTTAAAAACTTTGGTAAATGCAGTGCTAAAAAAGATGATAATATTATAATTACCAGACTCTCAAGTGTACTTCAGCCTAAAACAAATATTAAGTCTGAAATCAATAATTTACCAGTTTTTGATAGTGACAAAATCGACACAATACTTAGTATATTAAATGTCCATTTTGACGATCAAAAAAGTGAATTAAAGTTAATTTTAGAAAATAAACATCAACCAAAAACTAAACTTAATTTCACTAGTAATGCAAATAAACTAGCAGATTTTTTTAAACAATTATTTGAGGCTAAATTAATTTCTAATTGTACAAAAAAAGAACTTGAGCAATGGATTTTTATGAGTTTCACATTCAAACATCGAAGTAAGCAAATAGATTTCAAATTAAAAACATTGGAAGATATTATTTCAAATAAAAGTGCTAAACCACCATGCAAAAGTCCGTTAATTAGAATTGAGAATGGAAACATAATAAAAGTATAGAAAAAGATACGGGTTTTACACGGGTCGAAAACCTACCCCCTAGCGACCCTCCAAAATGTGAAACTATTATTGTACTGAATTTGTAAAAAACAGTATAGTGAAAACATTAAAATTTGAAAACCTGCCAAATGTAGTTACCAAGTATCAAAAAGGACAAAGCGAATTAAAAGTCTTATTACTTCAAAAGGCAAACCCTCAACCCGAAACAGACAACCCTATAACGATACAGGGAGTATCAAAATTATTTGATGCAACAATTATAGTGGTATTATTCCTAAGAAAAAAAAGTTTATTAACACCATATTTAATAAACCTTTTTAAAATATTAAAATTCATATATCAACTTTTTAAAACTCTAGATTACCTAAGATTATTTTTTGAATCGACAGGCATACTTTAAATTAGAATATAATGAATAGAGCTAGTATTAATGATATATCGTTATATGTGTTTTAATCAACATAAAAAATATTAATTATCTTTGTACCATGGCAAAAACAAAAAGTATATCAAGCTTTTTTCCAAAACACTTATTTTGGGACATGGATATGGATAGACTTGACTTTCAACAAGACAAGGATATTATTATTCCTAGAGCTTTATTTGCTACAACTGAACAAACTTTTCTTAAAGACATAACACTACTGGAAAAAATATATAAAAAAGACCAGATACTTTTTTACTTGAAGAATACTAAGGAAAGGATTAGTAATTTGGTTTGTGATCTGGTATCCAAAAGATATAACACTGAGCCTTTTAAGCGTTTCCGCTTATGAATGCAGTTTCTATAGAAATTTCAGAATCTATTATAGAATTACAAAATCTCAAAAATCTTCATAACTTTTCATTAGGAGGAGGAACAAATATTGCTCTCTGGTTTAATCATTGAAAGTCTATTGATATAGATTTATTTTGTCCTGACATTATTGGTAAAAAGGGATTTACAGCCATAGAAAAAGAATTAAAACAATTTTATGGAAACCGAGTATCAGGACTTAGCTATCCATGTAATATTGATGATCAGTTTTGTTTTATGCGATTTTTTCTAAAAAAGAATAATGAAACAATTAAAATAGAGTTACTTCAAAACTTTAAGAACCTAGAAGAATCAGAGCAATTAGACGATGTTAGATTACTATCTATTAATGATATTGGAACCTATAAATTAAGTAGTGCTGCAAACAGAACGGCTAAAAAAGATATTTATGATCTAGATTTTATTACAGATACTGTTGATCTAACTAAGCTATACGAGCTTTTAAAAAGCAAATTGGAGAAATTTAACCTCCCAGAACATCGCACTATATTTGATCTCGATAACGAATTTAGTCCAATCGATAAACCTAACCTATTATTGTCATTTGATAAGATTCAATCTCATAATCAATCCAGACCATTTCATTTACAAGATAGGATAGATATCATGCCAAATTCTAAATCATGGCAAGAAGCAAGAATTAGTTGGCGTTCTAAAATGAGGCAACTTTATAATCACATAGATATAAAGTTTCCAGGGGCTCAAATAAAATAAAAAAATAACCATTAATTACTCGAAGCGAAGTCAACCAAAACCCTACTAAAAACAGACAAAAGCTCTCACCATTAGTACACCTTTTAGCCTCTTACTCCTTTATTTACAATGGTTTGACACATATTGTATCGGCAAATAGGTTTTATGTTATACTTTTTCTGCTCATACTGTATAGTTTTACATTTGATGTAAACATATACTTACTTATGTACCAAGCAAAAATTTATGCAATATCTCAAGATAACTAGTCAAATAAAAACACAAAAGTTTCCTCTCTATATCATCACATTATTTTAATAAAAAAACACCCCAACACAAAGATCGAGGTGTTTACTAACTATAAATTTAATGTCTTCTATATGTTATATTAATTCAAGAATAATTTCTTAGTAATATACCCTTGATCACTATAGATCCTAATTAGATAAATTCCTTTACCTAAAGACAAACTACGGGCAGATATCGTATTTACCCCTGGCTGTAAATTTATTTGAACTTTTGCTTTACCCATAGCATTAGCAGAGTGGATAGTAGCAATAGCATTTTTCATATTGTCGCCTAACTTAATAGAAAAAGAATTTGTTGCTGGGTTAGGAAATACAGAAACTACCGATTCATGATCATCCTTTACAGACTCATTAAAAGCAATTTCTATCAAAGCATTAGCAAATGATTCTGCCACGATGAATTTCCAATGTTGGTTTTGATTGTTATTATTAGAACTCCACAAATAGGTGTTTTGTCCATTTCCACCACCACCATTTCCATCTATTGAGAACCCAGGAGCATTCCGTTTTTCTAATCTAAAATGCCCGCCTCCAACATCCACTTTTTTCCAATGTTGATTGAAATTATTTTTGTTATACGTCCATAAATAAAGATTTTGTCTATTAGCACCACCATTACCTCCATCCATAGCAAAATTAGTTCCTTTTTTTACATATGAGTAAAAACCGCCTCCTTGGTTGATTTCTTCCCATTGCTGATTCACATTATTTGCACTGTTAGACCAGAGGTATACATTTTGGGTATTAGCCCCTCCATTACCACCATCCAAAGCAAATCCAGGAGCATTTCTTTTTACCATACGAACAATAGGATTAACTGTAATAAATTTCCAGTGCTGATTTTGATTGTTATTATTGGAACTCCATAAATAGGTATTTTGCCCATTTCCACCGCCACCATTTCCATCTATTGAGAACCCTGGAGCATTCCGTTTTTCTAATCTAAAATGCCCGCCTCCAACATTTACTTTTTTCCAATGTTGATTGAAGTTATTTTTATTATACCTCCACAAGTAAAGATTTTGCCTATTAGCACCACCATTACCTCCATCCATAGCAAAGTTAGTTCCTTTTTTAACATATGAATAAAAACCACTTCCTTGATCGACTTCTATCCATTGTTGATTCACATTGCTACCGTTGTTGGACCAGAGATATACATTTTGAGCATTAGCCCCTCCATTACCTCCATCCAAAGCAAATCCAGGAGCATTTCTTTTAATCATACGAACAATAGGACCTGAAGGAACATCAACGAGCCCCATAGCATTCCAAAAAGCAGGTATTGTAGCTCTTTCTCCAAAATTAGATCCACTAGAACCAGAACATCCACCATACGCATGAACCCCTATAGCATTCCCTGTAGCAGTATCAATAATTGGGCTTCCTGAGTTACCCCCTGTAGTATCTGTTCGATATCTAACAAATGTATTATTTACCGATGATAATGGCCCTGTATGTGTCTGTTGTGTTTGATTATCTCTACCTGTATCAGTACCAAAGCCTGTAATCGTTATGTTACTGCTTGGAGCACTTTGTACTACATTAAATGATTTTCTTTGCGCTTGGATAGGTGTTTGACCTGTTTGTGAATTTGCGCTTGCGGTAAATACAGCCCAATCAGTTTCGGGTCTTCCTCTAACATAATCGGTAACAAAACTACCGATAGGGTACTGATCTTCTGGCCCTGGATGTACAATACTTCCGCCTGAATTAGACTTAGGCACATTAAATTCTATAAGTTGCGCTCTGCTTCCTACACAATGCCCCGCAGTAACTAGTCTTCCGTTTGATATAATCCATCCAGTACATCCGATCGGTACAATTCTACCTATAGCAGCATCATTTGAACCTACCCTATTATCAGCTGAGCCGCATTGACTCTTTACTTCAGGATCTTTTTCGCCAACTCCAAGTTCTGCAATAGTAAATCCAATAGCAGCTTCTCCTGGGGCTATTGTTAGCTTCATAATTACTTTATCTCCATTAAAATAAGCTGTGGTATTCTTCCATTCTTTAATAGTTCTTGATGTTAGTGTTTGTGTGGCCCCATCTAATACTGATGTGATAGTTAATGTACTATTGTTTCCTAAGTTTACATTTGTAAGAAATAAACGTAACCAGATAGCCCCTTTTTCTGATATAATTTGTGTAATAATTTGTGAGTTATTTTTACCCTGATTGTCACTAGATTTTATTTCCATATTATACTTCGTATAATGTCGTGGCAACTCATTCTGAGCAAAATTAAAATACGGTGTGAGTAAAAAAAACACACATAGTAACATGCATATTTTATGTACAGAATACTTATACGTAAACTGAATTGAATTGAAGGTTTTAAAAGTCATAATAATTAGATTAAAAATTATTGATTAGACATTAAATTTAGTTAGCACAAAAATTCTTGTAGTATTTTAATTACTACAAAATTGTATTCCACTAACTGGTCTATCCAATTTTTTAATCAATCAAAAACCAGTATTTTTCTCTTATTCTTTTTTTCGAAAGGAATAAGTTATTCAATACTGAAGTATTTTTTCTTCTTCCTTCTACAAGATAGAAAAGAAAAACAACTCCTCAAAAAAGTTTGGTAGTCAAAATTTATAAAACGATACATTTCTGTAAAACATTTTATTACATAAATAACAACGTAGAAGTTATCTATTGATGATAGATATAACATAATAAACTAACAAAAGTAACTTCAGGAATTTTATACGAGTGTTTAACCTTGTAGACTAAGCATTATCTGTTACCTCACATATCTCTTTTTGAGTAAATGTAAATAATTCCCCCCTACCCTATTAATACTAGGGAAATAAAAGCATCTACATCTCAATACACCCTAGTAGATTCTTTCATAATTAATTATAAAGAAGCTGTTTCTAATTTTTTAGAAACACTCAAAAACAAAACTATCTTGGAACAAGCCCAAAAAGTATTGTATTTGTTTGACAATAAACTTTTAATTTTGAAACAAACTCGTAGCGTTAAAATCTTATTTCGTAAATAAATAGCTTACACAAAAAAAATATAAGGTTGTTATATATAACAACTATCTATTATTCAATTCATCATAGATATTAATCGGTAAGAAATTATGTCGTTGTGAATTATCTTCTCCATTAGATGCTGCATACAATTCTCTAAAAAAACCTACTGCTCCAACAGAATAGTTGATCTTTTCTATCCATCGGTTAAAATAGCTTTCTTTTCTATCGTTTGTTACATATTCAAACACTTTGCCTTTTAGCTTCTCTAGACCTGCATCTGTAAACACTGGACGAGTTGGAAACATTTTGAGTTCACTTTCTTTAATTTCAAGCTCAGATTGTATCCACTCTATATCGGCCTTATATTGTTCTAGGAGTTTATCTTCTAGAGAGTGATATATCTCTTCTTCAAATACAATTCTCAGTGTACTTCTGGTATCAATCATATCATCTATCTTAAAAGTAAGTCTACCTGTACTTCCTAAATGAAACTGACCGTCGCTATTACTTGATTCTATGACTACTGTGTATGGTATCCCGTTGAGACTTTTAACAGAAAATTCTTTTTTACCCATAGCTCTAAGTGCTATTTGGTCGTTTTGTGCATTTCCTTGTATAAAAAAGCATAAAACCATTAGCGTAAGTACTACTCTACTTACTCTAAAAATACTTACTCCACGCATAATAATATAGGTTATAATTTGGACTACAAAGTTAAGATTTCAAACTCGGTTTTCAAAACTCTACTACTACTAGATTTTAAATTTTAAAATCCTTTATGATAAAACATTTAATAATCTAGGGTTTATAAGCTATTTTGATCTATCCATTTTATCTTATTACAATGCAAATATTTACAATGTATATTCAATTCCTAGATTAAAAACTGATGCTTTCGTAGAATCACCTCTTTCAGTTAAACCAAATAAAAACCTACTATTAAGCCCCAAATTATTAGATAATTTATAACCTGCGCCTATTAGTAGTCCAAAATCAAATTTATTATGATCCGATAATATATATATAGGGGTATTATTAACTCCAAATTCTTCAAAAGGACTTTCTTTAATATTCTCCTTGATATTAATTATATAACCAAATTGTGGTCCTGTTTCCATATAAAAATTCTAAGTAAAAAAATAGTGCATCGCAATAGGAGCTATGAGTATTGATTCATCTATATTTGCCTTAAAGTCTCCTGCTATAGGTATCTCATTAGGGCCTCCTCTTAATTCAAACCCTTCTATCAAAATTTTAGTGCCTTGTAATGCAAAAAGTACTTCTGGTTGAATTCTTATTTTTTCATTAACCTTTATATTTACAAATCCTCCAAAATAAAAACCGATTTTTCTTTTAAATTCTGCAATATCCATCCCTGCTGCAGTCAAATCTGGCGTATATTTTGAATAGTTTCCTCCTCCTTTTATTCCGAATTTAAAATTCGTTTCTTGGGCATTAAGTGATATAGATAATAACATACATACCAAAACTATCAATAGACTTCTTTTTTTCATTTTTTGTTATTGTTTCTCTATATATGTCTTGATAGTTACAAATGTTACCAGAAATAGTATCTATTTAAACATTTATCCTGACTTTTTACAATAGTAAATAGATATATATCATTAATTACTTTATTATCTTATCCATTATCTTATCATACCTTGTATCCATACAAACACTAATATCTGTTGTCATGAATTTGCCATTATAAAATAAACTAAAAATGGTTGCCGGGCTTGGAGCTGATTTCGCTTGTTTTATTGTTTCTAGTTTAATTATTTTTAATGGAAGCTTTCTATTTTTTGCAGTTTCAATCAAAGAATTTTTTGCGTGAAATTCTGCAAAAGGACAACGATTAGAATAATAAACTACAATTCCTTTTTTCTCAGAGCATTCTCCACTTTTTACAGATTCATTAAATTTAGGTAATTCAGCTTTTGAATTTATTTTCTTTACTAATAAACTAAATCCACTAGAAATTCTCTCCACCTCTTCAAATCCTTGTTTTAAAAACCATTTTGTATCACTCATAAAATGAAATTTCTTGATTCCTACTACTGTTACCAAACCATCTTTTCCTTGATTTTTGGCATCATCAAAAGCTGTTTTCAAAAGCTCTTTTCCGTATCCCTTCTTTTTATATTTTCCTGAAACCCAAAAACAATTAATGTTCAAGTAATTTGGTGCTGTTATCGGAATCCAGGCATTCTCTGCTGGCCCGTATTCTATAAAGACTTTTGCTCGTTCATCAATCCTTCTAAAAACATACCCATTATCAAACTCTTTTGTCAACCAGTCTTTTTTTGCTTGATAACTATCAGAACACTTTTTATCTGATATCGCACAACAGATATGTTCGTCTGATATATTTTCTTTATTTAACTGTATTAAATCTCCCATTATATATTATTATGAAGCTTAAGTTAAGGCTATTTTTATTTGAGCTGCAAACAACATCTCTAATTCTGAGGTTTTGTTTAGACTGGCAGTATACCATGTTCGCATACCTCTAGTAGATTTAAAAGGTACAACCTTCAATTGCGCATCCTGTAAAAAAGGGTCAAGAGCCCATTTTGCCATAATTGTAATCCCCAAATTAGCTCGAACTAATTGAATAATAGCTTCTGTAAGTTGTACTTTCTGAATTGATTTTACAGTTTCTTTATTATTCTGTAAAATATGAGTAAGTACATAATTTTTTTCTTCTGGTAAATCATAAAGAATCAAATTTTGTTCTATCAGATCAGGTAAATCAATAATCCTATGGTGAGCTAAGTTATTTTCTCTTGCCATTACTACCATCATTTCATCTTGTACTACAGGTTGAAAATGAATAGATGGGTGACTACTCATGGTACTCACAATAGCTAAATCTATTTTACCTTCTAGTAAATACTTAAGAGGTTCTTTAGTCGCTTCTATTACAATATCTATAGCTATATTCTCATTCTCTTTCCTAAATCCTTCAACTACTTTTGACAACCAATGATACGTCGTATAACATTCTGTAGTTATGCGAATTGATCGCTTTTTTCCATTTTTAACCTCCTCAATTTGGTTATTAAGTTGAATAAAAGATACCAATATCTTTTCTGATGTATTAAAAAGTATTTGCCCTGTCTCTGTGAGTACAAGTTTTTTATTTATTCTATTGAAAACCTTAAGACCTAATTCTTCTTCTAATTTTTTTAACTGATGACTCAATGCTGGTTGAGAAAGAAATAGTTTTTCAGATGCCCTAGTTATAGAACCTTCTTTGACTATTACGTTTACCAGTTTTAAGTTCTTAAGAGATATATTCATTTATTTTATGATTATAATAAAAACAATTCATTTTCTTTATATATCAAATGTATTTAAATTTGCTCAATAAATACTTAAATAACACATTAAAAAAGCTATGTCTATAAATAACCCACTCTTTAAATCAACCTATCATGAAGTATTAGGAAGTAAAATGCATGTTCTTTCTAATGAAAAAGGAAAAGGAGATCCTATTCTTTTTCTTCATGGCAATCCTTCTAATAGTTATCTATGGAGAAATATTGCCCCTAAAATCCTAGAAACAGGCCATTCTATCTATATTCCTGACTTAATAGGAATGGGAAAATCTGATAAACCTACAATTGATTATACCTACCTAGAGCAATATGCTTACTTAGAAACTCTTATTAAACAATTAGATCTTAAGAACATCATCTTGGTTATGCATGATTAGGGTTCTGGTCTAGGGTTTAATTACTTTGCAAATCATCCCGAGAATATAAAAGGAATTGCTTTTATGGAAGGTATTATTCAAGATATTGGTTCTTACTTTGATAAAAATACGCTTGATTTTTTTAAACAATTACGAGGGGAAAATGGGTGGAAAATGATTGCTGAAGATAATATTTTCTTAAATGATGTTCTGCCAACATGGGTAGTTCGTGATTTTACCAAGGATGAATTAGAAGCTTACAAAAGTCCTTTTAAAACAGTAAATAGTCGAAAACCTATTTGGAAATTCGTTTCTCAAGTGCCTTTAAACGGTAAACCAGAATTAACATCATTTATTGTTAAAAACTATAGAGAGAAACTACAGCAATCAACTATCTCTAAGTTATTTTTCTATGCAGAGCCAGGGGCCTTTATGCCAGAACCTGTTAGAAATTGGATTATAGAGAATATCCCTAATACAGAAGCCGTAAATATTGGTTCAGGAACACATTTTATTCAAGAAGACAATCCAGAATTAATTAGCTCAAAATTAAAAGATTGGATATCAAAACTCTACGCATAAAAATCTTTATATAATTATATGATAAAAAAATGGCATCACCCAAAAGAGTGATGCCACAAATAGAAGTCTTATAATTGATTAAATGACCCCAAAACATTGGTGATTATAAATACTTCTATTTTGCTAAAACAAATTGATTGATATACATGACCTCCTCATTATTTTTTATTTTATTATTTTTTAAAAATTATACATTTTTTGTTGAGCTTATAGAAATTTATCTGCTTTGATATTTTTATCACGTTTTTTTCTAGAGATTGATCTTACTTTTCCTCCAAAACGGTAGGAGGCTCCTATAAAGAGTTGTTGCGTATCTCGTAAAAATTCTCCTTCCTGAAAAACCGTTCTATAAGTCTCAAAAGCAAATCGTTGTGTTCCAAACACATCATTTACATTGATACTTAAACTCCCTTTACCTTTAGCAAAATTATAGCGTAATCCTGCATTCATATAATAGTTTGGTTTGAGTTCATATTGCAATACTTCTTGCCTGCCACTATAAAATCCAAATAATGATGCTCTTATATTTTTACTGATTTTAAAACTATTAGTCAGCTTTATATTGGCAAGTGTATTCTGAACAGATACCCCTATACCGTCTATGATTCCTTGTTGTTCTCTAGAGTACAGTTCTAGATTCGAATTAAAACGCCACCAATCGGTAATTTCAAAATTCATCCCTATCTCTAATCCATATGCATCATTACTCTCAAAATTATCATAGCTCAATCGTAGTAAATTAGGATCCTGTTGATCAAAGATTCCAATTCTATTGATCTCATCCTCAATCTTTCTGTAAAACCCACTCAAGCTAATTGAATTTTTAGCAAATCTATAGAGGTAATTAACTTCTAATGCATTACTAAATTGAGGAATTAATTGTAAATTTCCTGTCGCTATTATTTGAGGGGTGGTAACTTGTCTAATCGGATTAATCTGGTTAAAAGATGGACGTTCTATCCTTCTACCGTAGCTTAGTTGATATTGATGCGGGCTTTCTAAATTGGCTTTGTATTCAACAAATATAGAAGGGAATACATTAAATAATTTTTGATCAAAATTCGTTACAGCCATAGTTTCTTGATCAAAAGAAGCATTGACCAAATAATACTCAAACCTTGATCCTAGGTTAAATTTAAATTTACCAAGAGAGGACCCCCACATAAAGTAAGAAGAGAAAATATCTCGATCATAGTTTAATACAGAGTTCAATAAATTGGGATTAGAAACACTATATGTATTATCTATAGCATTTATACGAGTTTCTGCCCCTAATTCAATTTTTGAATTACTTGAGATAGGAAGACTATAATCAATATTGAGAGTTAAAACAGTTCGTTGATCTTCTATATTTTCATTATAAAAAGGAGTTTTAGTGTTCCCTGAAAAATCAAAACTGTTAGCCATATCGCTATTATAATTATTATAATCTGCCTCTAACTCCAAAAAGTGCGTGTCTTTATCAAATAACCACTTATAATCCAAATTATATATCTGTGTATGATTCTTTCGTTTTAAGAGATCATTCAGTCCAAAATTTTCACTTTCATTTTGTTTAAATACAACTTGTTTACCTCCATCAAAATAAGCTTTGTAAAAGTTTTGATTTGTAAATAACGAAACCGTATGCTTATCAGATAAATAAATATCTGTGCCCAGTTTTATATTATTAGACTTTCTATTATTGATATTTCTGGTCGTCTGATTAGAATTAAGATCAAACCTGTTCACACGACCATCAGTAATTTGATCTCCAAACCTGTTTGCATATTCTACATAAAAATTGGTAGCTCCTGGCTTATAATTAAACGAGAAACCATTATTATATCGTTCTCTTTGTGCAATCGTAACACTTGAGTTTACCCCTAGATTCCAACCAGTATTACCCGATTTTTTTAATACCACATTAATAATTCCGTTTAGACCATCTGGATTATATTTTGCAGAAGGATTCGTGATCAGTTCTATTTTTTTAATAGTATTAGATGGTATTTGTTGGAGAATATCTCCTGAGTTTTCGAGATTGCTTAACTTACCATCAATAAGAATTCTTACATTTTGGCTTCCGCGGAAGGTAATATTACCATCTGAATTGACATTTACAGAAGGTAGATTATTCATTATATCAATCGCTGAAGGCCCTTGTGAAATCAGATCCTTTCCTACATTTATAATTTTTCTGTCTATCCGTTGTTCTATGGTTGATTTTTGAGAGGTAACTAGCACCCCTTCTAGCATTTCAACATTTTCTTCAAGATATATTGTCAAATCCTTTACAGGTACTCCTGATTTCAATTCAATACTATGTTGCTGAGATTTATACCCTATAAATTCTATCTCTATAGTATAAGTTTGCGGTGCAAGATCTGTAAGTATAAACTGCCCGGAATCTTCTGTAATCGTTCCCATCACAATGGTTCCTTTATCATCTTTTACTACTACACTAGAAAATGCAAGTGGTTCTTGTAGGTTTTTATCCAAGATAGTTCCAGAAATAGTGCCTACGTTTTGTCCAACCGTAATAGAACTACAAAGAAATGAGACTAATAAGATCAAATATTTCATATAACAGTTTTTATCATTTTGACCAAATGTATAGGTTAGAAGTGCCCAAAAAATAGAGAGTAGACGTTCAGTACTTTTATGCATATCAATATGCAGATTACCATGCTATTTTAATTAATTCTGTGGTTAATATGTATTCGTATGCGCAAATTGCTTCTTTGTCATCGATACCATCTTATTTTGATAAATATTGCTATCTTAGAATATCCAGTTATTTTTATACCAATGAAAAAACTCAATCTTAGTAATAATCTATGGTGGCATTTGGCATTTTGGTGTTGTGTCCTAGTATTCTCTATAGCTAGTGCCAATTGGTACTATTCAACTTTTACAGAACTTATTGAGGTATATACCTTTAAGGTTTTATTACAAATGATTTTTGCTTATACTATGAGTTGGTTATTGCTTCCTAAAATTTTAAACAAAAAAGGAAGTACTGCATTTGCGATTTCTCTTCTGGCATTATTTGCAATTATTCATGCCTTATGTACTTCTTATCTTGTATATTATTTGGTTCCTAATTACCCAACAACCTATACAACCTATTTACAACGGTTTGAGTCTACCAGTTTTCAAAGTATCTATTTCAATTTTAATCAATTTTTTTCTACATCTTTATACTATGCCTACCCTTGTGTAATTCTGGTAGCTATTTTATTTTATATAGAAAAACAAAAACTTCTTGAACTACATGAAAAAAAACGAGAAGCAGAATTGAATGCGTTAAAAAATCAATTAAACCCACATTTTTTATTTAATACATTAAATAGTTTATATCTACTTGCTCTAAAAAAGTCTGAAAAGACAATCAAAGTCATAGAAAATTTATCTCACATCTTAGATTATATGCTATATCGTTGTGATAAGAAATATGTTCTATTAAGAGATGAACTCACTCTTATAAATAAATATCTAGAACTAGAACAGATACGGTACGGCAAAAGAGTTAACGTGATTTTTGATGAATCTATCACAGGAGCAGAAAAAATTGCCCCTCTACTGTTATTGACATTTGTAGAAAATGCTTTTAAACATGGAGTATCTGAGGAGATTAATATGGCTACTATTCAAATAAAAGTAGCAAATACTGGTGATCAATTATATTTTGAATTAAAAAATTCTAAACCTCCCAAAAAGAATGTAACCTCAGAACGCAAGGCTTTGGGGCTTCTTAATGTAAGAAAACAACTCGAGCTTCTCTACCCAAAAACACATGAGTTAAAAGTTACTAATACTGAAAATACATACAAAACACAACTTCAAATATGTCTGTAACCTACAATTGTTTAATAGTTGATGATGAACCTTTGGCTGTTGAACTTATAGAAGAATATGTATCTAGAATCCCTAATCTTATAGCTGTAGGAAGTTGTAATAATGCCTTAGAGGCTTCTACACTGCTTTCTCAAGAACATATTGACCTGTTATTTCTAGATATTAATATGCCTGTAATGAAAGGGACTGATTTTTTCAAAAGTTTAGTAAAAAAACCTAAAGTCATATTCACAACGGCATATCGAGAATATGCGCTAGAAGGTTTTGAGGTAAATGCATTGGATTATTTATTGAAGCCAATCATTTTTGATCGCTTCTTTATGGCAATCCAGAAATTTTTGAATGAGATGAACAAAGGCTCAAAAACAGAAAATACTGAAAAAGTAGAACAACAGACTTCTTCAATATTCATAACGCAGGGACATAAAAAAATTAAACTAGTTCTAGACGATATTTATTATATAGAAAGCTTCAAAGATTATATAACATTTCATACCAGAACAGGATCGGTTAAGACCAAAGAAAACATTGGCGTAATGCAAAAAAGACTAGGTGCTCAATTCTTAAGAATACATCGCTCCTATCTTGTACATGTACCTTACATTAATGCGTTTACCAAACAAGATATTGAAGTGAATGAAAGAGAACTTCCTATAGGATCAAGTTATAGAAATGGAGTCTTACAATTTTTAAACACATTACATCCTTTATAAATATAAGCTCTCAAAAAAATGTTCTTTTAATGAGTTAAATTTAGGTTATCATAAACCCAAGAGCTGATATTTATATATTTCTCTTATTCAAAATTAAAGGTTTCTTTTATAGTTTTTGAAGAGAGTAAATCTTTAATCGACTGTAACATAACAGGACTTTGTACAAAGGGATGTTCTTGATATAACTTTTGATATTGAGAGGTTATTTCTTCTTTATATGTTTCTATTTTTTTATCTATTACCTTATTGATACTAGTAATCGTTTTTTTCTGGAAATGTAGGTTTACTGGGTCAACAAATCCCATTTTTATAAATCCTACTGTTTTTCTGGCACAACGACAAGGGTTCTTTTTATTGATAAGTCCGCATTTATTATTCATAAAATTATACAATTGTTTTTTTGCTCTATGTAGTTTGACTCTAAAATTTTCTTTAGAAATTTCCATTATTTCACTACCAATCGAATCTGTAAACTCAAACAATTCTCCAATTATATATATCATTCGTTGTTCTCTATCAAGGCATAACAGCATTCCTTTCATACAACTTATTTTTGCTTCTTTTACCAATAATTTATTTTCAACTTCAAAAGAGTAATTAGAAAGAGGCTCATTTGGTAATTGGTCAAGTCCTTGTCCAAATTCATCAAATGATAATGAATTGGTTTCATATTTACCCCTTTTCATATTCAAAAAATGATTTTTCACAATACGATACACCCATGTTTTAAAGCTACTTTTTTTCTGAAATGAAGTTAGCTTTGTTATCACTTTAATCAATACCTCTTGTGTTAAATCTGCTGCCTCATCACTATCACCAGTAAATGTCAAAGCAACATTATAAATCCAATCTTGATGCTTTTTAATCAGGTTTTCTAGTGCAATTTTATCACCAGCAAGAGATTTTTCTATCAAAATAGTGTCAGACACTGTTATATCAAATGATGTACTACGCATTTTGTGTTTTATGAACTATAAAATTTTGCCCTTGTAAATACAAGGACAAAATTTTAATACGATTATACTATTATTTATTCATTAAAAATTGACCATGAGGATTATCAAAAATCATAAGCCATTTTCCATCTTCTTGTTTTCTTAGCACTGCAATAGATAATCCATTCTGTTTAATTTCTATTCCATCAGGTGTTTTTGCAGTCATTTCCCATGGTGCAATATGAGTTGCTATAGTTCCTGCAATAAAAACTTCATGTCCACTATAGGTAAAAATAGGATTTATCATAGCCATTTCCTTAAACATTTCTCTCAAAACTTTAGGATCAGATATTGGTGTTTCTGGTTCAAATACTACGACTGCATCTTGCTCATAACTGGCCATGACTCTATCAATATCTTTGTTTTGAAAAGCTTCTGTCATTTTTTCTATAGCTGTTAATACATTTTTTTGTTCTGTTGTCATCTTTTTTTCTTTTTTAATTTGAGCATTACTATTAATTGGTATTGAAATCACACAAAATAGCATGACTATCAATAATTTTGAATGTGTTTTGTACATCATAACCTTTTTATTTTTATTTGGTTTACGATTTAGACACAACACATAGATGACTGTTACAGTAAATGTATTTTTTTTTGAAATGTTGAAGAATTTCTTCTATTATCCTATCTATTCAAGGTAGGTAAATCAACTTTTGAGTATATTTTTAGTAGCTATCTATTAATTTCCTCAATCGTTCTAAAAGTTAAGTTCACTCTGGGAGTATGTATTAATTTTGTTTGTGGTAATCGGTGTAACCAATTTGTTTGGGTAGTTCCTTTCATTACCAGTAGGCTACCGTGTTCCAGCATCAGTTCAACTTTCTCTTTGGTTATTTTATGCTTAAAGGCAAATTTTCGTTCTGCTCCAAAGCTCAAAGACGCTATAGCTCCGTTTTTTTTCAAATCTTTTTCAGCATCACTATGCCAAGCCATGCCTTCGCTCCCATTGTGATATAGGTTTAACAAGCAAGAGTTAAATGTTTCACCCGTTTTTTGTTCTACTTTTGTTTTTAACTCTAATAGCTCCTCTGTCCAGGGTAAAGCTAATTTTGTCGTTTTGGAGTACGTATATTCAAAAGGTTTTTCGCCATACCAAGCTACTTTGCGTTTGGTAATTATCTTTTTCCCAAAAATTATTGCCTCATCATTACGCCACTCGATAGTATCTAATAAGGATTCTAGATATTGATTTGCTTCCCTTTGGTTAAGTAATGTACCATAATAATGTACTGTTCCCTCTTTTGGGAGCCAATTTTTTGTGGCATCCACTTCTATATTAAACAGCTTCATTTTTCCATTTTTTATATTCCTTATTCATACAATGACCACACGGACGAAAATTATTTTGTAAAGCTTCCTTTTCACTAGAAAAGAACACTCGATTTTTACGCTTCATTCGTTTACCTGATTTACAGCCTAACTTACCATAAATTTTTAAGTTCTTATTACCTCCTAAGAGAATTTCTTTCCTCTTAATTTTAATACGTAAATCACGATCTAAAATAACATTATGCGCTATCATATCCTAGCTTATTGCATCATGAAAAATTATGCCTACTGTATGTCTTGCCCCACGATGTAATTCACTCACCCCATGTTTCATATTTGCTCTATAATATCCTTTTTTTCCTTTTATAGGTCTAAAATTAGTTGTAAAAATAAGCATATCCCCTTTTTTAGGTTGTAGTACTATAGCTTTAGATTGTGCTCTTGGTATTTGTTGCATAAGCACAAATTCACCCCCATCAAAATCAACATTTGGCTCGTTTAAAAATAATACCGCTTGAAGCGGAAAATACACCTCTCCATATAAATCTTGATGCAAGGTATTGTATCCCCCTTTACCATACTTCAAAATTAATGGAGTTGGTTTTAATTGATTGACATCATGACATTGTTTTTGTAACGCATACAATGAGTCTGGAAATTCTTTTTCCATTTTCAAAACTTTCATCCATAAATTGGCTATTGGTACTAATTTTGGATATATCTGCTCTCGCAGGGTTTGAATTATTTCTGGCAATGGGTAGTCAAAATACTTGTATTCTCCCAGACCAAAACGATAACGCTCCATGGTTACAGTTTTTCTATATGCTATAGGTTCGTCATACATATTGAGTAATACCTTACATTGCTTTTCTGATATTAATTTTGGGATAATGGCATATCCTTTTTCATTCATATTCAAAGCAATATCATCCCAATCAATAGCTTTAATTTTTGTAATTAACCTCTCCATTTACACATTAGTTTTTGCAGCTTCCCAACCAATTATTGCTGATTTTCTAGTGCTTCCCCACATATATCCTCCAATATTTCCTGTAGATTGAATGACTCTATGGCAAGGAATCAGAAATGCCACTGGGTTACCACCTATTGCTGTTCCTATGGCTCTTGATGCGTTGGGATTATCAATTTCTTTTGCTATTGCCCCATATGTTGATAGCTTACCCATTGGAATTTTTAACAGCGTTTCCCATACTTTTAACTGAAATGGTGTTCCTTGTAAGTGCAATTTTATCTGATTGAGTTTACTCCAATCGTTTTGAAATATGAACAGTGCATTTTGTTGTGTGGTATCTACAACTTGATTATACTTAGCATTTGGAAATCTACATTTCATTTTTATTAGAGCTTCCTTCTTATCTTCAAAAAATTCTATATGGCAGATTCCTTTTTTGGTAGATGCTACAATAATATTACCAAACGGGCTTTCGGCAAAACTGTAATTTATAAAAAGGTTCTCCCCTCCATTTTTATATTCTCCAGGAGTCATTCCTTCAATATTAATAAATAAATCATGCAAACGACTTGTACCAGACAAACCTGTTTGATATGCTGTATCAAATAATGTAGCTTGTTTCTCTTTTAGTAATTGTTTGGCATAATTGATACTTAAATACTGCATAAACTTTTTAGGGCTTACGCCTGCCCAATCGGTAAAAAGACGTTGAAAATGATATGGGCTTATATCTACACTATCTGCAATCGTGTTTAAAGAAGGTTGCTCTTTAAAATTTTCTTTGATATACGTTATAGCTTCTGCTATTCGATTGTAATTAACATGCTCTTGATCTGTCATTTTATTATATTTTATGATACAAAAGTATGTAGGTTCTGAAGGTCATAAAACCCGATTCTTGCTACATTTAATTTTTGGTAGAAAAAGGTTTCTTACTTGATCTTATGCATAAAACATGATCTATTTTATACTAATGTTTGGCTCATAAACAAAGATACTAGAAAAGAGCTGAATAAATAATTCAGCTCTTTTCTAGTATCTCATACCCTCAATTGCATTTTCTTAAATAGCTTTTACGGGTACATAAAACTCAACTTTGAATATTTCTCCTTTTGGTTGCTCTGGATACAATTCAAAATATGGTTTATCATCGGGAACATAATTATTAGTAGGAAACCACTGCCCATAAATCCAGTCCCATGCTTTTGGAAAATCCTGTGCAGACATCTCAAATTGACATACTACATATTTTCCTTCTTCAATATCCATTTTTCCTATAATACCGTCTGTTTCTGTTTCCTTAGGGATTGTTACACATAAACTCATTCTTTGTGTATCATTAAGAGTTACTTTGGGGTTATCATGATAAACGATCAGGTATTTAAAATCTTCGTTACCCATCAATTCTTTTGATGCCGCCCAAGCAAAGAGCTCTCCTCTATGTTTTTGATATAATTCATTATTTCCTTTATAAGGGCCTAAACTTCTATTATAAGCCACCGTCATTTTAGAAAGCGTCCTTACTTCTACGTTTTTAATAATCTCCATAGTACTTGTCCATTTTATTGTTTTAGATGCTGGACAAAAGTATGGGGCGATCTTATCTTCCTTATGTCGAATATTGCTATTCGTTTGACTATTATTGCTTTTTTGAATGGCTTCTTTTTTGTAGAAAGATGCTGTAGTATTGAAATGTTTTTTAAAACTTCTAGAAAAAATAGAAAGATCAGAGAAACCACATTGATACGCTATCTCTGATAAACTTTTATGTGGTTGAGATATAATAAGTGATGCTGATTTTTCTAAACGAAGTCTTACTATATATTGAAAAGGGGATTCTCCTACAATAGCAATAAATATTCTACGAAAATGAAATTTTGAAAAATTGGCTATCAACGATAGTTCTTCTAGTGAAAAAGATTTCTCTAAGTTCTTATCGATATAATCCAATACCTTGTTTGTATTTCTTATATAATGATTCTGTTTTGTCTGCACAGTTTGTCGTTATAAAAATCAATCTTTTTTTGAATATCAAATGTACCATATAAAAGAATACTTTATTTTTATTTTAATACAGAACAAATTTATTTCCCAACCACGGCTAAGCCCATCTATTTAGTAAAACCTAACAAAAAACCATCACTACCAATTTCTAAAAAGGTAGCCAAAATCTACAAACCATAAAAGCTACCTCTTACAGTAGCTTTTATATTTATTTTATATTACAATCTTTAATAATCGCACGGATTACAAATCCGCGCTATCGGGTTACTCTTGCACGCCACTAAGCCAAGCTTAGCGGTAGCCGTTACTTTGACAAACTAGCGCCATCTGGGGTCGAGCACTAGCAATCAATCATTCGTGCGCCAGCGGGGTAAGACAGTTTATTCAAGTATTTCTTGATTAAAATTAATTACACACTTTTCAGGATCATTAATATTATAATATAAACGAAACTTCAAACCAATACAACTGCTATCCTTATAACAAGTAGCAAATTTTCTCGAATAATTATCCGTTTTTATATACTCCCGATCTCCAACATTATATCTATAAGTAACATAATAACCATCTCCAATTCCTATAACCTCGTGTTTAATGATAATTGCAACAGTAGGTAATGAATTTTTAGATATTTCTTCAATTTCATTTTTCCTAGAATTCCATAAAAAAACAGAAATTAAAAGAACAATAATCACCCCTATAATTTCTATATGATTTCTTTTTATACCTATCAAAATATCAACCTTTTTTTACTTTAGTTTTATCGTTTACCTTATTATTCTTTGCTCTTTCATCAACTTTTTTAGATGGGATTTTAGTAGGTTCAATATTTACTTCTTTTATTTGTTTACGGATTTCATCTTTAAACATTTTTATTAATAAATTTTCAAAAACACTTTTTACTATATCAGCTCCCTCTGATTTATCGATACCTGCTTTTTTAACACCTTTATCAATAATTCTTCTTAATGCAAAATCATAAAGTCCTTCATCTAAACTTTTTAAAGACACATCTCCTTCTTTAGCGTCAATAAAAGCTTTGAAAAAATCAGATGCTGCCTTATTTTTAATAACACCAGAAATCACAACATTAGCCCAATCCACTTGTTCGACATCTCCTCCATTTTGAAGTAATTGTTTAAATGCATCTAATGATGCTTCTGCTATAGCTTTTTCTAAATAAATAGCCGTTCCCTCTGGTATGAGAGTTGCAACAGCTGGAGCCCCATATATAACCGCGGGAACTGTTACACCTGCAACTATCGTTGTCATAGTTGTTAATTCAAGAGGCTTAGCTATTGCTAATTCTGTTAAACCAGCTGTAAGTTGAACATCGTGCATAAAATCTTTTTTATTTTCTGCTATTTGAGGATGATAATTTATCATATCATTAGATCTATTTGCTCCCTGTAGAACATTTCCTTTAGCAGTTGTTATTTCTAATTTCCAATTGGAGTAATAAAGTGACAATCTCATAATAACATTATCCCACTCTCTTCCTTCAAGACCTATTCCATCAACAACCCTATTTTCACTAAAAGCATATGGGCTATTCCAAGGATATTCCCAACTTAAAGGGTCAACAGCAAAGAACCTCCCCACACGAGGGTCATGCATTCTATATGTATAGTTAACAGAGTTCCCTTCCCCTTTGATTTCGTTGTCTAGTTCTTGTCCTTGGAAGCCGTATCTATAGTCTGCACTGTTTCCATGTCTATTAGGAAGTAACATCCCAAAAGGATAGTAGTCACTGCATATTTTTCAGAAAAAACACTTTTTTTTGCGCATACCTCGCCAGCTAAACTGCTTTTTTTATTTTTAAGAACGTATGCCTTTCGACCTTGTAAATATAGTTAAATTCAACGTTTGGAGTGTGTTTCAGCTTCAAGGTTAATTATAGCCTAGTCGCGACTGAACGAAGCTACATGTGTGTAAAACAGGATGAAGCCATAACGAAGAGGAACTGCCGACGTGTGGGAGGAAGCCTACCAAGGCTCTTAATTTCTTTTGATATAAAAACTAAAGTAGATTATACGGATTCCAAAGTACTTTTCATAAACAGGTATAACTCTTTCATTTGTGTTGTGCCTGCTTCTCTACCTAATCGTCCTGCAAAATAGAGTACAAACCATGCTATTAACAGGAAAATCATACTAACTACAGGAAAAATAAACGATTGATCAAGAGTCATATTTACATACATCCAAATTCCTGCGCTTATAAATAATATAGCAACTATAAAGTGTAGGAACATAAAAAGTGTCCAAACGGTTGGACTAGGACCAAAAAGCCCTTTTAACTCTGTTTGCGTTTCTGTTGTTTCGTAAATTTCGAGATGCAATTGAGGTGACCAGAAGTGTTGTTCTTTTTTGGGAATACGAATAAAAACATGATGATCTACTCTACTTATTTTAAAATCAGGAGAAGTTTTTGCTATTTTTTCAAAGGCTTCCAACGCTTTTTCTGGTGGGATTTTTAAATCTTTAAAAAACCTTGGTCTTAAAACAATGTCGTTTGATATTTCCATAAATGCATTTATATATCAATGCTACTATGTTTTACTCTCATTATCAATGACTTTTGTCAGGTTTAGCAAAAAAAGAGTTCAAAAAAATAATTAGGCAACCCCTTTTATAGTAAGTAGAGTTGTTCCCCATACAATAACAGAAGAGAAAAATATACCTATGCTATTTGCTACAAAAGCTTCTCTTTTTCTTATTTTAAATAAATAAGTAGCAATACTACCTGCATAGACTCCTGTACCAGGAAGAGGAATCATTACAAAAAATAAAAGCCCCCAGAAGCCATATTTTTTGATCTTACCTTCTGATCCAACTTTTGCTTTTCTTGCAACATATATGGCTGCTTTTTTATAGAATGTCCATTTCAACAGGTAACTATTTACTTTTTCCAGAAAAAATATCATCAAAGGAAAAACAAGCACATTAGCCAAAAAGCATGCTACAAACACCAAATAAATATTTAGTCCATTGTACATACCGTAGGGAATCCCTACTTTGGCCTCTCCAAACGGAGAAAGGCTCCATAAAATAGCTATAACAAAATCTTGAATCACAAAAATTCTTTTTATATAAGGTTTACAAATTTAAGGTTCTAATCGATTCATCCAATAACTTTAACTCACAAAAAAACATTAAATTACTTTTTAGAATCATTTTAAATACCTTTTTTCTATTTTAAGCAACTTTTAATCGCTATATCACAGATTTTTTCACATACTTTGTCGTATATAATTATGATAAATTTCATAGAGTAATATATAATTAAAAAATATATCATAAAGTTTCCTCTATAAAAAAATAGGGATGCTAATAAAATAACATCCCTATCGTACTTGAGGCATATATAGTAATCTCATATTTATTCAAAAAAACTATCAATTATGAAACATTTATTCTTGCCTAAAGCTATTTTTTGATCGACAACTTTTTTAAAAAGAAGTAATCTCAGTTCTCTATTTTTTATCAATCACCATCGTTATCATTAAATGTTATAGTAGTTCCTAATCTATTCGCCATATCAATTTTGATAAGTACCAATAGATCTCTAAACGAGTTTTTGAGGGCTACAACTGCTGCTGGTTTAGAGATTATCTCTTCTTGTAAACTTCCTTGTATTGCATCAATAGCAGATTGACATACTGAGAACTGTTCTATCAATTTATCGGCTACATCTTTACTGCCTATCAACTCTAAAATATCATCAAATCCCTCCTGCTCTGTATTTTGCCCAAAATTACCAGTATAACACATTTGTAATGCTATCAAATGTTGTTGTAGTATTTCTTTTGAAAACTCGCTATAGTATGCTTCTAGCAGTTGTGTATCTACAGTTCCTCCATTTGAATCTCCTAATGGTTTTCCTAACTTGGTAAGAATAACTTCTTCTATCAAGGCTACCATTGCATTAACTACCAGATTTTGACTACCACTAATACCATTCTCTAATGCTGTTGTAAATCCATCTCCATGAGTTTGCCAGAGTGCCTGTAATGCTATTGATTTTGTTTGTAAATCTTCACTCAAGGCCAATAGATATTCCATCCTGCGCGAGGCATAGGTATCTGTAGTATACATATCTAGTACACTTGTATTTTCTATATTAGAAAACAATAAATATTCAATACCAGAAATCCCTTTTGATGAAGACCCTAAAGAAGTAATAAAAGCTGTACTTAATACCTGAGTCCCTTTTATATTTGTATCAATTCTTTGTATGTCTGATGGCCAACGATTGATCTCGAAACTAATAAAACTACTGGCAATATTACCTAAGTCATAAAGTTCTAATTGTTTCCATACCTTTTGAATTGCTTTCCATTGTTTTTGAGCTGCTTGTAGATTGACCAAAGTAGCATCATTCTGAAAACGCTTTATAGTTTCTACGAGTGTAGTTGTCTCTTTTACAAAATCTGTATTCAAAGGGGATATACCATATTTATAAATGGTAGTTAATTGATTTTTTTTGTGAAATTCCATATCAGGTTCAGATCCTGAATCGCTATCACACCCAAGTAAAGCAGCTATAATGCTTATTACTACCAAAGTGATAACTATTATTTTTTTTATTGAGAAATTCATTTATAGTGATTTAATAAAGTCTATTAATTTTGTTCTTTCCTCACTTGCAAGGTTCATAAATTCATTTTTAGCAGCTAATGCTTCTCCATCATGCCATAAAATTGCCTCTTCAATTGTACGTGCTCGTCCATCATGAAGTAAATTTGTATGTCCGTTTACTGTTTCAATAAGACCTGTTCCCCAAAGAGGAGGTGTTCTCCATTCTTTTCCTGTAGCCAGAAAATCGGGAGTATTATCTGCCAGTCCGTCTCCCATATCATGCAATAGTAAATCTGTATAGGGCCTAATTGTTTGGTTTTCTAATGCTTTTATGGGATATGTTCCTGTTTGTAATACAGGAATATGACACGCCACACAATCTGCATCTTCAAACAATTGTTTCCCTTCTAATATTTCTTGTTTATCAAAGTCTCTACGTGCTGGAACGGCAAGTGCTGCCGAATAAAATGTTACTTTATCAAGATTTTCATCTGGAATTTCAGGAGTTCCTCCATTGATAATTGCATCACAGTCTACTCCATTAGGACAATTCTCATTGGGGAATAAAGAAGTGGTAATTCCTAAATCTCCAGAAAAAGCGCCTGCAACCTGCTGTCGTAAATTGGGCTGGTTACTCTTCCATCCAAAACGCCCTATTTTTACAGATTGAGTTTCTATATCATATACATAATTAGGCCTTCCAGAGATACCATCACCATCACTATCAAACTCATCTGCATAGCTTAATAATATACCCTCAGGAACAGCATCCAATAATCCCAGTCCTATCATTTGATTGGCTACTCTAGGTGAAATTTGAACATTGGCTGCCATGGGTCCATAATTTAAATTCACAAAATTATAAGTAGGATCTTGCAGAGTAACCGTTGCCCCGTCTGGATAGGTTACTACAATAGGTTTATATGTAATTTTTATATCTCCTTCTACCAAAATTCCTTGTATCACATCATCCTGAAATTGCCCTCCATAATTGGGATCGGGTAGATTTCCTCCTAATGCATTGACACCAGGAACACTTAATCTAAATAATAGTCCAGAAGGTTTTTCTCCATCAAATTTTGGGGGACGTCCTCTACCATCCTTAAAATGACATCCAGAACATGCTCTTGCATTAAAAAAAGGACCTAACCCATCTCTTGCAATGGTAGACGCAGGCGCTGTTACCCAACTTTGATTAAATAAAGAATTTCCTGTTCCAAAAATTAATTCTTGTTCTGTAGTTAAATTCCTAGCAAAAAAACCAAAAGCATTTGGTGATATATCAAACACTGTGGTTTCTCCTCCAGAAAATTCTTCTTCATTTTCTGGTAAAAGGGTATACTCATTAGAATCGTCTTTACTGCATCCAATAAAGATGATAATAAAAAGTTTTAAGATAATTAAATTAAATCTATTCATTTTAAATAAACAAACTAGGTGAAGATTATACTTCACCTAGTACAGTGTATTGATATTATGACCAATATTTTGTTAATTGTTCAGTGCTATTCCTAGAGCAGTTGCTCCATTTGTAAGCTCGTTTCCTAATGCTTGAAGAGATAATACTACTGCTCGAACTTTTTTACCTTCTGTAGAACTTGCACCTCCTGAAATAGCAAAATCAAAAGGAATTGCAATATTAGAAATACCAGTATCTACAGTATTTAAAGTTTGCGTTATTTTTTCTCCCAAGGTCTTATTTTGTTCGTTAACCAAATCTTGTAAAGAAGCTCCTTTTATAGTGCCATAAGAACCAGTGTAAACATTTCTAATTCCTTCAAAATTTAATAGTATATCTCTATGTGTATTATCACTAAAACAAGAATGTTCATCTTCTTGATCTGCAAGATCTAATGCTGTATTCATTCTTTCTATAGCAAGTTCTGAAGAAGATAACTCTGCTATACCAGCAAGCATATTTTTTAATGCTATATTTTCATCTAGTGCCAAGAATGTTGTTCTGTATGCTCCTCCTGGTTTCCACTCGTCTAACAATGATTGTAAGTGATCAAGTAATAATTCTGCACAAACTACCAAATAGGCTCTTCTTCTATCTTGATTAGCAGCTGTACCGCCATCTACAAAATCAGTGTATGGTCGTTGACCTGCTTTTTTATCAGTAGGAATAGGGTTATCCTGTCCCCACAATAAAAATTCTATCGCATGGTATCCTATACTAATATTTTTTTCTCCACCCTCTTCGTTTAATCCTGCTAAGGTAGCTTTATCAATGGTTTTTGATACATCATTGATGATACCAGCATTATCATTACCTTCTACATAATCTACATAATTCTCATCAAGCGGCCATGCATTTAACAACCCTTCTGGTCCATCGGCATCATCAATAGGACCATTAGCAAAACGAAAAGCTTCTGTTTGTCCGTATGGTTCTCTTGCAGCTTTCCAAGCGGCTTTTGTTGCATCAAAATTAGCTTGATTTGGCGTTGCCACAAAAGTAGCTATAGCAGTTTGCATTTTTTTTGCTTCATCATATGAATCTTTATAATTCTGATATACTAGATTTGCATAATTTTCTATTACTGCAGATTTCTCTACACCTGACTGATCATTGGTCGTGTCATCATCGCTAGAACATGCAACTACGCCAAGTAATAATGTACTTAAAAAAATACATCCAATTAATGTCTTTCTCATCTTTATGTTTATTTAGACCTTTTTAAAATAAAGCACAAAGATATTTTTTAGACCTAATAAAAACAACTTAATTTAGATTAAATTTAAATAATAAAACAAAGAAATACTACCCTCCTATTTAACAGTAATTTATGCTTTCTATCATTTCTTAATTGGTATTAATCTTATAAAAACCCAAAGGCCTTGTTCTATAAAAGAACAAGGCCCACACAAACTCAATCCATTAACTGAAAAAAATCAATTAATAAACCTACTTACTGCATTAATTTCTTAGACAACTCTTGTAATTGTGTTGCTTTTTTGGTCATATAATCGCTAAGCTTTTTTCCATCTTCTGGAGAAAGGTTACCCATTACTTCTTGAGCTTTTTGCCCTAATTTTTGTCCTTTTTCTCCAAGAGAAGCAAAAGCTGTCATGTCTTTGCTTTCTGCCACTTTTTTGTACTCCTCTACATATGCTTCATAAGAATTCACATATTCCTGAACTGCTTTATCACTAAAAGTTGGTACACCACTAGCTGCCTCAGAAGTAGTTTCTTCTTTTGCTTGTTCTGTTGTTTCTTCTGCTGCTACTTCTTCTACTTTTTCTGAACCTTCAGTAGCATTTGATTTTGTTTCTCCTTTACATGATACTGCTAATACTGCTACTAGTAATGAAAGGCTTAAAAATACTTTTTTCATGATTTGTTTTTTTTGTTGTTGTTAGTTATTAAAATATTATTAACTCATAATGACACTGCAAAGATGGGAGATATAAGAGCCTTGCCAAACACCTTTTTCCGTGAAAAAAGAACACCCTGTTTTCAGGGGGTATATGCTATCAATTGATTATTACATTACCGCTGCCTTTTAAAAAAAAAACCACAACACACTAACAAACAAACACATATACTACAAACCACAACTAACAATATTATATTCCTGCTATTTTTATTTTGGCAGCCTCCTTATCTATTATCATTTTACCACAGTTAATTTTGTTATCTCTATCAAAAAAACACACAGAATTATTCAGCTCTTTTATTATATTAGTGCTTTATTCAAAAAATATGGTATCCTCCATTAGTTATAACAAAATATGACCATACAAGAAATTATTAGCTGGTTTGCAAATAATCCAAATCTTATACTGGGTTATTTTGCAGTTATTATTATACTCTCCTTACTGGGTTTGGCTGTTGTAAACCAAAGAAACTTTAAACCGCCTATAAACTATTTTTATGGTATGCTTGTATATGCTGTAACCATTCCTGGTTTATTGGCGCTGATCATAATTTTATACAGCTTTTTCTTTTTAAAGGTTAATTTGCTTCAAGTAGATGTGCTGGCCTATTTTGTTCCTGTAATTTCAATGTTTGTCACCTTATTTATTATTAATAGAACTGTGCCTATGTCTAGAATTCCAGGATTTGATAAGCTTTCGGGTTTATTTATTATTGTTGCTATCACTTTTGTGATTACTTATATAGCGCAACGTATGTTTTTTGGAGTATTCTTTGTAGGAAGGTTTCAATATTTGATCATCTTCTTTTTGGCCTTGCTCCTGATTTTGAGAATCGCATGGAGAAAAATCACAAAATAATACCAATTATACATTAAATTATAGTTGGTATAAAAACTGATGTTTGAAACATCAAACATCAGTAACTAGTTTTAGGAGTTTAGCATTGTAGCTTTAATCTGCTTAACAACTTCTATATGATCTAATCCAAAATCTTTCCAGGCAAGGTTTAGTTCTTTCATATCGATATGTTTTACTATCGTACCGTAATCTGCTTTTTTACCATCGATAGTAGGATATCCTATTACATAAATACTATCTGCAAGCTCTACGGCCAATTCTATATCGTGGGTAGAATAAATAATGGTATTAAACTCGTGTGAAGAGGTTATCAGGTTAAATGCTTTTTTTACATCTTCGATATTACCTACATCCAATCCAGAAAAGGGTTCATCTAGCACCATATAATGTCCTGAGCATAATATTTGCTCGATAACTGCTGTACGTTGCCGTTGTCCTCCTGATAATTCACAGGGGTATTGATCTTTTGCCTGTGCCAGCCCCCAATCAGTGAGATAACTCATTATTGTTGTGTGCTTTTCTTCTTTGGTCATTTCCTTTTTTCTAAGTGCAAAAAGTAATGCCTCATACACTGTTTTATTTCTAAACAGGGTATATTTTTGATCTACAAAACCTATGTCTCCTTCATTTACCTCTTTTGCATCATTTTCTGATGCTGTCGTTGTATCTGCGATAAGCACTTTTCCTGTAGTAGGTTTTATCAATCCTGTCATGGCTCTAAATAAGGTAGATTTACCTCTACCTGATCGGCCTACAAAAGCAATTACCTGCCCTGTAACGTTTCCTTCTCTTACTACATCTTTTTCAACAAAATTAACGTCTTTTATTACTGTTTTATCACCATAAACAACGCTTAGGTCTTCTACATATAATAATGTATTATGTGTATTATAATTCATCTATTTATATTTTGGAGTATCTAAAAAAGGCTTTTCGTAAGTAATCTAATGCAAAATCTATGGATAAACCTACTAATAATATCACGATCTGTAATGCTATAATTCTACCGTGATTCATAAATTTATCAGAGTTTTTTATCAAAAACCCTAATCCTCCTGCGGCTACCAGAATGGACTCTACTGTCACCAACATCATCCATACAATTGCTAAGTTTTGCCTTATCACTTCGATTACATGATCTATTCTTCCTTTTACTACTACTTCCCACAACACTTCCCATCGACTACATTGTAACGATCGTGCGTGGTCAAATTCTTCTTGCGATATAGCACTCACCATACTTAATAATGATGTGGTAAGATAGGTACTCATAAATACAACCAACACCCATACTTGCATAGTTCTGGCATCACTAATTATAATTGCCAAATAGAATGTAATTCCTGTAAGTGGAAGATATCGTAATTTACTTAACGCCTTAGCTATAGGAGCTACAACTGGTATTGTGGATAAATAGGTAATCACTAAAGAAATAACAACTGCTATGAGTATTGCTTTTATACAAAGTAACAATGAACTTCCTATATGAACTACAAGTCCTTCATTATAAAGTTCTGTAAACCCTGTTAATACTTGCTTAGGAGAAGGAAATAGGTGTCGTTCTCCCATACTTGAAAAAAACCAAAATACGACTACCAACAGTATCCAGAAAAGAACAATAAGGAGTCTATGGTTTTTACTGATATTCTCAAAAGGTCGAAATAAATACTTCATACTAATTGTTATTAAAAAAGAAACCGTCTAATACAATGTAAAACAAGGCTAAACATTGTATTAGACGGCTTTTATTAACTAGATATCATTATTATTTTAATAGTGTAATAACTACACGTCTGTTTTTTGCTCTACCACCACCTGTAGTATTGCTTGCTACTGGTTGATCTTCTCCTTTTCCTATAACAGACTGAAAACGCGACTGAGGAATTCCTTTACTTCTTAAGAAATTTACCACCGATTGTGCACGTCTTTGTGACAGATCATAATTAGATTCTGTAGAACCTGTATTATCTGTATGTCCTTCTAATCTCAGTTTGGTATCTTCTGCCTGAATCAAAAGGTTGTAAATGGTTTCTAATGTACTTGCTGATGATCCTGAGATATTAGCACTTCCTGTATCAAAATTAATATTCCATTCACCAGATGCTAATACTTCATCTGCCTCTTTAGTATAATCTGCTTTATATGCAGAACCTGCATCGATATCATTTATATTTTTGATAAAATAAAGGTTTACTGCTTCTTCATAAGGTACTATTCTCTTTACAGATTCATTAAATCCAAAAGGATTCAGTTCGCTCAAATAAGAAGAGACTTGGTTATATACTGCTTTATAACGGTTGGTTCCATCAGTTATACCATAATACTGCATTACATCAGCATAATTAAATACTCTAGAACCTCCCATATTATAATCGATCCCATTTTTATTTCCTTTTTGTCCTTTGAACATATCATACCAATACTTTGGTGTTTCTAGATCATAGGTTTTTGCTACAGCTTCAGAAGCTCTTACTCTCCACCCATCATATTGTTTCATCTGATTAGATGCTGTCAAGGCAGATTTCAAAATATTACTTACAATATTAGGGTGTTTTACTGCCCATTCTTTTACTGCAATAACGGTTGTTGCCATCTGATTGTTAAACTCACGGGTAGATATAATATCTGTAAATCCACTTAATTCATCAAACACCATCTTATCTCCTGGAGTCCATGTAGCACATCCATCTACCTTTTTATTAATGGTCTTTCCTGTTAACTTCCCGTTTCTTACTTCTTTTAGAGGAACTGTCCAACCTGCTTTTTGTGATTTAATCAATTCTTCTGCAGATTTTATATAATCATCATCTTGTGATGGATAAAAGTTTACTGCTTCTGGGTCGTAAGTAGTAACATCTGGGTTTACTTTTAATCCATTGGCAAAAGCATAGTTTAGGGCAGTTACCCAGTCACCATCTCCTAATACTGCAGATATCAAAGCTCCTTTCATGCTTTTTGGGTCTACTTTCCAACTTGGTGGTCCTATTAGTTTATCTTCTCCATAACTTAATCCTACTGCTCCAACTACTTGTACATGATATTTATCTTTTCCAAACTTATCATCTAAAGCTTGTTGCATGGTACTGATATAGAATGGTGCTCCATCCCCCATCATCATAATAGCAAATGCACTTTTATCGGCATCAGGAAACTCTTCTCCTCTATCGAATTCTTCGATAAATTTCATTTGCATGTTTCTCAATTCAGAAAGCCAGTCTTGACGTATTATTTCAAGGTTTACCCCATTTTTTTCCATAAGAGACCCTTTTGTTGTTTTTGGTCCTCCATTGGATACAATAATACCTGACTGAGCATTCCATGCATAGGCGGCTATTTTTACTAATGGCTTATTTTTTACACTACTAGAAAGGCTATTAGAAGGTAATTCTAATTTTTCTGAAGTAGTTACATTATCTACTTCATCTTTATTTATATTTAGCTCTTCTAATTGCTTCGCTTTTCCAACTCTCAATCCTGGAGCAAAATAATACACGGCACCCAAAATTGCTCCTAGTATAATAATTACTATGATCAACTCGGATAAGGTAGTGAGTTTCTTTGTTCTTAAGATTTTACCCATTTTCTAATTTTTATTATAATTTGTATTTCAGTTAGTTAATCAAACATATTTCCAAAACCACCACTTGCCTGCTTATCTTCTGCAGAAAGTTTGTAATTTGGATTGTTATATTTTTTTGCATCAGGAATATAGTCTTTTCCTGTTTTTATTTTATCTGCCAATGTATCTAATTGTGAGTAGAGCTCATCGCTATCAATATCATACTTAGAAGTAAGCATATCGATATCTGATAAGTTTTCTTGTGTTTTTGCTATATCTAGAGCAATCGTTTCTGTTACTACATCTAGTGCATATTCCAGCTCCCAATCTTTGGTAAACAACATTGCAGATTTTGCACCATCGGTAGCTGCTTTTGCGGATTTTGCAAATTCATATTCTTTTTCCAGCATTTTGATGGTTACTTCAAAATCAGAAATTTTAATATCAATAGCTGTACCTGCTAGTGTAAGTTTTCTGTCTAACTTACCCATTACACTGGCTCTACTACCGTATTTTTGAATAAACCCTTTGCTTTGTTGTAATTGGTGGGATACTCGTTGTGATTCTGATAATTTTTTTGCCAATGCACTATGTAATTCTACATAGTCATCGGTATCTTTTCCTGCATCTCCTTTTTGTGCAACTATTTTTTCCATTCCGTTTCGGATTTTCTCGGCTTGCTTTTGCAAAGACACGATTCTATCTTGAAACTGTTCTGCTTCTTTTTCTGCTTTATGCGCTTCGACTTCCATATTACTTTTCAAAGCTTTTATTTTTGCTTTAGAGTCTTTGAAAACCTTTCTGTTTCTAAGCATTTTCTCCTTTTGTTCTTGTAATTCTCCAAAAGGATCATGTCTGATCAATGATTTATGAATTCCTCTGGTGACTCTACGCAAAAATTTAAAAATTAGCGGTAGCATCATGATAAAGAATATGACAAAAATGGCTACTCCTGCGAGTGCAATTACCTGTCCTAAAGCCGTAAACAATGGTGGAAGCACATAAATCCATGCGGCATATCCCAATCCTGCAAATAATGCAATCTTTAAAAATGCATTAAGCCCTTTTTCACCATTTCTCCATTTATTGGGGTTTAAAGATATTTCTCCTTTTTCGTCATCAAAATGTTTTAGGATTGGTAAATCCAGTACATGACTTTTTGATTCTTGATCCATTAATGTATTGGTTATAAATTATTTTTTATGCCATCAACTACGGCAACTATTGTTTCCAAAATTTTTGATCGTGCCTTATCATTGGCAACTATTTTTTGATCTATCTCTGATACTTCTGACATCAAATTGGCATCAACCGAATTAAGTAGATCTTTTTTAACACTGATCTGGTTTTGGATATCTATTAGTTTCTTTTCTAATTGAGAAACCTCAGCATTTAAACTGTCTTTTTTTGTTTTCTGAGCTTCTAAAATCTTGGTTTTCTTTGTGCTTCCCTGACTAGAATATTGTTTATGCACTTTTTCTATCTCATTGATATAAAAATCTGCCTGAGAGAGCAAACCACTTTTTGTTACATTAGAATCAACTCCTTGAGCCATCGTTAATGCCATCTTATATACAGAGGGGTCATTAGAGCCTACTGCTTTGATTGCTTTGAAAAACTCATAGAAATCATATCCTGGTTTATTCAAAGATTCAAAACCTGACTCATACATTTCTATGACAGTATTTAATACTGTATCGTTTACCAAGGTAGTTTTTGGCGGTTGTACGGGAAATTTTGAAGCTGGTTTTGTAGTTTCAGGAAAAGATTGAGTTTGAGAACGAGCTGGTTCTTTTGCCTCTTTAGTTTTTTTCTCTTCAGAATTTTCTTCATCATTGATAAAAAGACCTTTCCAGTTAAATTTTTCTTTAGACATTTATTCTATTTTTGATAAACTCATTTATTACTACTATAAAGTGATTTAAACTTTTTTCAATTCGCTATAAAAATGCCCCTTTTCACTCAATTTTTGTGTTTTTATTACTTCGTAATCCTGCTATAAAGTGTAAAAAACATTTCAATTGATCAAAAAAGTTTAAATCACTTCTATTAATCCAAGAAACAAATTTATATAAATTCTTATAAATATTATTCTTTTTTTAATCCTATGCAAGTACTGAATCCTAAGTTTTAACAAATCATATCGCTACTCTTGTTTTTTTACTCTATAAATGATCCTTACTAGTATATTCGTATATGTATGTGATCGTTTGTTACATGCTTATATACATAGCATTAATTTTTATTAGTATCCACAATGATCTAAAAATACATTTTTTTAAACTATAAACACAAAAACATACTGATAACTAACCCATTGCTGTTAGTTAATCCGATTTTTCTTACTACTCTTCGTCTTCATCAAAAAGAATAATTTCTTTTACTGTTTTTAATATTTCGGGTATATCATCCTCTGTCAAGGTCATTAATATCTCTTCTGTAATTGGTGTAATCGATACGATTCTATTGGCTTGACGTTCTATAATTTTTTCAAATAAATTTCTTATGGTTCTTGCATTTCCGAAACCTCTATGTCTTTTTTCGTATACTCTATCAAGGATTTCCATCAATTTTTCTTCTGCATCAGGAGTAAGTTTAAAATCTGCTTTTTTGGCAAATAGTTTAAAAATATCCAGTAATGCATGTGCTGTAAAATGATCAAATTCAAAATATCTATTGAATCGGGATTGTAGCCCTGGATTGGTTTGTATAAATCCTTGCATTTCATCAGGGTATCCCGCTACTACTACAACTATATTATCTCTGTGGTCTTCCATACGTTTTAGCAGGACTTCTATGGCTTCTGTACCAAAATCATTAAGTCCTCCTGAGGTAAGTGAGTATGCTTCATCTATAAATAAGACTCCTCCTAGTGCAGATTTTATAATCTCGTCTGCTTTGATCGCTGTTTGCCCTACATATCCTGCAACCATTCCGGCTCTATCGGTTTCTACCAAATGTCCTTTTTCTAGATATCCTAGATGTTTATACATTCTACCCAACATACGGGCAACGGTTGTTTTACCTGTTCCTGGAGGCCCCATAAAAACAGCATGTAGTGTATTATTTGATGCTTTTAAACCTTTTTCTTCTCTTATTTTCTGAATCTTTAAAAAGTTAGTAAGGTCTTCTACATTTTTTTTTATTGCATCCAGCCCTATAAGCTCATTGAGTTCTCCTAATACAATCTCTAGTGTATCATTCTCTGGAACTTCATTGACACTGGCTTTTTGCACAAAAATTTTAGGGTGGTTTATACGGTGGGTGGTTTGCTTTAAAAACCCTTTTTCTTTCTCATTAATTTTTCCATCGGCATTGACTATCAAAGATGCTATTCTATGTAAAAATGCTCCTATGGGTAAAAGCTGATCACTACCAATCTTTGACAATATCGATGGTAAAACGAATTCAGTTTTTAATATTTCTGCTGGTTCAAAAAAAGAAGTCTCTCTAATAGTGCTTACATTTTTATCAAACTGTGAGGATACTACCAATTGGTTGATTTTTGGCAGATCATATGCAGCACTCAAATCTTTGCCTTGTAATTTTTCGTAGAAATAAACCAGTATGAACTTAATTTTTGTTTCTATTGTATTTGAAGTTGTGTGTAGCTTTATAAAATCATCAACTATTTTTACGATATCGTGTAGCAAAACATGTTCTGCCTTGTATGCTACACCTTGTTGGGCATTGTCATGAATAGTTGAAGTAACCGTTTTTTTGAATTCATTATTGCCATTCAATTCTTTACAAATTGCTACTGCTTTATCTCCTTCTTTTTTTAATAGTTCAAGATAGGGTAATGAGATTTTCAATGCTCGTTTTTTTAAGTTTATATATAGTACTACAATCCATACCTGATTCAAATATAAAATATCTTATCCAATAGACCGCTTTATCAAAAAAATAAGAAAAATATATTACAAATAATTATAAAAAAACCATAAGCAAGGTATCACGAATAAGCTCTTAGTTATTTTTGGACTTAATAAAAGTTCTATTAATTTATCTTTTTCTTCATTATAAGCCAATACAATTGAAATAATAACAAGTAGAGTAGATCACAACATTATTTAAAATTCAATTCAGGTTTTATCATCGTATCTAATAACAATGTATTGTCCAGGAACTATTTTCAAAATCAACTTCGTGTAGTTTGATTTGAATATTGAATTTTGTTTTTCCTTTGTAGTCTATTTCCTCTGATTTCATCAAATGACCGCATTCTGTCATAAAATCATGCTTAGAGAGTTTGGATAATTGTTTCTGCTTATAAAAAGTGATAGCATACCCATAGGTTAACAGTTTGTCATTTTTTTCCCATACAGAATAGCAATAATCAGTGCCTTGAGGTTCTTGATACAAAAGAATGGTATAATCTACTAGAAACGGAGCTTGGTCTTTTTTGTATCCAGGCGGGTAGCAAATCCAGACCTCTACATAAGCAATAAAAGCTATTGTTTTTAATCTCTATTTTTCTGATATTGCGATAGATGTTTCTCTCTAATCGAATAAAATTTCATTCAAAATCAAACTTTAAAAACTAAAACAAATATTTAGAGACAGAAACTGAAAAATTAAAATAAACCATTAGAAATAAGTGTTTATGAAAAAACAAAAGCCTTATTCTAGGGGATACCAAAAAACAAATGAACTAACAGAGATTTCTAATCAAGCAAAACGGCTTGTAAAAAATCCTATGATAAAAGATCTTCTAGTAATAGGAGCTGTTTATGGGTTACTTTTTATCTCCAAGTATATTATAAAAGAATATGCAGAGGTAGTTGTGGCATCTAAAAAGCTGAGAGATGCTTATAGACTATAATTTAATAGAAAAAAACACCTTCTAAACGTTTATAGATAAGTATTTGAGAGACTTTGTGAGTTCACTGTATTAATATGATAGAAAAAAGAATTGCATCGGTTAAGGAGTCTATGCTCAACAATACTTCTTTAACCAAATCAGACAGAATATGGTTGAATGAACAAAAAAGGTTCTACGCAAAAAAACCAGAAAGCTTTAGTGTAATAAAACTAGAATTATTAGACTCTCTCAATCCTTATCTGGGATATAATTGGAAAGAAGGCTTAAATCTTAAAGAACAGGCTCAGAAAAAGAATGTAGAAGATATTTATCAAGCCATGAAGGAGGGAAAGCCACTTTCTGGAAGATTAATAGATTGGTTGAATGCTAAGAAAAATATTTATCATAAAACCCCTGACAAACTTGATGATAAACTTATTAAATTATTGGATAGCCTAAACCCTGTATTGGGTCGGGATTGGAGAGAGCCTTTTCGATTCCGTGAGCAACACTCAAATACAATGCTGCTTAAGCTTTCTTCTTCCTTAAAAAGTAAAAGAAAACCAGAAAAAACGGTAACAAAATGGCTTGTAAGACAAGGCTATAGTTATCGAAAAAACCCAGATACATTTAGAAAGAGTATCAAGGATAAATTAGATGCTTTGATTCCTCTATTAGGTTATGATTGGAAACTCCTTAGACGTAATGAGACAATATCGTTTGAGAAAAAGGTAGCAATAATCAAAAGAAAATTGCAGAAAAAAAGAAAACTAGATCAGAAGGAAAAAAGATGGTTAGCACATTATAGAAGAAAATATCACAAAGACCCATATACATATCCACAAGAACACATTACTGTATTAAATACTCTCAATGCATTTCTTGCAATTCCTTGGCAAGAATATGCCACAACAAAACCAAAGCCGAATAAACATTTTAAAGATTGGGTAAACGAAATTAAAGAACAAAAATTACCGTATCATTTACTTTCTGTAAAACAGAAAGACTACCTTAGAAAACAGCGTCAAAGGTATTTAAGTAACAAAAAAAAATACCCTCCAACTCAATTAATAGCCCTTAATAGTTTAAATGAAATATTGGAAAGAGATTGGAAAAAAAAGATCAAAAAAAGTAAAAAACCAATCCCGTTTCATAAACAGATAAAAGCAATTAAAGTTAAATTGCAAAGCAAAACTGAGTTGTCTTATAATGAAAAAAATCTTATTTCTCGTTCCAGAAATCTATACCATAAAGATAGCGTTTCACCTGAGAGAATAGAACAACTTAACACGTTGAGCTCTTTACTGGGTTACGACTGGAAAGATCCTTCGCGCCTAAGAAAAGACACTAAAACCTTTAAAGAACGGATAGCAGTTATAAAGGAGTGCTTAGAAAGCAATAAAGAATTACCATCAAGACAAAAAAAATGGCTTGATTATCATCGTGCACGCTATCTCAAGTCTCCAGATAATTATCCTGCTGATAAAATTTTTATACTGGATACTCTCAACCCATTATTAAAAAGAGATTGGAAGGTGAAAATTATAAATGTTAAAGAAAAAATTAGTTTTAAAGAGTCTATTGTAAAAGTCAGACAACAATTAATTGCTAAAAAAGAATTAACCGAAAAACAAAAAGCATGGCTTAATCTACAGCGATCATATTATAAAAAAAACACCCACTTAATGACAGAAAGCAAAATAAAATCTCTAGATTCTTTAAATATTCTATTAAAATATGATTGGAAAATGTATAAGCATGAAAGGTAGAACAACTAGAATTAAATTTTGATAGATAGTATCTCACTAAGTGTGTAAAGTTTAAAATATCGAGGGTAGTAACCTTTGATATTTTGTTGATTAATTTTAAATTTTACATACAATAAACAAAGAAGATTTATTAAACGACGAATTTCTAAAACAATTCAAGACAGGAGAAGAGTTAACCTCTTTCTCAAAACCTATCCAAAAACGGAGCATAGAAAGTCTATACTACTTTTTTTCTTCTATAATCACTTTACGATACGCCCAACTTACCCAAGAAAATAAAATTAAAAAGAAAATACTAAGTAATGAATATATTATTCTATTCTCAGAGGAGGTTATACCGAATAAAAGTTTTATAATATAGTATATACAAATAGTAATAATACTTAAAAAGATAAAAGGAAGAAATATTTTCAGAGCTAAGAATTGAGTTTTTTTGATTATCGTTTTGCCAGATAAAAAATTTAGTATATATAGAATACTACAAATAATTATAAAAAGAACCCACAAACAAGATATAATGAATAAGCTACTGGTTATTTTTGAACTTAATGATACTTCAATTAATTTATCTTTTTCTTCATTATAAGCTAATTTAATAGAATCACCAATAGTGTATGTCCTATATGGAGATTGATCAATTTCTTGTGTCACTCCTGAAACTATTACAGTTTTCACAATGACTTTTTGTTCATAATTTTCTGTAGACTCATCCCAAACACTATAGATATCAATTATTTCTCCTTCCCGTACCTTTAACGTTAACTGATCAGATAACTTGCTTAAAAAAACAGGAAATAACAAATAACAATATCCGATAGCAATAAAATACATCACAAAAATATAAATTATATTGCCTAGTCTAGATGAGAAGAACAACCATTTTTTGGGAATTTTTGAATACAAACCTATCGCTAACAGCAATGATACAAGAGTAATTATAATAAACGATATCATAATTTTATAATGTTAGCAACAAAAATGATTTGCCCATTTTAAAGGAATATTTTTCTTCTAATGATGATTTTCATCATCCATGACTGGAACAGTTTCTTCCCCATCTTCTAATTGACCTAATTTTTTTCTTTGGTTTTTTAATATTTTAAGGTCTTCTTTATTGAAATAATAATACAGCTCCATTAATAGAAAAATCTTAAAATTTTCATCTTTAAAATATGTATCAGAATATACCTCCTTAACTATGGCTTTATAAAACTTATATTCTTCTTTTTTTGTTTTAAATTCAATTTTACTATTCATTCTTAAAGAATCAATTTTTTTGAAGAATATTACATCAGCTTTGGCTAGTTGTTTAAAAATACTAAGTTCCCTAATTCTTTTGGATTTCTTTTGAAAACAATGATCATTTTCTGCAAGAAATTGCGTTGTGATTTGATTATTATGGTATATTTTATTTATTATTTCTACTTGAGAAGAATCAAACTCTCTATCATAATTATTAAATAGAGAGATTGTATACAAATCCCAATAAATTTCACTTCTCTTATTAATTATTTCATTTGCTACCAATTCTTTTTCTAAATAAGAAAACCATTCTTCACTGGTTTTCTCACTATCAAAGCATGAAAACAATAAGGATTTATCTTCTTGTTGTGCGCAACCACTTAGGCAACAACATAACCCTGAAAAAACAAGTAATTTATATATCGATTTCATTATCTAATAATTTCTAATGGCCCTCCTGTTTTTGGACGGTGAAGATTAATTATTAATGATGTTCTATAGTAATAATCCCCCTTTATATATTTGATTCGCATAGCATTTTTTCCTTTAAGGTTATTATCAATTCTCATTAATGTCACTACTCTTCCATTACCATAAAATTGCATTTTATAATTTTCTAGAGGTTCTGTTTTAACACCTTTTAATTCAAAATATTTCTTGTAATTATCTAAATCTTCTTTTACGGATAAGCTATCAGCATATACTGCTTGTGCCATTTCTTTTTGTTTGGTATAAATCATAGAAAATAAGGTTTCTTCATCTTTATCCACAATCGCTTGTCCATATTTTTCATGTATGGTAATTACTTCATCTAATAATATATCAGGATCTTCTTTGGTCAAATCTTGTGATTCTGACCACCCTGTCATGGTATAGGGTACTTTTGCCTCAAATGTACCTGTGTACTCTACATAAGGTAATCCGTGCCCTGCAAAGATGGGTACATTTTCTGCCCCCTCGTCATTAGTTCCCTTTATGGTAGGGGTGGTAAAGGTAAATCCTTCATCCAAAGTATCGATCCCACCTCCTTCTTTAAAACGTACACCCGATACCACTAATTTAAAAGATGTTTTTTTTACCAAACTATCCATAAAAGTACCATCTTGTTTCTTTTGAGGATATAAACGTATGGTATAGGTTTGTAATCCTGGCTTAAGAATATCATAATTGATAGGAAAACTAGTACCGATACCTCCAGTATCGTAGTAGGTGTACACTTCCATATCATTTACCAAAAGTTCAAAACTACAATCACTACTATAAAAATCAGCATGATAGTTAATGGCTTCATTTCTATATTGTACTTCTTTATAGACTTGGCTTATTTTTTGTGTCATTTCTTTAGTTTCCTTTTGTTGTGCGCAACTGCTTATATTTATGGCTAGTAAGCAGATGATTAGGTTTTTCATAATTAATTATCGTTAAAATAAAATTTAGTTATAGGTTGTGCTTCTTGCTTATCAATCACTCGATACTTAAACTCTGATTTACCGCCTACTTTCTTCTCTTTAGAGGGTTCTTTTGAATTTCCTGAAGTGGTTTCTTCAACACGTTCTCCTTTTTCTTCACCTTTTGAAACTTTAACCTCTGCAACGGCGTACCCAATTAGTTCAAGTCCTTCAAAGGTATTCTTTATATCCATATAAAATCCTTTTTGATCAGCTGCAATTTTGGCATGAACAGAATCTGATGCGGTAGCACTAATCCCTATTGCTCCTGTAAGTATTACTTGATGCTTTAAGACACGAGCTGTTTTTACAGCTTTAATACTGGCTTCTAGCTTTATGGTTAGGTTTCCTTTTAGGGTAGCGACTTCTGCACCAGATGATTTTGCGGTATCAGGTTCAAAACTATTTTCTCCTGTAAGGGTATTGATTTCTCCTTGTATATATCCCCCAAAAGTACCTGTAGCTGTTAGATCACAAGTAATAGCACTACCATCTCCCATCATACTCATCGCAATATCAGCAGCTGCAATTAATGCTAACACTGCTGGATGTGCTCTTTGTGCTAATGCCAGAAAATCTAATTTAATTTCTAATCCTATTAGAGGACTTGCACTTATTTTACCTCTAACTACAGTACCTACCTTATGTCCCATATTTGTGGTAATATTGGCATTGGTAGTTTTGGTTCCTTTTAGATACCAATCAAAGGCAAAGGATAGACTAGGGTAGATAATTCTGAAAGTAACTAAATTACGATTGATATCGATCCCTGCTTTTTCTCCTTTCTTTTTTAAGCTTTGTTGTAGGTTATCACGATTTCTGTATCGTTTTAATAATTTTTCTTTATCCTTTGATCTTTGTTTATCAAGTGCTTTTTGTGATGGATATTTATCTCTAGGATAATTCTTGTTTTTTAGATGCTTTATTTCTTTTTCATTATCCTGTAATTTGTCTAACGCCTTTTTTACATCGGGTTGATTGTTAATTTTTATCTGATCTTCTTTTTCTTTTTTTCTTGCAGCTTTTTTTGCTTTTCTTAGAGCTTCTTGATGTTTCTCATCAGGTTCATCATGATCAGATTCAGGGTCTTTTTTGTTCCCTAATATGGTCTCTTTGATAAATCCACCAATATCATTAAAGTTATCCATAATAGGACTTATCACTTTTTTGAAAGGGGCAGAGAGATCATATTCATCTTGTTTTGCAAAAGCAGTTTTATCAGAAAACTCACCATACTCTTTATTACGATTGAAAGCCACTTTTAGCCCAAAATCCCAAGAACCATCACCACTTTTTATAAATCCTTTGGTAGCATTCTCTTTTTCTTTATTGGTTTGTCTTGTACTATTACCCCACCCCATTTGTTTTGATTTGTCTACCTGGTTAAGGTTAAGGTATACCGACCATTTTACATTAGGATATGTATTGATTATAATACCTCGATTATACCTACAACTCTGCGCAGTGATTGAATATGGGTGTGGCTTGATACCTCCTGTCCATAAATATCGTAATATAAACGGCAGAGGTGTTGATAGCCCCCATAACTTTATAGAATCGGTATTGTATGGATATAAAGCATAAAAAACAAGCTTTGTTTCTGTATGTTCTAATACTTCTACTATCTTGTCATCTACTATTTGTCCTTCATTAGTCCTTTTTAAAGTTACATTATTTGTGCTCACATTATATCCAAGCTCTGTAGACATTTTTTTTAGCTGTTCTTCAAGAAAGTTACCTATCTCATTTTTTTTATCTGATTCGATTACTCTTTTAATGAACTCATCAGCTATATTAAAAACAAGCATATTATCTTTATGCGCATTTCCTGTGGTTGTTTTTGGGACATTTTCTGAGACACAAGCTTTTGGCATTGTGCCTTCTTTATCATCAGAATTTATCAAATCTATAATTACTTTTCTTCTATGTCCATTACCTCCTGTTACAACTTCATAAGGTTCAAAAACAGGTTTATTAAGTGGTTCTTCTTCAAAAGCTACATATGTTCTCTGCTTTTTGTCTTTTTTGGTTTTTGAATCTAAATTAAATTCGCTAATCTCTATATACTTATAATGACAAGGTTCTGTTCCTTTAGCTTCCTTAAGAACGCTATCTTCAATGATTACTGTTTTGGGATCATAATCTGGTCTAGATTCCTCTAGTTCATATGGTTTTGGTAATCTTACTTGTAAAGGTTCTGAAATATAATTTGGGTCATATCGGTTTGGTTTTAAACCAAGCATCACTTCGCGTATTGCATATTTTTCTAATCTAGGATGATCTACCAATATTCTTAACTCTATAGAGTCCCCCCACATTGTTTTGTGTTTTCCCCAAGTTTCACTTAAAGAGATCAAAAAAGTAAGTGTTCCATCTACACCAATAGTTTGGTTATATTTTTGAAAAATATCATAATTATCAGGAAATACTAAACGATCATGTATTGAAGTACCTTTCCATCTAACAACTTCTTCTCCATTTTTTCTGTTATGATTAGTTATTCTTTCTCTAGAATGTATTTCTCCCTCGTCTTCATAGAGTAAACTAGTATCCCCCCAACGGTCGTCCCATATAGAAACCTTAACTAACTCTTCATTGAGTCCTGTTGTCTCTAACTTTAACAAAACCCATTGCCCCAGATACTTTTCTTCTGTTATCTCACTACCATCTGGGTTTAGCCAAGTAGCTTTTACAGTTGGCGGTGGTGGTTCAAAAGAGATAATCATACTTAAATTATCTGTAGTGTAACAACCAGTCTCAAAATTCGAAGTTTCTTTAAAAGCTTCTATCCAATATCCTTGTTTTGACTTATACCCTTCATTTACAGCAATTGAAACTGTTTTTCTACTAGCTCTATCAGTGGGTTTTTTATCAATCCCATCTACTGTTTTTTGCCATTGAAAAGATGTTCCTGATTCAATATCCCAAAGATCCCATAAAAAACCTTGAAATAAATCTTTTCCCAGAGCAGACACCATTGCTTCAGTTTGGTATAGTTCAAGTTTTATCTTTGCGCTATCTTTTAATATCAGATGTCTATTCGTTTCATTCCAACTTACTACTTTTTCGGGATTTTTTAAGTCCTCTTCTATAACTCGTATACCAAAACCTCTAATCATTGTATAAATATTAACTTAGTTGAATACATCCAAAAGGGTCTATATTTTCTATTCTATTTGGGTCAATAAGTGGATTTAGTTGACTTTGTACAATCTCATTTGCTTCTTGTACTTCTGTGTTAGATACAGATGGTTGTTGCCCATGCATTATAAATTCAACACAAGGAGTGCCCGCAATTGCGCATATTCCTTTGCTATCCTCTACGAGTACTTGTCCTTGATTACTTAAAGTTACTTTATCATAAAAATCTTGCCAAGTAGTTATACTAGGAATACAAGGTAAATATCCACTAGAGCTTGGCTGTAGTTTGCATTGACCAAAAGTACCTTTTTCTAATGGAATACCTATATCCATAGTAGAAGCAATTAATTTCTCAGCTCCTTCTGCATCATTCACATATTCATTGGGAGCACTCAACACTTTTAATTTATCAGGAGTAAAACCGTTTTTACACTGGCATAATGCTCCATTACATACTATATGTCCTGTTACACTCATATTTTTATTTAGTTTTACAATTCATTAATTATTATGGTAGTAGAAATGTTATTTCCATCTAGATTTATCGTTACTGTAGACCTACAGAATTTAAGCATCCCTGTTTTTCTATCCAGATCATATTGTAGATTACAATTACCTTGAGGAATTGTTTTTTCTTTAGAAACCTGCATATTAAATCTTTTTTTATTTTTAAGATCCACTATGCTTCTATTATCTGCTATTTCTCCTTTATATTCTACTTTTACTGTATTATATTCTGTATAATATTTTTGCACAGTTTGTACCCCCACATATCGTATTGAATTTGTAAAAGGAATTATAGGAAAATTAAATACTACTTCAGATTTTAGATTCTTGTCATACGCTCTAGTTTCAGCAATATGTTTTAATAGAGATAAGAAAATATCTTGTCCTAAAGCTCTATTCATAGAATTTACATTTTCTATTATCTTTCCTGTGGCTGTTACATACTTAGCGACGTATTCTCCTTGAAACTTATTTAATATTTCTTTTTTTAGCTTATTCCATCGTTCCTTAATTTCTATAGGATTTTTTATTTTGTAGTCCAAAAAACCAATTACAATAGGGTACAGAACTCCTCCACAGATATTTGCTAATTCTTCTATAGTCGTATTTGGTAGTTCGTTGTTTATGTAAATGTCACTTTTATTTATTTGATAACAATATTCTCCCTCTTTAGTATGGGTTGTCTGTATTTTAGTTTCAAAATCAAGCTGTTGAGCTTTTGAATTATTTTCTTCTTGAATAATTCTAACTCCATATGTAAGATTTGCCTCTTTGGTTAAATAAGGTAGATAACAAATCCCAGGAGCATCTATTGGTGATACAATTAAAGAAGAATAGTTACCCTGAGAAATTGTTATCACTTTTTCTTTCTTTTTATTAATAGTATTAGAGTACTCGGGGAGATCTTCTTCATTTAAAAATGACAACCTTCGTTTCATTATTACAATCCTTTTTTAATAAATTTAACCCCACCGTTTTCACCCTTCATAATAATTTTCTTGGCAGTAGTTAGTTCGATATTGCCATCATGAGCATTCCACACAATACTTTCTGCTTTTTCTATATATTTTTTACAAGTTTTAATAATCATTCCTGCCATAATTAAAATAATTTTATTTTATCATTACTATTATTTACAACTTGATTAGAACTGTTTAATTCTATATTTTCTACAGTACTATTTGCATTAATTTTATCAGCGTTGGTTTCAATATTTTTTGCTTTTGTTTCCATATTTTCATCAGCAGTATGATATAAATTAGATGCAGTTAAATTATGATCTTTAGTTATATTTTCGTTCTTAAAACCACTAACATTTACATTCATATCTTCTGCTACTTCAATAGACAGGTTTTTAGATCTAAGAATCATTTCTTCTGGTGCAGATATAGTAATACGTCCGTTTGAAGTATCTAAACATATTAAATTATTCCTTTTATCAGAAATAGTAATCATTTCTGCCCCATTACTATCATCTAGAGTAATCGTGTGCTGACTCTTTGTTCTAATTGCTTTTATATCATTATTCTGTGATTGCCAAGGTGATGGATTTTGACTACCATTATACAAAGCACCTAGTACAAAGGGGCGTTCTGCATTACCACCTTCAAATCCTAACATTACCTCTTCATTGATCTCTGGGATAAAATGAAATCCTTTGTCTGCGCCTGCATGTGGGGTTATCATACGTAACCAAGGTGTACGCTCTCCTAATGGTTTCTGCCATGCAAATTGTACTCTAATTCTTCCTAATCCATCTGGGTCGGAATTCTCTACTACAGTGGCGGTTTGTGTTTCACTTTTTGGAAATTTGTAGATATCCATCTTAGGGTAAGCATCAAAATTGGCATCTACTGCCTCAAACTCATTTTTGTATACACCGCCTTCTACATTGGTATGTACTATTTTGGTAACTCTATAACTACCATGACCATTGATCCTTATGATTTGCCCCAAACAAACTCCTGGGTTATCACTACCGCCTTTTGCTATAATTTGCTGTATCGCTCTACTTTTTGTATAGGCTTCTACCTGAGCATCTAATCGAGGCTTCATAGTAGCATCTGTATACAAGGGATTGTATATGCGTGTTTGTTTATTGTATAATTCTCTAGATTTGCTATCTGCAAAGCCATGATAGCCTTCTGAAGGTATGCTCACTTCGCTGCTATTTTTCTGATGTTGTTTATTTGCGATATAATCATTGGTGAAATAAGAAGCATTATTTGGCATAGGTTCCATATTGATACTGAACTCTTTGAGATCAATACCATAAGACAATGCTATTTCTTCTGTAGAGGGTCTACCAAATATCAATTGCTTACCATCATAGTAAAACCACTGGTTGTAATAGGCAGATAATCTACTTGCATAGGCAAAATCACTCTCATTATGTTGTACACTATAATGAATAGTACTGCTA
>NZ_OMKE01000047.1 GCF_900299535.1 Aquimarina aquimarini | reverse complement strand
GGATGTGATTATACAGTTGCCAATCAAGTAGTAGCTAATGTAAGTGTTGCATGGAATGGGTTGGATTGTGATGGCGATGGGGTAACTAATGGTCAAGAAATTATGGATACTACCAATCCAATAGATAATTGTAGTCTAGTGGCTACTAATCAGGATACTACACCAAGTACAGCGTGGAATGCGTTAGATTGTGATGGCGATGGAGTAACCAACGGTCAAGAAATTATAGATACGACAAATCCAATTGATGGATGTGATTATACAGTTGCTAATCAAGTAGTAGCTAATGTTAGTACAGCATGGAATGGGTTGGATTGTGATGGCGATGGCGTAACCAACGGTCAAGAAATTATAGATACGACAAATCCAATTGATGGATGTGATTATACAGTTGCAAATCAGGTAACTGCAAATGTAAGTACTGCTTGGAATGCGTTGGACTGTGATGGTGATGGCGTAACTAATGGTCAGGAGATTACAGATACGACAAATCCAATTGATGGATGTGATTATACCGTTGCTAGCCAGGTAACTGCTAATGTAAGTGGAGTATGGAATGCATTGGACTGTGATGGCGATGGGGTAACTAATGGTCAAGAAATTACCGATACTACCAATCCAATTGATGGATGTGATTATACAGTTGCCAATCAAGTAGTAGCTAATGTAAGTGTTGGATGGAATGGGTTAGATTGCGATGGCGATGGCGTAACCAACGGACAAGAAATTACGGATACTACAAATCCAACGGATAATTGTAGTCTAATAGCTGCCAATCAAGATGCTACACCAAGTACAGCGTGGAATGCATTGGACTGTGATGGCGATGGCGTAACCAATGGTCAAGAAATTACCGATACTACTAACCCTACTGATGGATGTGATTATACCGTTGCTAGTCAAGTAGCCGCTAATGTAAGTGGAGCATGGAATGCACTAGATTGTGATGGCGATGGCGTAACCAATGGTCAAGAAATTACCGATACTACTAATCCTACTGATGGATGTGATTATACAGTTGCCAATCAAGTAGTAGCTAATGTAAGTGTTGCATGGAATGGGTTGGATTGTGATGGCGATGGAGTAACCAACGGTCAAGAAATTACGGATACTACAAATCCAACGGATAATTGTAGTCTAATAGCTGCCAATCAAGATGCTACACCAAGTACAGCGTGGAATGCACTAGATTGTGATGGCGATGGCGTAACCAATGGTCAAGAAATTACCGATACTACCAATCCAACTGATGGATGTGATTATACCGTTGCTAATCAAGTAGTAGCTAATGTTAGTACAGCATGGAACGCACTAGATTGTGATGGCGATGGTGTAACTAATGGTCAAGAAATTACCGATACTACCAATCCAATTGATGGATGTGATTATACAATTGCTAGCCAGATAGCCGCTAATGTAAGTGTTGGATGGAATGGGTTGGATTGTGATGGTGATGGTGTAACCAATGGTCAAGAAATTATAGATACTACCAATCCAATTGATGGATGTGATTATACAGTTGCCAATCAAGTAGTAGCTAATGTAAGTGTTGCATGGAATGGGTTGGATTGTGATGGCGATGGGGTAACTAATGGTCA
>NZ_OMKE01000003.1 GCF_900299535.1 Aquimarina aquimarini | reverse complement strand
GGAATCCCGCTGCTTTACGACGCTCATAATCACGATCTCTATACGCATCAAAAGCAGTACCAGGGGGTAATGGCCTATTTTTATCCATATACCAACAGATCAAAGACATATCTTTATAACAATATCCCTGCCCTACACTAAAATCTTCTAATGTGCCAAATTTACTTTTTGAAGGACGCATAACTTGTAAACTATAAGCTCCTGTACCATCTTCGCCCCCAGTACTATATACAAACAAACACTCCTTAAAAGGGATGGTGATATTTTTTTGCCATAAAACTCCAGGTATAGTAATCAACCCATCTCTACGATTTAAAATTTCTTCTTTTTTAGGCTTGGTAAAATAATAAATCGTAAAAAACATAGCTAAAAGACTACTTAATACAAATAGAAAAATTTCAAAAGGTTTTAAAGTACCATCTTTAAAATAACCTATAATAAAAATCGAAGCTACTAAATAAAATGCTCCTCCAAATACAAATGGTGTAGCATTACCTGTATTAGGTATACTCATAAAGTGATTATCTGCATACCAACTTTTTTTATCCTCTATATTTTTTATATCAATTCCTTTTCTCAAATCATAAGGAAGTTCAGTAATCTGTTTATGAACTCTATGATAATGTTTCTTTAGTTTCTCAGCATTTTTATACCCTGTATGCGTGACAGGTCTGGTAAAATCTACCATCCTCCTATACGTTTACGTTCTGCCTGTTGTTCTTTGGTAGCCTCTGGGGTAGCAATATTACTAGGATATAAAGGTCTGGGGAATCCCGCTGCTTTACGGCGCTCATAATCCCGATCTCTATACGCATCAAAAGCAGTACCGGGAGGTAATGGCCTATTTTTATCCATATACCAAGTAACTAGAGATATTGCCTGATAACAATCTCCTTGCCCCATATTAAACAAAGTAAATGTACCAAAACGGCTTTTAGTTGGTCTAATAACTTCTAGCATAAAAGCCCCTGTACCATCTTCGCCCCCGGTACTATATACAAATAAACATTCCTTAAAAGGGATGGTGATATTTTTTTGCCATAAAACTCCAGGTATAGTAATCAACCCATCTCTACGGTTTAAAATCTTTTCTTTTTTAGGCTTGGTAAAATAATAAATCGTAAAAAAAATAGCTAAAACACAAAAGAAGATATATACATATAAACCGAAACCATCAAAAGTATCATCTGCAAATAATCCACTAATAACCAAAAACCATGATATACCTCCCCCAATAAATGGGACAACAGTACCCGCTGTAGGCATATTTATGAAATGATCATCGGCATCCCAATTTTTTTTATCTGTATTATCAACATCAATTCCTTTTCTTAATGAACTAAAACTCTTGTTTACAATTTGTTTGTCAACTCTATGATAATATTTCTTTAATTTCTCAGCATTTTTATACCCTGTATGGGTAACAGGTCTGGTAAAATCTACCATCCTCCTATACGTTTACGTTCTGCCTGTTGTTCTTTGGTAGCCTCTGGGGTAGCAATACTACTAGGATATAAAGGTCTGGGGAATCCCGCTGCTTTACGACGCTCATAATCCCGATCTCTACAGGCATCAAAAACTCTACCAGGGGGTAATGGCCTATTTTTATCCATATACCAAGTAACTAAAGATATTGCCTGATAACAATGTTCTTTACCCATATTAAAATCTGCAAATGTCCCAAATTTACTTTTTGAAGGGCGCATGGCTTCAAGATTATAAGCTCCTGTACCATCTTCGCCCCCTGTACTATATACAAACAAACATTCCTTAAAAGGGATGGTGATATTTTTTTGCCATAAAACCCCTGTCATCGTGATCAACCCATCTTTACGGTTTAAAATTCTTTCTTTTTTAGGTTTGGTAAAATAATAAATCGTAAAAAAAATAGCTAAAAGACTACTTAATACAAATAGAAAAATTTCAAAAGGTTTTAAAGTACCATCTTTAACATAACCTATGATAAAAATCGAAGCTACTAAATAAGATACTCCCCCTACCCATAAAGGAGTAATTGTACCTGCTGTAGGCATATTAAAAAAGTTATCATCGGCATACCACTCTTTTGTATAATCAGCTTTATCAACATCAATAATATCAATTCTAAGAGCGCCAGGATGTTCACTAATCTGTTTATAAACTCTATGATAATGTTTCTTTAATTTCTCAGCATTTTTATACCCTGTATGGGTGACAGGTCTAGTAAAATCTACCATCCTCCTATACGTTTACGTTCTGCCTGTTGTTCTTTGGTAGCCTCTGGGGTAGCAATACTACTAGGATATAAAGGTCTGGGGAATCC
>NZ_OMKE01000005.1 GCF_900299535.1 Aquimarina aquimarini | reverse complement strand
ACCATTGGCTATAGATTCTTATAGTAAGAATAAAGCTTCTGGATCATTTATATTAATAGATTCTCAAACCAATAATACCTCTGGAGTAGGATTTATAGAATAAAATAAAAAGATCTTTCCTGATAAAAGAGAAGAGAAAAGCAGGAATTTTTAAACCATAAAACCATCACACAAAAGTCATAACTATACCCTTTTTTGAGGGTGGAAATACGAAAAAAGATGCAAAGTTTTAGAACTGAAATAGAAAACCCGATTGTTGAAAAAGACATTATAGAATTAGCCAATAAAATTGAGCAATTTCATAACGGTAAGGTTGATGAAGAAAAATTTCGTAGCCTTCGTTTAGCGAGAGGAGTTTATGGTCAGCGTCAAGAAGGCGTACAAATGATTCGTATAAAATTACCATATGGTAAAGTATTAAGTAATCAGCTTAGACGTATTTGTGAAGTATCAGATGAATATTCAAGAGGACGATTACATATTACAACACGTCAAGATATACAGATTCATTATGTGGATTTAAACAGGACCCCTGAGTTATGGGCAGAGTTAGAAAGAGATCAGGTAACTCTGAGAGAAGCTTGTGGTAATACAGTTCGTAATGTAACTGCATCAGAAACGGCAGGAATTGATCCAAATGAACCTTTTGATGTATCTCCATATGCAGACGCATTGTTTCGCGCCTTTTTAAGAAATCCAATCTGTCAGGAGATGGGACGTAAATTCAAGGTGTCTTTTTCAGGAACAGATGAAGATACAGGCTTATCATACATGCATGATTTAGGTTTTATAGCCAAAATCCAGAATGGAGAAAGAGGGTTTAAGGTGATGTTAGGAGGTGGATTAGGTTCGCAACCAAGGCATGCAGATGAACTATATGACTTTTTGCCATCAGATAAAATGATTCCTTTAATGGAAGGAGTGTTGAGGATATTTGATCGTCATGGAGAAAGAAAAAGTAGAGCCAAAGCAAGAATGAAATTCTTGATCAAAGATATTGGCCTAGAAGCATTCAAAGAATTATTAGAAGCAGAACAAGATGCTATAGTAAATAAATCGGTGCCAATAGATATAGAGTCGTACAAAGAATCAGTTCCTGTTCAGGTAGAAGTTCCTGAAGTAGAGATTACAGATCAAGAAACTTTTAATCTTTGGAAAACTACCAATGTAATCCCCCAAAAACAAGAAGGATACGTAGCTATAGGGATAAAAGTATTGTTGGGCGATTTTTATACAGACAAAGCTAGGTTGTTAGCAGATTTAGTAGAGAAGTATGCAGCAGGTGAACTTAGATTATCCTTGCGACAAAATATATTAATACCTTTTGTAAAAGAAGAACTAGTACCATTTTTCTATCAAGAATTAAAAAAGTTATGCTTTGTAGAAGCAGGGTATAATAAAGCGATAGATATTACAGCTTGCCCAGGTACAGATACATGTAATCTGGGGATAGCTAGTAGTACAGGTATTGCAGAAGAATTAGAACGAGTAATTAAAACCGAATACCCTCAATATTTGAAAAAAGAGGATATGGTGATCAAAATCAGTGGTTGTATGAACTCATGTGGGCAGCATACAATGGCTAATATAGGTTTTCAAGGAATGTCTATACGTACCAAAGATAAATTGGTGGCACCAGCTTTACAGGTGCTATTAGGAGGAGGAAATCTTGGAGATGGAAAAGGTCGTTTTGCAGACAAAGTAGTAAAAATACCAAGTAGAAGAGGACCAGAAGCATTGCGTAGAATCCTTAATGATTTTGAAGCCAATGCAGCAGGAAAAACCTTTGTAGAATATTATGAGGGAAAAGGAGAAAAGTATTTTTATGAATTTCTTACCGATTTATCAAGTGTAGATAATCTTACACAAAAAGACTTTATAGATTGGGGTAATGAAGAAGAGTATGTAAAAGCAATAGGAGTAGGAGAATGTGCTGGTGTGGTTATAGATTTAATTGCAACATTGTTTTTAGAAAGCGAAGAGAAAATAGAAAATGCTAAAATTTCTTTTGAAAATGAAGTGTACTCTGATGCTGTCTATCATGCATATAGTTCTTTAGTGAATTCTGCCAAAGCGATGCTATTAGCAGAAAAGAAAAAGACAAATAGCCATGCAGCGATTATAAAACAATTTGATGAGCAGTTCGTAGAAAGCGAAAAAATAAGCCTTGAAGGAACATTTGCTGATTTAATATATCAAATTCAAAAAAATACTCCAACCAGAGATTTTGCGGTAGATTATATTAAAAAAGCAGAACAATTTTTGCAACAAGTACAAGAGTTTAGAGCAATTGAAGTAGAGAAAGCATAAAAGCAATTAGTGATAACACTCATTTTGAGAGAGTGTTTTAATTAGATAAAAAATGAGTAATAAAACACCAAAACTTACAGTAGTAGGAGCAGGTCCTGGAGATCCAGATTTGATCACTGTTAAGGCTGTCAAAGCATTAGAATCTGCAGATGTGGTGTTGTATGATGCGCTCATTAATACAACTTTATTAGAATATGCTCGCAGAGCCGAAAAAATTTTTGTAGGAAAAAGAAAAGGATGTTATGCATATCATCAAGATCAAATTAATGAGTTAATTGTAAGTAGAGCCAAAAGTCATGGACATGTTGTAAGGTTAAAAGGAGGAGATCCATTTATTTTTGGAAGAGGAGCAGAAGAAATTGATTATGCGCACCCGTTTGGAATAGAGACAAATATGGTTCCAGGGATATCTTCTGCAATGGCAGTTCCTGCTTATCAAGGAATCCCTTTAACCAAAAGAGGGTTTTCTGAAAGCTTTTGGGTAATTACAGGAACAACAAAAACTCATGAGTTATCGCAAGATATATATCAAGCTGCAAAATCAAATGCAACTGTGGTAATTTTAATGGGAATGGGTAAGTTGAATGAAATAGTTAGTATCTTTGAAAAAGAAAACAAACAAGATGTTCCAGTAGCGATTATTCAAAATGGAACTACCAAAAACGAACAATTTGGTTTTGGTACAATAGATACTATTGAGCAAGTAGTTGTAGAGAAAAAATTGTCTTCTCCAGCTATTATTGTAATAGGAGAAGTCGTAAATCAAAGTGTAATGCTAGCTTCGATTTATAATGAAGTAAGACAAGAAATCGCATCTTAACAGCAGAAGTGATGAATGAAGAAGAAAGAAATAACTTATATCCTGTTTTTTTTAAAACGGATAACCTAGAAACTTTAATTGTAGGAGGAGGAAATGTGGCAGAAGAAAAGCTAACGTTCTTATTAAAATCAAGTCCCGATTCAAGAGTGACAATGGTCTCGCCAATGTATAGAGAAGCTACTGAGGCACTGGCTCAAAAATTTGGGATAGAAATGATAAAAAAAAGATATCACAAACGTTTTCTAGAAGGAAAACATATTGTGATAGCGACTACAGATATCCCTGAAGTCAATTTGCAGGTATATCAAGACTGTAGAGAGCAAAGTAAATTGGTTAATGTAGCAGATAATCCACCATATTGTGATTTTTATATGGGAGGGATTGTTACCAAAGGCAATGTAAAAGTGGCAATTTCTACTAATGGGAAATCGCCAACTACTGCCAAACGCTTACGTCAATTTTTTGAAGAAGTAATTCCTGAAAATATTGATGATTTAGTTAACAATTTAAACGAATATAGAAAAACAATAAAAGGTGATTTCGAAGAAAAAGTAGAAACACTAAATGAATTTACTAAAGGATTAATAGGAAAAAAAGAAGTTGAAAAATGATTAAGACTGATATTTTAATAATCGGAGCAGGACCAACAGGATTATTCACTGTTTTTGAAGCAGGATTACTGAAACTAAAAACACACCTTATTGATGCCTTACCGCAACCAGGAGGGCAGTGTTCAGAAATATATCCCAAAAAACCAATATATGATATCCCTGGATTTCCAGAAGTATTGGCTGGAGATTTAGTAGACAACTTGATGGAGCAGATAAAACCTTTTGAACCTGGATTTACACTAGGAGAAAGAGCTGATACTATAGAAAAACTAGACGATGATACATTTGTGGTAACTACCAATAAAGGTACAAAGCACAATGCACCAGTAGTTGCAATAGCAGGAGGATTAGGTTCTTTTGAACCAAGAAAGCCACCTATTCCAAATATTTTAGACTTTGAAGATAAGGGCGTAGCGTATATCATTCGTGATCCAGAGGTATATAGAGATAAACGTGTTGTGATAGCAGGAGGAGGAGACTCAGCTTTAGATTGGTCAATATTTTTAGCAGATGTTGCAAGTGAAGTAACTTTAGTACATAGACGTAATGAATTTAGAGGAGCCTTAGACTCTGTAGAACGAGTAGCAGAACTTTCTAAGCTAGGAAAAATAAATCTAATTACAGAAGCAGAAGTAAAAGAGTTAAAAGGAGAAGATCATATCACAGGAGTAGGGATAAAGCATAAAACCGAAGGAGATATTACTGTAGATACAGATTATTTTATTCCATTATTTGGTTTATCACCAAAACTAGGGCCAATTGCAGATTGGGGATTAGAGATTGAGAAAAATGCAATCAAAGTAGATAACTCGTATGATTATCAAACAAATATCCCAGGTATTTATGCAATAGGAGATGTGAATACATATCGAGGAAAATTAAAATTAATACTTTCTGGTTTTCATGAAGCAACATTGATGTGTCAAAGTGCATACCAGAGAATACATCCAGACAAAAAATATGTGATGAAATATACAACTGTTGGAGGAGTAGAAGGATTTGATGGTAGTAAGAAAGAAGCCAAAAAAGAAGTTGTAAAAGCAATCAATTAATAAGAAAAGACTTTGTTTTAGACCTCACAGGACCTGTGCCCAAAATAATTTTAGGTATGTATCTTGTGAGGTCTTTGATTATATTTGCAGTAAGAAATAGAAAGATATGTCAGATATTACTATAAAGATAAAAGATAGAGAAGGAGTAGTGCATGAAGTATTAGCCCCAACAGATATGGCTATGAATCTGATGGAAGTTTGTAAGGCATATGAATTACCAGTAGAAGGAACCTGTGGCGGTATGGCTATGTGTGCATCTTGTCAATGCTATGTATTATCTGAACATCAATTACCAGAAATGGGACAGGACGAAGATATGATGCTGGCAGAGGCCTTTTATGTAGAAGATAATAGTAGACTCGGGTGTCAAATCCCTATTACTCCAGAATTAGATGGACTAGAAGTAGAACTCGCGCCAGAAACATAAATGATTGTAAGCTATTCAAGGATTTTGATAGTCTCTTTTGTAGGCTTTTTTATTCTAATTGTAATTTTTTGATAGTTCCAGTTCTCGTTGATTTTATTGGCAATAATATCCATTTTTGCTCTTCCCTTAGCGCCTTTTACACCTACAGTTAGAGCAACTGAATTGTTGTTGTTTGAATAGACAACCTCACCTTCTAGTAAGCTGAGAAAATCAACAGATTTCAGTTCTCCTATTTTTTCGATGACTCGTTCATTCTTTTTAGCTCTTAATAAAGCATTTTCTATAAGCTCAGGTTGCAAGTAAACAGCACCATATCTTAATGTAGCATCACCAGTCATCATAAAAAATAGAACAATACAACTTAATATCCCTGTGGTCGGAAAAAACCACTTCCAGTTTTTACTCCACCAGTTTTTACTTAAAATATATGTACTCATAAAAGAACGGTAATTATTGTCTACTATAGACATAGTATAATAGCAGCTGTTGCAAAATGATAGTGCGTATTTCATATAGGGATATACTAGCTTTATTTGGATTCTATTTATTCTTTACAAAGAATAAATGGTATAAATGTGTTATTAATGAACTACAACAAAAAAATTGAGTTAATAAACTTGCATAACAAAAGGCTATGCCTTTTATTTGTAGTCAAATAAGCAGTAGTAAACTGTTAAGTTCATAAACTTATTTTTAATGTTATCAAGAAAGGTGGAGGGATTAGACCCTGTGAAACCTTAGCAACCCTTTATCTTGTAAAGAAGGTGCTACATTCTATCTCATATTTGAGAATAGATAACAAAGATATATAGTCTTACTATATTTTCCTTTTACTTTTCTTGATACACATATTTAACTCTTTATTTAGATAAAGAGTTGATGCGCTTTTCGGTATTTCTGTTCAAACAGAAATCTGTAGGGCATGATTGCTATATGTTAATAATTGTAGTATTGATGAAAAGATTGTGACACAATTACGTCTGATCGTCAGAACAATAAATAGAAAAAGATGAAAGACATACAAAAAATATTAGAAGAAAGAATTCTTATTCTGGATGGAGCAATGGGAACTATGTTGCAACGCTATAAATTTACAGAAGAAGATTTTAGAGGAGAGCGGTTTAAGGATTGGCCTGTTCCTGTTCAAGGAAATAATGACTTACTAAGTATCACTCAACCAGAAGCATTAAAAGAAGTGCATCGGCTTTATTTTGAGGCAGGAGCTGATATTGTAGAAACCAATACCTTTTCTGGTACTACAATCGCAATGGCAGATTATGAGATGGAAGAATTGGTGTATGAATTAAACTATGAATCAGCAAAAATTGCAAAAGAAGTGGCCGATGAATTCACTGCAAAAGAACCACATAAACCTCGGTTTGTTGCTGGATCAATAGGCCCTACGAACAGAACAGCAAGTATGTCTCCTGATGTTAATGATCCAGGGTATAGAGCAGTAACTTTTGATGAATTAAGAATAGCCTATAAGCAACAAGTAGAGGCATTAATAGATGGGGGGGCTGATATTTTATTGGTGGAAACCGTTTTTGATACATTAAATGCCAAAGCAGCCCTCTTTGCTATAGAAGAAGTGAAAGAAGAAAAAGATATAGATATTCCGATAATGATAAGTGGTACGATAACAGATGCAAGTGGGAGAACACTTTCTGGTCAAACAGCAGAAGCCTTTTTGATTTCTGTATCTCATATACCAATGCTTTCTGTAGGGTTTAATTGCGCCTTAGGAGCAAATCAATTGACACCTCATTTAGAAGTTTTAGCTCAAAAAGCAAACTTTGGAATATCTGCTCACCCTAATGCAGGTTTGCCAAATGCATTTGGAGAGTATGATGAAACACCAGAAGAAATGGCAGAACAAATCAAAGAATATTTAGAAAAAAATCTAGTCAATATTGTAGGAGGATGTTGTGGTACAACACCAGAGCATATTAAGGCAATTGCAGATTTAGCAAAAGAATATAAGCCTAGAGTTGTAGGAGTTACTGTATAAAAGATGAGTAGTAAAAAAGAAAGAAGATACTTGAAACTTTCTGGATTAGAACCCATGATTGTTTCTGAAAACACGAATTTTATCAATGTAGGAGAACGTACTAATGTTGCTGGATCACGTAAGTTTTTACGATTGGTTAAAGAAGAAAAATTCGATGAAGCCTTAGATATAGCTAGACATCAGGTAGAAGGAGGAGCCCAAGTTATTGATATCAATATGGATGACGGGCTTATTGATGGTAAAGAAGCTATGGTACGATTTCTTAATCTTATTATGGCAGAACCCGATATCGCCAGAGTGCCCATAATGATCGATAGTTCTAAATGGGAGATTATTGAAGCAGGTCTGCAAGTGGTACAAGGTAAATGTGTTGTAAACTCCATAAGTCTTAAAGAAGGTGAAGAAGAATTTATAGCACATGCCAAGTCGATAAAACGTTATGGAGCTGCAGTGATCGTTATGGCTTTTGATGAAGTAGGTCAGGCTGATAATTATGAACGTCGTATAGAAATCTCGAAACGATCGTATGATGTATTGGTCAATCAGGTGAAATTTCCTCCAGAAGATATCATCTTTGATCTTAATATTTTTCCAGTAGCCACAGGGATGGAAGAACATCGTAAAAATGCTATAGATTTTATAGAGGCAACTCGATGGGTCAGAGAAAATTTACCTCACTGTAGTGTAAGTGGTGGTGTAAGTAATGTCTCGTTTTCGTTTAGAGGAAATAATACAGTACGAGAAGCAATGCATTCTGTTTTCCTGTATCATGCTATCAAAGCAGGGATGAATATGGGGATTGTAAATCCTGCTATGTTAGAGGTGTATGATGATATTCCTAAAGACCTTCTAGAACATGTAGAGGATGTAATTTTAGATAGAAGAGATGATGCTACAGAACGACTATTAGATTTTGCAGAAACAGTCAAAGGAGTAAAAAAAGAACAGACAGTAGACCTCTCATGGCGGGAGGAACCCTTGCAAAATAGAATAACAAGAGCGCTGGTAAAAGGGATCGATCAGTATATTGTTGAAGATGTAGAAGAAGCAAGACAGCATGTAGATAAGACTATAAGTGTGATAGAAGGTAATTTGATGATAGGCATGGATGTAGTAGGAGACCTTTTTGGATCTGGAAAAATGTTTTTACCTCAAGTAGTAAAATCTGCTAGAGTTATGAAAAAAGCAGTAGCATATCTACTTCCGTTTATCGAAGAAGAAAAAAAGAATAGTTCTGAGACATCTTTATCTACAGAAAGTGATTCTAATGGCCGGATTTTGATGGCAACAGTAAAAGGAGATGTACATGATATAGGGAAAAATATAGTTTCGGTAGTGTTAGGTTGTAATAACTATGAGATTGTTGATCTTGGAGTAATGGTACCTCCAGAGAAAATAATTCAAACAGCCATTGACGAAAAAGTTGATATTATAGGGCTTAGTGGTTTGATAACCCCATCATTAGATGAAATGGTGTATTTGGCAAAAGAAATGGAACGCAAGAACTTTGATATTCCGTTACTAATAGGCGGGGCAACAACATCAAAAGCACATACAGCTGTCAAAATTGATCCGCAATATAAAAATGCAGTTGTACATGTCAATGATGCATCAAGAGCAGTAACTGTGGTAGGTGATTTGTTGAATAAAAGAAGTAACCAAAAGTATGTAGGAGATCTAAAAGAAAACTATAGTAAGTTTAGAGAAGGATTTCTAAAAAGAACAAAGAGAAAAGAGTATTTAACTATAGAAGGAGCCAGAAAAAATAAATATAGTATAGACTGGCAGACTTCAGAAATAATAAAGCCAAATACTTTAGGAGTTCAGGTAATAGAAGAATTTGATCTACAAAAATTAGAACCATATATTGATTGGAGCCCATTTTTTAGATCATGGGATTTACATGGTAAATATCCTGCAATTCTTACAGATAAAGTAGTAGGAGAACAGGCTACATCTCTTTATAAAGATGCGAGGGAACTATTGCAAAAAGTATTTGACGAAAAATTATTAGGAGCAAAAGCAATATATGGCCTGTTCGAGGCAAATACAATAAATGATGATGATATAGAAGTGATTTCTGAGCAAGGTAATTTTAGATTCAGAACACTCCGACAGCAATTAAAAAAACATGCAGGAAAACCCAATTTTGCATTAGCAGATTTTGTAGCTCCCAAAGAGAGTGGAGTTCAGGATTATATAGGTAGCTTTTGTGTAACAACAGGATTTGGAACTAGAGAGCTAGCAGAAGCTTTTGAGGCAGATCATGATGATTATAATTCTATTATGATCAAAGCATTAGCAGATCGATTGGCAGAAGCTTTTGCAGAATATTTACATAAAAAAGTGAGAATAGAAGATTGGGGATATGCTAGAGGAGAAACTTTGAGTAATGATGAATTGATAAAAGAAGAATATAAAGGAATTCGACCTGCTCCAGGATATCCAGCTTGCCCAGACCACCTAGAGAAAATAACTATTTGGGAATTACTGCAAGTAAAAGAGAACATAGGAGTTGAGCTTACAGAAAGTCTGGCGATGTGGCCTGCAGCTTCAGTGTCTGGATATTATTTTGGGAACCCAGAAGCAAGATATTTTGGATTAGGAAAGATGAAAGAAGATCAAGTAAAAGATTTTTCAGAAAGAAAAAATATAGACTTTGAGTATGCCAAAAAATGGTTGAACCCTAATATTTTAGAATAAAGATAAATTATGATGGATCCTAAAGAAAGTGTAATACAATATAATGAGATTTTTGTTGGAGACCCTTGGTTTGGAGACTCTATCATGAAATCACTTGAGCATATACCTGTAGGATTTTGGGATAAAAAGCCAGAAAAAGCTTCACATTCTATCTCAGAATTAGTATACCATATTATAGGTTGGAGAAATTTTGTTATTGAAAAATTAAAAGGAAATAAAGAATTTACCATTGAGCTAAACTCTGAAAACGATTGGCGAAAAGATGTCGTAGTGCAAACCGAAATGCAGAAAGAAGATACGATAAATGAACTTGGCAAAACTCAAAATATGATTAGTAAACTACTTTTGGAAATACCAGAATCAAAAATGAATGAAAAAGTAGCTGGAGGCGAGTATACAAACAAATATATGATTCGAGGAGTGTTGCAACACGATGTATATCACTTAGGGCAAATAAATATGATATATAGTCAATTGAAATAATAAAGAAAAATTAAGTAAAGAAGGTTTCAAAATAAAAACTAGTTTCAAGAGGCTATGAAACCATATAAAATACCAATTAAGAATTATAAATGAGATGAAAGTAGTAGACCACATAAAAAAAGCAAAAGGCAAAACACTATTCTCTTTTGAATTAATACCACCACAAAAAGGAAGAAGTATACAAGAATTGTATAATAATATTGATCCATTAATGGAATTTGATCCTCCTTTTATCGATGTGACTACTTCTAGAGAAGAGTTTATATATATTGATAGAGAAGGGTTATTAGATAAAAAACTGACTAGAATGCGTCCTGGTACAGTAGGTATTTGCGCATCTATTACTCATAAATATAATGTAGATACAATTCCTCATGTATTATGTGGGGGGTTTACAAAAGAAGAAACAGAATATCTATTGGTAGATTGTCATTATTTGGGAATCGATAATATAATGGCATTGCGAGGAGATGCTATGAAGGAAGAAAAATATTTTACGCCAACAAAAGGAGGGCACTCTTATGCCAATGAATTGGTAGAACAGATTGTTAATATGAATAAAGGACAATTTTTACATGAAGTCATTGAAACAGATAATAAATCTGATTTTTGTGTAGGAGTTGCGGCATATCCAGAAAAACATCTGGAAGCGCCCTCTATGGATGCTGATATCAGAAGGCTTAAAGATAAAGTAGAAGCAGGGGCAGATTATGTGGTTACCCAAATGTTTTTTGATAATCAACGATACTTTGATTTTGTAGAAAAAGCAAGAGGCGCAGGAATCAACGTGCCAATAATTCCTGGAATAAAACCAGTAGCTGTAAAAAGACATTTACAATTGTTACCTCAAGTATTCAGATTAGATATGCCAGATGAACTAGTAAGAGAAGTAGAAAAATGTAAAACAAACAGCGAGGTAAGACAAGTAGGAGTAGAATTTGCAATTAAACAGTCTAAAGAATTAATGGAATATGGAGTTCCTGTATTACACTATTACTCTATGGGGAAATCAGATAACATAAAAAAAATAGCTTCTGCTATTTTTTAAAATCAAAGTATTGATGTAAGGGATGATTTAAGCTTTTTTTTAATTCGCTATAAAAAATCTTTTATATTCAAACTTCACCTTTTTCTTACCTTGTAATACTACTATGAAGTAAGAAAAGAACTTCAATTAATCAAAAAAAAACAGGAATAATAACCGATCTTTATATAAGGATCGGTTATTATTTTAATTATTACTTTTGCCGAATGATAAAACGGATCTGTTTATTTATTTGTATTCTTCATTTCTATAGCTATGCCCAGATCGAATCGAAGAGGAATTATACATTGGATGTTCATAATTTTTATGGAACCATTCTTAAACATAATCCAGATATCTCACATTTGATTACAGGTCACCCATCTGGTATAATTTTTTCTTTTCAACGAGAAACATTTGGATCAGAAGATTGGGAGAGATTATATAATTATCCTGATTATGGAGCTTCCTTTATATATCAAGATATGGATAATGAGTATTTGGGCAAACATTTAGGGCTGTTTGTACATTATAATTTTTATTTCCTAAAACGCTATTTGCAACTTCGAATAGGGCAAGGAATAGGATACAGTACGAATCCATATGATGAGGATGAGAATTTTAGAAATATTGCACATGGATCTCATTTGTCTAGTGCAACATATCTATTACTTAATGCAAAAAAAGAAAACCTTATAAAAGGACTTGGGATACAAGCAGGCTTAGGAGTGATTCATTATTCTAATGGAAACTCAAAAGCTCCAAACAAAAGTACTAATACATTATTTCTCAATGCAGGACTTACATATGCATTAGATACAGATACACCCGAGTATATAGAAAAACAAAAAGGAGATCTTAAAGGAGCAGAGCCCGTTGGTTATGGATTTATTTTTAGAAGCGGTGTTAATGAGAGTGATGTGGTAGGGTCAGGGCGATTTCCTTTTTATACACTTGCCGCTTATGCAGATAAGAGATTAAATAAAAAAAGCGCCATACAATTAGGAGCAGAGATCTTTTTTTCTAAAGCCTTAGAACGCTATATAGATTTTAGAGCAGTAGGAGGGTTTAATGATGGAACCACAGGAGAAGAAGACTCCAAACGAGTAGGAGTATTTCTTGGGCATGAGTTGAGAGTAAATAGAATCTCTGTGTTAACACAATTTGGGTATTATGCATATTACCCATATGATTTTGAAGGACAAACATATTTGCGAGCTGGAGTTCAATATTATATTACCAAAAATGTATTTGGCTCGTTGACTGTGAGATCTCATGCTGCCAAAGCTGAAGCTATGGAGTTTTCTGTGGGATATAGATTATAAAATAATAGGAGTAATTTTTCAAAACCTTTTTTAAAAATAGATAGTAGTGAGATTTATAGGAATACTAGTAGTGTTTTTTTTATTTGGGTGTGATTCTGAGAACGCTTCAGATTGTTTTCAGAGAACAGGTACTATTATAAGGAAAGAAGTTGAGGTTTCAGACTTTACAAGGATTTTAGTAAACCCTAATATAGAGGTCGTAATTAAACAAGGAGACAGTACCTCAATAATTATTGAAACAGGAGATAATTTAATGAATGAAGTCTCTGCAGTAGTGCAAGAAGGTCGTCTTATATTGAGTAATACAAATGAATGTGGTTTTTTTAGAAGTTTTAATCAAACCAAGATATATATTACCGCTCCACATATAACCGAGATAAGAAGCGGTACACAGTTTGATATTTCATCAGAAGGGGTGCTAATGTATCCATCACTAAGCTTATTGTCTGAAGATTTTGGGGAAAATACAGAAACAACTACAGGGACTTTTAATTTAATGGTTGATGCAGAGAGTATAAGTGTAGTAGGAAATAATATAGCTTCCTTTTCTATAAAAGGGCAGGCACAGTCATTATCTGTTAATTTTGCTTCAGGAACAGGAAGGTTTGAAGGAGCTGACCTCGTGGCTCAACATGTTCATGTCAACCATAGAGGAACAAATAAAATTATTATAAATCCTCAGCAGTCTATCAAAGGACAAATACGAAGTACAGGAGATGTGATTGCTATTACAAAGCCTCCTGTTGTTGAGGTAGAAGAGTTTTTTATAGGAAAACTCATATTTCAATAACTGTAGTATGTCTTTATAATGTGCAAATGCATTATATGATTTTTTAAATGAACTTTTTTTTTTTTTTTTTGATCGTAAATATTTGGTTAGCAAGGTAATGCCGTAAAAATTTTGTGGTAATTAAACCTTTTTTATTAGAATTAATGTCTAACTTTATAATTAGAACAAATTTCTATCCCAAACTTCATATTTAAAAAATGATTAAGAATGATTCGGAATGAATCTGATAAGACGCGTAATTTTGATAAGGTAAAAGAGAATTACCTTAAAGAAGAACTTTATGCACTTATCAAAAAAGATGATCATATTTTTGATTTTATACAAAAATCGAGTTTAGATGGGTTGTGGTTTTGGGATTTAGATAATCCAGAGAACGAATGGATGAATTCCAAATTTTGGACTACTCTTGGGTATAACCCAGAAGAAATGCCACATAATGCCTCTGCATGGCAAGATATAATCAATCAAGAAGATCTAAAAGTGGTGTTTGGTAATTTTACTAGACATTGTAAAGACCCTTCTCACCCATATGATCAAATCGTAAGATATACACATAAATTAGGGCATACAGTTTGGATTCACTGTAGAGGGTTGGCAATACGAGATGAGAATGGTAAGCCAATTCGTATGTTGGGAGCTCATACAGATATCACCAAATTAAAAAAAGTAGAAATACGATTAAAAAGACAAGTAGACCGTTATCAGCATGTTATAGAGGCGACTAATTTGGGTACTTGGGAATGGAATGTAAAAACAGGAGAAACTATTTTTAATGAGAGATGGGCTAATATTGCAGGATATACACTGTTAGAGTTAGAGCCAGTCTCAATCAATACATTGATAAAAGCTTCTCACCCACAAGATTTAGAGAAATCTAATCAACTTTTGCAAGAACATTTTTCTGGAAAAATACCTCTATATGAATGTGAATCTCGTATGAAGCATAAGAACGGTAAGTGGATTTGGGTTCTTAATAGAGGAAAAGTAGTGAGTTGGGATTCAGAAGGAAACCCTGAATGGATGATTGGATCGCATCAAGAAATAACCAAACGTAAAAAAGATTTAGAAAAAAATAAGCTATTTATACAACAAGCCCCAAGTGCTATTGCAATGTTTGACACAGGAATGAAGTATTTAGCAGTTTCGCAGAAATGGTACGAGGATTATAATATAAAAGATAATGATGTGATAGGGAAATCACACTATGATATTTTTCCTGAAACTAGTGAAAAATGGATAGAGAACTATAAAAAATGTCTAGGAGGGAAAGTCTTAAAAAGTGAAGAAGATCGTTTTGAAAGATCAGATGGTTCTGTACAATGGCTTACATGGGAGTTGCGACCTTGGTATACCGATGAGAATACAATAGGGGGAGTTATAATGCATACTGCCGATATCACACGAGTCAAAGAGACAGAAATTAGATTACGTATTAGTGAAGAATTGTTTAGAAGAAATTTTGAAAATGCAGCCATAGGAATGGTAATGCTGGATAAAGGGGGGCATTTTACAAAAGTAAATTATAAGCTATGTGAAATTCTTGGATATTCTTATGAAGAATTAACACAATTAGCATTTAAAGATGTTATCCATCCTGATGATTTGACTAAAAGTGATAAAGAGTTTAGAAAGCTTTTCAAAGGAGAAAAGGTGTATAGTAATATGGAGGAAAGATGTTTCCATAAAGAAGGATTTATTATCCATATAAACTTATCGGTTTCTGTCGTCAAAGATGAGTATAATAAACCATTATATTTTATTGCTCAGGTAGCAGATATAAGCCATAAAATAATAGCTAGACAAAAACTTCAAAAAACTGTAGGAGAGCTAAAAAGTATTATTGATGATATAACCCAAGTAAGTATAATAGGTATAGATTGTGATGGGGTAATAACTACTTTTAATAAAGGGGCAGAGAATTTATTGGGATATGATAGAGATGAAGTTATGTTTAAGAAGTCTTTGTTGTTATTCCATCAAAAAGAAGAAATAGAGCAAAGAGAAAAAGAGTTATCACTTCAGTTAGGTAAAAAAATTAAAGGATTTGAGGTTTTTACAACAATGCCTAGTAAAGAGGAATATGATACCAAAGAGTGGACTCACGTAAGAAAAGATGGTACTAGTTTTCCTGTGCAAGTGACTCTCTCTGCAATAAAAGATAATAATGAGATTACAGGGTATCTTGGAGTAGCTGCAGATATTAGTGAAATAAAAAAAGTAGAAAAAGATTTAAAATCTTGGTTGTCAGTAGCAGAAGATCAAAATAAAAGGCTTAGGAATTTTGCGCATATAGTGTCTCATAATTTAAAATCACATTCAGGAAACTTTCAAATGTTACTGGATCTGTTTGTGCAGGAGAACCCAGAAGCAAAAGAAAATGAGATTATTAAATTGTTTAAGACAGCATCTAATAATCTTACCGAAACCATTGTGCATTTAAATGAAGTAGTTTTGATGAATACTTCTGTTGATGAAAATTTGGTAGGATTAGATTTACATGATGCTATTAATAAAGCAATAGACAGTGTTTCTGCGATAGCAAAAGAAACTAAAGTGGTTATAAATAATGTGACAATACCTAAGTTGAATATATTAGGAATTCCAGCCTATTTAGATAGTATTCTACTTAACTTTATTACCAACGGAATAAAATATAGTTCTCAAGAGAGAGATAGTTATGTTACTCTTAGTACAAATGTAAAAGGTGATTATGTAATTTTGAGTATAAAAGACAATGGACTAGGTATTGATCTAAAAAAACACCAAGCTAAACTATTCGGTATGTATAAGACCTTTCATAATAATAAAGAAGCTCGAGGAATAGGGTTGTTTATAACAAAAAATCAGGTCGAGGCAATGGGTGGTAAAATAGAAGTAGAAAGTAAAGTAAATAAAGGAACTATCTTTAAAATATATATGAAATATGAGAAAAATTGATATAGCTTGTATTATTGATGATGATCCAATTTTTGTATTTGGAGTAAAAAAAATAATGGAACTTGTTGATTTTTGCAATGGTTTTATGGTCTTTAGGAATGGAGAAGAAGCATTGAATAATTTAAAAGCAATTATCTCAGCAAACAAAAAGTTGCCAGATGTTATTTTATTAGATTTAAATATGCCTGTACTTGATGGAATTCAATTTCTAGAAGAATTTATGAATGTTCCATGTGATAAGAAAATAATTATCTATGTAGTTTCTTCATCTATAGACCCCGAAGATATTCTAAGAGCTAAATCTTTTGAAAGCGTAAGTGATTATATCGTTAAGCCAATCTCTGTAGAGAAACTTAAAGAAATTTTACGTGATATAGAAAAAGCAAGCTAATTGTCTATATCTTAAAGAGAATAAAAATATAAGGTCTCTGGTTTTTTAGGCAGAAGGACTGGTAAGTTCTCTAAATAAACTTTCTAGATTTTTATTCTTTCTAGAAAGCTGTAATATTTTTAAATCATGATCGTGAGCAAAATCAAAAACAGTGGGGCGCATATCTGTTTGAGTGTCAAAAACGATTTGATATAGAAAACCTACAAGATTTTCAACACTATCAACATGGGGTAGTTTTTTTAAAAAAGCTTCTTCAACTCGATAATCAAATTCTACCTGAATAATTTGCTCTGTTGTATCTGCTATTTCATTAAGTAGTTTGTCTGCAACAATTTCCCCTTTATTGATAATAATAACACGATCACACATAGCCTCAACCTCTTGCATAATATGAGTAGATAAAAATACTGTTTTTTTGGTGCCAATAGATTTTATTAGCTCTCTGATTTCTACCAACTGATTAGGGTCAAGACCTGTTGTAGGTTCATCCAGAATCAAAACCTGAGGGTCATGAAGTAGTGCACAAGCAAGTCCAACCCGTTGACGATACCCCTTAGATAATTGGCTGATTTTTTTATTAGCTTCAGGGATTAATCCAGTCAATGAGATAACTTCTTCAATTCTAGATTTTGTGACTTTATATACACTAGCATTAAACAATAAAAATTCTCTAACATACATTTCCTGATATAAAGGGTTGTGTTCTGGAAGATAGCCTATACTTTTTCTTACATCGATAGATTGAGAGTGGATGTCAAAATCATTAACCAATGCACTACCTTCTGTTGGATCAAGAAAAGTAGTAAGAATTTTCATCATAGTAGATTTTCCAGCTCCATTAGGCCCCAAAAAACCAACAATCTCCCCTTTTTTTATTTCAAAAGAAATTGCATTAAGCGCTTTTTGGTTATTATAAAACTTAGAAACGTTAGATACCGAAATTGACATAGTATGAAGTGTATAAAATCTGTTATGAACCAAAAGTACACAATTCATTATATGTATAGTGTGACAATTTTCAAAAAAATATACACACCAAGTCTGATTCTAGGATAATTTTTTATGATCATTTACTCATTCATATGGTTACTTTACTCAATACAGGTTTTATAAATTCAATATAAAATGCATATTACCATATGAGAAAAGCAATAGTAATACATATTCCAAAACCATGTCATGAGGAATGGAGTAAAATGACACCAGAAGAAAAAGGAAAACATTGTAAAGTATGTGCAAAAACTGTATATGATTTTAGGACTAAAACAGATGAGCAGATCATAAAAAAGTTTGAACAAGATAGTGCTATTTGTGGTCGATTTAAGAGTTCACAATTAGGTCGTGAACTAGCATATAGCAGAAAAGAGAAAAATAGCTATCGATCCTATTTAGCTTCAGGAATATTTTCTTTTTTAGCCTTAGGTATAAATGAAACAAATGCACAAGAGAATTCAATAAAAGAAGCTCAGGTAAATGTAGTTTCAGATTATCCAATACAGGTAAAGGTAAAAGGAAAAGTGGCAACGTCTGTTTTGACTGAACGTACTGTTTTTGGTACTATAGTAAACGAAAGGGGGCTTTCTCTCCCTGGAGTACTTATTAGTATAAAAGGAAAAGGTATAGTAGTACAATCAGATTTTGATGGTGCTTTTGCCTTAAAAGCAAACAAGAATGATGTACTACAAATAAGTTATATAGGATATAATACATTAGAAATACAAGTCTCAGATAAGTCAGAATATGCTATAACTCTTGTGCAAGACCATGAAGAATTGATGGGTGATATTGTGATACATCCTATTTCTGGAATTGATGAACATACTCTTACACCCCTGAGAGGCTCTAAGAAAAGAGAAAAAGAGAATATAAAAAAGAGAGTAATAAGAGGTTTTACTCCAGAAAATGTAAAGAACAACAAGAAGCAAAAGGAGTAATACCATTTACACTTTGAATTTACCACAATAAAATTCTCTTTTTCGCCTATGCTTCAAAATAAAAATTAACCGTAGCTATGATTTTTTCTTCTTTGCATAAACAAAAAATAGCTGATTTTCTTTTTACAGTAAATTCAAAGTATAACTGGTATAAGAAAAATACTGATTAGAAATAAAAAAATAAAACAAATAAGATTGGGTCAAATCATTTATGATATGACCTGTGTTTTTCAGAAAAGGTAAAATTGTTTAATCAAATATAAAACTCAGAGGTGTGTTTGATTTCTTTAATAACAAAAGTACTATTCAATACCCCGATGTTTTCTATTTTAGAAAGTTTAGTTTTTACAAAATCATGATAATCTTCAAGGCTTTTGGTGTGAATTTTTAATACAAAATCTACTTGGCCAGCCATATGATAACATTCCTGTACTTCTCGTAGGTTTTGAATTTGCTCTTCAAATTTTTCTATAAAAGCCTCATTATGATATCGCATAGAAACCTGGCAAATAGTAGTGATTGAGCGATCAATCAATTTTTTGTCCAAAATAGCAACATACTTTTTGATAAACCCTTGTTTCTCAAGTCTGCGAATACGTTCGTAAACAGGAGAAGGTGTGAGATTAAGAATTGTGGCGATTTCTTTTGCAGTTTTCTTAGAGTCCTGTTGTAGAAGCCTAAGAATAGTTATGTCTGTATGATCCAATTGCTCCATAAGGCTTCAAAAAAATTACTTTAAAATTAAGGTTTTGATATTGCATGAAGTAAAGATAGCTGAAATAACAATAGTATACAGCAATTATTGCTTAATTATTTTGTGATTATGGCTATAAAAGTTATGTTTTGTATTTTGCGTAGCAAATAACACTTTTGTGTTGAATTGTTAATGAGAGGACAGAATATATGAAAACGATTGTTTTAGTAATAGGAGCAAATGGTCAACTAGGATCTGTGTTGACACAGTCTTTAAGAGAGAAATTTGGAGAATCTAATGTAATAGCTTCTGATTTAAGGCCAAAGGATAATTATAAAGGCATTTTTGAAACGATAGATGCTACAGATATAAATAGAATAAAAGAAGTGGTAGTTCAATACCAAGTAACTCAGATTTATCATCTGGCAGCAATTCTCTCAGCAAAAGGAGAAGAAACTCCTTTGAGAACTTGGGATATTAATATGAAAACATTGTTTAATGTTCTTGAAGTTTCAAGATTGCATAATATTGACAAAGTATTTTTTCCGAGTTCAATAGCCGTTTTTGGAGAAGGAGCTCCACTTAATGACACTCCAAATAATGCATATTTGGACCCAGCCACAGTATATGGTATCAGTAAAGCGGCAGGAGAAAATTGGGCTCAATATTACTTTATGAGATATGGTCTTGATGTTAGGTCTATCCGTTATCCAGGAGTGATTGGATATCAGTCATTACCAGGAGGTGGTACCACAGATTATGCAGTAGATATATATCACAAAGCAGTTCTGGAAGAAAAATTTAGTTGTTTCTTAAAAGAAGATGCTACCTTGCCAATGATTTTTATGGAAGATGCGATACGAGCAACTATAGAATTGATGGATGCGCCCAAAGAAGATATAAAAGTTAGAACTTCATATAATATTGCGGGAATTAGTTTCTCTCCTGCAGAAGTAGCGCAAGAAATTCGTAAATTATATCCAGATTTTCAAATTGCATATGAGCCTGATTTTAGGCAAGAAATTGCTGATCGATGGCCAAACTCAATTGATGATACATCGGCAATGAATGACTGGGGCTGGAAGCCACAATTTGATCTTACATCTATTACTGCTACTATGATTCAAAAATTAAAAGAAAAATATACGGCAGGATCAAAAAATTTAGAGACTGCGAAGTCGTAATAAGATGAATGTATCTGTATAAATAATAATATAACAACAAAGAAAAAATAAGTAACATGTTCTCAAATATAAAAGACGATTTACAAAAAGAATTAGATCAGATTGTATCTGAAGGATTGTATAAATCTGAAAGAATAATTACAACTCCGCAAGGAGCACGTATTAATACAACAAATACAACAGGTGTATTAAACTTTTGTGCAAACAATTATTTAGGGTTATCATCACACCCAGAAGTGATTGAAGCAGGTAAGAAAGCAATAGATTCTCATGGGTACGGGTTATCTTCGGTACGATTTATATGTGGGACTCAAGATATTCATAAAGAATTAGAGCAGAAAACAGCTGATTTTCTAGGGATGGAAGATTGTATTCTGTATGCCGCGGCGTTTGATGCAAACGGAGGAGTATTTGAACCTATTCTTGGAGCAGAAGATGCTATTATTTCTGATGCGTTGAATCATGCATCTATTATTGATGGTGTAAGATTGTGTAAAGCAAAGCGCTTTAGATATGAGCATAATAATATGGTAGATCTAGAAAAGCAACTAAAATCTGCACAAGGATCAAGACGTGTTCTTATTGTAACAGACGGTTCATTTTCTATGGATGGAACAATAGCTCAATTAGATAAAATCTGTGATTTGGCTGATCAGTATGGAGCTATGGTAATGATCGATGAATGTCATTCTACGGGATTCTTAGGAAAAACAGGTAGAGGAACACATGAATATCGTAATGTGATGGGGCGTGTAGATATTATTACAGGAACTTACGGTAAAGCTTTAGGAGGTGCTTCTGGAGGATTTACAGCGGCAAGAAAAGAAATTGTAGAGATGTTGAGACAGCGCTCAAGGCCTTATTTGTTTTCTAATACAGTGGCTCCTTCAATTGTAGGAGCGTCTATCAAAGTATTAGATTTGTTAAGCTCATCTACAGCACTTAGAGATAAGTTAGAAGAAAATACAAAATATTTCAGATCAGAAATGACTACTGCTGGATTTGATATTATTGCAGGAGATCACCCTATAGTACCTGTAATGTTGTATGATGCCAAACTTGCTCAGAATTTTGCGGCCAGATTACTAGAAGAAGGGATTTATGTAATAGGTTTTTTCTATCCAGTAGTACCACAAGGAAAAGCAAGAATTAGAGTGCAACTATCAGCCGCACATGATCGAGAACATTTAGAAAAAGCAGTAAAAGCATTTGTTAAAGTAGGTAAAGAACTTGATGTATTATAAATTGTCACAATGCTGCTTATAAAAACCATTGAAATTTTTACGTTTTTAAAGTGAAAAATAAAGAGGCGGACCTTTTTGATGCCAAATTTCTATTAAAATAAAGTCTTTTTTTTATAAATACCTGATACACCAGTGATCACGAACGTTTGTTAGTGGATTGAAAAATAGAAGATTCATAGAATATCTGGAAATATATCTAAAATAGTTCATAGATATAGGTCAAAATTTTAAAATTTGATGATAATGTTGCTTGATAAGTGAAAAAAAACAAAAAATATTTTGAATAGTAATAGTTTTAGCTACTTTAGCAACAGAATAATTGAAACAATAATGAGCAATTTATTTACTTGGAACCGATTTTATTTTTTCTTCTTTTACTTTAAAAGTAAGAACGGGATCGCTATGTAAATAAATGAGCAGAAATTTATAAAACTAGAATCCCGATGAAAATCGGGATTTTTTTTTGAAATAAAGTTAATAGATGAAAAAGAAAGTGGCTATACAAGGAGTAAAAGGTTCGTACCATCACGGAGTTGCTCAAGCATATTTTGGAGAAGATGTAGATATCAATGAGTGTATGTCTTTTCAAGAATTAGTGCATAGCTTAGAGAATCATAAGAGTACAGATGGAGTCATGGCAATAGAAAATTCGATCGCAGGATCTATTATACCTAATTATGCATATATAGATGAACATGATTTAAAGATTAGAGGAGAGTATTTTCTGCCGATTCATCATTGTTTAATGGCACTTAAAGGACAAAAAATTTCAGAAATAAAAGAAGTGTATTCTCACCCTATGGCCTTATTGCAATGTAAAGAATTTTTTAGAGCACAGCCACATATCAAATTGGTAGAAGATGCAGATACAGCTGATGTTGCAAGGAGAATTAGTGAAGAGCAATTAAGAGGAGTTGCAGCAGTAGCAGGAGAAACAGCGGCAGCTATTTATCAATTAGATATTTTAGCAAGAGAAATTCAGACAATAAAATCAAATAGCACACGATTCTTTATTCTTAGTACAGAAGGTGTAAAAGAAAAAGATAAAAAGGTGAATAAGGCATCGTTAAAATTTCTTACCGATCACAAAAAAGGAAGCTTAGCTACTGTGCTTAATGTAATGAGTGACTGTGGATTAAATTTAACCAAAATTCAGTCACTACCAGTTATAAGTATGCCTTGGAAATATTCTTTTTTTGTAGATGTAACCTTTGAAAATTATAAAGATTATGAAAAGGCAATGTCTATTTTAAGAATAATGGCATTAGAATTAAAGGTATTGGGAGAATATAAAAATCAAAACGGATGAAGATTCAAACCGCAAAAAGATTAGAAACAGTAGAAGAATACTATTTTTCTAAAAAATTAAGAGAAGTAAGAGAGCTTATGGCCTCAGGAAAACCGATTATTAATATGGCAATTGGTAGTCCTGATTTAGCCCCCCCAAAAGAAGTTGTACATGCAATACAACAAGCTGTTCTTGTTGATGGAGCGCATAAATATCAAAGTTATCAAGGAATACCCGAATTAAGACAAGCTATTGCAGATTTTTATAGTTCAAAATATAAAGTTTCTCTAAATCCAAAGAATGAGATTTTACCCCTGATGGGTTCAAAAGAAGGGATTATGCATATTTCTTTGGCGTATCTTAATGTGGGAGATGAGGTTTTGGTTCCTAATCCAGGATATCCCACCTATACAGCGGTAGCTAATTTGATAGGAGCAAAATCTGTTTCTTATGATTTAATTGAAAATAATGGGTGGAAACCTGATTTTCATAGCCTTTCAAATAAAGATTTAAGTAAGGTTAAAATTATGTGGGTTAATTATACAAATATGCCAACAGGAGCTTCTGGTGATGTAGAAATGTATAAAGAGATGATTGATTTTGCAAAAAAACATAGCATTCTACTGGTGATGGATAATCCGTATAGCTTTATATTAAATGATACTCCATTAAGCATTCTGTCTGTAGAAGGAGCAAAAGATGTGGTTTTAGAATTAAACTCGTTAAGCAAAACTTTTAATATGGCAGGATGGCGAGTAGGTATGGTGAGCGGAAGCTCAGATAAAATAGAAGCCATTCTAAAAGTGAAAAGTAATATGGATAGTGGAATGTTTCAAGGGATACAAAAAGGAGCTATTGCAGCATTGCAAATTTCTGATGATTGGTATGAAAAAATGAATACTATTTATAGAGAAAGAAGAAGTTTGTTGTGGGAATTAATAGATTTATTAGGATGTACCTATGATAAAACAGCAAAAGGAATGTTTGTATGGGCAAAACTACCTAATGGAGTAAACGGGATGGAATTTATTGATAACATACTGTATGATAATGATGTGTTTATAGCTCCAGGGGATATTTTTGGAAGTAATGGAAAAGGGTATGTGCGTTTTTCTTTATGTGTGACCAAAGAGGATATAAGAAAAGCTATAAACAGATTTAAAAATCAAGAAATGGTATTTGTAGAAAATAATATCAATCAAAATTATAAGTTGTAAGTAAAATGAATGTATTTGTAATAGGAATAGGACTTATAGGTGGTTCTTTTGCCATAGATATTAAAGCAGCTTTTAATGAAGCAAAAGTTTATGGTATAGATAATAATACAAAGCACCTGGATGATGCATTATCTTTAGGGTTTATAGATTATAAGTCAAAGATAGATGATCTAGCAAATGCAGATGTTGTTGTAATAGCTATTCCTGTAGATGCAACAGTAGAAATATTACCATCTATTCTTGATAAGGTACCCGATAATTGTTTGGTTTTTGATGCTGGTTCAACCAAGAAAAAATTGTGCAATACTATTAGTGATCATAAGAAAAGAAGAAATTATTTAGCAGTACATCCAATCGCGGGTACTGAGTTTTCAGGACCGCAAGCCGCTATAGCAAATTTATATAGAGGGAAAACCAATATTATATGTGAGGTAGAGAAAACGGCATTCAAGTTACAAGAGAGAGGGATGGAGATTTTTTCAAGATTAGGAATGCGAATTAGATATATGGATCCAGGATCACACGATAAGCATATAGCATACGTTTCTCATTTATCACATATAAGTTCTTTTATGTTGGGTAAAACTGTAATCGAAAAAGAAAAAAATGAAAGAGATATTTTTGATATGGCAGGTAGTGGTTTTGCATCCACTGTGCGTTTAGCAAAAAGCTCTCCTGCTATGTGGGCACCAATTTTTAAACACAACAAAGAAAACGTAATAGAAACACTAGAAGAGTATATTATAAATCTAACACAATTTAAAGAATTAATAGAAAAGGATGATTTTTCTGCAATTTATAAAGAAATGGAAAATACAAACCATATAAAAACAATTCTAAAAGGAATCGTTTAATAGAACAATAACTTGAACTTTTATAAGAACTAAATATAGATAATATCGAATAAAATGGAGAATAAGAAAGAACTTAGAAACTGGCTTGATGATTACAATTTAGAGCATCCTTTGGTAATAGGGGGGCCTTGTAGTGCAGAGACAGAGGATCAAGTGGTCAAAATAGCACATCAGTTAAAGGATTCTGATGCTACTGTATTGCGAGCAGGAATCTGGAAACCAAGAACAAGACCTGGTAATTTTGAAGGAGTTGGAGCCTTAGGATTAAAATGGTTACAGAGGGCCAAAGAAGAAACTGGAATGAAAATCGCTACAGAAGTAGCAAATCCACATCATGTAGAGTTGGCTTTAGAACATGGAGTTGATGTATTGTGGATTGGAGCAAGAAGTACGGTATCACCATTTATTGTTCAGGATATAGCAGATGCCTGTAAAGGGATCGATAATCCTGTGTTAATAAAAAATCCAATTAACCCTGATTTATCACTTTGGCTAGGAGCTGTAGAGCGTTTTTATACGGCAGATGTAAAGAATTTAGGAGTAATCCATAGAGGCTTTTCTACCTACGAAAAAACAAAATATCGTAATATTCCAGAATGGCAGATTCCTATTGATTTACAAAATCGTTTTCCTGATTTACCATTGATATTAGACCCATCTCATATTGCAGGAAGAAGAGATTTGATTTTTGATTTATCTCAAACAGCATTAGATCTTAATTTTGATGGATTGATTGTAGAAACACATTATGATCCAGATAATGCATGGAGTGATGCAAAACAACAGATTACGCCAGAAACATTGATTCAATATATGAAAGATTTAAAGATTCGTAAAGAAGTTGGGGTGGACGAAGCGTACCAAGCAGCGCTTAAAGAACTGAGAGCCAAAATTGATATTGCAGATAATCAATTGTTAGAGACTTTGTCAAAAAGAATGAAAATTTCTGATGATATAGGAAAGGTGAAAGCAAAACAAAATGTAGCGATTTTACAATCAAAACGTTGGAATGAAATACTAGGAAGAATGATTCTAGAAGGTGAAGAAAATGGACTGAGTGAAGAATTTATACTTCGTATTTATAAAGCAATTCACCAAGAGTCAATTAACCATCAAAAGAAAGTGGCAAGAGGATAATAATAAAGCCTACCTGTGATAGATTTTTGTTACAGGTAGGCTTATGATAATAGGTTTATTTTTCCCTCTTAAAAGTATATCGAGTAATGTAGATCCCGTTACTGTCACCTTCACCACCGTGGCTTTCTACCCCGCTGTTTACAAATGCAAGTTCCCAGCCTTTAGAAGCCAAAGTGTTTATTTTTGACATTACGACCGCATCGTTTGCTACAATATTTTGAAAACGAATACCAGCAAGATTGTAGAAGTTTAAAAGTTTGGTTTCATCAAAATCTTTTACACGAATTTTTCCACGATCTGATTTATTTCTTTTATCATTTTCGCCAGTACGAGAAGATGTATATTCTTTATAGTCTCTGGTTTCATTGGCAGTAAGCATTCGCGATCTACCCAAACCATTAGGAACAATTGATTCTATAACTGTTACAATTTGATATTCATAGATGTCCTGCGCAAATGTATATTGTAGACATAGAAATAATAAAATAGCAAAAGAAATTTTTGTTTTCATTTTAAATAGAGTTATTAAATTAAGTAGTAAACGTTATAACTAATAATGTGCCAAAAAGACAATATAAGAGTACGTTTTTTTTAATTAAGAAAAAAATAGGTCCTTCAAAAATATTAATATTCGCATCTTTGTATTTATGACAGGGACCGTTTATAAATCTACAGGAAGTTGGTATACCGTAAAAGTAAATGGCGGTAAGGCATATGAATGTCGTATAAAAGGAAAATTTAGAATCCAAGGGATCAAAAGCACAAATCCTGTTGCTGTTGGTGATCTTGTAGATTTTAAATTAGAATTAAATAATGATCAAGAAACGGGGGTGATAGAGTATATCCATGAAAGGCAGAACTATATCATAAGAAAATCTGTTAATTTATCTAAGCAAACACATATCATTGCCTCTAATATTGATGTTGTTTTTTTATTAATAACATTAAACAACCCTACGACTCATACTACATTTATAGATCGATTTTTGGTTACAGCAGAAGCATATGGTATTAAAGCGATTTTACTTTTTAATAAAATAGATACCTATACAGATGACGAATTGTTGGAGATAAAATATCTGGCAGCATTGTATAGAAAAATTGGGTATGAATGTATTGGCATCTCTGCTAAGACAGGAAAAAATGTAGATAAGGTAAAATCAGTGATGAAGGATAAGGTAAGTATGTTTTCTGGTCATAGCGGAGTAGGTAAATCTACTTTGATAAATACGATTGCACCAGGATTAGCTTTGAAAACTGCAGAAATAAGTGATCAACATCAACAGGGGCAACATACTACTACGTTTGCAGAAATGTTTGATTTGGATTTTGATGCCCAAATTATTGACACGCCAGGAATAAAAGGATTTGGAGTAGTCGATATGGATAAAGAAGAACTAGGAGATTATTTTCCTGAGTTTTTTGAATTGAAATCAGAATGTAAGTTTAATAACTGTCTGCATATCAATGAACCAAAGTGTGCAGTAAAACAGGCTTTGGATAATGGGGAGATTGCATGGTCACGATATAAAAGTTACCTCCAAATCCTAGAAGGAGAAGAAGAACATTATAGAAAAAATAACTATGATGAGGAGTGATTATACACTGGATAGATATTTTTCTACACATAATATATAAAAAATAAATAAAAAAAATGAGCAGTTCCGTTTTTCGGAACTCTTAGGTTGTATACTTGTGCGATATTAATTAATAAACTCAAAATGAATAAAAACGTATTTATTGTAATCGCATTTATAATTTTAAATGTCAATTGCTATTCCCAGATTTCTTATGAAGAGGGGTATTATATTAATAATTCGAGTGAAAAAATAAATTGTTTGATTAAGAATATTGATTGGAAAAATAATCCAACAAAATTCGAGTATAAGATGTCAATCGATGATAAGTCTCAAAGCGCAAGTATAAAAAAAGTTAAGGAATTTGGTGTTAACGGACAATCTAAGTATATCAAGCGTAATGTTAATATCGATCGATCGAGTATAAATATTAATCAATTAAGTAATGTAAAAAAACCAGTATTTGAAAAAGAAGAAGTTTTTTTGAAAGTATTGGTAGAGGGCAAAGCGAAATTGTATTCATATGAGAGTAAAAGTCTCAAAAGATATTTTTATAGTATAGATATTTCAAAGGTTAAACCGTTAGTTTTTAAAAAATATTGGGCGTCTAGTGGTAAAATGGGAACTAATAACGAATTTAAGCAACAGCTGTGGAATAATATAAAGTGTGAAGATGATAAGATTAAGGAATTTGAAAATATAGGTTATAAGAAGAGTGATTTAGTAAAGAGATTTTTAAAGTATAATGAATGTAATAATGGAGAGGCTGTTGTTTTTGCAAAACAAAAAAAGGATTTTTTTAATTTGACCTTAAGGCCTGGGATTAATAATTCTTCTTTATCAATTAGTAATAGTCTTGATGATAGGTTGAGTTCTGATTTTGGGAATGAGTTAGGGTTTAGACTGGGAGTAGAAGCCGAATTTATTATGCCGTTTAATAAAAATAAGTGGGCTATTATAATTGAACCAGCTTATCAATATTTTAAATCAGAAAAAGAAAATACAGAGCGTGTCTTTAAAGTTGATTATAAGACAATTGAACTTCCTTTTGGAATTAGACATTATCTTTTTCTAAATGATGATTCCAAATTTTTTGTTAATGGATCGTATGTTTTAGGCTTTAGTTATGATTCTACAATAAGTGATAATTTGGGAAGCGAAATTGATATTAAATCAGGGAATAATGTAGCTTTTGGTATTGGATACAAATATGATGATAAATATAGTGTAGAATTTAAATATCAAACAAACAGAACTGTGTTGAGAAACTATTTGTTTTGGGATTCTAAATACAATGGCTTATCTGTAATATTAGGGTATACGATTTTTTAAAATAAATAGAAGAGGTATTTACTAATTAGGACTCTATATGTGTGTAAAACTGTATTTAAATTGTAAATAATAAATGAGAGCTGTAATTCAGAGAGTATCAGAAGCTTCGGTTACTGTAGAAGGTGAAGTGATTTCAACTATAAATCAAGGATTGCTCATTCTGGTTGGGATAGAAGAAGAAGATTCTCAAGAAGATATCAATTGGTTATCAGGAAAGATATCCAGACTTAGAATATTTGCTGATGAGGATGGGGTAATGAATAAAAGTTTGATCGATAGTGATGGAGATGCCATAGTTGTTAGTCAATTTACATTACAGGCCAGTACCAAAAAAGGGAATAGACCTAGTTATATTAAAGCAGCAAAACCCAAGATAGCTATTTCGTTATATGAGAATTTTGTCAAACAATTAGAGTTTGATTTAGAAAAAAAAGTTGGAACAGGTGTATTTGGTGCAGATATGCAGGTTGCATTGCTCAATGATGGCCCAGTTACGATTATTATTGATACAAAAAATAAAGAGTGATTATAAAATAATCTTGTTTATGAAAATAAAAATACAATTAGTTTTAGTAATTACACTATTATCTAGTGTGGTCACAACTAATGCTCAAAAAAATAATACATTTCAATCTGTAGTTCTTGATTCTACACTTACAGATCAAGCTAATGCTATAGTACGTTCAGAAGAAGTTATTATTAATATTAAATCAATTAATACGATAATTGTAAAAACAAAAAGAGTAGTTACTGTTCTTAATAAATACGGAAATAAACATGCCGATTTTTATGAAGGATATAGCCCAACGTTAAAAATAAAAAAACTAGAAGCTGTAGTCTATGATAGATATGGAAAGGAAATAAAAAAATATAAAAAACATGATTTCAAAGACAGAAGTGTATATGATAATAATTCTTTAGCAAGAGACGATAGAATAAAATACTTTGAGCATACTCCAATTAGTTACCCCTATACACTGTTGTTTGAGAGTGAAATAGAAAGCTCTTCGACAGCGTTTATACGACCTTGGCTTCCTGTTTCAAATTTTAGATTGAGTGTTGAAAAGTCGAAATATAAAATTTTAAATTCAGAAAACATTCCTATTCGATTCAAAGAAACAAGCTTTGAAGGATATCAGATAAGCAAAAATAAGACACCTCAGGCAATTGAATATGTTATTTCAGATGTTTCAGCCAAGCAAGCTGAAGTGTTAGGACCAGATTATTATGATATAGTACCTATGGTTAAAATAGCATTAAATAAGTTTTCATTAGAAGGAGTAGAAGGAGCAGCTATAGATTGGAAGTCTATGGGTAAATGGCAATATGATAAACTAATATCAGGTAGAGGTGAATTACCTCCAAAAACTATTGTAGAAATAAATAAGTTGGTTTCGGGTGTGAAGACAAAGAAAGAAAAAGCTAAGTTAATTTATGAATATGTGCAGAAGAAAACAAGATATATAAGTGTGCAATTGGGTATAGGAGGGTGGAAGCCGTTTTTAGCAAGTGATGTTGATAGATTAGGGTATGGTGATTGTAAAGCTTTGACCAACTATACTATGGCACTATTAGATAGTCAGGATATAACATCATATTATACTGTTGTATATGCAAAAGAGAGAAGAGATATCGATTCTGAATTTGCATCAATGCAAGGAAATCATGCAATACTTAATATTCCAAATCAAGAAGAAGACCTTTGGTTGGAGTGTACTAGCCAGACAAAGCCATTTAATTTTATAGGTAGTTTTACAGATAATAGAGAGGTGTTGGTTATTACACCTGAAGGAGGAGAGATTAAAAGAACTAAAAAATATGAGCCTGAAGAAAATACACTATATACAGCAGCAACCATTGATCTAGGAGTAGATAAATCAATGTCTACAACTATCAAAAGAATATCGAAAGGTCTTGAGTATGATTGGAATTATGGAGTTCAGTTTGAAACACCAAAAGATCAAAAATTATATTATAAAAAGTATTGGGGTTATATCAATGGATTGGAAATAAGAGGTATAGAGTTGACTGATGATAAAGATATAGTTGAATTTACAGAAGAAATAGACGTATTGTGTAATACATGTATAAAAAAAGTAGGAAGCCGTTTGTTATTTTCTCCAAATTTTTTCAGCAAGGATCAAAGCAACTTACCAAAGTATGAAGTTAGAAAAACATCTTTAGTGATATCAAGGGGATACACAAATATAGATGAATATATCATTAATCTGCCCAAAGGGTATCAAGTAGGAAGCTTGGTAGAAACAACAACAATAGAAACTGAATTTGGAAAATATAGTTATGAACTTCAAAAAATTAATGATAAACAAATTAAGTTTAAACGGTTTTTGAAAATCATTGATGGCACTTTTTCAAAGGAGAAATATGAAGAATATAGGAAGTTTAGAACTGAAATTAAAAAAATAGACAAATCAAAAATAGTACTTAAACAAGTATAAAATATAAGAACCAATAATAATAATGAAAACAATAAAAATATTAATAGTTAGTGTGTTTTTTGTTTTTTCAACAATTAGTTACGCACAAGAATATAAATTTGGAAAAGTCTCTAAAGAAGAGTTAATAGAAACTATTTATACAGAGGATAGTTCTGCAAATGCTGTTGTTTTGTATGAGAATAAACGTGTAAGTTTTGAGTATAATAGTGTAGATGGTTTTGAGGTAATTACAGAAGTATTTAAGAGAATAAAACTATATAATAAAGAAGGATATGAAAATGCCACCGAAAAAATATACTTATACAAAAATAGGAGTGGTAAGGAAAAGGTAACAGGTATAAAAGGGATTACGCACAGTATAGTAAATGGAAAGTTAGTAACTACCAAACTAAAAAAAGAAGGTGTTTTTGAAGAAGAGTTTTCAGAATATAAAAATGTAACAAAATTTACAATGCCTTCTTTGAAAGAAGGTTCTGTAGTAGAATATAAATATAGAATTACTTCTCCCTTTTATTTTTATATAGATAGAGTGTATTTGCAGTATGATATTCCAATCAAAAAAATATCAGTAAAAGTAGAAACTCCAGAATATTTTAATTTTAAAAAGCGAACAGTTGGATATCTGCCAATAAAAATAAAAGAATCTAAACGTAATGGTAAAATTAATTTTGTAAATAAACAAAGAGAAGGTGGGTATAATCTAAGAACAGGTCCTGCTAAAACCTCATATTCAAATAGTACATTAGATTATGTTATCAATGTTAATTCTGTAGATAATAATAACGTTCCTGCTTTTAAAAAAGAACCTTATGCAGGAAATTTTAGTAACTATATTTCCTCTATAGTGTATGAATTAGAATATACAAAATTTCCAAATGGAGCAATAAAAAATTATTCTACCACATGGGGAGATGTAACAAAAGAAATATATCAAAGTACTAAGTTTGGAGATGAATTAAAGAGAGAAGGGTATTTTAAAGAAGATTTAGATAAATTGATAAAAGGAGTAGTGAATCCTGTAGAAAGGGCAGCTTTGGTGTATGGGTTTGTGAAGAAAAAAATGGCTTGGAATGGAAAAGCCAATGTGTATACAGATAAAGGTGTCAAAAAAGCATATAAAGATGGAACAGGTAATGCCGCAGAAATAAATATAATGCTTACTGCAATGCTTAACTACGCAAAATTAGAGGCAAATCCAGTGTTAGTAAGTACAAGTGATAGGTTGATCTCTTTGTTTCCTACATTAGATGGATTTAATTATGTAATTACTAGGGTAAAGTTTCCAGATGGTAAAATTTTGTATTTAGATGGAACTGATCCATATGGTTTTCCAAATGTATTGCCAAATAGAGTGATACAAGGCATGGCAAGAGTAATTGCAAAAAATGGAGCTTCTCAATCTCTTAACCTGAGACCTAAAAAGAATTCTGTAAATCAATATAGTGTAAATTATGAGATTGATGATAAAGGAAATGTAAATGGTAAGTTGAATATGCGTCACACGCATTATTTAGCACATGAGTTTAGAACAAATCATGGAGGTAAAGATATCGAAACCAATAAAAAGCGGATTCAAGATAAATATGATATATTAGAAGTAGAGAATTATCACCTGAAAGGGACTGATAAATTGGGAAAAGGAGTTAGTGAAAGTTTTGAGTTTTCTTTAGATGACCAAGTTGAAATGATAGAAGGAGAGATGTTTTTTGCTCCAATGTTGTTTCTTAAAAGTAAGATAAATGTATTTAAATCAGAAGATCGAAAATATCCTGTAGATTTTGCTTTTGGATATTCTAATAGCTATATTTTGAATATTAAAATTCCAGAAGGTTATGAAGTGGTAGAGTCCCTTAAATCTGAGAGAATAAAAATGCCAGAAGGTTTAGGCGAATTTTATTTTATGTCATCCGTAACAAATAATACAATACAGATAAAAGTAACAGAAAAAATAAATAGAGCTTTAATTTCTGTTGAGTATTATCCTACTCTTAAGGAATTTTATAGTAAGCTTGTAGAAAAAGAAAATGAACATCTAGTTCTGAAAAAAATATAATTATGAATATTCAAGATGCACAACGTGCTGTAGATGATTGGATCAAAAATCATGGGGTACGATATTTTAATGAATTAACAAATATGGCGCAGCTTACAGAAGAAGTAGGTGAGGTGGCTAGGATTATTGCTCGACGTTATGGAGAGCAAAGTGAAAAAGAAAGTGATAAAAATAAGGACCTGGGAGAAGAACTGGCAGATGTAATGTTTGTAGTACTGTGTTTAGCAAATCAGACAGGAATTAATCTTCAGGAAGCTTTTGATAAAAAGCTAGATATCAAAACAAAAAGAGATCATGATCGTCATCATAATAATGAAAAATTAAAATAATGTTTACAGCAATACTCTCATCCAAAAAATATTGGCAATCCGTATGTTTTATAGGGATTGGGTTTATGATTATCTTTAGTGTTATAGAATATTTTATGCAATATGGCACGCTAGGTTTGGATGTTTTTGTGAACGAAAGGATTAATAATGGAATATGGATGAGATATCTATTATCTAGAATTGTTGGGGGGTTGGCCTATGGGATGATAATGGGATATTATTTTGAATTAAGAAAACGTAAATCAAATCGATAATATGAATTTGCAGTTAAAATATATTTCTAATATAAAGGATAGTACATTACAGATTACAGGATCAAAAAGTGAAAGTAATAGGTTGTTGATTTTACAAGCATTGTTTGAAGATATAGACATAGAAAATATATCCAATAGTGATGATTCAGAAGTGATGCAAAAAGCATTGAAAACTAATGAAGAGTTGGTCGATATTCATCATGCAGGAACAGCTATGCGTTTTCTTACAGCATATTTTGCTGTAAAACAAGGTAGAGAAACAGTGTTGACAGGAAGTCAGAGAATGAAAGAAAGACCAATAAAAATTTTGGTTGAGGCACTCCAACAATTAGGATGTGATATAAAGTATGAAAACAAGTTCGGGTATCCACCTATTAGAATTCAAGGAAGGAGCCCCCAGGTAAATACAGTTTCTTTAAAAGCAAATGTAAGTAGTCAGTATATTTCTGCATTGATGTTGATTGCAGCTTCTTTACCAAAAGGATTAAAAATTTTATTAGAAGGAAAAGTTACTTCTGTTCCTTATATTAATATGACCTTAAGTTTATTGAGAGATGTAGGAATATCTGGTGTTTTTGAGAATAATACAATTGTAATAGAGCCGTACAAAAAAGTATCACCAAGAACTGTAGTGGTAGAGTCAGATTGGAGTTCTGCATCGTATTATTATAGTATTGTTGCGTTGTCAAAAAAAGGTTCAGTAACTATAGGAAGTTATAAAAAAGAAAGCTACCAGGGAGATGCAAAATTAGCAGAGATATACCGTAGTCTTGGTGTTCAGACAACTTTTTCAGAAGATAGAATTACCTTAACAAAAGTATCAGATACAGCCCTAGGATTTCAGGAAGAATTAGATCTTTCTAATTCGCCTGATATAGCTCAAACAGTTGCAGTGACCTGTTTTGGATTAGGGATAGGATGCTATCTTACAGGTCTACATACTCTAAAAATAAAAGAAACAGATAGATTAGAAGCGCTAAAAACAGAAATTGAAAAATTAGGAGGAAAGATTGATGTGACAGAAGATTCACTTAGGTTAGAACCATCAAATTCAATAAACAAAGATGTTACTATAGCAACATATAATGATCATAGAATGGCGATGGCATTTGCCCCTTTAGCACTTAGAACTCAATTTTATATAGAAGAAGCAGAAGTAGTTTCAAAATCGTATCCAGATTTTTGGTCAGACTTACATAAAATAGGCTTTGAGGTAACAGAAGTTTAAAAAGAAAGAGAAGTAGGATTTGTCAATAAGAGCCTAAGTATGATGGGCTAATTTTTATCTAATAATTGAAAACAATGCACTTATCCTTATAAATATATACCAAATTACTTGACAACCCATGTTGCAAGATTGTATATTTGCATCTTCAAAAAAAAAATACGAATGAAGTTATCACATTTCAATTTTGATCTTCCACAAGATTTATTAGCTGAATATCCAGCGGAAAACAGAGATGAATCTCGATTGATGGTTCTTGATAGAAAAAATCAAACCATAGAGCATAAACAGTTTAAAGATCTTATCGATTATTTTGATCCAAATGATGTAATGGTGGTGAATAATACCAAGGTTTTCCCTGCTAGGCTATATGGTAACAAAGAGAAAACAGGAGCTAGGATTGAAGTGTTTTTATTACGTGAATTAAATTCTGAAACACGTCTTTGGGATGTACTTGTTGATCCTGCTAGAAAGATACGTATAGGAAATAAACTGTACTTTGGCGATGACGAAAGTTTAGTTGCTGAGGTGATCGATAATACAACATCAAGAGGGCGTACCTTACGTTTTTTATACGATGGTTCTTATGATGAATTCAGACAAAAATTGAATGACCTAGGAGAAACACCTTTGCCAAAGTATATAAAAAGAGATACAGAACCAGAAGATGAAGAGAGATATCAAACCATATATGCAAAGAATGAAGGAGCTGTAGCAGCTCCAACAGCGGGGCTTCATTTTTCTAAACACCTGATGAAAAGGTTAGAAATTAAAGGAGTGGATTTTGCAGAAATTACATTACATGTTGGTTTAGGAACATTTAATCCAGTAGAAGTAGAAGATCTGTCTAAACATAAAATGGATAGTGAAGAAGCATATGTAACTGCTCATGCTGCCGATGTTATAAATAATGGAATTTCTAGTAAAAGAAAAATATGTGCGGTAGGAACAACCGTTATGAGAGCTTTAGAAAGCTCTGTTTCTTCAGATAGAACATTAAATGAATTTAGAGGGTGGACAAACAAATTTATATTCCCCCCATATGATTTTAGTATTGCAAACTGTATGATTACTAATTTTCATACACCTAAGTCTACTTTGTTAATGATGGTTTCAGCATTTGCAGGACATGATTTTATCAAAGAAGCTTATGAAGAAGCGGTAAAAGAGAAATATAAGTTTTACTCATATGGAGATGCAATGTTAATTATTTAATAATAAGCGAAATATATTGTGAAAACCCTGTTGAATTTCGTATTCAACAGGGTTTCATACTGTATATTTCTGAAAATTAGCGTATTGAGTTGTTTTTTTTGCGAAAAAATGATAGTTTTGTGTCCTCAAAAAAATTATGGTAAAACCGTAAAACATAATTACCGAAAAACGATTAATATTGATTTTTATCGAAAAAAAGGCCTAGATAAAGCTTGTAAAAGCCACTTTTATAGATAAGTGTTGTTTTTTTGTGTGTTCCAAATAAATTAAAGAAGAACTAAACCTAAATTAAAGAATGAAAAAATTAATGTACTACATAGTGTTTTTTTATGCTATATTTTCTTATGCCCAAACCCAAGTAGGAGATATCCGTTTTAATGATGTTGATGTTTTTGAAGGATCAGAACTTATACTCAATGGTGCAGGAGCAAGAGAAAAATTGTATGCAATGGCATTATATTTAGATTTTGAAGTAGAAGGAGTAGAAGATGGTATTATGGTAGCAGATAAAGATGCAACGATGGCTATTACTATTAAGATTACTTCCTCTTCTATTTCAGATAGTGATTTTAAAGATTTGATAAGAAATGGATTAGAAAGAGCGACAGATGGAAATAGTTATCTTTTTGAAAATCAAATACGAGACTTTTTACACCTTATTCCTAATGAGATAAATAAGTTTGATATTTTCAAAATCCTTTATGTAAAAGGCGGTAAATTAACATTGTATAAAAATAAAAAGGCATTAGGGACTATAAATAGTAAAGAATTTAAAAAGGCTTTATTCAAAATATGGTTAGGAGAAAACCCTGTAGACGAAAAGTTAAAGGAGAATTTATTAGCATCATTTGAGCCAAATCCTATTTTGGGAAGATGGAAAACATATGATAAAAAAACAGGAGTAGCTCTTAGTATAGTTCAATTATATGTTATTAAAAAACAAGTATATGGTTCTATCCAAAGAATGATGCGTATATCAGAAAGAGATGCTGTTTGTTATGAATGCCAAGGAGCTGATAAAAACCAAAATGTAGAAGGATTAGTTATCATGAAAGGATTGAAACTAAAAGGAGATAGATACATAAATGGTAAATATACAGATATCAAGACAGGTGAAGTTTCAGAATGCCAAATATGGATAGATGCAGAAGATAAAGATATACTCAATATGAAGTATAAAGGAGGAGGAAGTCACGTGTGGAAAAGAGTAAAGAAATAAGGATATCATAATCAAATAATTAAAACCTCAGGTATGGCATATACTTGAGGTTTTTTTGATAATTCTAATAAAGAATTAAGATGACTATCAGAGTACCAGTTTATCTTTTTACTTTTGCAAAAGTATGACAATGAAGAAAAAAGATATAAGGACGTTAACAAAAGATCAGTTGCGACTGTTTTTTCAAGATAATAATGATAAACCTTTTCGAGGGAATCAGGTGTATGAGTGGCTTTGGAATAAAGGAGCTCATAGTTTTGAGGATATGACAAATATCTCTAAGACTACTAGAAAAATGTTGGAAGAAAATTTTGTTATTAATCATATTAGAGTTGATCAAATGCAACGTAGTACTGACGGTACTATAAAAAATGCAGTAAGATTACATGATGGGTTGATTGTAGAATCTGTATTGATCCCTACTCCAACAAGAACTACAGCATGTGTGTCATCTCAGGTTGGATGTAGTTTGGATTGTAAGTTTTGTGCTACAGCTCGATTAAAAAGGATGAGGAATCTCAATCCTGATGAGATTTATGATCAGGTAATGGCAATTGATAAAGAAAGTAGGTTGTATCATAGTCGACCATTGTCTAATATAGTATTTATGGGTATGGGAGAACCCTTGATGAATTACAAAAATGTACTCAAAGCTATTGATAAAATTACTTCTCCAGAAGGATTGGCTATGTCTCCTAGAAGAATTACGTTATCCACTTCGGGTGTTCCAAAAATGATAAAGAAAATGGCTGATGATGATGTAAAATTCAAACTAGCAGTTTCTTTACATTCAGCAATAGATGAAGTGCGTACTTCAATCATGCCTTTTAATCAAAAATTTCCATTGTCAGATCTTCGGGAATCACTTGAATATTGGTATGAAAAAACCAAAAGCAGAATTACATACGAATATGTGGTTTGGAAAGGGATAAATGATAGAAAAAAAGATATAGACGCTCTGATTTCTTTTTGTGCGTATGTGCCTTGCAAGGTAAATCTTATAGAATATAATCCAATTGATGATGATGGATTTCAGCAAGCATCATCAGAAGCATTAAACAATTATATTAAGGGGTTGGAGTCTAGAGGGATAGTGGTAAATGTACGTCGTAGTCGGGGAAAAGATATTGATGCTGCTTGTGGTCAATTAGCTAATAAGACTTAATTTTTTTTCTAAGATAATGATCTTATAAAAAGAATTAATAGCAATATCTATAATATAAAAATAAGATAGGTTTCAAAGAAAAACTATTTACATTATCTTCGCAGTACATTTTTCAAACAGAATCAAGTACCACATATTGAAAGTTGTAGAACAAATAAAACTACCGATCGTTGATGAAATGGAGCTTTTTGAGCAAAAGTTTTCAGAATCAATGACATCCAAGGTAGCCTTACTTAATAGAATTACCCATTATATTGTAAATAGAAAAGGTAAGCAAATGCGACCTATGTTTGTTTTTCTCGTGGCCAAAATGGTTTCAGGAGGAGATGTTAATGAGCGTACATATAGGGGAGCTTCTGTAATAGAATTAATACACACAGCAACTTTGGTTCATGATGATGTGGTTGATGATTCAAATCAGAGACGAGGCTTTTTTTCTATCAATGCATTGTGGAAAAATAAAATAGCAGTCTTAGTTGGAGATTACCTACTATCAAAAGGTTTGTTGCTCTCAATAGATCATGGAGATTTTGATTTATTAAAAATTATCTCGGTAGCTGTTAGAGAAATGAGTGAAGGAGAGTTGCTACAAATCGAGAAAGCCAGAAGTCTTGATATTACAGAAGAAGTGTATTATGAGATCATACGTCAGAAAACAGCAACACTGATTGCTGCTTGTTGTGGTTTAGGGGCTTGTTCTGTAGCTCCTGATTCAGATAATGTTCAGAAAATGAGAAGATTTGGGGAACTTATAGGTATGGCTTTTCAGATAAAAGATGATTTATTTGATTATGGAGATACTGCTATAGGTAAACCAACAGGGATTGATATAAAAGAGCAAAAAATGACATTACCTCTTATATATACATTAAATCATTGTAGTAAGGAGAAAAAGAAATGGCTTATCAACTCTGTAAAGAATCATAATAAAGATAAAAAGAGAGTTAAGCAAGTTATAGACTTTGTAAAGATAAGTGGAGGATTAGAGTATGCTATTACTATAATGCATCAATTCAAAAATGAAGCACTTACTATTTTATCAGAATATCCAGATTCAGATTATAAATCATCCTTAGAGTTAATGGTTGATTATGTAATCGATCGAAAAAAATAATTCCCACTTTTTGCTGGATATAAAATCTTATAGCCACGTGTAGTAACTATCCTGTTTCTTTTTTTTAAAGAAGTTATTTCTGTATTAAAAACAGAAAAAAATAAACCAGGCAACCTTTTTGTTTTTATTACCGTCTATGTAAAAGAAGGGTTCAAACTAATTGATCTTATTATTGAAAGTTATTCAGTTTTATAAAAACGAGACTCAGCTTATAAAAAAAGCTGCAAAACAGCATCATGATGCGCAACGTCAGTTGTACAATAAACATGCTCCCAAGATGCTAAGTGTATGCAGACAGTACATAAAAGATATTCATTTTGCAGAAGAAGTAATGTTGAGTGGGTTTTTGAAGGTTTTTATGAATATAGATAAATTTAGGTTCGAAGGAAATTTTGAGGGATGGGTAAGAAGAATTATGATTAATGAATCAATTTCTTTTTTAAGAAAAGAAAAACGGGTCTTGTTTATAGAAGAAATAACAAACTATCATGAAGAATCTCATAATAATATTAATACAGAATTAGAGGTAGATCAAATACAAGAATTGATAGATAATTTACCAGAAGGGTATAAAGTTGTGTTTGTATTGTATGCTATAGAAGGGTATAAACATAGAGAAATAGCAAAAATGTTAGAAATTTCAGAAGGTACCTCAAAATCTCAACTCTTTAAGGCTAGAAAAATGCTACAGCAAAAATTAAATAAACAAAATAATATAAGTAATGGCGCCATTGAAATTTGAAGATAAGATGAAGGAAAAATTAGGGCAACGTACTATACAGCCTTCAGCTAACTCATGGGAGAGATTAGAAGATAAGCTTAGCAATGTTCAAGGTAAGCAACGATACAGTAAAAGAAATTTGTGGTATAAGGTTGTTGCTATTTGTGTTGTGATGCTAATTACAACTGCTATTGTGGTAGATAAAAATTCAGAAGAAGAGCCAACAGGTTCTCAATTTGTTGATAGTAATAAAGAAATTATAGAAAAAGAAGGTGTAGAAGTAGTTTATGATAAAGTATTAGAAAAAAGAATTCAAGATAATACCGATGTTTTAGAAAATGATACCACAGCTAATAAGCTGGATATATCTTTATCACAAAGTAAAAAAGCAATTCACAAAGAAAGAATTGTTTCAAATGCAACGATTTTTAATGATACTGTAGATGAAAAAATATTCAGTAATCATAAATATGATCGTAAAATAATGGTAAGCGACAAACCCTTGCATACCAAAAAGCAAGCAGGGTTTATAGACTCCTTGGTGATAGAAAATAAAATAGCAGGAGTTGTTGCAGAAATCAAAGAGCTTCAAAAGAACAAAATCCAGATAAGTGATAAAGAAATAGATATATTGTTACAGAAAGCTCAAAAGGAAATTGCAATAGAAAAAAACGGTAACTCAGTAATGGTAAATGCATCAATTCTTTTACAAGATGTAGAGCAAGAACTTGATGAAAAGTTTAAGCAACGTGTTTTTGAAGCACTTAAAAGAGGGTTTCAAAAAGTTAAAACTGCCGTAGTAGAAAGAAATCAATAATATCATTCATCAATCAATAATTAGTAATCTCTCTCTCCTATAGAAAGAGAGAGGGATTGCAAAAATCAAAATTCTTAAAAAATGAAGACCTTAATTACAATTGCTACATTCGTGGCCATGACGCTTTTTGCTCAATTGTTAACAGCTCAAGAAATAAATAAAGATCAAAAAATAGAGGAGTTAGAAAAGCAAAAAGAATACATTATACAAACAGAAAAAGATGCCCTAAAAAAGGAAGTAGAAAAGATTAATGAAAAATTAGCGAATAATAAAATATCGCGAGAAGATGCTCAGCAAAATAAAGAAATAGTAGCAAAGAAGCGTGCTCTTAATATTGAAAATAGGATAGCGATTATAGAAAATAAAATAGCTCTTTTAGAACGTAACGGAGTTGAGGTTTTTAATTCGATAACAAAGAATGAGATTAATAAATATACAGTTTTTGGGATAGATTTAAGAGAACAGAATAAAAAGGAAATACCTTATGATAAGCGTACGACATCTAGTGTAGTAATGGCATTAGGGTTTAATAATGCAATTGTTGATGGGCAATCATTAGAAGATTCAGACTATAGGATTTTAGGAAGTCGATTTTTTGAAATAGGTTGGGCTTGGAAAACAAGAGTCTTTAAAAACACAAATTTCTTAAGAGTTAAATATGGTATTTCATACACCTCAAATGGTTTAAAAATTAGAAATAATAAATATTTTGTAGAAAATGGTAATCAAACTGTGTTAGAAGAATTTAGAGTAGAATTAGATAAATCTAAATTTAGAATGGATAATCTTGTGATTCCTGTGCATTTTGAATTAGGTCCATCAAAAGTAAAAGAAACAGAAAATAGCATTCGATACGATACTAATAATAAATTTAGGATAGGGTTAGGAGGGTATGCAGGGTTTAATATAAGTACTCGACAGAAACTAAAGTACAAAGAAAATGGAAATCGTATTAAGGATAAAATTAAGAAAGATTATAATACCAATAAAATAATATATGGAGTAAGTGCCTATATAGGTTTTAGTGATGTGTCTTTGTATGCTAAATATGATATATCTCCTATTTTTAAGAATGCAGAGGTTGAGCAAAATAATGTGTCATTAGGTTTACGATTTGATTTTTGACACTAGACATTATTCTTTTTGAGTAAAAATAATAATGTGTAAAACCCATATAAATATTACGGAATGCGTGTAAATACTTATTTTTAAGAGCTTTGTAAGGGTTTATTTTTTTGTTTTTTGATAAAATGCTCTATATTTATCTGAGTCAGATAGTGTGAAATAATTCTTCCCGAATTCAACAAACGCTTTTATATTTTTTGCCTCAAAATATAAGCGTTATTACTTATGCTGAAAAATGGTGTAAAATCGAACAGTTAACCAAATTTCACACATATGAAAACAAATTTTATTTATCTAGTATTTTTTGTGTTTTGCAGTTTTGGACTGCTAGCTCAAAAAGGAAGTCCCGTCAAGGCAAATTCTGTTGGTAAAGCGGCTTACAAAAGAGATATTCCTGCACTTTCTAAGATGGAGAATATCATTTCAGCAAAAGGTCTTGGTCATGTAGCGCCACCAAAGCGCAGAGGTAGTAATACTGTGGTACCAGGAAAAGGATTTCCAAAAGGGAATGATCCCCTTATTGAGCAACAAAAAAGTGCTAGCAAAATGGCTATTAGAGCCCCATTAGCATCCTTTGATGCACATGTAGGAACGGTACTGAATGATGCTACAGGAGCAATTGGTCCTAATCATTATGTATACGCATTTAATTCAGGTTTTGGTATTCTGGATAGATCTGGTAATGTTTTGTTAGCAGAAGCATCCTTAGGTACACTATTTCCTGGAGAAACATTAGGAGACCCCATTGTTGTCTACGATAACTTTGTAGATCGATTTATTATTATGGAGTTTAGTAATTCTCCTAATGGATTTTTGATAGCAGTTTGTAAAGGTCCTGATCCAGTAAATGATGGATGGTCAACCTATAGATTTAATACAGGAACATTTCCTGATTATGAAAAACTATCTATTTGGAGTGATGGATATTATATTACAGCCAATAAAGATCAAAATGCTCCCGACACCAATAATGTTGTATTTGCGGTAGAACGTGATAAAATGATCGCAGGAGATGCAAATGCTCAAATGGTTAGTTTTTCTTTACCTGGAGCCAAAACTAATGGATTTTACAGTCCAGGAGGGTTTAATGCAACAGGAACTACATTGCCTCCAGTGGGAGTTGGATGTCCAATAGTATACTTGCAAGATGATAGTTGGACAGGAGTTACTCAAGATCACTTAAAAATATGGACAATAGATGTAGATTGGGTAACCCCTGCTAATTCTACAATTTCAACACCACAACAGGTTGATACAGCACCGTTTGATAGTGTTTTTGATAATGGGTCTTTTCAAAATCTGGATGAGCCTGGTAATGGGCCAGATATAGATGCGCTTCAAGCAACAATGATGTATATGACGAATTATAGACGATTCCCATCACATAATTCTGTAGTGATGAATTTTGTAGTTGATTTAAATGGTACAGATAGTCTAGCAGGAATACGTTGGTATGAACTTCGTCAAACAGCAGATGGTCAGCCATGGACTATTTATCAAGAAGGAACATATACACAGCCAGATGGATTAAGTGCTTTTTGTGGAAGTATAGGAATGGATTCATTAGGGAATATTGGTCTTGCATATACCGTTGTTAGCTCAAGTGTATATACATCATTGCGATATACAGGAAGATTAGCAAATGACCCATTAGGTACCATGACTGTAGCAGAGCAGGTTTCTGCAAATGGTGACAGCCAAAATAACCGAAGTGATGGTAGGTATGGGGATTATGGGCAATTAACAATAGATCCATTAGACGATAAAACATTCTGGCATATAAGTGAATATATGAAAGGGCCTTCTCCAAATGTGAGAAAAAGTCATGTAGTTGCTTTTAAGATAGAGCCAGCAGTTGTTGATAATGATCCGCCGTCTACTCCAGCTAATTTAGCAGCTTCAGGTACTACAGCAAGAGAAACTACATTAAATTGGGGGGCATCTACAGATAATATAGGTGTTACAGGATACGATATCTATCAAGATAATGTCGTAGTCGGTAATTCTTCTACAGCGTCATACACTGTAATGGGATTAGCTCCTCTTACCACATATTCATTTTATGTAATAGCAAAAGATGCAGCAGGAAACCAATCCGCGCCAAGTAATACAGTAAGTGTAACGACACTAGAAAGTACAACAGGGCCAGGTTGTTTAAACGGTTTAGTAGCGCCCTATAATGAGAGTTTTGAAACTAATTTAGGAGCTTGGACTCAAGCGTCAGGAGATAATCTTGATTGGTCAAGAAATTCAGCAGGAACTCCTTCAAATGGGACTGGTCCTTCAAGTGCTGCAGATGGAACTTCGTATATATATGTAGAAGCATCAGGTAGTGGAACAGGGTATCCTAGTAAACAAGCGATACTTAATTCTCCTTGTTTTGATCTTAATGATGCAACAGCGGCAATATTTTCGTTTAAGTATCACATGTTTGGAGCAACAAACTTTGGATCACTTGATGTAGAGGTTAGTAATGATGAAGGAGTAACTTGGACAAGTGTTTGGAGTAGAACAGGAAATCAAGGTAACTCTTGGCAGACAGCAACCGTAGATTTAGCAGCTTATCTTGGCTCAGGGGTACAATTACGATTTAATAGAGTAACAGGTAATACTTGGCAAGCCGATGCTGCAATAGATGCAATATCGCTTTCTACAGGAGCGGCAGGAAACTGTGCAGCAAGTGATTTGACATTAAATATAACATTTGATAATTATCCACAAGAAACTTCTTGGATGTTAAAAGATGCGGCAGGAACAACAGTAGCTTCAAAAAGTTATTCTACAGCAAACCCTGATGGATCAACGGTTACAGAAGCGATTACTGGATTAGCTGCAGGTAACTTTGTTTTTACAATATCAGATTCTTTTGGTGATGGAATTTGCTGCTCATATGGTAATGGTTCTTATACCTTATCAAGTAGTGCTGGTACAATTGTAACAGGAGGACAGTTTACTAGTTCAGAAATTACAGAATTCTGTGTGCAAGGAGCAAGAGTACGATTAAATACTTATGAGCTTACAGATGTCAAGGCAAATGATAAAAGATTTGTATTGTCGCCAAATCCTGTAAATAACGGTATTTTGAATATATCTGTAGATAAAGCACCAATCCAAAGCTTGGAGATTTTTTCAATGTTTGGTCAACTGGTACGTACAGTTAAAAATGAAGAAAATAAACAACAAGTTAATGTAAGTGACCTTACTGCTGGAACATATTTTGTTCGGATAATAGCAGAAGAAACTATTGTAACTAGAAGTTTCGTTATTTCAAAATAACTTTTTAGAAACAAAAAAAATAGACTTAAGGAGATTTCTCTAAAAAAGTAACTTATTACCAGATAGATACCACGATCAAGTTTTTTAGATAGTGTGCTTTTGGTAAAACTAAAATAGGCTTTTAGTTTTGAAGTTACTTTTTTGGAGTGATCTCCTTTTTTGTAAGCTGTAAAAGTTTAGTTACTTATCAATTAAAGAAGTAGGTAAAAGAAACCAATACAATTCTTGTTTTTCTTTAGGATGAATTTAGATGGAGATAATGTAAGCTTAAAAATATGAACTTCGTGGATCTCATTAATTGTGCTATTTTTGTAGCAAATTTATCTACAAGTAAAAAGATAGATTGGTAAAAAAGAGGTATGAAAAAAAATACCTCAATACTCAATAGTAAACTTATTTATATTAGAGGATGATCCATAAAGCTACCATAGATGCTGTATTTGAAATTGCTAGACTAGAAGAAGTTATAGGTGATTTTGTGCAATTGAAAAAAGCAGGAAGTAATTTTAAAGGGCTCAGTCCTTTTAGTGATGAGAGAACTCCTTCTTTTATGGTTTCTCCTGTAAAGCAAATATGGAAAGATTTCTCTAGTGGAAAAGGAGGTAATGTAGTTGCCTTTTTGATGGAGCATGAGCATTTTACATACCCAGAAGCTATAAAATATTTAGCAAAAAAATATAATATAGAATTTGAAGAGACAGAGCAAACAGATGAGCAAAAGGAACAGGCGAATGAAAGAGAGAGCATGTACTTGGTTAGTGAGTTTGCAAATACTTTTTTTCAAAATTCATTGCTTAAAACCGAACAAGGTAAAGCAATAGGGTTAACATATTTTAAAGAACGAGGATTTACAGATGAAACAATAAAAAAGTTTGAATTAGGATACTCTCCTGATGTGTGGGATGCATTTACATCAGAAGCAATTAAAAAAGGATATCAGCTAAGTTATCTTGAGAAAACTGGACTTACTATTGTTAAAGAAGAAAAGCAATTTGATCGATTTAAAGGAAGAGTGATGTTTCCAATTCAATCAATGTCTGGTCGTGTTTTAGGATTTGGTGGTAGGATTTTAACCAATGATAAAAAAGCAGCCAAATACCTTAACTCCCCAGAAAGTGATATCTATCATAAAAGTAAAGTCCTTTATGGTATTTATCATGCGAAACAAGCTATTGCTAAAGAAGATAATTGTTATTTGGTAGAAGGATATACAGATGTAATTCAGTTTAATCAAACAGGAGTTGCTAATGTGGTTTCTTCATCAGGAACAGCGCTGACTACAGATCAAATACGTTTAATAAATAGACTGACTAAGAATATTACAGTATTGTTTGATAGTGATGCTGCAGGAATGAGAGCATCTCTAAGAGGGATAGATCTTATTCTGGAACAGGGAATGAATGTGAAGGTGTGTAACTTTCCAGAAGGTGAAGACCCTGATAGTTTTGCTAAGCAAAACACATTAGACGAATTGAATACGTATCTTGAGGAGAATGTTCAAGATTTTATAAGTTTCAAGGCATCTTTCTTACAACAAGAATCTAAGAATGACCCTATTAAGAGGGCAGAATTAGTAAGAGATATGGTGACCAGTATTTCAAAAATTCCTGATGTCATCAAACGAGAGATATATGTAAAAGAATGCTCTAGGATTATGGATGTCTCAGAAGATGTGTTGTTTGATACCCTAGCACAGATTCGCAATAGTGATGTAAAAGACCAGCATAAACAACAAAAACAGCAAAACAAACCTCTTGAAGTTGTAAAAACTGAAACTCAAAAGCAACCTAAAGTAAATAGACAATATATATTAGAGCGCCATATTATAAAAGCATTATTGTTATATGGTGTTCAGGAAGAGGAATTTGAGGATTTGATATTGAAAGAAAATGAAGAGGGAGAGCTTGTTTTAGAGCCAGAAATACACAATATAAAAGTTTTTGAAAAAATATATTTGGATTTACAGGATGATGAAATTGAATTCACTGATCAAATTTTTAAAGATATATATGGGATTTTGATTGAAGAGCTAAATCAGATTGATGAATTTAAGATAGAAAGCTTTATAAATAGAATTCAGCCAGAGATAGCAGCCGAGATCACAGAAATCATGATGAATGAAGATCGTTATGAACTGCACCGATGGGATGATAAAGAGATTCATGTAAAACAGAAAACAGAAACTATTTCAGACTATGTCAATAATATTATATTGAGCCTAAGGGGGTTTTTGATTGATCAAAAAATAAATGAGCTTTCACAAGGAGTGAAAGCTCAAAAGTTTGAAAATAATTTAACGGTCTTAGAAGATATTCGAGATTATCAAACCCTCAAAAAGTTATTATACAGAAAGCTAAATAGAGTAATTTAGCTTATGTGTAATAATCTGGATTGATGGATAAGATCTGCAAGATTATCTACTTTCAATTTTTTTAGTAATCGAGTTTTGTATGTACTTACTGTTTTTTCATTAATAGACAATGTCGAGGCAATATCTTTATTACGCTTTCCAGATGATAGAAGGTTAAGAACTTCTATTTCTCTAGAAGAGAGTTTTTTGTATTTTACAACCATATTGTTTTCATTGGCATTTCCATTTGCCAATTGTTGTGTAAGGTTGTCGTTTAGATATATACCACCTCGAGCAACTCTTTCGATTGCTTTTTTGAGTATTTTTGTTGGGACAGTTTTAGATAAGTATGCAGATGCCCCTGCTTTTATGGCACTTAATGCATACATTTCTTCAGGATGAGAGCTGAAAATAATTACTCTGATCCCTGCAAATTCTTTTTTAATAGTCCTTAATGCCATTATGCCATTGATTTGAGGTAAATCTAACTCCATGATAAGTATATCAGGAGTACTAGCTTTCAAAACATCATACATTTCGTTTCCATTACTTACTTTTCCAATAATCTCATAGTCCTCTGAGTTACGAAATAACGAAACGATCCCCTTCCTTGTGATTGGATGATGATCTGCAATTAATACGGTTGTCATTCTTGTTTACGATTGTTAACGTTAATTTAATTTTAAGAGTTTAACATCTTTAGGCTAGGGGTAATTTTAAATCTTGGTGCAAAATTACTAAGAACTAGTCCTCGTAAACTTTTTTTTATTGGTTTATCGATAAAATGTTGGTTATAATAGATCAAAGGGTATTTTGCAGACAGGAATTGGGGTCATTTTGTGTTGGTTTACGGTATTTAAATGTACAAAAATTTTAAAAACCTCTTGTTTTCTCCCTGTAAAATCGTCAATACCTTTACCTTCATTTTTCATTTTCATAGCCCATTCCAATTCATCATAGCTTGCTCCGATCTGGTCTTCATCACTTCTGCTATCACCAAATAAGCCATCCGTTGGTGCTGCAATTTGTATAGAATCTGGTACCTCTAGGCTTTTTCCTATGGCATAAACATCACTTTTTAATAAATCAGCAATTGGGCTTAAATCTACACCACCATCTCCATATTTTGTATAGAAGCCAACGCCAAAATCTTCAACTTTATTACCAGTTCCCGCAACTAGATATTTATGTAGTCCTGCAAAATAATATAGTGTAGACATTCTTAGTCGTGCTCTTGTATTTGCCAATGACAAGTCTAATTGTGCGCTTGGAGTAGTTTTTGGTACTACAGATTTAAACTCTTCAAAAACAGAAGTAAGGTCAACTCGCGTGTCAGATACATTTGAGAACCTTTTTTTTAATTGATCAATATGTTCTTGAGCACGGTTTACTTGGCTTTGAGCCTGATGAATTGGCATCTCTATACATAAGGTGTCTAGACCAGTTTTTGCACATAATGATGAGGTGACAGCGCTGTCGATCCCACCGCTTACACCAACAACAAAACCTTTGATGTTAGCTTTTGTAGCATATTCTTTTAACCAGTTGACAATATGGTCAATTACTTTTTCTGTTTGCATTCTTTGTTATTGTTAATTATTGATTGAATACCAGTTTTTCTTTTTTGTACTTCAGATATCTATCCTTGTACTTGGTAATTTGATGTATTACCTTTGCGAATATAAAATTAATAAAAAAAGATGGTGTTCTGGAATCAGATGAATTATTTAAAAAGATGTAGGAATATAAGGGTAGGTAATTTTAGGTTCTTAAATTTAGCCATTGTTTTTTACATATTTGTTTCTTGTTCTAATGAAAATAAGTTAGAAAAAGAGATTGCAGAAATCTCTGTAGATTTTGATATTGAAAGATTTGACCAGTTGTTTGCCCAATTGACACCAGAGAGCCTGCCAGAATTGAAAAACAATTTTCCTTTTCTGTTTTCAGAAAAATATGAAGATAGTATTTGGTTCAAAAGATCACAGGATACGATACAACAAGAAGTAAATAAAGAAGTAGAGAAAGTGTTTTCAGATCTTTCTGAAGAAAAAAGAGAATTACACTCACTTTTTCAGCATATACAATATTATTTCCCTCAAATAAAAGTGCCTCGTGTGGTAACCATTACCAATGATGTAGACTATAGAAACAAAGTAGTGCTTTCTAAGGGGTTGTTGGTTATTTCTCTAGATACATATTTAGGAAAAGATCATCATTTTTATGAAAGCATACAGAAGTATTTGAGGCAAAATTTCAACAGGCAGTATATTGTCTCTGATGTGGCTTCTGCTTATGCAAAAAATCAAGTTGGACCAATACGAGAAAGAACATTTCTGGGGAACCTGATATCTTTTGGAAAAGAATTGTATATCAAAGATCTATTATTACCAAGTCTTAGTAATGCAAGAAAAATTGGATATACAGAAGAACAGTATGAATGGGCAGAAATCAATGAAGAGCAGATATGGAGATATTTTATCGAGAAGCAGTTGTTGTACAGCACAGACAGTGAATTGATGCCGCGATTTATGTATCCAGCTCCTTTTTCAAAATTTTACTTAGAAGAAATAGATAAAGAAGCGCCAGATAGAATAGGTCAATATATAGGATGGAGAATTGTGGCTTCATATATGGAAAATAACAATGTATCTTTGCAGCAATTATTGATCGCAGATGCAGAAACAATATTTAATAAATCAAAGTATAAACCCAAAAGATAGTGATGAGCGGATATAAATCAGAAATTAAAATAGATATAGAGCTTGATGATAATAAGATTCCTGAGCAATTAAAGTGGACTGCAAAAGACGGAGGGGTAGAAGATGAGATTACCAAAGCAATGTTACTCTCTGTATGGGATAGTAAAAAAAAGGAAAGTCTTCGTATTGATTTATGGACCAAAGATATGCCTGTAGATGAAATGAAAATATTTTTTCATCAAACACTAGTAGCTATGAGTGATACGTTTTATAGAGCTACTCAAGATGAGAAAATGACTGAAACCATGAAGGATTTTTGTGATTATTTTGCCGAGAAATTAGAATTGAAACAAAAATAATGTATTGATTTTTTGAAATGTTTTGGAGAAAGTAAGGACTGAATAGTAAAATCCAAAATATTGAAAAAAACATTTCTTTTTGTGTATAATGCCAAGTCTGGTGTATGGAGTAAGTACCTAGATAATCTTCATAAAATAGTTAGCCCTACAACATATTCTTGTGATTTGTGTAGTCTTACTCATGGTGTTTTTTTTGAAAAAAAACTATGGAGAGATTTTAGAGAGAATTCTACTGTAGAATTTATTTTTATGTATAAAAATGATTTTTTAAAAGAGCATTCATCTGTAGGTCTTGATTTTCCCGTAATCTTGCAAAAAGAAGAAAAGGGTTTTTCAATTGTTTTAGAAGCTAATGAACTAGCTTCTTTGGGTTCAGAAAAAGAGTTAATAGAGTTGCTAAATTTAAAAGTAAATTAAGATTTTTGTAACTGTGTATTGATTTCTGAAATATAATTTAGCACCTCTTCTTTTCCTAATCCAGAAGAAGAAGAAGTGATAAAATAATTAGGCATTTCTTCCCAATATTGAAGCATTTCTTCTGTGTATTTCTGTATCTGAACTGGTAATTGATTTTTAGAAAGTTTATCGGCTTTTGTAAAAATAATAGAAAAAGGTATTTGATTTTCACCTAGCCATTGCATAAACTCAAGATCTATTTTTTGAGGTTCATGACGAGAGTCTACCAACACAAAAGCACTTACCAGTTGTGTTCGTTTAGAGAAATATGCAGTGATAAATTTTTGAAATACTTTTTTAGAGGATTTAGAAACTCTTGCATATCCATACCCTGGTAGATCGACCAAAAACCAAGATTTATTAATGGTAAAATGGTTGATAAGTTGCGTTTTCCCTGGTCTTCCAGATGTTTTTGCAAGGCTTTTACGATTAGTAAGCATATTGATCAATGAAGATTTACCTACATTAGATCGACCGATAAATGCATATTCTGGAAATCTGTCTTTAGGGCATTTGGCAACATCACTATTGCTCATTACAAATTCGGCACTACTAATCTTCATAACGTTAAAAAATAAGAGTGATTAGATGTTGCGTTCTTGCAACCAGTTATGGAATAATCTATTAAACTCTTCAGGATGTTCCATCATAGCTGCATGGCCACATTTGTCAATCCAATACAAATCAGAATCGGGTAACAACCTGTTGAAGTCATCTGCAACTTCTGGGGGCGTTACGGTGTCATCTTTTCCCCATATAATACAAGTAGGGGTGTTCATATTAGGTAGATCTTTTGCCATATTATGACGAATAGCGCTTTTGGCAATAGCCAAAGTTCTAATCAGTTTATTACGATCATTTACCGTTGCATATACTTCGTCAACAATTTCTTTTGTGGCAATTTCAGGATCATAGAAAACATTTTCAGCTTTAGCTTTTATGAATTCATAATCTCCTCGCTTAGGGTAGCTTTCTCCCATAGCGCTCTCGTATAGACCTGAGCTTCCTGTAATAACCAAAGCTTTGACCATTTCTGGATACATTTTGGTACATAAAAGAGCAATGTGTCCTCCTAGAGAATTACCTAATAGAATTACTTCTTTGTTGCCATAACCTAAGTGATCAATAAAATCCTTAAGAAACTTGGCGTATGTGCTAACTTTAGTTTTTAGAATAGGAAGGGTGTAGACAGGGAGTTCAGGGATCAATACTTTATACCCCTGTTCAGGGAAGTATGAGCTCACTCCTTCAAAATTACTTAAGCCACCCATCAAACCATGCAAGATGATGATTGGTGTGCCCTCTCCTAAATCTAGATAACTAAATTTTCCGTCTGTTTTTAATTCGTGCTTCATTAATACTTCTTACAAGAATTAAACGCAAATATAGCATTTTCATATTTAGTTTTGGGATTTTTTATCAATACTACAAAAATGATTTTTTTATTTTTTTTGAGACCTATAATTTCTGTTCAAAATTAATAAAAAGCCTGAAAATACACACTCAAATGTAGTGTGCTGATAAACAAAATTTTAAAGTTTTTGGTCGCTGTAATCTATTGCTTTTAATGATAACTTATTAACAATGTGGTAAATTGTGGTAAAAAGTGGTAATTTTTTCAATATATTTGAATTATTAAACGTTTAGGGAAATAAAGTGGTAAATCTAATCGGTACATACGAATGTAAGGCAGACGCAAAGGGACGTCTGATGATGCCTGCAGCTTTTAAGAAGCAGCTTTCGTCTGTGTTGCAAGATGGATTTGTGTTAAAAAGAGCTGTTTTTCAGTCGTGTTTGGAGTTGTATCCAATGGCAGAATGGAATCTTTTGATGCAAAAAATGAACAAACTCAATCGCTTTAAAAAGAAAAACAATGATTTTATCCGAAAATTCACAGCTGGAGTAAAGGTAGTAGAAGTAGATACTGCTGGCCGTCTTTTAATTCCAAAAGATTTAATTGGTTTTGCAGGAATTACTAAAGACATAGTGTTGTCATCAGCGGTCAATATAATTGAAGTGTGGGATAAGGATCAATACGAGAAAGCAATAGAGGATGCTGCTGTTGATTTTGCAGACCTGGCAGAAGAGGTAATGGGGTTTGATGATGAGATAAGCCTAGATTAATTAGGTAAGCAAGAGTCGCAATTTGATTTAACTATTCAAATAACAGAAAAGAAACAGATGGAGTATCATAATCCGGTATTACTTAAAAAAACAGTAGATGGGTTGGCTGTCGAGCCAAATGGGATATATGTAGATGTCACATTTGGCGGCGGTGGCCATTCTAAAGAAATTTTGAAACGATTAGGAGCAGAAGGTAAATTGTATGCTTTTGATCAAGATCAAGATGCTTTAGGTAATACAATCGATGATGAGAGGTTTACATTGATTAATGAGAATTTTAGGTTCATTAAACGATTTCTCAGGTTTCACGGAATAAGAAAAGTAGATGGGATCCTTGGTGATTTTGGTGTTTCTTCACATCAATTTGATGTAGCAGAAAGAGGTTTTTCTACACGATTTGAGGCAGATTTAGATATGAGGATGAATCAAAGCGGGAAAATATCTGCTTACCATATAATTAATGAGTATGAAGAGCTGGATCTAAGAAGAATGTTTTTGCAATACGGAGAATTACGTAATGCCCCCAAGTTAGCAAGAGCTATAGTTGGTGCTAGAAAAGATCAAGATGTAAAAACAAGCGCAGAATTAAAAGAGATATTAAATCCTTTTTTACCAAAGCACAGGGAGCATAAAGTGATGGCTCAGATATATCAAGCAATCCGGATAGAAGTAAACCAGGAAATAGAAGTGCTTAAGGAATTTTTGCAGCAAACAACAGGATTGCTAAACCCTGGAGGAAGAATCAGTTTGATATCCTATCATTCATTAGAAGATAGATTAGTCAAGCGATTTATACGTAACGGGATGTTTGAAGGAGAGCCTGAAAAAGATTTGTATGGTAATATGACAGTTCCGTTTAAAAAAGTAGGAGGGTTAATTGTTCCTGATGAAGACGAGATTAAAGAAAACAATAGAGCGCGAAGTGCAAAACTTAGAATAGCAGAAAAGATTTGAAACAGACGATATACGACATATTAAAAGGTAAGTTTCTTATAGCAGATGATGCTATGAAAAATTGGAGGATGTTGTTGTTTCTTTCCTTTTTAGCAATAATAATGATTGCAAGTTCTCATAATGCAGAGAGCAAAGTGCATGAGATTGCAAAATTAAATAATGAAGTAAGAGAGTTAAGGACGCATTTTGTAGATGGAAAAACAGAGTTGATGAGATTGAAGATGGAATCGTCTATAGTAAAAAAAATGATGCAAAAAGGATTAAAGCGCCCAGAAAGGCCACCTAGAAAAATAATAGTAAAAAATTAAACTGTTGGCAGTAAAAGAAAAAAACATATTAAATCGGTTGTACTTTATAGCAGCATGTATGTTCGTTTTTGCAATAGCAGTATTGGTGAAATTAGTGAATATACAGTTTGTAGAAGGAGATATGTATCGCCAAAAAGGCCAAGAACGAGTTTTTAAAACTTTTGATATTCCTGCAAATCGCGGAAACCTCTATGATAGTAAAGGTAATTTGCTAGCAACTTCTGTTCCTAAATATGATATACGATTTGATGCACTTGCAGTAAATGAAAAAGATTTTAGAGCACATATAAAACCGTTGTGTGAAGCTTTGTCTAAAGAGTTTGGGAAATCAGTGTCTTATTATGATAAAATAATAAGAACAGCTAGATCCAATAAAAATAGATACCTCTTATTGCGAAGAAATTTAGGATACTCTCAGTATATGAGAGTTAAGAAGTTTCCATTATTTGAGTTTGGAGCAAATCGAGGAGGGTTAATTGTGGAGCAACGTACTGTAAGGGAGCATCCTATAGGTAAGATAGCAGAGCGTACAGTTGGGTATGAAAGAAGGGATGAGCAAGGGTATTATACCAGAGTAGGTTTAGAAGGAGCTTATGGCCCATTTTTGAGAGGTAAAGAAGGAAAGCGAAAGAAACAAAAAATAGCAAAAAATCAATGGAAACCTATAGGAGATGCTAATGAAGTAGAACCACAAGATGGTTTTGATGTGGTTTCTACCATAGATGTGAATATTCAAGATATAGCACATCATGAATTATTGGCTCAATTAGAAAAATTTGAGGCAGAGCATGGAACTGTAGTTGTTATGGAGACCAAAACAGGAGAGATAAAAGCAATCTCTAATTTGGGTAGAACAAAAACAGGAAGGTATTATGAAAAATTAAATTATGCTGTAGGAGAATCTCATGAGCCTGGATCTACATTTAAGCTGATGACTATAGTAGCTGCTCTAGAAGATAAAGTGATAGATTCTAGTCATGTCGTAGATACAGAAGATGGGAAAGTGAAATTTTATGATAGAACAGTAAGAGATTCAAAATGGGGAGGGTATGGTAAGATATCTATGGCCAAAGCGTTTGAGTTGTCTTCAAATACTGCTTTTGCTAAAATTATTGATCAAAACTATAAAAACAATCCTAGAAAGTTTGTAGATCGATTGATTAATATGGGACTAGGGGAAACACTAGGATTAGCTATAAAAGGAGAAGGTAAGCCAAAAATTCCATATCCAGGAGACGATGATTGGTACGGTACGACATTGCCTTGGATGGCACATGGATATGGAGTAGCAATAACACCATTGCAAACATTAGCATTCTATAATGCAATAGCAAATGATGGAGAGATGGTTAAACCAAGATTTATCAAGGAGGTAAAAACCTGGGATAAGACCAGAGAAAGATTTGATAAAGAAATACTTAATCCGACAATATGCTCTAAAGAAACAGCAAAAATAGCGCAAGAGATGATGAAGAATGTTGTAAAAAGAGGAACCGCAGATAATATTCGTACAGATAATTTTGGAATAGCAGGAAAAACAGGAACATGCTGGGGGAATTATGGAAAAGATAAAGAACGAGAATACATATCCTCTTTTGCAGGATATTTTCCTGTAGATAAGCCTATCTATTCATGTATAGTAGTTATTCACCGTCCTAATAAGAAAAAAGGATATTACGGTAGTGAAGTTGCTGCTCCAGTTTTTAAGACGATAGCAACAAAGATATATAATGATATACCTGTTATAGATGAAGTGTCATATGCAGTAGTAGAAAGTAATGCAGTGGTAAATAGTTATGATAAATATTATCAAAATGCTCAAAAATATAAAACTATAATGCCCAATGTAAAAGGAATGCCTGCAATGGATGTAGTTGCCCTTTTAGAAAACATGGGGTTAAGAGTAAAATTAGAAGGAGTTGGAAAAGTGAAAAACCAATCCATAAAGCCTGGAACCAAAGTGAAGATAAACCAAACAGTGAGATTAGAATTATCGTGACAGAATTAAAAGATATACTATATAAGGTAGCTATTAATGCCGTAGTGGGAAACACTATAATTGGGGTTAATAAAATTGAGTTTGACTCTAGAAGAGTAGAACAAGATGATGTATTTGTGGCTATCAGAGGAGCTGTTTCTGATGGGCATGATTTTATAGAAAAAGCAATTGATCAAGGAGCACTAGCAGTGGTGTGTGAGAAAAAACCAAATACTATTGTAGAAGGAGTGACATATGTAGAAGTAGGAGACACTCAATCAGCATTAGCAATGATGGCTTCCAATTACTACGGTTCTCCTTCTGGAAATCTTAAACTAATTGGAGTTACAGGAACCAATGGTAAGACCACTATAGCAACATTGTTGTATCAATTATTTAAAAAAGCAGGTTTTAAAGTAGGTTTATTATCTACTGTAAAAATTTTGGTGGATTCTCAAGAGTATGCTACTACTCATACAACTCCTGATTCTTTGACAATTAATTATTACCTCAAGGAGATGAATGCTGTAGGAGTAGAATATTGTTTTATGGAGGTAAGTTCACATGGTATAGATCAAAAGCGTACAGAAGGATTGGAGTTTGTAGGAGGAATTTTTACCAATCTCTCTCATGATCATCTTGATTATCATAAAACTTTCAAAGAATATAGAGATGTAAAAAAGAAATTCTTTGATAGTTTACCTTCAAAAGCATTTGCAATAGTAAATAAAGATGATAAGAATGGGGAGTTTATGCTTCAAAATACCAAAGCAAAAAAGTATAGCTATGCCTTAAAATCATATGCAGATTATAGAGGTCAGATTATAGAAAACAGTATCCAGGGGTTGTTGCTCAAGTTGAATGATCAAGAAGTCTGGACAAAATTGATAGGAAGCTTTAATGCGTACAATTTGTTAGCAATTTTCGGCACTGCAGAATTACTAGGATTAGAAACTTTAGAAACATTACAGCTATTGAGTGACTTGCAAAGTGTGAGTGGTAGATTTCAGTATTTGATTTCTGACGAAAAAATCACGGCAATAGTTGATTATGCACATACACCAGATGCCTTAAAAAATGTATTAGAAACAATCAATGATATTAGAACAAATAACGAAACATTGATTACTGTAGTTGGTTGTGGCGGGGATAGAGATAAGTCAAAACGACCTGTGATGGGTAATATTGCAGCAAAACTTAGTAATAAGGTGATTTTTACAAGTGATAATCCTAGAACAGAAAATCCTGACCAAATTATAGAAGAGATAGAAAAAGGAGTAGAACCACAGGATTATAAAAAAACATTATCAATTACAAATAGAAAGCAAGCAATAAAAACAGCTTGTCAGTTAGCACAGAAAGATGATATTATTCTCATAGCAGGAAAGGGTCATGAAACCTATCAAGAGATTAATGGCGAACGAAATGATTTTGATGATTTTGAAATCGTTGGGAAAGAATTAAAAAAAATAAATAAATAAACCCTTCTGTACTCAAAGAAAACAAAGTACAAAAGGTAACAACCCCATATGTTATATTATCTATTTGAATATTTAGAAAGCGAATATCAGTTTCCCGGAGCAACGCTTTTTCAGTTTATCACCTTTAGAGCGGCAATGGCTATTATAGTATCATTGTTGATCTCTACAATTTATGGTAAACGAATTATAAACTTTCTTAGAAAGAAGCAAATGGGAGAAAGTATTCGAGAGCTTGGTTTAGATGGTCAGGCAGAAAAAGCAGGTACACCAACCATGGGAGGAGTGATTATTATTCTGGCGACCCTTGTACCAGTATTGTTATTTGCAAGACTCGATAATATATATGTAATTCTACTGGTTGTTACAACTTTATGGATGGGGATTATTGGATTTACAGATGATTATTTAAAAATAAAACGAAAAGATAAGGAAGGCTTAGCTGGGCGATTCAAGATCATAGGACAAGTAGGGTTAGGGCTCATAGTAGGGTGTACCATGTATTTTCATGGAGATATCACTATTAAAGAAGAAAAAGCGCAATCAGAAACTAGTAAAATAGCAACTGTAGGAGAAGAGGTGTCTGATTTTAACCCAGCGACAAAATCGACAAAAACCACATTACCGTTTTTTAAAAATAATGAATTTGATTACTCAGATTTAATCACATGGATTAGCCCTGAGATGGTGAAATATACTTGGTTAATTTTTATTCCAATTGTAATATTTATCGTTACTGCAGTGTCAAATGGAGCCAATCTTACTGATGGAATTGATGGGCTTGCTGCTGGTTCATCTGCAATAATAGTACTCACATTGGCCTTGTTTGCATGGATATCTGGTAATATCATTTTTTCAGACTATCTCAATATAATGTATATCCCTAACTCAGGAGAGATTGTAATATATATAACAGCTTTTGCAGGAGCATTAGTTGGGTTTTTGTGGTACAATACATATCCAGCGCAAGTGTTTATGGGAGACACAGGTAGTCTTACCATTGGAGGAATAATAGCGGTGATATCAATTGCAATACGTAAAGAGTTTTTGATTCCAATCCTTTGTGGGATCTTTTTTATAGAAACCTTATCTGTAATGATTCAGGTAAGTTGGTTTAAGTACACCAAAAGAAAACATGGAGAAGGACGAAGAGTGTTTTTAATGTCTCCTTTGCATCATCATTATCAGAAAAAAGGGATACATGAGAGTAAGATTGTTTCAAGATTTTGGATTATAGGAATTTTGCTGGCAATTATCACAGTTGTAACACTTAAAGTGAGATAAGGACGTGAACAGTAAGTCAAAAATAAGAAAACGACTCGTTGTGCTGGGAGCAGGAGAAAGTGGTGTAGGAACTGCCATCCTAGGAAAAAAAGAAGGGTTTGAAGTTTTTGTTTCTGATAAGGGAGTAATAACAGATCAGTATAAAGATGTTCTTAGAAATTTTGATATCCAGTGGGAAGAAGAGCAACATACAGAAGCTAAGATTCTGAATGCAGATGTTGTAATGAAGAGCCCTGGGATTCCAGATAAAATAGCACTAGTAGAAAAGTTGAAAAAAGCTGGGGTTAAGGTTGTGTCAGAAATAGAATTTGCATCAGCATATACAACAGCACAAATTGTAGGGATTACAGGAAGTAATGGCAAGACAACCACTACAATGCTTACGCATTATATACTTGAAAAAGGAGAGTTAGAGGTCAATATGGCTGGAAATATCGGAGATAGTTTTGCTAAACAAGTGGCAGAAAAGGATGCTCCAGTATATGTTTTAGAGCTAAGTAGTTTTCAGTTAGATGGTATAGAGGATTTTGCTCCTCATATTGCAGTGTTGACTAATATTACACCAGATCATTTGGATCGGTATGAATATGAATTTGAGAATTACATAGCCTCAAAATTCAGGATTGCAATGAATCAAAAAGAAGAGGATTATTTTATTTATGATGCCGATGATTCAGTAATAACAGAATATTTAGATAAACACCCTGTTCGTTCAAGGTTATTACCTTTCTCATTGACCAAAAAGGTAGAGAACGGAGCATATTTAGAAGAAGAAAACATAATAATAACAATAGATAATAATATAATTAAGATGCCAACAACAAAATTAGCAGCAAAAGGAGGTCACAATGTGAAAAATGCTATGGCGGCAGCCACAGTATCACAATTGTTGAAAATTAGAAAAACGACTATAAGAGAATGTCTAGAAAATTTTCATGGTGTAGAACATCGATTAGAAAATGTATTAAAAATTAGTAATGTACAATACATTAATGATTCAAAAGCAACGAATGTAAATGCAACATTTTATGCTTTGGATGCTATGAAATCTGCAACCGTTTGGATTGTAGGAGGGGTAGATAAAGGAAATGACTATACAGAACTATATTCTTTGGTAAATGAAAAAGTAAAAGCAATTATTTGCTTGGGAGTAGATAATTCAAAAATAATTAACGCATTTGGTAATTGTGTAGATAATATTGTTGAAACACAATCTATGAAAGAAGCTGTAAATATGGCCTATAAGATAGCAGAACGAAATGAAAATGTATTGTTGTCTCCTGCATGCGCAAGTTTTGACTTGTTTAAAAACTATGAAGAAAGAGGAAGGCAGTTTAAAGAAGCAGTGAGAGAGTTGTAGTAGGGTAATAATAAAATCTGTATAGAAAATAAACAGTCTAATTGTGAAGAACAAAGTATAAAAGATGACAAAGAAAATACTAACAAATATAAAAGGGGATAGGGCGATCTGGGCTGTAGCGGCTTTGTTGGCATTGTTTTCGTTTCTTCCTGTCTATAGTGCTAGTAGTAATTTGGCGTATCTATATGGAGATGGAGATACTTTTGGTTTTCTGATAAAGCATTTTGCGCATCTGGTTTTGGGGTTTTTGATTATGTATGGAGTGCATAAAATACCATATCACTATTTTAAAGGGTTGTCTATAATTATGATTCCTGTTATCGTAGTATTGTTGCTAGTTACAATGGCTCAGAATACTACCATAGGAGGTGCAAATGCCAGTAGATGGATTCGGCTACCATTTGTTGGAGTTACTTTTCAAACATCTACATTGGCGGCAGTAGTTTTGATGGCATATGTGGCCAGATATCTTTCAAAAATTAAGGATAAAGTAGTTTCTTTTAAAGAAACATTGGTGCCACTTTGGTTACCTGTTTTTTTAGTATTAATGTTAATCCTACCAGCCAATTTCTCTACAACAGCTATCATCTTTTCGATGGTTATAGTATTGGTGTTTTTAGGGGGGTACCCCATACGGTATATAGCAGTAGTGTTAGGAACAGGGCTATTGGTGCTTACCTTTTTTGTGTTATTTGCTAAAGCATTTCCAGGAGTTTTTCCAAATAGAGTAGATACATGGGTAAGCAGGATAGAAAATTTTGCAGATGATAAAAATACTCAGGAAGATTATCAAATCGAACGAGCAAAAATTGCAATAGCAAGAGGGAGAGTTATTGGTACTGGTCCTGGAAAAAGTGTACAAAGAAATTTTTTACCACAATCATCATCAGATTTTATCTATGCTATTATTATTGAAGAATGGGGCTTTGTTGGAGGTGTTTTTCTAATGTTATTATACATTTTATTGTTACTGCGATTGGTAATTGTGGCTCATAAAAGCACAGATATATTTGGTAAGTTATTAGTCGTAGGTGTTGGATTACCTATTGTTTTTCAGGCATTGATAAATATGGCCGTTGCAGTAGAATTATTTCCAGTTACTGGGCAAACATTGCCACTTGTAAGTAGTGGGGGTACATCAATTTGGATGACATGCCTAGCAATAGGTATTGTGTTGAGTGTAAGTAGTGAAAGGAATCTAGATACAGAAAAAGAAAAAATTAAAGAAAAAGAAGAAGATCCGTTAGGAGTTTTGAGTGAAGTTTTATGAGTAAAAATCTGAAAGTCATATTATCAGGAGGAGGAACAGGAGGGCATATCTACCCTGCAATAGCTATTGCCAATGAGATAAAAAACAGATATCCTGAGGCTTCTATTTTGTTTGTAGGGGCAGAGGATCGTATGGAGATGCAAAAAGTGCCACAAGCGGGATATGAGATTATAGGACTGTGGATTAGTGGTATTCAAAGAAAATTAACGTTGAGCAATTTGTTGTTTCCGATAAAGCTATTAAGTAGTCTTTGGAAATCGAGAAATATTATAAAAAAAATCCAGCCTGATGTGGTTATAGGAACAGGAGGATTTGCAAGTGGACCATTATTGAAAGTAGCAAGCACAAAAAATATTCCAACAGTAATTCAAGAGCAAAATTCATTGCCAGGGATAACAAATAAATGGTTGTCAAAAGGGGCTAATAAAATATGCGTAGCCTATGATGGTATGAATCGTTTTTTTCCTGAGGATAAAATAGTAAAAACAGGAAACCCAGTAAGGCAAGATCTGTTGAGTGTAGAGGGAAAAAGAGAAGAAGCTATTGCAAAATATAAGCTTGATACAAAGAAAAAAACAATAGTAGTATTAGGAGGAAGTCTAGGAGCAAGAAGGATTAATCAGTTAATCGAAAAAGAATTAGAGTTTTTTGCAAAGAAAGGAGTACAGGTTATTTGGCAATGTGGAAAGTTGTACTATTCAGAGTACAAACAGTATGATAGTAATAGAAATGTACAAGTACATCAGTTTTTGGATACTATGGATTTGGCATATGCAGCAGCAGATATTATTATCTCTAGAGCAGGAGCAAGTTCTGTTTCAGAATTGTGTATTGTGGCAAAACCAACATTGTTTATTCCTTCTCCAAATGTAGCAGAAGATCATCAAACCAAAAATGCACAAGCTATAGTTGATCAAGAAGGAGCGGTTATGTTAAGAGAAAAAGAATTGGATGACAATTTTCAGCATACAATTTCAGATATACTGGCATCAGAAGAGAAACAGATCAAGCTATCAGAAGCAATAAAAAAAATAGCATTACCCAATGCGACTTCTGATATCGTTAACGAGATAGAAAAATTAATAGAAAAGAAGAGGTAAGGAATAAGTATCAATGAATAAAAGTTTAGAGAACATACAAAATATATATTTTATCGGTATCGGAGGTATTGGTATGAGTGCTCTTGCGCGATATTTTAAGTTCCTTGGTAAAAATGTAGCAGGATATGATAAAACACCAAGTCAGATAACTACGGATTTAATTTCGTTAGGCATTCCAATTCATTTTGAAGACGGTGTAGAAAATATTCCTGAGATATTTTTAAGAAAAGAGAATACTTTGGTAGTGTACACGCCAGCTATTCCAAAAGGTCATAAAGAGTTTGTATATGTGCAGGAAAATGGTTTTTTAATAAAAAAGAGGGCAGAAGTCTTAGGGATAATAACAAAAGATATTTATACTCTTGCGGTTGCAGGAACACATGGTAAAACTACGACGACAGCAATTCTAGCGCATTTGCTTAAAGAAAGTGGAGCAAAAGTAACAGCATTTTTAGGAGGAATTAGTGAGAACTATCAATCCAATCTTGTTTTAGAAGGAAATGAAGTGGTTGTAGTAGAAGCAGATGAATTTGATAGATCGTTTTTGCAATTATATCCTGATATTGCTGCTGTTACCTCGATGGATGCAGATCATTTGGATATTTATAAAAAAGCAAACGCGTTAGAAGAATCTTTTGTTGAATTTTCATCAAAAACAAAAGATCACCTATTAGTTAGAAACGGATTGCCTCTTTCTGGGATCACTTTTGGAATTGAAGATGGTTCTGATTACTGTATACAAGATATAAAAATCGATAATGGTACTTATATCTTTGATTTAAAGACTCCAAACAAACTTATAAAAGATTTGCATTTAAACCTGCCAGGTAAACACAACTTGTTAAATGCTATTACAGCCTTTGCTATAGCGATGCTTTACGGCTCCCCGACCGAGTCTTTGGCAAAGGCTTTATTTTCTTTTAAAGGGGTGCAGAGAAGATTTAGTTATCAGATCAAAAAAGAAGATTTGGTATTTATTGATGACTATGCACACCACCCCACAGAGATCAATGCACTACATCAAGCGGTAAGAGAAATGCACCCTGATAAAAAAGTATTGGCAATTTTTCAACCACATTTGTATAGTAGAACAAAAGATTTTGTTTCAGATTTTGCACAAAGTCTAGGGCAGTTTGATGAACTTATTTTACTAGATATATACCCAGCAAGAGAGTTGCCTATAAAAGGAGTTACCTCTCAGTGGTTGTTGGATATGATTGATGCAGAAAAGAAAAAACTTGTAAGTAAAGATAGTTTGATCAAGGAAATAACAAGTAGCAACCCTGAGGTAGTAGTTACAATTGGAGCGGGTGATATAGGAGAAGAGGTAGGTAGGATAAAAGAAGCTTTGCTGGTATGAAAAATAGAATTTTGACATATTTAAAGTGGAGCGGACTACTTATTTTGATAGTAGTTCTTTTTGCTTTTGCAAGTAAACGCAATGAGCAACGAAAAATTAGTGAAGTATATATAGAATTCATAGAAGAACAAGATCCATATATAAATGAAACGGCGGTTAATAAATTGTTAATACAAAATCAGGAAAGAGTTACGAATGTGGGCAAAGAAATTTTAGTTTTGAATACCGTAGAGCAGGAACTCGATGCGCACAGAATGATTGAGCATTCTGATGTGTATCTAACTGTAAATGGAGAACTTAAAGCACAAATCAAGCAACGCACCCCAATTGCTAGGGTTGATGCGGTTACTCCCTTTTATGTTGATGCTACTGGAAATATGATGCCTTTATCAGATAGTCATTCGGCTCATGTGCCGATAGTACATAATGTATCTGAGAAAGAAGTCGAGCAAGTATTCCCTTTGTTAAAAAAAATTCGTAAAGATGAATTTTTGAAAAAACATGTAGTGGGAATACGCCTTAATCAAGAAGGTAATTATGAATTAGAACTAAGGGTGTATTCATTTACATTAGTTTTTGGGAAAATAGAAAATTTAGAAAAGAAGATTAAAAATTTTAAGGCATTTTATCAAAAAGCAAGAAAAGATAAAAGCCTTGATACGTATAAAAAAGTCAGTTTGCAATTTAGTAATCAAGTGGTTTGCACAATAAAATAATACCAATATGGAACGAGAAGTAAATGAAATAGCGGTAGGATTGGACATAGGGACAACTAAGATTGTTGCTATGGTAGGAAAATATAATGAGTATGGGAAGATGGAGGTATTGGGAGTTGGCAAATCCAAAAGTTTAGGAGTACACAGAGGAGTGGTTAATAATATTACACAAACCATTCAATCTATACAACAAGCCATTCAGGAATCAGAAAGTGTTTCTGGAATGAAAATTAACAATGTAACAGTAGGAATTGCTGGTCAACATATTCGTAGCCTGCAACACAGTGATTATATCACAAGACCTAATGCAGATGCTGTAATTGATGAAGACGATATAGAAAAACTATGTAATCAGGTACATAAACTAGTTATGTTACCTGGGGAAGAAATTTTACATGTATTACCACAGGAATATAAAGTAGATGGTCAGGCAGAAATAAAGGAACCTGTAGGAATGTATGGAGGAAGATTGGAAGCCAATTTTCATGTAGTAGTAGGGCAAGTAACCTCTATACGAAACATAGGAAGATGTGTAAAAAGTTCAGGCTTAGAATTATCAGATGTGACCCTAGAGCCATTGGCATCTGCAAATGCAGTATTAAGTCAGGAAGAAAAAGAGGCTGGTGTTGCATTAATTGATATTGGTGGAGGAACCACAGACTTAGCTATTTTCAAAGACGGTATTATACGTCATACGGCAGTTATTCCTTTTGGAGGTAATGTTATTACAGAAGATATTAAAGAAGGCTGTTCTATTATTGAAAAACAAGCAGAGTTATTAAAAATAAAATTTGGATCTGCATGGCCAGGAGAAAATAAGGATAATGAAATTGTTTCAATCCCAGGATTAAGAGGAAGGGAGCCTAAGGAAATTACCTTAAAAAATCTTTCTAAGATTATTCATGCCAGAGTGGTAGAGATTATAGAACAGGTTTTTTTAGAGATCAAAAACTATGGGCATGAATCTCCTAAGAAAAAATTGATAGCAGGAATTGTATTGACAGGAGGAGGCTCACAGCTTAAACACCTTAAACAATTGGTAGAATATATCACTGGTATGGATACGCGAATAGGATATCCTAATGAGCATCTGGCAGGAAACAGCGATTCAGAAACGACTAGTCCAATGTATGCAACTGCTGTAGGATTAGTAATGGATGGGTTGATTCATCTTAAAAAACAAAAAAAGACAGTAAAAAAAGAAGAAACTTCGATACATACAGAAACAACTACACAGCAAGAAGAAGCGGTTGTAGAAGATACTGTTATTGAAGAGAAATTACCAAAAGAAGATCTCAAGCCGAGAAAAAATATTTTGGAGAAGTGGACAGAAAAATTCAAGGAATTCTTGGATAACGCTGAGTAGTTAAAAAGTAAATATGTTCAATGTTTGGGCATAGAAAAATATATAAAGTATAGTTTAGGAGAACCATAAAATTAGCAATTATGAGTAAAAGTGAGGAGTTCGAAAATATTTCGTTTGATTTACCCAAAAATCAATCTAATGTGATCAAAGTAATCGGAGTTGGAGGTGGAGGTAGTAATGCCATCAATCACATGTTCCAACAGGGAATTAAGGGAGTGGATTTTGTGATTTGTAATACAGATTCACAGGCTTTAGAAAATAGCTCGATTCCTAATAAAATACAATTAGGAGTTTCTCTAACCGAAGGATTAGGAGCTGGAGCAAATCCTGAAGTAGGAGAAAAAGCGGCAGTAGAAAGTTACGAGGAAATAAAAAATATGCTCGATACCAATACCAAAATGATTTTTATCACTGCAGGTATGGGTGGAGGAACAGGAACAGGAGCTGCCCCTGTGATAGCAAAAATGGCTAAAGAATTAGATGTGTTGACTGTAGGGATTGTTACTATTCCTTTTCAGTTTGAAGGTCGTATGCGTAATGAGCAAGCTCAGCTAGGAGTAGAGAGATTACGTGCACATGTTGATTCTCTGATTGTTATTAATAATAATAAGCTGAGAGAAGTATATGGTAACCTTGGGTTTAAAGCTGGTTTTTCTAAAGCAGATGAAGTCTTAGCAACAGCCTCTAGAGGTATAGCCGAAGTAATAACACATCACTATACACAGAATATAGATTTACGTGATGCAAAAACAGTACTTAGTAATAGTGGTACGGCAATTATGGGGTCTGCTAATGCCTCAGGTAATAAACGTGCTCACGATGCTATTGCTAAAGCATTAGATTCTCCATTACTTAATGATAACAAAATTTCTGGAGCCAAAAACGTACTTCTCCTTATTGTTTCTGGTAAAGAAGAAATTACAATTGATGAAATTGGTGAAATTAATGATCACATCCAGCAAGAAGCTGGACATGGTGCCAATATAATAATGGGAGTAGGAGAAGATGAATCTTTAGAAGATGCAATCTCTGTTACAGTTATTGCTACTGGTTTTGATGTAGAACAACAAGACGAGATAGTAAATACAGAAACTAAGAAAATAATTCATACGCTTGAGGATGAACAAAGAGCAACTACACAAGATTTATCTCCTAAATCTACAGGAAAAATTACTCCTATAAGCGCTCCGATTCCTAAAAAAGAAATTGAAGAAACAAAGATTATAAAGCACAAATTAATTGAGGAAGAAGAAGTAGGAGAAGATATTTTGATCCCTACAACAGATTTACTGAAAAATATAGATGTGTCTTATGAAGTAGTAGAACCATTTTCTTCTAATGATGACTTTGTTATTATAAATGCACAGGATATCATTAAACAAATAGAAGTTAATGATGAAAAAGAGATTCAGGTACAAGAAGAAAAAGAAGATCAATTTGCATTGGCATTTGATATGCCTGTAGAAAATACAAAAGAACCAGAACAACCTATAATTTCAAATGAATCAGTTTCTGAACAGAAAAAAACACAAGACGAACAACCTATTGTTTTTGATCTGAGTGACGATATCATGGATATGGAGGTTAAGGATCCTATAGAGGTAGTTCCTGTGGGAGAAACTGTATCAGAAGGTGTGCGTAAATATAGTCTGGAAGATTATATGGAAGAGGAGAAGAGATTGACAGATGCAAAACCAACAGAGGTTGAAGAACAAGACGAAGAAATTCTTTTAGAAAAGAAAATTATTACTCCAACTCCTGAGGTAGAAAAAAGTGAAGATGTAGATCCTATGAATCAACCTATTTCTGAAACTTTAAAAGCAAGAGCAGCAGAGCGCAGAGCTAAGATGAAGGAGTTTAATTATAAGTTTAGAAATAGTTCTTCTAATATAGATGATATAGAAAAAGAACCTGCATATAAGAGAGCAGGGATAGATGTAGATGCAAAACCAGATGATTCTGGTTTGTCAAGAACATCTTTAGGAACAGATGGTAATGATGATATACAATTGCGTAAAAACAATTCTTTTTTACATGATAATGTAGATTAGATTAAGTATCTGCATAAGGAAACTATAATAGATAAAAGGTTGAAAAACCTATAAAAATAAATAGAACTAAACCGATAATCTATTCCAAGAGTATCGGTTTATTTTTTATCTTCGCAATCCAAAATGATATAATAATTTTAAACCCAAAAGGTGATGAGTTTACAGCAAGAAGTAATGACAGCGATGAAAGAAGCAATGAAAGCTAAAGATACAAATGCTTTGACCTCATTGCGAGCTATAAAATCAGCCATTTTATTGGCTCAGACAGAAAGCGGAGCAAAAGAAGAGTTGACAGAAGATCAGGAATTAAAATTATTACAAAAACTGGTAAAGCAAAGAAAAGATAGTGCTGTTATTTTTGAAGAACAAGGGCGTAATGATTTGGCAGAACCAGAATTGGCTCAAGCAAAGGTAATCGAGAAATTTTTGCCAGAGCAATTGAGTGAAGAAGAGATAGAAAAAGTAGTCGTAGCGGTTATCGCTTCTACAGGAGCAGAAGGAATGAAAGATATGGGTAAAGTGATGGGAGCAACAAGTGCAAAATTAGCAGGAAAAGCTGATGGAAAAACAATTTCTACAATAGTAAAGAATAAATTATCATAATTATAATAAACTGGCCGCGTGGCGCAACTGAATAGCGCATCAGATTTCGGCTCTGAGGGTTGGGGGTTTGAATCCCTCCGCGGTCACTTAAAGAGATAAATTTAACATTTATCTCTTTTTTATTTTGCTGAAAATCAACAATTTAGACTCTTTCTGATTCGAACTCAATCCTGTTAAGTCTTATCTATTTTTATTTTATAACTCATTGATTTCTTGATGTTAAAAGTTCGAATCTTTTCGAGGGGTGAATCAAAAAACAACTAATATAGGATCAATATCAAATGTTGTGTTTTATGCAAAAATTCTAGTTAATCTAAAGAGGAAGAATTTCTTTATCATTTTGGGTAATTTATCTATATGTAAGTATCTTTAATTAGGTAACATTTGACCCTAATCAGACATACATATTTAAGAGCTAACTAATATTAATAAAAAATGAAAAAAATTGTATTTATTCTCTTAGGTATATCACAAATTGTGATAGGACAGGATAATCCTTTTTATTTAATTAACAATATTAATTCTTCTAACAAAAACAGTTTACATGTTGTTAATGGTGAAATAGGGTCGAAGAAATATTCTCGAAGTGTTATTAAAAATGAGCCTAATAAAGAAATTCTATTCGTTGAAACTGGTGATTTTAATGGTGATGGTATAAAAGATATATTTTATGTTATAGATGAAAATAATGGAAAGACTAAAGGAGTTGGAATAGATGGATCTAACAGTAGTGATTTGTGGTATTTTTCAGACGATAATAATAGGGTGTGGAATGGTAAGGTTAAATTTATTCTTGTAGGTAACTTTATTAATAACGATGAATATGAAGATATTTGTATAGTAAGAGAATCTGGAAATAACAACAATGCTAACGCTCTATTTGTAATTAATGGAAAGACTGGAAAAAAATCGTTGCATGAGAATGTTTTTGTGGATAAGAATTTTCCAAACTCTCAGGTTACTCATCTAACTTCTGGCGATTTCAATGGTGATGGTATTGATGATATCTATTATATTTATGAAACTTTTGAGAATAGAAAACACGGGGTTTTGCTTGGAAATGGGGGGAATATATCTTATTGGGAATCAAACTTTGAAGGTCATGGATCAAAATGGGGTAATATTTTAAATGTACAGAGCTGTTATTCCGATATAGATAAAAAATCAAATGTTTTCTATATCAGAAAATCTGGAAATCTCAAAAGCCGAGTGTTGATAATGTTAGATGGAGCTAATGGATCAAAAAAATGGGGTAAAAATTTAGTAACCTATGAAGACGAGGGTGAAAATGAAATTCAATTCATAAGAACAGGTGATTTTAATGGTGATGGTAGTATAGATATTTTTTATATTAAAGATTTAATAAATGAAAGTACTCGAGGTTTTTTTCAACATTTTGCAATCGATGGTCTAAATGGTAATCAGATATGGAGTTCTTCAAATACTCAAAAATGGTGGGGTAAGAAAATAAAATTTACTCTAACAGGTAATTTCGTTAATAACGATAGTATTGATGATATTTGTATTGTTAGAGAGTCTGACACCAATGATAATGCTCTTTTTGTTTTAAATGGGCAGACAGGAAAAAAGTCGCTATTAGAAGGTGGTAATTTTGTTGACAAAAATTTTATAAATGAAAGTGTTTTAGCAATATCAAAAGGAAAATTTAATCTTGACGCATCTGATGATATATATTTCATATCAGAAAATCAAAATAGTAGAAAACATGGCTCCATAAAAGGGAATGGTAATGGTGATTTACTATGGGAAAAACATCTTGAAAATTCAAGAAATTTAGAGGGTAAAATATCTTTTTGCAAAACAATTAATACCTCAAAGCAAATTACACCTGATAGATGGACTACAGACCAAAATTGGTTATATAAAAACGGTCATAAGTTTTTTGTTATAGGAGCTTGGTATACTCGTGGAATGAATGGTGGAAAAATTGACTATAATTCAGCTCCTCCTTATTCAATAAAACCAAATTCAGCTGATGAAAGTAATGTAGTGGGGTTGTATACAAGTGATCATATGTTGAATAAAATAAATTTTGAAAAAGAATTTGAGATGTTTAATACACTTGTGGCTGATGAAGGTATGGAGTGGCCTTGGGTTGTTGAAAATAGATTAATGTTAAATATACATCAGTGGCATAGAGATTTAGCAATGGAAGGAGGAGTCAGCCTTAATAATGCTAAAGCAATTGCAGAAGATGAAAGTAGTTACTGGAAAAACAAACAACTGAACCGGATTTATTTGCACGATGAACCATATAATACAAAAGGTAACGGCAATGGTTTTAGCGATAATGATTTTATTAGAGCTTCAGAAAATAATAGATATGACTATTTCAATTTATGGAATAAAACAATTAAAACCAATGATACAGGAGCATTGACTTTTATGGATGTACAAGCAGGGGGTGGTTGTTCAAATGTTAATAATTTTCATGGGTTAGCTCAAAATTTTACTCCTTTAAATAGTCTTGAATATTGTCCAAGAGTTAAAGCATTAGCATCAAATGTTTCTTACGATCTTTTATCTCAACAATTCTATAGTGTAAATGGTGATGCAATTAAAAATATCGCTAAAATAGTAAGAGGAATAAAAGGTATTTCAAACAAACCATGTTTTGTTTTTCTTGATGCTGAAAAAGAAGATTCTAGTGTAGATGATATGGTAATCTATGAAGAAGCATTAAAAGCAGAAGCATATGTATCTATGATACACGGCGCTGCTGGTATTATGTTTTGGCGAAGAGGAAAATTAGCAGAACAAACACCAGAAAAAATAGAAATTTGGAATGCAGTGAAAAGAATTAGCCAGAATTTGAGGGATAAAGAACATATATTTTCAGGGACATATGTTTCTGGGGAAGAAGCTGAAAATAATATTCATAAAGGACGGTTTAAATCAATTAACGGTAATTTATATGATATATTAGTGAATGCCAGTCAAAACAGATCAAACGTAGGTTACCTTATGTTTAACGAGCCCATATTATTAAAACCCAGAGAAGTATATGTTAAAAAATACAACTCTAATATGCACTCTAAAAGCAATAGTGATTTATCTATAAAAGATTCTTCATTATCTGTTTTCCCTAACCCTGTAAATGGAATTGTTAACTTATCCTTAAAACTATTTCAAAATAGTAATTTGGTTTTTGAAATATTCAATACAGAAGGAGTTAGAATAGTTAATCTCAATTTAGGAATGTATCAAAAAGGTATTAATGAGATTACACTTGATTCAAGTAATTTCAATTTAATAAATAATGGCCTTTATATTTTAAAAATAACAATTAATAATTTAAGTAATAAAGAAGTGATTTATAAAAAAGTTGTTTTTGAAAGAGATTGACCAACAATATTTTAAGTTCCCCCACCGTATTCTATGATTAAAACAAGTAAGAATTGAATTATTTATTGTTAATAAGATTAAGCGGCAAACTTCATAGTATCTATATATGGAGTTTGTCTTTTTATTACGGCAAAAACTCTAGCAATTAGCTTGTTTCTAACAATATTAATAGTACTCATTTTGTTTTTACCTTGACTCACTCTTTTGAGATAATAATGTTTTATTTCTGGGTTATGTTGTATCGCTGAAATTGCACACATATTTATTATAGATTTTAGTTTTTTATTTGCCAAATGTGAAACTTTGGCTTTTCCTTTTATACTTGTGTCAGATTGGTAAGGAAAAGGGGCTATACCACAATACGAAGCAAATCTACGCCAGTTTTTAAACCTATTAAAGTTGTTCGTATATGCAATAATTATAACCGCAGTTTGCAAACCAATCCCCTTAATACTGGTAATAAGTTCATAGCTGGTTTTTGTTTTAAAGTATAGTAATGGTAACGATTGTACCCTCTAGGCAGAATTTTCTGGCTAGCTTGTCGTTCTCGATATGCTACGCTATCGCCTAACTATGGAGCATCAATACGAGTCAATCTTATTTTTTGTGTAGTCTGCACATAGAACCTTAAATCGATCTCTACTTGCAAGGTATCGCCATCAATCCACCGCTTGTTTGTTTTATAATATCTTAAAACATTCATTTGTAATTTTTCATGTTTTAAATCCCTTTTCAAATATCCAGTATTAATTATTTTCTTACTCATCAATTATATGCTTTGTAAAATGTGAGATATTAAGTAGATGCTATACTATCATCAAAAATGATGAAAATACAATTCTATCACAAATGTTATAAAAGTGTTAAACCTCGCTAAGGGTACTTACTAACTTATTGATTTTTAGGATTTTGTTTTTGAAAAAGTTCGACAATTGTCCTGCCGAGGTCACGAAACGAGGCAAGTATAAAATTTGCCTCGTTTTATGTATCTGATTATTAGTGTTTTATGGATGTTTCGCATACAGTAGTCTTCTTATTAAGGATATTCCCTTGAATAATATATGATAATTGATTTTCAGTCGATTATGAGTTCGGCGTATCCTTCCGAGGTTCTTGAAAACTATTTCTTCTTTTCTGTATTGATTAGAAACTCGATTTTTTACTTTTAACTAGTACCTAAATCTAGAAAGTGGTCATTTAAAATTATTTATCCATTTTATTAATAGCTATTTTTAAAGAAGGCTACAGTATTTTAAGATTAATTTAAAAAAACATTAACCTTTTCTTTTCTTATACCTTTATTTTTAATGTGGTTTATGATTAAATAAAAGTGTAAGGCGCTTATAATTAATGTGGTAAACACGTATATTTTTATTGTTGATATATATAATATTTATTTTTGAATGTTAGATTTTATACTTTTTAATACGATTATAATATTTAAATTTGATTGAGTTTAAATATATAGAATTTTATAAAACGTAAATGAAAAGTGTTATTTAAGTAATGAAATTTATAACAGAATAAATCTAATATAAAAGTTACTGATTAAATTGTAAACTAATTGTCTCCCTCCTTTTAAGCTTCTTTAAAAAGAAAGAAGAAAACAAAATTATTACCTAATACATAAATTCCCCTTGAAGAAATGTTTTTATGTTCAGTTTTATTCTGATGTAAAAATATTTTAAAATGAGCTTGTTAAATTTTACTCCCTTCCAGTTACAACAAGCTATAATAGATTACTAGAAATTAATAGGTTACCCATGGTAAAAACCAATAATAATTGAATCATTATATAAGTTGGGCTATATAGTCTTTATAAAACAAATATCAGATAAATAAATAAGGAAAACGATGAATTATATAAGGGAAATAATAAGGCAGGTTCAAAATAGGGAGGGTATTTTGGATCTGCTTTTTATTCATTTATTGTTTCAGTTATTTTACCCAAAAATGATAAGGAGTTTGTTTTAGATTCTATATAAGTCTTTTTTGAGTTAGAAAAAGATAAGTAAAGTATAAAGTAATAAAAACTAATTACCTGTATTAAAAATTAAGAGTTTTGCTCTTTTAAGAAATGTAAAATTCAAGTCTTACCCTCAGATAGAATACACTCTTATGTATGTCTCTATTTTAATTGAGATCCCTCCATTTATTTTTTGTTTAACCCCTTAGTAGTTAAGGGATATTGTATTCAAATCATTTTTGATATTGTTTTAAATCAATGGATTTAAAATGTATTAGATTGGAATTAGTGTACATATTTATAAGCAAAAAATGCTAATGATAAATCTAATTTATTTACAAGTCTTTAATATTAATTTTTAAATATATAAATATGAAAAAGCATGTTTTATTATTCATTTTGAATATAACAAAAAGCAAAAGGTTTTCTAATGAGAACCTCTGGTACAAGGTTGCACCGAAAGGTGTTACAAATTCAGTAATACCAAACTCTGTATTATGGAACACAATATGCACAAGTAAATCACCACATAGATTAATAAAAAAACTGATAAATTTATACGTACTCTCTCTTAGTTTTCTTTGTATGGGTGAAATACAAGGACAAGCAATAAAAAATATTCCTGGTGGACGCGCTCCTATGGATGTACAACTCTCGACAGGGAATTTATCTTTTTCTGAGACAATATTGTCTATTGAAGGTTTTGATTTTACCATGCAATATGATTCTAATAACATATCAGAGGGGGCATCTACAATTAATGAAAGGCAACCAACTTCTGTATTAGGACTTGGATGGTCTTTTCTACAGCCAGAGATTATTAGGGTGACCAATGGAACTACCTTACTTAATGATGACTCATTTAGGCTTATCAGTTCATCTGGGGTTAACGAATTAACTTTTACTGAAAAAAAAGATAATACACATGTATATAGGATTAAAGGTAATAAGAGAAATAGGGTAACTTATTACGAAATGGGTGATTTTTGGATAATTGAGAATTCTGATGGGACAAAAACATATTATGGAGATGATCCTAATGATATCGTAACTTCTAATTCCAATTGTACAGACTTACTTGTTGATAGGCATAGAAGTGGAATTGCAAAAACGGTAGTTCCATATACTAGAGAATGGAAAGTAAGTAAAGTTTTGGATGAGTGGGATAATCAAGTTGTTTTTCGATATATAAAAACTTCAAAAAAAGTTGGCAATAATGATGTTCCATTGTCTGAACAAACATTTACTCAAGAAAGCTATTTGTCAAATGTTTCTTCGTCTAATAATACACATGAATTAATATTTGTGTATGAAAACAAAGATGCTGATGAATATGAAGATCCATATACTGCAGTAAAGGAACCAGATATTTATCAAGAAAAGTATGAGACAAAATTTTTAAAAAGCTGTTATGTAGAACATAACAATGATGAGATATCTCATGAATACGTATTTGATTATGGGTTTATTGGTAAAGGAAAATTTAAAAAACGTGTTCTTAAATCGATTAAATTAAAAGACACAAATGAATCCGTCTCTAAATTTGATTACTGGGGAGAAAATAAAGCACTAGATGGAGTTTTTTCTGAAGAAGTAGTTTTAAATCAGGTTTCCAACTATAATTACCAACTATATAATACTGCTACAAAGGCTTTATATGGAGGTATGAAATCAAAAACTGATGCATTGGGAGCAAAATATATGTACAGTTATTCAGAAAAAAATCTTAAAGAATCTAATCGTGATATTGTTTTAGGGCCAGAAGGTAAGTTTGATATTAATACTGGAACTATGATAGAAAATAGTAATTGGGAAAAAGCTAAAGTTTTTCAAGGAGCTGATTTTTCAATCTTAAGTTGGAAAAATAAAAATACAGGAGGAGATGTAAAGTTTGCAATAGCCAACTGGTTGAATCAATGGAGTGTTTCTTACCATACCGAAAATGCTTTAGCAGATTCTTATGAAAAAGATTTTAAACCTATTGTTAAAAGCAATGTTTTTGTCTATTTCAATTCGTCTAGTAAAAAGCTTTGTATATGGGAAAAAGCAAATGATCTTTTCAATCATTGGGAAAAAAAGGAAATCAATATCACTGATACTGATTTAAATATTAATGAGTATAAACTTGCCTTTTCTAATGACAAAAAGATTGCGTTTTTTAATGGGAATAACAAAGTTCATCTTTATTCAAAACAACAAGGAGACTGGAAAAAAGAGACAAAAGAACATGTTTTCAAAAGTACTCACAATTTTTCTAAAATCGATATTGCATTTCAGGGAAACAATCTTATTTTGGTAAAGGCTCGTAATACACTGACTTCATTACCAGGTTCTGCTCTACCAACTCAAAAATGGGAGTTTGAATTAGCTGAATTTATTTATGATCAAAGCAGAATAGGCACTACAAATTCGTTGTGGAATGCATTGGAAAATAAAACAGGTCCGATGCGGTATGGCCCTCATCAACGACCAGAGGATGTAATTCATTTAAACATTCAAGCTACAGATAATTATGTTGGAGCCATTATCAACCTTAAAAATCCAAGAACTTCTGTTACCAATTTTTCATCCATATTATATCATACAAATAGTAGGGTCTTCTTCACTTTTGAAAATAAACAGTATCAAGCAGATTCTGAAGATGATATGCATACTAGATTTACAACAATTAATAATAATTATGTATTGATGGGTAGTCCAGATGAAGGAGTTATCGCAAAAGCAATCCATGAAGCTGATGGATTTAAGATTCAACGTAATATCCCGTCAACAGAAAATGTTCCAATATTTGCTGATCAAAATTGTTACAGTACAAACGATGGAGACAAAGGGAGTCTTCGTATGTATGATCTACAGCAAAAAGATTTTTTTCTTAAGCATGAATTTAATAATGGGCAATTGAGTAATGCATGGCTTGAATTCTTTAAAATAGTTGATGTTGTTTTAAACAACCCAATTACCTATGTTGCAGGAGGAGAAATATTTTTAGTTATTGGTTCAATCGAAGATATAATAAAATCCGCTGTAGGAGAATCATTGTACCAACAAGATTTTAGTACGTCCTTCAAAAACACTCATTTTATTCAAGATAATCTTATTTATGAGTTTGATAAATCAGCTAATTTTATAAATACAGGTCATCAATTACTCAGTACGAATAAACCCAGTTATTATAAAGGAGATTATTTCCTGAAAATAAATAATAAAAAATGGAATTTAAAAGAAACAACTGTTGCTAATAACCCGTATGGAGGGGATTATTCGAGCGATGGAGTTGTTTCATTTAATTATGCAGGGGTAAATTCTACATGGAATCCTGAGTTTGTTTTTTCTAATATTGTGTATAGTGAAGATTGGGGAACTGGGTTACCAGCACCTGGGTCTATGAATCGTCATACGATAGAACAAGAAATCATGATGATGAAAAATAAGATTCCTGTGTCCAGAAATCGAATTGGTAGAGGAGAAATATCTTTTAGTGCTACAGCAAATTATCATGGGTATAAAAAACCAAATACGGCATTAGAAGGATTAAGCACTTTAGGGATTAAAGATATTGAAATGTCTCAGGATCAATTTGCATTAAAATACACAAAAAATCAACAAACATATGATCTTGATAAAAGCCCTTATATACATCTCTTTAAAGTCATTAAAGGTAATTATAAAGGAGAAGTTGAAAAGTATGTGGTCTCAGAAGTTTCGTTTGATGATGGAACTCAACAAACATCTACTTATATAGATTATGGTGACAAAGCACTGCAAAGAAATGCTATTCTACCCAATGTTTTCTCAAAAGTAATGGTTAGTCAAGGGGGTATTGACAGACCTTATGGATATACAGAACATTTATTTATTAATGGAGGAGATTTGAATAATGCAGAATTTGAAATTCATAATATCATTAATCAACCAAGTCAAATAAAAATGATAACTACAACTTTTCCTTCTGTAGGAGAAGGTGTAGATAATGAAACTGTTAATAATAGTATAGGACAAGAGATAGGAAGTAGAGTCTATAGAAAAGAAACCGATAGTAAATACACTTTAGAAGCTGAAAATCAAATTATCGAACAGGTCTATAATTCAATTTTGGGCAATAGTACTAATCAAGAGTTCATTTTAAGTAGTGTTTCTAGGCAATCCATTCTTGACGATGTACCTTCAAAGAACAAGGAGGTATTTAATGAGTATGGATATATAAAAGAAAGGTCAGATATTTCTACAGAATTGAACTCCAATAATGAACCTGTTGATGTTACAGATAAGACTATCTATACCTATGCATATGAAACAAATAATGTAATTGCTACAGATAGAAGATTTGATCTTATAAATCAATTGACAAGAACCCATTCTGGAGATAATATTGGTGAAAAAAACATTAGTGCAACAGCATTTTTATATGCAAAAAACAATAGAGCATGGGCTTTACAAACTACTTTCACTTCTTTAAAAGAAGGGGGAGTTTTTAATGGACTAGCTTCAAATCAAGATCGTTCTCAATGGTATCCAATATCATCTATTTTGAATAGGAATGGTAACGGAAAAATTACACAGGAACAAGCTGATGGAGTTATTCATTCACATTTTTTTGATAAAAAAGGACAACTGCCAATTGTTTCTTTTGCAAATGCGGAAATGTCTGAGGTTTCTTATTTTGGATTCGAGAATTATGAAGAGAATATGATTTCATCAATTATGGCAGTAGATGGTGCAATTAATCATAATCGCAAAGGGAAAGTAGGTGTTATTGAGCCTAATATTTCTTATAGCTCTTTGTTTGATAAAAAAGTGATCCCAAAAAGTGATAGAAAATACATACTATCTCTATATGCCAAAATACCAGTTGGTGAAACATTGACATTAAGGATTTCAAATAATCACTCCAACATTTTTAAAGGAAGTGGTGATTGGGAGATATATACTATATCATCAGAAAAAATAACTGATCTTACCCCTTCTATAGAAGCTACTTCAAAGGTTTTTATTGACGACATTTCTATTCGACCAGTTACAAGTAGAATGAATGCTAGTATTTATGACAATAGACTCAATTTAATAGCAACAATCAATAATAGTTATGTTCGATCAGATCATATTTTTGATGTATCAAAAACTAAAATAATCAAAAGTGTTACGGCATTAAAAAGAGGAATGATTAATAACAATTATAAATATGATAAGGTTTCTAATGATTTGATCAAAAATACCGATGCTTTATTAGAAGGTTCCTATAAATATCATATTACTGGAGGTGGAAAAGCGAAATATTTCACTAAAGTTAATCAACAAACCTCTGTAAGTGTCTTTGATGATTGTTTATCAACAGAGCACAAAGGATTTGCTGTTTCTGCTATAGTGCCTCTTGATGCACCGTTACACTTGGGACTAGGTCAATTATATACTTTAAAAATAATAAATAACTTTCCAGTTCCCGCTAATGAGACTACAAACAATTTAGGATATAATGTTTTAAAAGCTGAATTTAGAGATGCTGGAGGACTTCTAATCCAATCAGATCAGAAATATCATAACAAACAGTTTAAACCCAACTTTCTTTCAAATCAAAAGAATATTGATCTGACTGTATTCTGTAAAAATTCAGATATTTATGTGTTTGTAGACGGTGTGTTACTCCAACATAATGTAATACAAAATATAGGAAGTTCTAGCGAAATAAAAATTGTCAATAAGACAGAAGACATTATTCTTATTCCAAATCCAATGATGGAGTTTACTTATCTGGATAAAGAAGGTAAGCCTGTAGAAAATATTATGAATCATACAAACAATCAGGTAATTTCTTATGGAACTATTTATGATAATTGGGGGAATCCAACTATTACACTTTTACCAGTTTTATATGATGACGGGTTTAAAAAACATAAAAACCTTTATACTTCATATGATTTTAATACCAATGTGCTTAACGGAGATATAATCAATTTTTATAACTCACCTGCTCAAATGGATAGTCAAGGCATTAAGCTATTAGGAGAAGACTATAAGTTTCCTTATTCAAGGTTAATACATACCAAAAGTCCATTACATCGTTTAAAAACAAAAATTAGGGCAGGAGCTATTAATAATGAAATAAAAAATAATGTTCAATTTAGTTATTCAGGAGCTCCTATAGGTAACGGAGGAATATTAGAAGAAGTTATTCAGAAAAATGCTTTAGATGGAGGGATTCTAGAAAACTCTACATCAAGAAATTCAAAAGGAAGACTTCTCTCTTCTGAATATAATGATATTAAATTGTCGTATTCTAAAGATTATAGCGCTGTAGGGGTAGTAACAAGTAACTTACATTTACCCAATTATTTTGGATATCTAAATGATATTAATCCTGATAAGCAAATAGCTCAAATACATACGAATACTATAAAATATGGAAAGCTAGTCAGTACTGAATCATCTCCTGATGAAGAAATAACTAAAAAAATATTTGATCCTTATGGAAAAAAAATATTTGAGTTGACAGGAGATGGAGCAGCACAAACACCTAATGTCATTGAATATATTAAGTATGATAAATTATCTAGAATTATTGAAAAAGGAATTCTCAATAAAAACTGGGATGAAAACGAGCTAAAAAACCATACTATTAATGGAACTGTTCCTACTGGGATGATACCAAGAAAGAAGTGGAAGTATGATCAGGTTAGTCTTTCTGCTATTGGAGATGTAGCTTTTGAAACAGATGCTAAAGCAACTACTGAAAAATCATATTGGAATTATAGTACAGCTTTGACAATGGTTTCAGAAAGTGTAAAACCAATACCTGATACATTTAGAATTGAATTACATATAGACAATACTGATCAAGTCTGGTATCGTATCAAATCATCTGACCCCGAACTTTCTGGAAAATATCTTACCAAACATGCGACAAAAGGATTGGTATTTAGTAATCCTAAGGAAGTTGGAAATGCTGATGAGTTTTTATTCCAATTTATCCCTTCCAAAAATGGTTTTATAGTACAGAAAAAAGATGGTTCTTACCTTCAATATAAACATAGTGAACCTGATGACATAGTGCTGTTAACTGTAAATATTGCTGAAGCCAGCATGTTTAAGATTAGGCAAATGAAAGAAGGTGTTGAAAAACAGTATATTACTTCGTTAGTTGATGAAATGTCATTAGGGCATATTTCTGATATTTTTGAATATCAGTCAAGTGTAACTACAGGTAAGTCTTTTCTTTATAACTGGAATGGAAATAGGGTAGGGATAAATTCTTATGATAATACTAATAATATGCTTACCAACAGCTTAGTAACTTACATGTATTTACTTTCAAAACCTATTCGTTCAGTTACGGCTTCTGGGTTTATTACTCAATACGACTATACTCCAGAAGGTTACTTAAGTAAAGTTTTTAATGAGAATAATGTGTTTGCTTCTGATTTCTTGTATAATCTAAGTGGTAAGGTTACATTGTACACCATAAATAGTTCAAAAGTAAATAAAAGTTTTACGTATGATATTTTAGGTAGATTAAAAGATATTCAGGTTGTTGATAAAGTGAATAATACAAAACCAAACTTGTTTCATCAATCTTTAGAATATTTTAAAAACAATAATGAACAGAATGATTTTATTTCAAAAATAACCATCCAAAAAAATGGCATTAATACAGTTGATGATATCAATTATGATCAGCACAATAGAATTGTAGACCAAAGTGGTTTATCATACGATCCTAATGGCAATATCTTATCAAATATCCATCAATATGAGCATCAGAAAAATAAGTTAATTACATCTGGTAGCAACAAAGAATATAAATATGATAAACAAGGAAGGGTTGTATCTTTTAAAAATGGAAGTAATAACAATTATAATATCAAATATTCAGATATTGATTCCGAAGTTACAAGTATAAATGTTGATACTAAAAAATATACGTTTTTATATTCTCAAAAGGAGAGAGTTCTTAAAGATACTCCAGAAGAGACTATAGAATATATTTATGGTAATTCAATGTATCCATTAGCAGAAAAGATCGTTAATAAGGGTACGGGAACAAGTATGACTACCGATTATATCAATTTTCCTAATGGAGATATTCTCGCTTTTTCTAAAAATAATGAAACTCACTATTTAATAAAAGATTATTTAGATTCTTCTCACCTAATCCTAGATGCAAATAATACTATTATAGATAGTTATGATTACGATAAATGGGGGAATTTGAAAAATAATTCAGGTGATAAAAAACTATTTCGATATCTATTTACAGGACAGGAATATGATAATGAGTTTCATTTATATAATTACAAGGCCAGAATATATGACCCTGTTATAAAACGTTTTTTACAGCCTGATCCATTGAAAATAAATTCAAGTCCATATGTATATGCTAATAATAATCCCATAAACTTTGTAGATAGAGATGGAATGGCTCCTTCAATCGCACAAATTATGGGGAGAAGATTGCCAATAATTAGGTCTTATGTAAGAAAAATTGCTAAATATAAATATCGTGCAAAACTCTATGGAGGAAGACGTCTAAATATTCAAAATAGGGATCCACTTGTAATTAGAAATAGAGCACGACTTAGAGCGGTTGAAAAAAACTTCAAGAATTTTAGAAGACGAACGGTTAACAAAATAAAAAGGTCTGCAGGGTATGTTGAAAATACTAATCAAAATATTAAGTTTCGAGCATTATCTGAAAATGAAAGATTTACGTCGAGAGGGGATGTGGTTAGTAGAACTTATCCAGCTCCTTCAGAACTCGATGATACTGCTCGTGGACACCTTGTCGGTTTAAGGGAATCTCCATGGATTTCAACAACATCTAGTGAAGCAGAAGCAATAGGGAATTATGGTTCTAGTGGAGGAGCAGTAATTAAAATCGATATTCGAGGAATTCCAAAATACCATATGTTTTCTCTGGATGAAATTAGAGCTTTACCATTCTCTAGAGCAAGAAATTATGGAATCTCAGCTGGTGAACATTTGATTGCAGATAGAGTTCCAGCAAGTAATATTCTGACCATTAGAGGTGAAATGACTGGTTTTACAGAAGTTCCATATGTAAATCATTAATATTAAATCACATGTTTAGTTGGGAGAAAATGAGCTAAGTAAAGGGAGCAATAAGGCGGGTTCAAAATAGGGGGTGTTTTGAATCTGCTTTTTTTCAAATCATTAAACATTTCAAAAAGATGCTTTAAGGTATTTATCTTATTGATAATATACATTTTTCCTTAACTAAAAAAATAAGATAAAATATAACTTAAAAAATGGTAAAATAAGAATAAGTCATTTTTTATAAATTTTTATTATGCCAGTATAACTTTTATCATATTCTTTACATATTAAATACACCTCTTTATTTCTAATTTTTCAATTAGAAAAATTCACTAACTCTTAAAAACCTTATACAATGAATTTAGATATAATAACAGTATTAATTAATGAAAAAAAGTATAAAACTTATTCTGATAATAAAACTATTTGTTTAAAACAAAAAAACTTCAATAAAATTTATTTAGTAAAAATAGGAATTGTAAAGATAAATATGATTACTGATCAAGGTCAACATATAATAATCTCATTACAAACCAAAAATGAAATTATAGGAGCTTGTTTAACAGTAAAATATGATAATTACCCTTCATATCTAATTGTGCCAATTGCCAAGAAAACAATTTTATTCGAATTTGATATTACAGATGTTTATAAACTTATAAATCAAAAATCTATTTTTAAAAAAAGTTTATTATCTATAATAAATTGGCAACACTCTAAATTAGAAAAAAGAATACAACTATTACAAATTCAATCTACAGAACAACGGTTTATAAAATCATTAATCGAATTCAAAGAAAAGTTTAGAAATTCATTTGATCATTCTAAAAAAAATATAGAGATTAACTCACCTTTAAATCAAAATGAATTTGCCACTTATATTAGAACAACTAGAATAAATATGAATATTATTGTTAATACAATGAAAAAAGAAAAGTTAATCAATTATAAATATAAAAATATCATATTGAAAGAGAAGTTTATTGATCTTTATTTAAGCTATTTTTATTCCATTTTGGGAGATGCATTTTTTTTATAAATCTATTATAAATTAAAGTACTTTATTAATTTTAAAAGCGTAATAAAAATAGTCAGACGAAAAAACAGAATCATGTAAAGAAATTTTAACTAAGCCCTATGACCTTTTTCCCAAGTATAGGTCCTACTTAAAAGTAGAAAATCTGAGCTTAAGTTTATAAACCTTGTAGTTGCAATTCAACTATTAAAGGTTATATGTTTTGTGAAATTTGACATATTAAATAGATAATAAAATATCATCAAAAATGAATAAAATACAATAATATCACAAATGTTACAAAAGTGTTAAAGCTAATAAGTCTATTTACTAACTTATTGATTTTTAAAATTTTATATTTAAAAAAGTTCGACAATTGTCCTGCCGAGGTCACTGGAAAGGACAAGTATTTTTTACTTGTCCTTTTTTTATTTAAATCCTGATATAGAGTTAATTAAGGGTCAAGACCAAAAGGGATCAAGATCAAAAGTTGTGTTTACGCAAATATTCTGGTTAATCTGAATAACAAGAATTCTACATTTTTGACTCCTCTGAACTATACTCTAAAATGAAACGCAGGGTAACAATTTAGATCATTACAACATAAATATTCAACATTAATGAGATTGTAATAAATCAAAAAACTAAATAAAAGATGAAAGAAATATTTAACTTTTTAGTATTAATTATACTATCTACATCTATTTTTGGGCAACAAACCACGGAATTTATTGTAACAGGAGGGATACAAGATAATAACCCTAATTTTAATAATGTATTATCGGATGCAATAACAAACCTAAATTCAAAAGGTACAATTACTATTAAAGGCAATATAACTATCTCTGAAGATTTTGTAATTCCAAAAGAAATAGAGCTTAATTTTTTTAAAGGAAACAAAATAATAATTGATGATGGAGTTACATTTCAATTAAATGGGAGTATCAGTGCAGGTATCTACCAGATTTTTAGTGGTAATGTAACGGGTAAGCCAGTAGTCGAAAAATTATACCCTCAATGGTTTGGAGCTAAAGGAGATGGAGTTTCCATAGATCATACCGCAATACAAACTGCAATAAATCTATTATCAAAAAGTACTGATCAATCTTATTCGGGAGGAATTTTATATTTCCCTAAAGGTAAATATAAGGTTGAAGAATCCATAGTTATTGATAAGAATCAGCATCATAGTTTGATTTTTGGTAACAATCAGGGAGGAACAAGTAGAATCTTCAATACATCAAATAACAAAGCTATATTTAAAGTAAAGGGATTAGGTATAAGTAACTACCTACTCGGTGTTCAATTTAAGCATTTAATAATTCAAGGGCATATTGGTATTGAGACATACTACACCGCTGATTTGATTGTAGATAAATGTACATTTTCTATAACAAATAATAACCCAAATGGAGATGAAAAAGCTACAGGAATCTTGTTAGCAGAATCCGAAAATAGTCAGGGAAATGGTCAGGAAGTCAGAACAAGAATAATTAATTCAAGATTTTCAGGAAGCAGAGATAATGCTAATAGTAATTTTGGTATATATTCAAAAAAGTTGTCTAGAATTGCGGATATTGACATTAAAAATAACATTTTCATCGATTTATCAGAATCTGCAATCAATTTAGGATATATGGATGGTGGAGTAATTGCTGAGAATAAATTTTTTTCTGATATTTCCAATGGATCTCCACATGGGATAGTCTTAGGGAAACCTATTTGGGCTATTATCAAAAATAACCATATTTTTAATAATAGAGGTAATGGAATATTATTAAAAGGACCTCGTTGGTCTATTTGTAACGAAAATATGTTTGTTAATACGGGTAAAAATCGTAGAGCTGCTTTAAGAGTTCAATCTTTTGACGCAACTGTAATCGATCCTAATGATAAAGTACATTTAGGTGGCAATAATCAGTTTATAGGAAACATCTTTAATAATTGTTTCACTTCTGCCATTAAATTTATTAGCTTACAAACTAATAAGAAAATGTCTAACAATTTAATTGAAAATAATCAAATATATGGATCCGGCTATACTGGGATTCCTGCTGTTGATGCAATTGTTCTTGAAAATTGTAAAAACTTTCAATTTAAAGATACATATGTAAATGGAACAGCAACAGAAATAGTAGAAAAGCAAGAGGTAAATATACACCGTACAAGATATTGGCTCAATGTAAAAGAATGTAATAATATTACATTTTCAAACACCAAATTTGAAAATACTCTCGAATCAGATTTATTTAGGAATGGTAGTACTCAATTAACTTTTGAAAATTCCAATCAGACCAAACTAATTAATAGTAATTATAAGGTAATCTCAACTGATAAAATAATTTTAGGCTCTGGTTTTAATAATATTTACTTACCATCTGCAAATATTAGAATAAATCCTTTGACGATTAAATTAGTTACCAATGGACAGTTAAATGTAATTCCAAAAGCGAATCAAACAATTGATGATCAACCAATACTTTCTTTGAAAATTAAAAATGATGCAATATCACTTATAAGTAATGGTCAAAATTGGTATATAATCCAATAATATTCTAGAGAAAACTAATTGTAATATATAGCTCTTTACTCAAAAGACATCATCAAAAATGATAAAAATACAATAACATCACAAATGTTATAAAAATATTAAACTTTGCTAAGAGTATTTGTTAACTTATTTATCTTTAAAAAAGTTCGACAATTGTCCCTCCGCGGTCACTTTAGTATTTAAAACCCTTGTAAGTAGTAGTGCTTACAAGGGTTTTCGTTTTTTAGTAAAGTCAATAAAAAATATCTAATTTCTTGGTATTCAGTAATAAGAGGTTTGAGCTCCTTATATTAGGACACGTAGAAAATAAGTTACTTAAGTTCAGCAGCGGGAACAATAAAATATTCTACCTTATCTATATTATTTGGAGATATAGAGTTATTTGTTTAATAATGAAATATTAATAAAGGATAATCTCATAATATACCAGAGAGTGAGGTTCTAAAAATGATTGTTTTTTGTAGTACCTACATCTATATACACTGAAAGCCTCGAGCTATATATCCATGTTACCCCTTTGTTCAGGAATAAAGAAACACTATATGTTTTTTGGAAGCTCAAGCAGCATGCACTAAAGTGTATCGTTTTAACTATTTTTGAGAATAATAAGAATAATCAAATCATACCAATCATGCAAAACTTTAATTATAGGTTGCTTACAGTAGTATTTCTATTATATTTCATTCCATTCTTATCATTTTCAATTGATCCAACGGATACCCGATTGATGGAACAGCCTGCAATAGGAAAATCTCATATTGCATTTATATATGCAAACGATTTATGGATTTCAAATTTAGATGGATCACAACCTAGAAGGCTGACCATTGATGAGGGAATAGAATCGAACCCTGTATTTTCTCCAGATGGAAAACTAATAGCGTTTAGCGCCGAATATGAAGGTAACGAAGATGTATATATTGTCTCTGTGAATGGAGGGATTCCTAAAAGACTTACCTGGCATCCAATTTGGGATAATGCTTTAGGATTCACGCCTGATGGAAAATCTGTACTGTTCAATTCTCAAAGATCGATACACACTAACAGATATTCAAAACTTTATGAAGTTTCCATTGATGGTGGCTATCCAAAAGAATTGGAAATTCCGAATGCCTGGCACGCTACTTATTCTCCTGATGGTAATTACATGGCGTATACTCCTATAAGAGAAAGATTCCATCAGTGGAAGAATTACAGAGGAGGAACCACTGCCAATATATGGGTGTTCTCATTTAAGGATAAATCTATAGTTAAGATTCCGCAACCTACTGGCGGTAGTAATGATGTACAGCCAATGTGGCGTGGGGATGAAATATACTTTTTGAGTGACCGAAACGGTGAGTTTAATCTATTTTCCTTTAATACCGCCTCTAAAGAAATAATACAACGTACTCAATTTACAGATTTTCCTATCATTAATGCAAAACTTAATACCGACACGATCATCTTTGAACAAGCTGGTTATATCCATCTATATGATATAGCTCAAAAAAACTCAAAAAAACTTAAAATCGGTATTGCCACTGATCTTCTTGAATTACGAAAGCGATATGTTAAAGGAAGTAAACATATTCGTTCAGCAGCTATCTCCCCATCTGGTAAGCGAGTAGTTTTTGATTATCGAGGAGAAATAATTACGATCCCTGAGAAAAAAGGAGATCCAAGAAATATTACATTAAGCCCAGGGAGTCACGAAAAATATCCCGCGTGGTCGCCTGATGGAAAAAATATAGCTTATTTTTCAGATGTTTCTGGCGAATATGAATTACATATAAAATCTCAGGATGGTAAGGGAACCCCAGAAGTTTTTAAACTTTCTGGAACTGGGTTCTACGCACATGCCAATTGGTCTCCTAATAGCAAAAAAATCAGTTTTGTCGATAATGGAAGAAATCTATATATTCTAGATGTAGTTTCTAAAGAAATAAAGAAGGTAGCTAATGATGAATATTACTTTCCTGGAGCTTTTAGGAACCTCTTTGGGGACTGGTCTCCAGATTCTAATTGGATCACCTATTCAAAGATTATAGATACTAATTTTGAGCAAATTTTTCTGTATTCTCTTAAGGATTCAAAAAGTTATCCAGTTTCTGACGGATATAGCAATGCCAATGAACCAGTTTTTGACCCTGAAGGGAAATATTTGTATTTTTTTGCCTCTACAGATGCTGGACCTGTAGTGAACTGGTTTGATCAGTCTAATCAGGATATGTCAATTACTAATTCTATATACTTAGTAACACTTCAGAAAGAAACGGTTTCTCCGTTGGCAAAAGAAAGTGATGAGGAAGAACTAGAAGAAGAAGAAGCTGGTCAAAAAGATGAAAATAAAAAAGAGAAAACTATTCAAATAGATCTTAGTGATATTCAAAATAGAATTATTTCCCTACCCATTGAAGCAGGACATTATTATGGACTTGGATCAGGAGAAACAGCTAAGATTTTGTTTATCACCTTTGATCCAAACAACAACAAGAAACCTTCAAAACTCTATCAATACGATTTAAAGGAGCAAAAAAAAGAAGAAATCATGGACTTGGATAGCTATATAATTTCTTCGAATGGAAAAAAGATGGTTTATAATAATAAAAATACTTGGGGTATTACTGAGATTGGGAAAAAACCAAAAAATGGAGAAGGCATTTTAAAAATTGATCCCATTGAAGTAAAAATTGATCCTGTTGAAGAATGGAAAAATATATTTGAAGAAGCTTGGAGAATCAACAGAGATTATTTCTATGATCCTGGAATGCACGGTTCGAATTGGAAAGGTATGAAAGAAAAATACTCACAGTTTTTACCCCATCTATCGTCACGAAATGATTTGAATAGAGTTATCCAATGGATGTGTAGTGAACTATCCGTAGGACATCATCGTTTACAAGGGGTTGGAGAACAGCTTCGTGAGGCAAATGAAGTTCCTGGTGGTTTATTAGGTGCTGACTACAAAATTGTAAACAATAAATACCAATTCAAAAAAATCTATGGTGGTCTTAATTGGAATCCCGAACTCAGATCTCCTTTGACGGAACCAGGAATTAACGTTAAGCCAGGTGATTATCTATTGGCTGTAAATGGCAAAGAGCTATCTGGAAATGAAAATATTTTCAGTTTTTTTGAAAATACAGCAGGTAAAATAATCGAAATAACAGTAGGGCCAAATCAAGACTTTAAAGACTCAAGAGTTAGTAAGATAACCCCTATAGCAAGTGAATATGCTCTTAGAAACCGAGATTGGGTAGAAGGGAATTTAAAAAAAGTACATGATATGACCAATGGACAAGTTGCTTATGTATATGTCCCAAATACTACTACGGCTGGTCACGAATATTTTAAAAGATATTTCTTTCCGCAAGCAGATAAAGAAGCAATCATTATAGATGAACGCTTCAATGGTGGTGGTCAAATAGCAGATTATTATATAAACCTTTTGCTGAATCCTTATCAGTCTCACTGGAATTTTCGATATGGTAAAGATTTAAAAACTCCAAGTGCTTCTATACAGGGACCTAAAGTTATGCTTATTGACGAAACAGCTGGTTCTGGCGGTGATATGTTACCCTGGATGTTTCGAAAGTTTAAAGTTGGAACTCTCGTGGGTAAGAGAACCTGGGGAGGTTTAGTAGGAATTTTGGGGTTTCCTGAGTTTATTGATGGTGCCAGTGTTACCGCACCCAACGTAGCTATATGGACAGAAGAAGGGTTTATCGTTGAAAATGTAGGGGTCGCTCCAGATATCGAAGTAGAACAATTACCTTCGGAAATAATAAAGGGAAAGGATCCTCAGCTAGAAAAAGCGATTGAAGTGATCTTACAAAAATTGAAAAATAATCCACCCAAAAAACAGGTTAGACCTCCGTATCCAAAAAGAGCGGCTAACTAAAAAAGATAGTATCTAGCTAAGTACTTAGAAGTTCTGAGTATTTGTCTGTAAACGTGTTTATTTCTTTCAGATCTTGCATCAAAAAGTTTGAATTTTGAATCATCTTGGTTACAAAGCTGTAAATATTTACCATAGCCAGACAAAATTGTCTGGCTTTTTTGTTGTATATTATTTTTACACTTAAGAATTACCTAATTAAGTTTATTAAATTATAAAGTTTATTGGTTTCAATTTTTAGTTGAGAGCTAAAATCGGGTCGTTTTATGAAAATAAAAACATGAAAATAACAATTAAATTATTTCTCTTTGTATTAAGTATTACCTTTGTAGAAGCCCAAGAGATAAAACCATACTACAACTCATTAAATAAAGCTTTAGAAACCCCAGACTTAGTAAAAGGACTTAGTTTATCTTTTAAAAAACTAGAAGGTTTACCAAGGGCTATTGGTAAATTTAAAAACCTGAAATGGTTAGATGTTAGTAATAATAAGCTAAAAACACTACCCATTGAAATAGGTGAGTTGATGAGTTTAACAGAACTTAATCTTATGAGCAATGAGATGTCTTCATTACCCTCTAGTTTTGAAAATTTAAGTTGTCTTGATATACTAAAACTGAATAATAATAAATTAATAGAAGTTCCATCATCGGTTAAAAATTTAGAAAATTTAAGAGAACTAAATCTCTTTTATAATAAGCTCATTCAATTCCCAACCAAATTTAATGGACTAAAAAAACTTATTAAATTAAACCTTGGTGGTAATCAAATCAGTGGTCTACCAAAAAACTTTAAAGAACTTAAGCAATTAAAAGAATTAAACTTACATTCTAATAAATTTATTGAAATTCCGGCTATTATTGGGGAGTTACCAAATTTAAGCATACTTTATCTAGGTAAAAACTCGATAAATAAGCTACCTAAGTCTATAGAGAAATTAGAAAACCTTACTAAGTTAAGTATAGGAATTGGTCAATTTAATGAATTTCCTGAAGTTATATGTGAATTAAAAAAATTGAAACATCTTGTTTTAGACACTAATAAACTGGTTAAACTGCCAACATCTATAGATAAGTTAAATAACCTCACTATTCTGGATATAGATTATAATAATTTAGTAGAATTACCATTATCGATAGGCAAATTGTCTAATTTGGAAGAATTACATTTAAATGGAAATCAAATTATAGAAATACCAATTACTATTGGTAAGCTCCAAAATCTTAAAAAATTTCTCATAGGTCAAAATAAAATCCATAAGCTTCCTACTGCAATAGGTGAACTTAATAAACTCAAAAGTTTTTACTTAAGAGGAAATCAACTACAGGCATTACCTTCAAGTATTGGGAGTTTGAAAAACCTTGTGGAATTAGACCTTAATCAAAATAAAATTAAAAAACTACCAATATCCATAGGTAAATTAAAAAAAATAGAGTCTTTTTTTATTTCAGACAACCAAATTACAGAATTACCATTAACCATTGGTGAAATGGTAAACCTTAAAAAATTAGATCTAGGTAATAATAAACTTACAAAACTGCCAAATACGATCAATAAATTAAAAAAACTTGAACAACTTAATTTATCTAAAAATAATTTTTCCGAAGAAGAAAAAAGGAAAATAAAATTATGGTTGCCAAATTGTAGAGTATATTACTAGAGACATGTATTGTATCCCCGCTACCGCGATGGACTTGCAAGAGAAATTCGGACAACTTTTCTAAGACTTATGCCGCATTTTTAAATTTAAAAATTCTATTTCGACTTCTATGGGGTTTTGTGCTCCAAAGAAGAATGTAACCCTTTCTATCATACCATACCTCTATATGATCAAATACAGCTGTTTTTAGCTTTAAAATCATGATGGTAAACAAGTTCTACTTTTAGTGTTTTAAAAAAAGATTCTACTAGTGCATTATCCCAAAAATTTACCTTTCTTATATACTATTAAAATTACCTGCTATCGATCTGGTGTAACTATTTTTTAAACTATAGACATATTAAGGTAACAAAATCGTTTTCTATTTGATTTAAGCATATAAAGCTAAACTAATGATTAAACAATTACCCCTTATATCAGTTTTAATATTTATCAATATTTATTCATGTTATCCTAACATAAAAACCATTGATGGTGTTACATATAGTTATAAATGTTATATAGATAAAACAAATAAGTATACCATAGATGAATTAAAAGAGATTCCTTTTAAACATGTTCCTGACATAAATTTTCCTTTTTTTAAAGGAAATATTTGGATTAAAATAAAATTAATTAATACTACTTTTAAGAAAAAAGAACTCGCTATTCTTAACAACGATATTATAAACAGGAGCTATAAGTTTTATCAACTCGATAAAAATAATAACAATAACTTATTTATCGCAACCAATAATAAAAGCGATATTGACAATCGTACTTTTATTTTTTTTATTAGATAAAAGTAAAAAGCTTTCAAGAAACGTTACAATAAAACTAGATATATCACTTTTTTAAACTCATCATAATACCTTTATAATCTTTTATAATAGACAAGACAATATATGTGATTAACACGTAGTTATGCTAGAAGATATTATATAATATCATGACCAACTTATAAAAACACAAAATATCGATTATGTTGTCATCTAGAGGTATAAAAATATGCATTTATATTATTATATCATTTATGCAGTATGCATACACTCAAGGCAATCCAAATAAGTTAGTAGAAAATGCAAAAGATTCTCTAATAAGTAATCCTAATTATTCGTACAATATCCTTTCTAAATTATCCAAAAGGAAAAAAATCCATGATTCTATACGTCTAAAAGTTAATATTACTATAGGTGAATATTTTAACTCTATTGGAGTTCCTGATTCTGCTGAGTATTATGCAAAAAAAGCACTATTGCGAATAAAACTGAAAAGCCAAAGAGGTAACAGTCTTAAAGAGACTATCAATCTCCAAAAAAAGACAGCGACTATCTACCGAATTATTGGGTCAGGATATCGAATAAGCGGTAAAATTGATAAAGCGATAGAGATACTTTTTAAGAGTCTAGAGATTTCTGAAAAGATACATTACAAAGAAATGATCTCTAAAGTAAAATCAGATTTAGGAATTCTCTATGGAAATAAAAATGAACTAGATAAGGCAATACAATTTTTTAAAGAAAGTATAGATCACGCATATAATGATCAGGCTATTTATGCTAACTATGTAAACATTGGAAGTATTTATTTCTTCAAAAAAGATTTTGACAATGCAGAGAAATACTTTATACAAGCTTTTGAATTAATGCCTCTTGAAAAAGACCCTAAAGTATCTGCTACTATTGCTTTAAATATTGGTTCTGTTTTATTTGAAAATAAAAAATATATTAAAGCTATTAATTATTATGAGAAAAGTAAGAACATAGCAGACAATTATGGTTTTAAGGATAAAGGTTTAAATGCAATAGTACACAAAGCCTTAGCTCTAGATGCTTTAGGTAACTCTGGTAAAGCTATTAATACACTTGTTAAAACTTTGCCAGAAGCAAAGAAAATAAGAAACCTGGAAGTACAGAAAAATATCCATGAGAATTTAGCAAGTATTTACACAACTATTGGTAATCATAAATTAGCCAATAGTTCGCTTATTGAGTTTTATAAACTCAAAGACTCCATAAGTAATACAAAACAGCGTAAAGAAATTACTGAATTAGAGATTAAATATGAAACCACCAAAAAAGAAAAAGAAATTCTAGCATTAAAAGAAAATCAATTAATTAAGGATAATGAAATTAGTAGACAACGACTACTTAAAAGATCATCTATTATAGTTTTTTTGATTGTTTTAATTCCTATATCAGCCTTATTGATTGTGTATTACCAAAAACTTAAAGTACAAAACCAGTACAATCTTCAAAAAGAAGAAATTCATAAGCAAAAAATTAATTCTGTACTCAAAGAACAAGAATTAAAATTAGCAAATACGTATACTTTTGCACAAAACGAAGAGCGTAATCGTATCGCAAGTGAATTACATGACTCCGTAGGAGGTAACCTTGCAGCAATCAAATTACAAATGGCAGGGAGGCAAGAAGAAATACATAAGGAGAAAGATACTATACTAGATCAGCTAGATAATGTATATGAACAGGTTAGGCAAATATCACATAACCTTACTCCTAAAAAACTTTGTAACTCATCTTTTACTAAATATATTAGTGATTATATCGATACCATTGAAAATGTAACTGAACCCGAAATTACATTTATCCCTCATCCTGTTGATAAAATTGATAAGCTTGATGAAAAATATAAGCCTGAAATTTTCAAAGTCATTCAGGAATTACTCACCAATGCATTAAAATATGCCAATGCAAAACATATAGAAATCTGTTTTAATGTTTATGAAAATGATTTAGAAGTTATTTTTGAAGATGATGGGATAGGCTTTTCTGTAGATACAGTAACTTCAGGTATCGGGTTACAAAATATAAAAAACCGCTTATCTAAGATGTACGGTGAAATACACATCGATTCTGTTATCAACAGAGGTACCGCTATTCGAATAAAAATACCTACTTATAATGAAATCCCACAACAAATATAAATTACTTATTGTAGATGATCATAAAATGTTTCTTGATGGATTATCAAGTATGCTAGCTCATGAATCTGAATATGAGGTTTTATTTACTTCTTATAATGGTCTTGAAGCCAAAAAGTATCTTGACATTAATACGCAAGAAAAAATTGATTTAGCCATATTAGATATCAATATGCCCGAAATTGATGGTATAGAACTTAATCGATATATAAAGAAAAAACACCCTCATATAAAAACCCTGATGGTAAGTATGCTTACCGATCCTGAAAAAATATATGAACTTACTCACGATGGGGTAGATGGATATGTACCTAAAAATGCTAAAAAAACTGAGTTATTTCTTGCTATTGAAACTATTTTGAAAGGTGAAAATTACTTTTCAGAAAGTATAAAGCAAGCATATACAGAAAGCATATTTAATCAAAAGAAAGAGAATGTTATCAAACTAACCAAACGAGAAAAAGAAATTCTAAAACTGATTGCTCAGGAATATACAACACAGGAAATTGCAGATCAGCTTTTTTTAAGCAAATACACTATCGAAGGTTATAGAACCAGTCTGATCTCTAAACTGAAAGTAAAGAATGTAGTAGGACTAGCAAAATATGCCATAAAATTGGGGTTGGTGGAGTGAGATGAGTTGAGATTGTAATATTTATTGAATTTCTAAATCAATTATTCTAAGGATAAATATTTACGTTTTATTAATATAAGTAATGAAATAATACCCAGTAAATGATGAAAAGGGAAATATATTGAAACAAATATAGCTGTAACAATAGAACCAAAAATATCATCATTTTGCGTTATAGATTCGTATCCCCTATTGAATGGTAGAAAAGTGATAAATATTAATATCCATATTAACCAAGAATAGAAAAAGAAATATAAAATTCTATATTTTTTAGGGTTTAACAATTTTAAAATAATATATCCTAAGGTATATACCGTAATAAATAACATTATTACAAAGACTAAGAATAAAGTATTGAAACTTGGTATTATGCTATAATAAATCATCAATTTCATTTCTTGTAATTAGACCTTCTCTTTTAGTAGTATGAATAACTCGACCATTATAAAAAATTTTTCTTTCTCCATGTCTGTAATCTTGTTCTTCATTTGTTGTGATTGAACCTTTAATATTAGGATTTGCCCTTTCTGTATGTCCTATAACTATAGCTTCAGTCTTTCCATTAGAATAAAGTAATTCAGATAACTCTTCACACATATTATCATGCAGATATAAATTACCTGCCGTTAAGCAACCATGAATTTCTATTATACATTTATTATTGCATTTTTTAAAATTTATTTCATCTATTTTTCTGCTATCTTCGTGTAAGTTACTTCCTCTCCAAAACCTAGTAACACTCCCAAGATATAATGAAGCATTCAAATTATTACTCTCAACACTCTCTTTACTGATTGTTTCATAAATACTTGCGCCTTTTATAAGGTATAAAGCAAACATATCTCCATGAGAAAAGAAATCTATAGATTTAATTGAATTATCTTCTTGCGAATCAATTTTTTCAACTATTTGTTTTCCTGAACCTACAGATTCTCTACTTGATAAATCATCTATATAATTTCTTCTATAATCATTATAAACATTTAACGAGGCAAAGTGAAAAGCACTATTATCAGCAAGACTTCTTGCTCCTCCATGAAATAATAGTCTAACAAAAGTAGACTGTAATTCTTCAGTTTCATTAACTGCAGTGGTTGTATAATCCACATTTGTTACAACATCATTAAAACTATTTTGTATTCTGTTTTGACGATGAGAAATTTTTTCGGTAATATTATATTGATTTGTTGCTTTCATGGTTTTTTGTTTAAAAAATCCTTTATCTCCTAAATACAAAATGTGTTTTATTTTTTTCTTTTTTAGGAAAATGTTTTATAAAACTTGCAATTGTAATTCTGTATGTGATACTACAAATTTGTCACTACTAGAACATAACAGGTATTTTGGAGTAGCATTATTGGTAATAAATTTTTCTGACATTTCTTATTGTTTTAATAGATTTTAGTACATTATAATAATTACTCTAAACTGGTATTCTCATATATCAAACTTCTATCTTCTCTCATAATATCCCATTGCCATTTAAAAAATGAATACATATTGTTTCTATTTGGATTTGGAAGCCCTACACTATTCGGGTTTGGGTCATATTGATTGAAATAATCCATATGATTATCTGTAAAACCTTGATAAAAAGTAAATGGACTTACATATTTTTCTTCAAAAGTATGAGGTAATGAGAGCGAATGTCCCAATTCGTGTATCATATTAGAATCATCTAGCAATCCAAAAGGGAAGAGTACTATAGAATTTCCCCAACCAGGAATTTCTTTATCAGGATGGCCGGCATAGGCCATACCCCTTAATTCTTCTCCTGTATGAGGATGTAAAGGTTTAAAAGGAGTACGAAATATATACGTTTTCTTGGATGCATTACTATTTATAGGATTTAGAACCTCGTTATATAGACTAAATAAATAAAGCAAATCGTCTTCAAATTTTAAAAGAGCATTTGAATCTGCATTGCTTAATGTAGGGGTATTGATATACATCTCTGTAAAATCTCGCACTACTGGGGCTGTTAATGGTAACAAGCTAATATCAAAAGAAATAGTATCAACAACTACGGGTTTAATCATTGCCTGTGTAAAAGATAGTTTTAACAAAGGATAGTAAAAAGAAGTATTATAACTTGTTGGATTTCCTGCTATACTTACATCAACCACTACAATTTCAAAGCTGGGAATAGTACTATTTTTATATACCATTAATTTTCCCACCTCTTCTTTTTCCCCCTTTAGTTCTGCAAAAATCTTTATTTCCTGATGATCTTCTAATACACCTCCTTCACATTTTACAGTAATCACTTTTTCTGCTAGATAATAGTCTTTGGTGGTATTCTCCCAATTTTTCGTTTGTTTATCTAGCAAGAGATCATTTAACGGAATTTTTTCAGGAGTGACTATTAAGTTCTCGTTATCACATTCAAAGATAATTTCTGTTTCATCTGATTGTAATGGTTCAATTTCTTCAATTTCTATATTTAATTGAACTTGATTTACATAACCTTCTTCAGTGTCAGGAAAGATTGACAACCATGCTGGGTAATAATCTATTCCATAAGGAGATATAGGACTTACAACATCTTTTGTCTTATATTCATTTTTTAAATCATTAGGGTTTTTACATACTGGCAAGGGAACATTATCTAAATCATTAGTAGTATTATGATCTATTGTTTCAATAGGATATATATATTCATCTCGTAGCCAATCAAATCCATACTCTCCTTTATAATCTTCTGGTCTTCTTACATTAACCAAAAACTTTTTTAACACAGCATTTTCTGAATCTGGTAAATCTGTAGGAACATCTATTTGTGCTGTATCTTCAATAGCTATATCAACTCCTCCTGTAGCACATTTTATGGTAGAGTCTTCTACTAGCATCAACTCACCATCAATTTCTACATCACTTGCCAATCCTTGCCATTGTGTGGGTGAAATTACACTGGCACAGGGTGGTTTGTTTTTACGCCATTTATTGCAAACGCCTCCAAAAACGAGATTAGATTTATTTCTATCCCCATTGGTTGCCCATGGTACATCTTGCAATTGTACTTCTGTATGTGATACTAAAAGGGTACCACTGCTTGAGCATAGCGGACATTTTAAAGTTGCACCATTGATTACAAATTTCCCTGGCATAACTTATATTTGTTTGATTCTAAAACTACTTTGATATTCTTCTCTCCCGTACTTTTCCAGAACTGTTATTTCTGCTTTTTCAATCCATGAATTTTCTTTTTCACAAAAATCATACATTGCGTCTATAGTAAGGTATTCTTTTTCTTGGGGATAACTAGCACTAAGCGTTAGTTGTATCTTTTCTGTATCATCAATGGGTTGTAACAACACTTCTTCATCTATCATAACCTTACCATATTTTGTGATCAGTGGTTGTGTGATTAGTATACTATGGTCTGTACTGTATTGATGACACAGGGATTTTAATACTCCTCCTAAATGTTGATATTCTAAGAGATAATCAATACTATCGGTCTCCGAATGTATTAGATACTCTGTTTTATGAATATAGCGTTGTACTTGTTCGCCTTTATAATGTTGTTGTATAAATTCTTTTTGCTCCTTCCATTTATCCTGTAACTCTTCTAGATTATCTATACCAACGATGACTCCCTTATAGGATACTCTAAGCTGAATTTTGTCGTATATGGATGTAACTCTCTTTAAGATATCTTTCATCGCATATGAGCCGTCAGAAAAATTCAACTCATGATTTTCTATGCTTATATTAACCAGTCTAACATAAGGCTGATCTTCATCAAAAAGTATTTCTATACACAATTTTCTTGTTGAAGAACATGTTATTTTTTTTGAATAATTGATTGGGTATATACTTTCTTGATAATATGTAAATACGCCCTCTTTTGGCATGTATAGTTGTCGTTCTTCTGTTCTAAATCTAAATGCGTTCTGTATCATTATAACTACTATTAATTAAACAATTTGTTTTGTACATCTTACAATTATCCCTTACTGATTTTTACATTCCCTCCCCCTTGAAAAGATGCTGTAGCTCCACAGGCAATTTTTATATTTTGTTTACTTTGTATTTCGGCATTACCACTGTTTTGAATTAACTCTCTTCCTACAGAAGTATTCATTTTATTTTCTACTGTATTGGTATGATTCTGTGACGAGGTATCAAAATTATTTTCTGTATAAATGGTTGTATTTCTTCCTATATTAAAAACAGCATCTTCCTTTACATTCATTTTGAAATTCTTGGCATTTAGCGTCATATTCTCTAGTGCAGTAATGGTAATATTGTTATTAGCTGTGTCAATAGTAATGATATTAGCGTTTTTATCTGTAATGGTAATAAACTCTGATCCTTTTGCATCATTTAATTCTATAGTATGCCCACTACGAGTTCGTATCGCTTTGATATCATTTTTGTTGGTTTTCCAACCAGATGGATTTGCTACTCCATTGTATAATGATCCTAACACATATGGTTTTTCTGCATTACCCCCTTCAAAACCTATCAAAACTTCTTCTCCTATTTCAGGAATAAAATGAAATCCTTTTTCCGTTCCTGCATGAGGAGATACTATTCGTAACCATGGGGTTCTCTCACCTAATGGTTCTTGCCAAAAAAACTGTACTTTGATACGACTTAATCCTTTTGGGTCTGCATTTTCTACAACTTTGGCTACTTGGGTTTCACTCTTAGGAAATGCTGTAAGATCAGTATTAGGATAGATGTCAGAATCTGAGACAACTCCTTCAAATTCATTGCGATACTTCCCATTTTCATTTACTATATGAGAAACTTTGGTTATCCTAAAAGAACCATACCCTATTTCATCATCTTCTATACTAATCACACTTCCTAGTTTTACCCCTGGATTATCGCTCTTTCCTTTTATAATTACCTGATTAAGTTCTGTTGCTTTTTTTTGTTGCTCGATGAGCTGATCAAATCTTTGTTTTAATTGAGGGTCATCATATGAGCTAACATAAACTCTTGTTTTTTTTGCAAATAAGGATTCACTTTTTTGGGTTGTAAAGTGATTAAGCCCATTAAGCCCTGTATGGATATCTGCACTATGTTTTTCGTGTTTCTCATCCAATAGATAATCTGTGGTGCAATAAATGTATGTATTGGGTTTAGGTGCCAGATTCAAAGAAAATTCATGAAGATCAAATCTATATCGTAACTTTATTTTTTTCTGATCTGGATTTCCAAAAACAAGTTTTTTACCATCATAATAAAACCACTCGTTATATTGGGCTGCTAATCGACTGGCATAGGCAAAAGCACTTTCATTATGTTGCACGCAATAGTGTAGAGGAGAGTTATTTCTGGGAGTAATATCCATTGCTAACTTTGATCTGTCATAGCCCATAAAAACATCTTGTAAAATATCAGATAATGAACTATCTGTATAGGATGCATAATGAGAGCCATCATCGGTTATTATACAAGCCCCTTCTCCAGAAATAGTAATTATATCTCCTTGAGATTGATGAAACCCTTTGGCTATATTCACAGAGGTTACAACTCCTTTAAACTCTAATTCTTTGTATTCCTCAGTAAAGTCAACAGAAGATACTTGAATTATAAAGATTTCATTTAAAAAACTTTTTGATTCTATTGCTATTTCTGATCTGGGGTTTTCTATAGTATCTACTCTACAGATTAGTTCAAAATGATGATGATCATCTATTTTTTGATTTAAAGTAAATTTTTTGAAACAAGTTATTGCTGTTTCTCCTATGTATATTTCTAGTTTTGATTGTAAAGCCATTTTGATTTGTGATTAAAAAAAATATTTAAAAAAGGGAGAGGTGAAATTTTATATAATAAAACAAGACCTTGTTCCTACTTATAACTGTATTTGTATACCATATCTCAATAAGTTCTAAGATTATATATTGATATTATTTTATCCTAAATAACAGTTGTACTAGTTCTTACTCTATTGTTTCCCCCAACGAATAATAACTGTTTTAAATAAAAGATGGAACCATCACAAAACATGAAACTAAAAATACTTTTTATATGATTCTATATCAAATTTAGAAAACTTTTAATAGAAATAAACCCCTGTTTCCCACCGAAACATCACCCTTGATTTCCACTAAAAAGATTGATTTCTAATTTTGTTTAATTACTTCTTTTTATTCAAATGTAGATTAGAACGATGAGAAAAGGGTGCCAGATTATAATTTGGAACATGAAGTTTACTTAGCCTATGGGAATTTGTTTAGTATGGATATAGGTAGAGATATAGTTGTAGATGATAAAGGCAGTAGGTTTGTGTTTTTTTTAAAGTACAAAACTCAAAAAATGGTATTTTTTTATTGTTATCAAATTTATTTCAATAACTCTTTGTTAATAGATATTAATCATGAAATCAAGAAAACATATAATTGAAGAGTTAAAAAGTTATAAGGAAATAGCACCTTTAACTTATCATCTGCTAATCAAATGATTTGAAAACTCTTCTACTTTTTCACAACATATTTGTTCCATTACTTGTTGCAACTGAGTTTTTAAGAGCGAAATAGTATGATTTCCTCCAGATTTGCCCAATGCAGAAACACCATACATGAATGGTCGCCCCATAAAAGTAAATTCTGCGCCACTAGCTAAAGATCTAGCAATATCTGGCCCAGAACGCAAACCACTATCCATCATTACTTTAATATCTTTACCATATTTAGAAGCTATTCTAGTTAACGGTTTTATAGAAGATTCTCCAGCATCCAATTGTCTCCCGCCATGATTAGATACTATAAGTCCATCTAAACCTAGTCTAATTGCTTTTTCGGCATCAGCTTCATTAGCAACTCCTTTTAAAACTAATTTTCCTTTCCACATATCGCGAATAGGGGCTATTTTTTCCTCATTTAATCTTCCAGAAAAAGTTTGATCCATAAATTTTCCTAATTGCTTCAAATCTAAATTATTCGGCATATAGGGTTTTAAAGTCTTAAAAGAAGGTTGCCCATGTAATAAGGTATTTAACGCCCATCTTGGTTTACCTAATATTTGTAGAATGTTTTCTATTGACATTTTTGGAGGCATGGCTAATCCATTTCTAATATCTCTAGGTCGAAATCCAAAAGTCGGAACATCACAAAGAATAACCAAAACTGGGCATTCTGCTACTTCTGCTCTCTTTATTATATCATCTCTTAATTTGTTTTCTGCAGGATGATATAATTGAAACCACGCTTTTCCTTCTGTAATTTCAGCGATTCTTTCTATACTACTTGTTGTAACTGTACTTAATATAAAGGGAATATTGTGTTCAAACGCCGATTTTGCCAAAATTTCTGGAGCATTTGGCCACATAAGCCCCTGTAGACCTACTGGAGCAATTCCAAAAGGAGCATCATAAGTATGCCCGAATAGTTCTGTTTGCATATTAGAACGTGTATGCTTACTTAAATAATAAGGAAGGAGTTCTATTTCTCGAATTTCAGCAGTGTTTTTATGAAGATTAACATCTTCATTGCATCCTCCGTCAAGATATTCAAAAGCAAATTTTGGAATTCTGTTCTTTGCTTTTTTTCTTAAATCCTCAATTGATGGATATTTGAAATTATAAGTAAGTTTCATATTGTCTTTTAAATTAATTCTGGAGCGTAAATATCTTGTCCATTATCAATTTTTTCTAATGAAAAATTTTTATTCACTATTATAATCATAAATGGTCTATTCTTGATCAAGAAAATTTCTAAATCTTCAATGCCAGACTTTTTTTAGGCTTCCTGAAAATAGAATAGTTTGAAATTCAAATTTACTAACTTTAAATTCAAACTGTTACAATAAAAAACAACAAATTTAGCAAAAGTCAAATTATCAGGACGCTCAAGGAAAATGAAAAGATTGATCGGTTGGGAGGCTATCTCGAGAACAGGGCATTGGTAATAGTATATTCTATTATTGATGAAAGAAGTACGAAAGTATGGAACAGTAATAATTAAAACGTTTAAAAAATCTAGAAGATGAGAACTAGTTAGCAATAAGGTACTTATAAGTGTTGTTGTTGAATTCCTTAACGAAGTTCATTACAATTTTACTGTCTAAGTGATTTATCAGAATGTTTCCTTCAGAAAATTCTGCAGCAAGCCAGATATAAGATGCCATTGGTATCAATTAAGGATGTTAAAGTAAAGATGGTTATTTTTCTAAAGCAACCAAATAGATCGATGTTTTAAGAAAAAGTGACCATTAAATATTCCTATTTATTAAAAAACTTCAAATTCTAAGGATATAGTATAGAACGGTTAATTCATTCAGGTTTTTATAAAAAAGAACTTAATGGAATGCATTGGAAGTTATCCAATAGTTGTACAAAGATCAAAGCAGAAGATTGGATATATTAATCAATTTCCAATAAAGTACTGGATAGCATTATAAATCTATTGTTAAATACTTTCTTTTTTAATTAAAATTAACCCCCTCTTGTTTTCAATTAACCCTTTTGTTTTTAATTTTTTTAAATTTCTAGTCACTGCTTCACGAGAACAATTTAATTCTTCAGAAATTTCGTTTTGTGAGATAGGCAATTCTAGTGTATTATATGAATTCGATTTTATTAAAAGATAGTTGTGTAAACGTTTCTCTAAACAATCAGTTGTATAGGAGTGAATTACATGTAAGATAGAAGAATAATGATATTCTTTAGACTTGATGAAGCTTTTTCTAAATTCTTCATAATCCAACGAATACGCTCTTATTTTATCTAGAGATATAAATAAAATAGCAGACTCTTTCAGAGATTTACAATAAAAATCAATAGGAGTATCGCTTAATGAACTATAAATGCTTACGATTGGTAGCTGCTTATTTTCTAGCTTATATAAAAACACCTTTTTCTCAGAACGATTTAGATAAAGTTCTAAGGAACCGTAGATTAAAAATTTATAAAAATTGGCTGTATCATCACTGAAAGAAAAGAATCCTGGATCATAATATTTTATACTATTATTGGATTCAAACAAAAATGGAAATTGTTTAAAAACCTCTGATGTTTTTATTCGGTTTGTGATTGTATTTAAAATCATATGTTAAAAGTCTTGAAAACAATAATTTAAGTATAAATTATGAATGGTAAATGAGGGTTAATTAACAGTTAGTTATTCATAAACTAAATTTGTTTATTATTATTTGTTCTTCACTTAGTGTGATTTGTTTTTTTGTTTTAAGGGTTTTTATAATTTTAAAGACAGTTGTTTTTGAAATTTGTAAATCTGAAGCTATTTCATTCCAAGAGATACAAAGTTTATTTGTTTTATAGATACTACTCTTGGTTAGTAGATAATCAATAAACCTATCCTCAATAGATTTCCTCATAATAGTATCCATTGTTAATAAGAGCTGTTGATTGTTATAGTGGTATGAGGATAACATTTCAATTTTTAATAATGGAAAAGAATTAGCTAGCTCCAAGATGTCTGCATTAGACACCCATAATAAACTACTTTTTTCTAAAGAGGTAATAGAAGTTTTTACTGAGCTAGTATAAAAATTCATTAAACTTATGATACATTGGTTTTGAGAGTCTATGTGATATAGTAATAAAGGCTTTTTTCCTTTTAAGGTTACTTTAAATAATCCTTTAAAAATAAAAGCAGTTTTATCTTTTACAGACCCATTTAAAATAATGAGGTCTCCGTGGTTATATTTTTTTTCCTCTCCTTTCTTTTTTAAGGCATTATATAGTTTTGGGTTAGAATCTAGAATCTTTTTTAATGCCATTTTTGCTTTATGAATTTTTAAAATAAAATTAAATACCATGTTGAGTTTTTCAACATCGATATAATAATATATTTATATGAAAAATGATGCCTCTATATTATAAGAGGCATCATATCAGTAAATTGAGTTTCTTAAGAAAATACTTCTGTTTTAGTGTTTTTTATAGAAAAATGATATCCAAAAAAGGGTTTGAATACTTCTTATACCTAATATTGGAGATTTTTAAATTTTGAATCTATTACAAAAAATTATTGACAGACTCTGTTTGCAGGATATAATTGTCTTACTGCGATTATATCTTGCTGACTCAGCGTGCCAGACTGAAATAATGATACATCTATATTCCCATTTAATACAGCATGAGCTTGAGCATTCATTGTAGATCTGGAATCATTCATAGGTGTCCCTTCTATATGACTACTACCTGGATCATTTTGATTTGTATGTCCAAAACCAATATTATGACCGATTTCATGTCTGAGTACAAATCTTAAAACTTGAGTTCTTTGATTTGCTGGGAGAACATCATATAAAGCAGGATCAATCTCTATAACTGGCCCTGGTCTTCCGTCTGCTGTAGGAAACCTTCCTGAGCCGGCATTTCCTATTTCTCTATTAATATTAATATCAGCATTACCAGTTCTTACCAATCGAACTCTTAAAGAACTATTCACTACCTCATTCCAACTGTTAACCGCATCACGTACTAGATTGTTAATACTAGGAATGTTATTTTTTACAGTTACACGTCTGGCTGCATCACAACTTAATATATTTGCGGCTCTTCTATGTTTAGCAGATGTAGTTGTTGCATTTAAAATTGTTTTTGTAGGAATTATAATATCTCCTTCAACCAAATACCCTTCCTTTTTCTGGAGTACTTCATAGTCTACAGTATTAAATCCCATAGCATTCAAGCCATTTATAATCTCTTCTGGGATAGGATCTTTTGCTTGTTGGAATTCTTCGATACCTTCGTCTTGACATTGTACCATTAATAATGCAACTAGTAAAATTGCAAAAAGATTTAGATTTTTCATTTGTTTAAGTTTGTGTTATTAAAAAAAATGTTTCTATTCTATTGTTATTATTAATTTTATACTCGGAAAAAATAAGGGTTAACCCAAAAAATATAACTAGTTACATGGTGTCTTTTCTTTTATAATACCCTTTTGAATCTAATGTTAAATTAGGGAAACCATTTCCTGAAAAACACCCGTAGAATTTAAATTAAATTCTATGCGCTATTTGGGTAATAATTATAAATGGAACCTTATTCACATTAATTAAAAAAGGGTATTAATTAAGCCTTAAGATGTTGCTAAACTATTAAATAAACATGCGATAAAAGAGAGGAAATCAAGCAGTAAACAAGATCACATTGCTATAATTAACACTAAGCTCTAAAAAGAATATTGAGTTTAAGTATTTCTAATTCATTGAACTATACGAATCCATTTTTAAGAAAAAAGACAAAAACAGTAAAAAGATTATGGTTAATAAATAAAAAATACTGCTTTTGGATATAGGTGTTTAACACCGTTTAACATAATTTTCACAATCACTAATTCGACCAAAATTAACATATTGAGATACTCTTAATCCTTAGAGCAGATATAAATTATATATTTAAGCCTATTTTTTATCATTAAATTATTTAAGAATGGAATGTCAAAAAATGAAAAACATCCTTGCTACTTTCAAATCCTGAATGAAAAAAATTGAACTTTGAGGGTATGGAGGGCAATACCTATAGATTTTTTATATTCCCATAATAATTCTTTTACTCTATCACTTATAATAAAAAATAGTAAATAAGTTCGCTAGATAATCTTTTTTATGCTACGATATTCTAAAAACAAAGAATATTATTATTTTTATCCAGTTGTATTATTGTATTACAAGCATAATCTATAGTTGGCGCTATAAAACATTGAATACACTATTCAATTATAAAATAGAAACATTTGATTTTAACCACTCTTCTTAATATTGCAATTTTTCAAGGAATTGTTTTAGGGGGCATTATTTTAAAATCCCCTTTGTTCAAGAGTAGTGCCAATAAGTATTTAGCCTTTGCTTTTTTCTCGCTCTCTATTTCTTTGCTAAATTATGTTCTTGATGATATTGGAGTGTATAAGAATATTCCATTTTTGCGCTTTATTGATATTATAGATTCTGGCATTCTTTTCCCTGTTTTTATTTTTTTATATGTTATTAATCAGATTAACCACCCAATTAAGAACTCTAAAAAGGTAATATGGTTATTTGTACCTTATCTATACGCTACAATTTTTAGTGTTTTAGATGAACTGGATACCATTAGTACTTTTGATTCCCCTTTTAGTTTTATGCTACTTTTTCTGGAAATTACACATATTCTACTCATAGTATTTTTCATCCCTGGGATTTTACTATGCACATATGTCTTTGTTAGATATTCAAATAACATTCAAGAAAAAAAATGGCTTACTTATCTATGGTTGCTCACTTTTATAATAATGATTTCTTTTGTTCTGTCGATTATTCTCGCATTACTTTTTGATTTTGATATTACATCAATTATGAGAGCTTTGGCAGTACTATCTACATTTTTAATACATTGGACAGCCTATTATGGTATTTTTAAATTCAGACTAGCGAGAGATCAGGAAGAAATTAAAGCCTTGATGAATAGAAAAAATCCAGTCAAAAAAAATCTAGTTGCCACAGAAATTACCCTACCTAAGGTATCTGATGATAAAAAAGAAGAAACTTTTACTAAGGAAAATATATATTTTAAAAAGTTGGAAGACCTTTGTGTAAACCACCACATTTATAGAGACAGTACATTAGATAGAGATAAAGTAGCAGAAATGTTAGGCATCAGTACAGGCTATGTTTCTCAACTTATAAATATAATTACAGGAAATAATTTTGCCACATATATTAATCACTATCGTGTTCAAGAAGTAAAAGATATCATTTTAAATACTGATTTTGATAATTATAGTCTTTTGGCGATTGGATTGGAATGCGGTTTTTCTTCAAAATCAACCTTTCATAACGCTTTCAAAAAAATAACAGGTATCACGCCAAATGCTTACAGAAAGAAGTATAAATAAGTCCGGATTTATTAAATTTTAAGGTATTGAAACCTTCAAAAACCATACTTCATATAGGTTTGTAGCGAAATAATTACAAATAAATAAGAAGGTATGAGAATTAAGAACATGATGAATATTGCATTCATTTGCAGTATATTTTTTTCGAGTTGTAGTAATGATGACAATTCAAATGATCCTCCAAAAACGCTCAAGGATGATATAGAAAATAAAGAATTTGTCAAAACTATAGAAGATAATGTTTCAGACTTACCAAAAAATGTGCAAATCGCTATAGCAATTATAGATAATGAATCTACAGAGTATATTGGTGTCTACAATGATAACAATGTATTAAGAAAAATTGATAATGCCGATAAAATTTTTGAAATAGGATCTATAACAAAAATATTTACAGGTATATGTTTCTCTAAATTAATTGCCACTAATAAAGCAACATTAACAGAAACATTACAGAATCAATTTGATTTCCCTTTGCAAGCTGGTGGAGATATTACTTTAATGCAGTTGGCCAATCATACTTCTGGACTACCTCGATTGCCTACCAATATTGATGAAATTATAGATTTTAACCCCAAGGATCCATTTGCAAGTTATACTCCTGATAATTTGAAAAGCTACCTACAAAGCCACGTTGTTTTAAATGCTGAAAGTGGTGCACAGTACGAATATTCAAATTTAGGAATGGGAATGTTTGGCTATATTTTATCTAAAAAGATGATGACATCGTATGAAGAGTTATTACAAAAGCAGATTTTTGAACCGCTTCAAATGTTTAATTCTACGACACTTCTAACAAATGTAGATGCCGAAAAGCTAGTGCCTGGGTGCAATGAAAGTGGTGATGCCGTTCAGAATTGGAATTTTACTGAAGTGCTGACAGCAGCAGGCTCTATAAAATCTTCAGTGACCGATCTGGAAAAATTTGTTCATAAAAACTTTGAAGATGACATGGTGTACAACTTACCGCAAAAAACAACATTTGAAATAGGAGGAGGTATATCTGTTGGGTTAGGGTGGCACGTTCATGAAACCGAGGGATTTAGAGTGTTGACCCACTCTGGGGGAACTAGTGGTTATGCCTCTTATTTGGCAATAGACAAGAGAAATAAAAAAGCCATAATCGTATTGTCTAATGTTTCTGGACTTACTGAAAGTACTTACGGATATAAAATAAGTGAATTAGGTGCTGATCTGTTAGGAAACATATCTGTTAAATAATAAATAAGTACAGATATGTTCAAATTAAAGGTATTAAAACCTTAAAAATGGGGAATTCTAATACAATTATTATCAAAATAAGTAAATACTAAAATAAAGAAACATAAAACGATCCACCATAAAAGTTTTGACATATAGCAGAACATGATTACTTGGGAAGTTCTATGTGACCTATAAAACAATATTATAAACATATGAGAATACATAGTATTATTTTTCTATTCATGGCTGTAGTACACCTTCAAGCCCAAACTCAAAGCAGTAGTGTTTCTTTTTTAGACAGAACAGAGTTTAAGGTAGGATATTACGGAAACTTTCTTTGGGATAATGGACTTGCTATTGGTGCTGAATACGCATGGAAGAAATTTGAAAATATCAAAGAACGAAAGAAAGGACAAAAGGTTATCACTCACCAGTTTTTGTTTAATGGTAGCCTTGGTTATTCTACAAACTTTGCGACACAAACAGACAATGGATTATCAACTTACTATGGTCTTACCTGGCGTAGAACGAATCCCAAAGGCAAGCAATACAATGTAGAGGTAAACCCGCTTGGATATTATCGTTCGTTTTTACCAGAAACCTATGAGGTAAAAGGAGAGCATGTGTCTAAAGTTTCTTTACCTGGTAGAGGATATTATGCACCTTCTATTGCTATTGGAATAGGAAAACAACGTAAAGGGAAAAAACGCTCAGGTTGGTATCTAAACCTTCAATATACCCTACAAACAAATTATAATGCAGGAGCATTACCTATTCTCTCATTACACTACGGTCATCGATTTAATTTTAAAAGAAAAAAATAATGGAAAAAATGATTCTTCATCACATAAAAATAGTCGTTCTCATACTTATATTGATGAGTGTTTCCTCTTGTTCAAAAGGAGATGATGATATTAATGATTTAAGTGAAACCATTTATGTACGGCATAAGCAAGCTGATATGCCCGCATACATTCATGGTAATGCCTCTGAAAAAGTATTTTTAATTGTATTGCATGGAGGGCCAGGTGGTACTGGATTACAATATAGAATTAACACTATTAAAAGTGAAATTGAAAAAAATAATGCCGTTGTTTATTTTGATCAACGAGGTTCTGGCAACTCTCAAGGTAGTTATTCTGAAGCAGATGTAAGTGTTGACCTGATGGCAGAAGACGTATTGGCTTTGGTAAAGGTTTTAAAAGCTAAATACGGTAATGATTCCAGATTCTTTTTAATGGGGCATAGTTGGGGAGGTACTTTAGGGCCTGCAGCCTTGTTAAAAGATCAAAAAGATTTCTTAGGATGGATTGATGTTGATGGTAGCCATGATCCAAAAGGGGCTTATAATGCCTATAAAATAGCTTTAAAAGAGATGGCTGATGAGCAAATTGTACTACAAAACAATGTAGAATACTGGAAAGGTGTACAAGATGTGGTTAAAAGCGTAGGAGCATCTTATAGTGATGATGATTTTTATAAATTAAATAGAGAAACACATAATGCAGAAAAAAAGCTTGCAGATGATAATATCATCAACGAATCAAAATTTGATGGAGAAAGCGGATCGCAATATAACTTTTTTACCAATAACTGGAATAGTGGTAAAATACAATCTATTTTAGTGAAAAAAGGACTTTTTTCTAAAGTGTCATTTACCAATAGATTGTCAGAAATTAAAATACCATCACTAGTACTTTGGGGAAAATATGATATTATCGTTCCTATTGTATATGCCCAAGAGGCCTATGATAATTTAGGTTCTAGAGATAAAGAACTCTTTATCTTTGAGAGATCTGCACATAGCCCCATGTTTAGTGAACCTGATCTTTTTGCTGAAAAAGTAATTGAATTTATCAATCAGTATAAATAGAGAGACGATAATCATATTATCTAATTAATAGTAATTAAGGGCTAAGCTTTACGTTTAGTCCTTATTTTGTTATTTTATTTGATAGAGTTAGTATTGCCTTCTTCTTTTATCCATACTTATGTGATAGATAAGAAAATAGTGTAGAGGCTAGTAAGGTTGATTAAAATAAAATATTAATTTGCAATATCTTATAATTTTATTTTCTAATGTTGAAATTGATTAAACCTTTTTTTATCTTTTTGTTTCTTTTTAATGCTGTTCACTCTCAAAAAACAGAAAGTCAGCTTAAAAGAACCCCAACAGAAGAAGCAAAAAGACTGACAGAACTACAATCAAAATTTTATAAACTTGGAATTTACGAAACATTTAAAGTATATACAGATTCTATACTAATACTTGCCAAAGAACATAATTTAAAAGAGTTTGAAATTGATGCAATTATTAGACTGGGAATATACTATAAAAAAATTGATGCATATGATGAAGCTTTAACCTATTATCTACAGGCTTTAGAACTTTCAAAAGAATTACCAGAAAGTTATAAAAAACGTACTGTTGTTTTAATCAATCTTGGAAATCTGTATAATATAATTGGTTATCCTGATAAAGCTAGAGAGGCATTTAATGAAGCATCACAGTATTTAGAACAGTTTGATGGGCCAGATGTATATAAAATGGCAGTTTTTATTGGATTTTCAGAATCTTCTTCGGGAAATAAGAAATTTAAAAAATCATTAAAATATCTTGAAAAAGCTAAAGAAATAGGAGAAAAGCTGAAACGTGATGATATCCTTATTGCCGTTTTTAATAATATGGCTGATAATTACCTACAATTAAAAAAGTATGAACAATCACTAGCATACAGTAGAAAAGCAGAAGCACTTTATACAAGTGAGCAGTCTGCAGAGAGTAGAGCCTTAAGTTTATATATTATGGGAACCTCTTTGGTACGGCTAAAAAAGTATGATGAGGCAATCACACCTTTACAATTGGCACAAGGAATATCTTTTACAAATGAGTATCTGAAAATTCAAATGGATACCCATAAACAATTGGCAAAGGCTTTTGAAAAACAAGGCGCTTTAGAGCGAGCTAATATGCAGCAAAAAGGATATATAGCTTCCCAAAAAAAATACCTATCCTCTCTATCTAAAGCTAAAAGGTTAGAAGTAGAAAAAGATCTTGCTAATACAGAAGAATTATTAGAAGGCCAAAAGAAATCTAAGTGGGTCTCTATTTGGGTTGGTTTTTTTGTGATTTTGATTTTACTAGGGGTATTATTTATATATGGTAAAAAGAAAAAGAAAGCAGAACTAAGAGCTCGCCAATTAAAAGAAGATCAAATCATATTAAAAGATGAGAACAAAACTCTTAAAGTAAAAATATATAACCTCACACAGCAAAAAACAGCTGCTAAAGAGAGCAGTGCAATAGATGTAAACCATAAAAAATCTTCATTAACAACAAAAGATAAGGAGAAATATGTGCAACAGGTATTAGAATATATGGAAAAAGAACAACCTTATCTTGATCATGAAATTAAACAATCTGACCTTGCTAAAAAATTAGATATAAGTGTACATCTTTTTTCAGAAATATTGAATGTTTGTTTTGAAAAAAACTTCAATAATTTTCTTAACCTATACCGCGTAGATCGAGCAAAACAATTAATGAAAGATGATAAATACGCACATTATAAAGTGCTTGCTATTGGTTATGAATCTGGTTTTGCCAGTAAAACGTCATTCAATAGAGTATTTAAACAGTTGGTAGGGCAAACTCCATCAGAATATCGACAAGCACAATTGACAGAAGGTTCCAATGCATAACCTATATCAACTTGTATAAGAAAAATAAGAAGGTAAATCGTACTTGATTTTTGGTTTTAGCACTCAACTCTTATTATTTTTTCACCTTGTAGTGTTCGTTATTCATATCATCAAATATCCAAACCATTCGGTCTAAAAACCACATTTTTGCCAAATAAATAATTATTCCTCCGATAATTGTCAAGTTTATTTCAAGTTTCCATAAACCAATCATTAGTGTTATTCCACCAATGGTTTGTAAAATGGTTAAGATAAATACTACTCTATGATGATGTTTAGGAACAGGATTTTCCTTTCTTTCAGACCAGTATCTTTCTCCTAATACAGATTTAGCTCCCCAATTATCAAAACTGGTCGGTTTTTTGAATAAAGTTGGGTTTATTTTTATCCAAATAAGAAGAAGTATTATAGGGATTAAGCAATACCAGCTTATCCATACTCTTGACCAAATAGCTACTATTAAAAAAGGTAGCGTTGCAAACCTTGTCCATATAGACCATGGGTTGGTATGCTTTATCCAGGTATCCCCTTCAAGATTGAATATTTTTGCGAATCGTTTTTCTAGTGTCATCATTTAATCTATTCTGTTATTTTTAAGCTCCCATTTAACCTTAAGTTTTGGAATTTCACTCTCAAGAAATTCGTAATAGTTCAAAATTTCGGAGAGACTCTGTTTTTTTGAGTTGCCATTACTTAAATCAAATTCTAATCCTTTCGCTAAAATCATTTTAAACTGGATAACAGACTTGAGCTTAGATGTCATTATGTTTTCAAGACTGATTAAGGCAATTTTGTAATATGATTTTCTGTCGCCCGAAATCATATGTTTTTCAATCATATTTTGACTCAACAGTAGGTTTATATTTCCGCTTATTGACCCTTTGCTCGCTTTCAATGTATTTTTTAAATCATCGAAAGAATTATTGTCTGTCTCAGAAGATATTAAATAACCCAATATTCGTCCTGCCATTTTGGGTAACCCATAATTTTCATAGAACATACCAACATCTTCTATATATTTTTCTTTTGCGGTCATTTTTTTAAATCAAAATTTATTTAATGCAAAGTACATTAAGTTCAGTAATAAATGAACCAGAATATGTAAAATATTATTCTGTAGCCGTAAAATCTTATTAATTTAAATTATTGTAGCCTATATTCAAGACAAATCATAATGACACACAATGGTAATGATAAGGTATGCAGCATATCTCTTTACTATAATAGTTTAGTCATTTATCTATAAGTTATAGATTACTTAAACCAAAAAATGATACTCGGGATCGAGTTTTAATCTAGTATTCTGTTGATATGATTTTATATGTCTTTAGTGTCTATATGCCTCTTAATAAGCTCTATTAGTAACAAATAATATAAGCCAGTATCACTCTCTAATCAAATAACTATATGTATCAACTTATAATTTGGTACTTTTTTATGGATGACTCTACTTAATTTCATTCTTGCAAATAGTAAGAGATGATTTCTAATGAATAATCCTTATAGAAATAGATTTTTAGATACGATAATATGATAAAAAAAATACACCTAAGTACTATACTATATATAACTATATGTAGCCTTTTAATTACTTCTACTTGTTATGGATTTTCAAAAGGGTATTCAAATACATCAGAACTTTTTGCATACGTAGGAGAATTTACTGCAATATGGGATACAAACCAACCAGGTACTTCTGCTATCAATCAAATTACAATCCCTACAAATTCATCATATACATATAATTTTGTTGTTGATTGGGGAGATGGGTCTACTGATACAGGTGTAACAGGAGATATCACGCATACGTATGCAACACCAGGAACATATACTGTGAAAATAAGTGGTGATTTTCCTGCCATTTATTTTAATAATTCGGGAGATAGACAAAAGATTATTGAGATTCTCGAATGGGGTGTCATAGAGTGGCAAACGATGGAAAATGCTTTTTACGGATGCGTAAACTTAAATTTTGATGCTATAGACGCTCCAGATTTATCTCTGGTAACCAGTCTTAAAAACATGTTTCGAAACTGTAGAGTATTCAATGGGATCATAAATAATTGGCAGGTAAGTGCAGTTACAGATATCTCTGGGATGTTTGCAGGAGCTTATATTTTCAATAGACCATTGGATAGTTGGAATACTATATCTGTTACAGATATGTCTGAAACTTTTAGTGAAGCCCGAAACTTTAATGAACCCTTGGATAATTGGAATACTGCCTCTGTAACTACGTTGTTAAACACTTTTAGAGGCGCTGGTAGATTTAATCAAAACATTAATAATTGGGATGTAAGTCAGGTAACCACAATGCGGGGTACATTTAGTAGTACCAATAGATTTAATCAGCCCTTAAATAATTGGAATGTTGCTAATGTGGTTACTATGTCGAGTATGTTCTCTTCTTCTGATTTCAATCAACCCATTGCAAATTGGGATGTAAGTAATGTTACCGATATGTCTAATATGTTTGGACAATCAGATTTCAATCAACCTATTGCAAATTGGGATGTAAGTTCTGTAACTAATATGTCTAGAATGTTTTATAGGCATAGAACATTTGATCAACCACTTAATAGTTGGAATGTTACCAATGTTATCAATATGGCAGGAATGTTTGATGGCTGGATATGGGGTGGTGTGTTTAATCAACCACTTGATAGTTGGGATGTAAGTAATGTTACCGATATGAGCTATATGTTTAGAGACAACCGTTTTTTTAATCAACCTCTGGCTAGTTGGAATGTAAGTAATGTTACTAATATGGGAGGTTTTTTTGAAGAAGCTACCGCTTTTAATCAGAATATTAATAATTGGGATGTAGGTTCTGTGACCAATATGATGAGCATGTTTGAGGATGCAACAAGCTACAATCAACCCTTAAATAATTGGAATGTATCCGCAGTAACAAATATGTCTTCTATTTTCTTTGGTGCATCGTCATTTAATCAACCGCTGGATAATTGGGATGTGAGTAGTGTATCCAATTTTCAGCGTGCATTTTCTAATTCAGGTTTTAATCAAAATATAATAGGTTGGAATGTTGCTTTAGTGACAAACATGAGTGAAATGTTTACAAATGCTTCAGTTTTTAATCAAAATTTAGCGAATTGGGATATTACAAATGTTACCAATATGACCAATATGCTATCTAATAGTGGGATCTCTCAGGAGAATTATGATTCTATATTGATCGGTTGGGCTACTCAAGCAGTTTCAGATAATGTAATGCTAGGAGCAACAAGCCTTAATTATTGTGATGGCAGGAATGCTAGGCAAGATTTAATTGATAACCATAACTGGAATGTTACTGGAGACATAATCAATTGCTCTTTTGTGCTTTGTACTCAGATAACATCGCCCGTAGATGGAGATACCAATGTGCCTGCTAATTCTGATATACGATGGGCGCCTGCTCCAAATGCAACGGGATATAGAGTAAGTATCCGAAGAGAGAATGGGGGGAGTACACAGATTATTTATGATAATCACGATTTTGGAAATGTAGTGGGACTAGATTTTACCAATGAGTTTACACCTGGGGATACTGTCTATGTAACCGTTGTGCCATATAATGATGAAGGGCCAGCTACAGGCTGTTCAGAAATTAGTTTTACAGTTATAGAAAGTTGGGTCAACAGTCCAGATGCTTTTAAGCTTACTTATGATACAAGACTTCAGGAAGTGAACCAGACTACACCTATAAATCAATTAAAAATTCAAACAACCTCAATCTCTGGGTTTCCATATAACTATGCTATTGATTGGGGAGATGGGCAATATGACAATAATGTAACAGGAGATATAACACATACCTATCTAGTAGCAGGAATCTATACAGTGAGTATTATAGGTACGTTTCCTGCACCAAGGCATGACGAGTTTAATAGTGACGCCTTTAAGCTCCTTTCTATTGATCAGTGGGGAACACAAGAATGGAAAAGTATGCAACGAGCATTTGCAGGTTGTGAAAATATGGTATATAACGCTACAGATATCCCTAACCTAAACGATGTTACCAATATGAGCTCTATGTTTATTGTATGCCAAAATTTTAACGGAAATATTAACTCATGGAATGTTAGCAATGTTACTAATATGAGAGCATTATTTGGGGTAGCATCAATTTTTAATCAACCACTGGATAATTGGGATGTAAGCAATGTAACTGATATGACTTTAATGTTTTTCAGAACAGATGCTTTTAATCAAAATATTAATAATTGGAATACAGGTAATACCATATCTATGCTTAGAATGTTTGAAGATGCAGATGCTTTTAATCAACCATTAAATAGCTGGAATGTCTCATCAGTAGAGAACATGGAAAAGATGTTCAACAGAGCAGAAATATTTAATCAACCACTGGATAATTGGGATGTAAGCTCTGTACTTACAATGAGAGAAATGTTTAGAAGTGCTCAAGCATTTAATCAACCGCTGGATAATTGGGATGTAAGTAGTGTTACCAATATGAATAGTATGTTTAATCAGGCTGTAGTATATAATCAACCTATGAATTCCTGGAATGTTTCAAACGTAATTACAATGCAAGGTATGTTTTCTGGAGCATCTGTGTTTGATCAACCGTTAAACAATTGGGATGTTTCTATTGTAATCACTACAGCTTCTATGTTTTCATTTGCCACTAGTTTCAATCAAAATATAAATAGCTGGAATGTTACAAACGTTACTACCATGCAGAGTATGTTTAATAATGCAAATACTTTTAATCAGGCATTAGGTAATTGGAATGTGAATTCTGTTGTAGACATGTCGAGTATGTTCCAAAACGCAGATAGTTTTAATCAACCGTTAAACACTTGGGATGTAAGCGCAGTAGCTAATATGACATCTATGTTTGAAGGTGCAACAATGTTTAATCAACCATTGGGCAATTGGGATGTGAGCTCAGTAACACTTATGGCATCTATGTTTGAAGAGGCTTCCGTTTTTAACCAGAATGTAAACTCCTGGAATGTAGGGGTAGTAACCAGTATGCAGGCAATGTTCAAAGAAGCTATTGTATTTGATCAACCACTAAATAACTGGAATACTGGTGAATTGCAAAACACGCAAGAAATGTTTAGTGGAGCAGTAATGTTTGATCAAAATGTAGATAATTGGAATGTGTCGTTTGTAACTACTATGGAAGAGATGTTTAAAGATGCTATTGTATACAATCAGCCTATGAACTCCTGGAATGTTGCTTCGGTAGCTACAATGGAAAGAATGTTTCAAGGAGCCACTTCATTTGATAGTGCTATTAATAACTGGAATGTAAGAAGGGTACATACGATGGCATACATGTTTGATGGTGCCAGTGCTTTTAATCAACCCTTAAATAATTGGAGAATTAGTAATGTTCAGAATATGAATTATATGTTCAGAAATGCGATTAGTTACAATCAAGAAATGAACATGTGGAATGTTGGTAGTACGAGTATGCGATCCATGTTTCAAGGAGCAACAGTCTTTGATCAATTTTTGGGTAATTGGAGTGTAAGTAATGTAAGTGATATGTTAGATATGCTGGATAATACGGCTCTAACTAGAGAAAACTATGACAACACATTAATATCATGGTCTGAACAAGCATTGGTTACAGGTATTAACCTAGGCGCAGCAACACTTCTTTACTGCGAAAGTATCGAAGAAAGACAAGCTATGATAGACACGTATGGATGGGTTTTTACTGATGATATTCGTGATTGCCCTATTCCAGAATGTACACAATTAACATCGCCAGAAAATGGGGCAGTTGATGTGCCAATAAATACTAATCTTGTATGGAGACCAGTACTATATGCTACTCAGTACGATCTTACAATTACACTTCAGCCAAGTGGTGCAGTGATCAATGAAACAGTACTTACCGAAACGTATGAATTTGCCGCCAATGCACTGGTTGGTACTACTAGTGTAACGGTACTTATTGAACCCAGAAATGATGAAGGAGTAGCAACAGCTTGTGTTGTAGAGACTTTTAGCCTATCTACAGCTCTTGCCTCTGTACCAGATTGTACACTATTAACAAATCCAACAAATGGTAGTACCAATGTTATGATAGATAGTAACCTTTCTTGGGAAGCAATTGCAGATGCAGATGGGTATGTAGTAACAATTGGTACTTCTTCTGGAGGGAATGATATTTTGAATAATGAAGATGTTGGTAATGTGATCTCTTATGATTTGACAAATGATTTACCAGAGAATTCAGAGATCTTTGTAACATTGATACCTTATAATGAAGAAGGAAATGCTAGCGGATGTGTAGAAGAAAATTTTACTACCGAATTGATTCCCGTAGTACCTTCCTGTACTACAATTTCTAATCCAATAAACGGAGCAACAAATGTTCCAATAGATACAAATTTGAGTTGGAATAGTTCAGACGGAGCGACAGGATATTTAGTGACTGTAGGGATTACGCAAGGAGGAATAGAAATAGCCAATAATATTGACGTAGGTAATGTTACTACATACGATTTTTCTAGTAACCTTAATGAGAACAGAACTTTTTATGTTACTATTATACCTTATAATGCTGTAGGTGATGCGATTGGGTGTCTAGAAGAAAGTTTTAGAACAGGTAATACCACATTAAACGATCCGCCCGCTTGTACAACACTTTCTGTTCCGCTTAATGGCGCTATAGATGTAGCAACTACTACTAATTTAATATGGAATAGTAGTGCTAATACAGATGGGTACAGATTAATAGTAGGTACAACAACAGGAGGAACCGATATACTTGATAATTTTGATGTAGGGAGTGTAACCACTTATGACTTATCAACCAATTTACCAGAAGACACTGAAATATTTGTAAGCATTATACCATATAACACTACTGGCGATGCCACTGGATGTGTAGAAGAAAGTTTTACTACAGAAACATTAGGTACAGCACCAAGTTGTAGTTCACTTTCTAGCCCTGTACATGGTACAACCAATGTGTCTATAGCTACAAATTTAAGTTGGAATGCCGTTGCTAGTGCTACAGGTTATCGAATTTCAATAGGTACAAGTTCAGGAGCTATTGATATTATAAATAATCAAGATGTAGGAAACATAACCACTTTTGATATACCCACTAATTTACCAGAAGGCACTGAAATATTTGTAAGCATTATACCATATAACACTATTGGCGATGCCACTGGATGTGTAGAAGAGAGTTTTACTACAGAAACATTGGCTACAGTGCCAGATTGTAGTTCACTTTCTAATCCTATGCATGGTTCAACCAATGTTTCTATAGCTACAGATTTAAGTTGGAATGCCGTTGCTAGTGCTACAGGTTATCGAATTTCAATAGGCACAAGTTCAAGTGCTATTGATATTATAAATAATCAAGATGTAGAAAACATAACCACTTTTGATATACCTACTAATTTACCAGAGGGAACTGAAATATTTGTAAGCATTATACCATATAACACTACTGGCGATGCCACTGGATGTGTAGAAGAGAGTTTTACTACAGAAACATTGGCTACAGTGCCAGATTGTAGTTCACTTTCTAATCCTATACATGCTTCAACCAATGTTTCTATAGCTACAGATTTAAGTTGGAATGCCGTTGCTAGTGCTACAGGTTATCGAATTTCAATAGGCACAAGTTTAGGTGCTATTGATATTATAAATAATCAAGATGTAGGAAACATAACCACTTTTGATATACCTACTAATTTACCAGAAGGCACTGAAATATTTGTAAGCATTATACCATATAACACTATTGGCGATGCGACTGGATGTGTAGAAGAGAGTTTTACTACAGAAATATTGGCTACAGTACCAAGTTGTAGTTCACTTTCTAGTCCTATACATGGTTCAACCAATGTTTCTATAGCTACAGATTTAAGTTGGAATGCTGTTTCTGGTGCTACAGGATATCGGATCTCTGTAGGAACACTTTCTGGAGGAACAGATATCATCGATAATCAGGACGTTGGGGGCGTCACTACTTTTGATTTATCAAATGATTTGTCTGAGAATACTACTGTTTATGTAAGCATTATACCATACAATACTAGTGGCAATGCTATAGGATGTGTAGAAGAGAGTTTTACTACAGAAAATCCGATACTCGTTGTAGAAGATACTACCAAATACGGATTTTCTCCTGATGGGGATGGGATTAATGAATTTTGGGAAATTGATGGAATAGAGAATTATCCAGAAAACACGGTTTCTATTTATAATCGCTGGGGAGATATGGTATTTAAGGTTTCGGGTTACAATAATGCATCAAAAGTGTTTAGAGGGAATGCAAACCGATTGACCAATTTAGGAGGAGGGGAATTACCAGAAGGTACATATTTCTTTACTATAAATATTCCCAGAGCTAATTCTTTAAAAAAACTAAAAGGCTTTTTAGTTTTAAAACGATAATCATATGGTACAGTATATATATCAGATAATGACAATACTTATTTTGTCATTGTGCAACAGTTCTTTAGTAGCACAGCAAACACCATTGTTTACAGACTATTATTACAATCAGGTTTTGATTAATCCCGCTCATTCAGGGTATCATCCAGATACAGAAGTAAGCCTAAGTAATTTTGGATATTTGAATGATTTTGAAGGAAGTCCAAGAACATTTTCTGGGATTCTTACTACAAGTGTTTTTGATAACAATGTAGGAATTAGTGGTGGTGTTATAAGTGATCAAATAGGGGTAACCTCTGCAACATCTATTTTTGCATCTTATGCTTATAAATTATTTTTTGATCATAATTATAGCCGAGCACGCTGGTGGAATTATAACCCAAATGTACTATCCTTTGGTCTTACTACTGGAGTACTTTTTTTAAACGAAGAGCTATCACAATTAAATATACAAGGAGATCCAAATTTTGAAAATGATGTAAGTGTAACGGTACCCTCTTTTGGTTTTGGAGCTCTTTATAACCACAATAAACTTTATCTGGGGTTTTCAGTTCAAAACTTATTTTCTGATGGGATTGCTTCAAACCAAAATATAAATATTCAGACACCTTATTATCTATATGGGGGATATAGATTGTATCTGAGCAGATTTCAAGAAATACGTGTACAACCAAGTATGTTGGTTAAGTTTGAGGCTGATGCTCCTGCACAATTTGATTTTAATGTATCGGTTAATTATAAAAATAAAATAGAAGTTGGAGCGGGGTATCGCAGTAGCTCTTCCCTGAATGCATTGGTAGGTCTTTATTTTTTGAAAAACTGGCGTTTTGCTTATAGTTATACAACATTTGGTAGAGATACTCCCATAACCAATACAAACGGTTTTGTTTTAACATATAAAGCAGGAGAAGGGTTTTAATATGTCCTAAACCAACAACTTTATTAGGAGATGAACTATGTTTCTTTGGTATAAGTTAAGCTCAAAGCTGATTAATTAATGCAAAAAGTATCTATCAAGATACTTTAAGGTTCTAAAAAGAAGGAAAAAGGTTCTTGTTTTAACCAAAAAGGTACTTTGAAGAAGCAAAAAGCTTCTAAAAACAAGCTAAAAGTATCTTCGAAGTACCTAAAAGGTTCAAATTAATAGCTTTTTGGTTAAAATAGGTCTATGTTTTTCTATTTAGACAGTTTATGCTACTATCTCTATTAATTTGCATGAACATCTAAACTAATTAAGTTGTTATCATTAAAAGCTTTAGTAAAATCATCTTTTCCATCCCCATTAAAATCACCAGTATTCCATTTTTGATTACTAGAATACCCACCTTGTCTGGTGACCATAAGAGAATGATTAAATGAATTTCCATTTGAGAAATGTACATCTATAGTTGCTAATCCATTATCATTAAAAACTTTAGAAAAATCATGTTTTCCATCGCCATCAAAATCACCAGACAACCATTTTTGAGCACTCCAAAATCCACTTTGTTTTGTTGCCCATCTAGCCATAGAGAAGGTATTGTTATTAGAAATATGTACATCCATACTGGCATACCCATTATCATTAAAAACTTTGGCAAAATCATCTTTTCCATCTCCATTATAATCACCAGACATCCATTTTTGAGCATCCCAAAATCCACCTTGTCTGGTAACCCATCTGGACATAGAAAAACTAGCTCCATTTGAGGAATGTACATCAATACTGGCATATCCATTATCATTAAAAGCCTTGGCAAAATCATCTTTGCCATCCCCATTAAAATCTCCTGCCAACCATTTCTGAGCATCTGCATACCCGCCTTGCCTAGTAGCCCATCTTCTCATATAAAATCCTGATCCTGTAGATAGATGTACATCGATACTTGCATATCCATTATCATTAAAAGCTTTGGCAAAATCATGTTTCCCGTCTCCATTAAAATCTCCAGATACCCATTTTTGAGCATCTGCATATCCACCTTGCCTGGTAGCCCATCTTCTCATATAAAATCCTGATCCTGTAGATAGATGTACATCGATACTAGCATACCCGCGATCATCAAAAACCTTTGCAAAGTCATCTTTTCCATCCCCATTAAAATCACCACTAAGCCATTTTTGCCCATTGGTATATCCACCTTGTCTTGTAGCCCATCTAGCAAAAGAAACAGTACTTGGATACATCTTTTTAATACCAACAACATCATCAAAAGAAAGGTGAGTACGATTGGTTGTAAATGTATACCCGTTTTTTTTGGTCATAGTAGGCAATCCATTTCTAGAAAAAGCATATGAATCATACAACATAATACTAGAAAAATCCAGATGATCAGTATATTCATCTCCATCCATTCCCATATTCTGGTAGGTATAAAAGTTATGTTCTTTTCCAGGCTCTACATTTATAATATTTACAAGAAGGTGTTGATTTCTATCTTTTCTGCTTTGCTCATGCCATAGGCCTACAGAGTGACCTATTTCATGAATGATAGCTCCTTTATCACAATCAGGAGCTAAATTAATATACTGTCTGCCACCAACACGACCAACATTAGAAGAACATCCTGTACCTGTTCTGAAATAGATATAATTGGGTTGATTGGTTCTGGGTATAAAACGCAGATATGTATTGGCTTGCCAATGTTCTATAGCCTGTAAAATCCTGTTTGGATCAGATATTCCATTTTCTATTTCATAATATACGATATTATTAGACCAACGTGCTTGAGTTCTTCCTACACTTTTTTGTGATGGGGTATGACTATGAGGATTCATAATGATATCTCCTTCAAACACATATTGGTCATCGATCTTTTCTACGGTTATTGATTCTCCAAAAAAATCTATATCCATGACTTCTCCTGCTATACCATCTGGATATGCTTTTTCGGTATTACTTTTTCTGCTGTCAACTGATTCTTCAATCTCTTTTACTTTTGTTAATGAATCTTGTTCACAAGATATACATAGAGTAAGCCCCGTTACCATGAATATCACTTGATAAATTATAGTTGTTTTCATCTTAGTTTATGTAAGAGTTTTATGAATTTAGCGTATACCATTTTCAATAAAATGCGTTAAAAATATAGAAGTTGATTTATGGTTTTTTTGAAGTAGCTAAAAAAGAAGACACATTATCATTCCAGGATTGACGCCAAAACCACCACCCTGATAATGTATAAGGTCTTAGATCTTCTACCCTTAAATTAGGAGCATTGTGTGATTTGAAAAAAGTATAGGATTTACCAGATCTGCAGATATCTTCAAATAAGGTCAAAGAGACTTCCCAATTGTATAAAGAACTACACATAAAAGAACTTAAACGATCATTGTAAACTCCAAGATGATACTTGGAATAGTCTTTTCTTTTGAATGCTGTAATACCAGACATTTCATTAAAATAATCAATATCTACATAAAAACGATAATCTATTGGCCCATAGTTGTCTATATCGTTACATTCGTTTTTTTGATTTTTTGCATCAGCAATCGCAAGGGTATCATGTCCTACATATTTTGCAACCTCTTGATGTGTATTAAAAACCTTTGACTTAATTAAATGATCCGCATTATTTTGTTCGTCTATATAGAATAATACAGATTGAGATGCTGATCCTTTTCCTAAAATTTCTTGAGCTATTTCAGTATCTCCTTTTACATTAATAACAGTACTGTTTTTTGTATCTAAAGAATAAGTGACTTTAAATATTTTTCCATAATAATCATACTCATGTGTTATTATGTCTATAGATGCTGTTTCAGAGATTTCATTTTTTTCGATTCTGTTATTAGATATTATATTTTGGTTTTCAGGTATAGCATCATCTTGTGTACATGCGATTAGTAGTATGCTAACTATTGATATTCTTAAAAAATTCTTCATTTCTATTATTTTTATAATTGTTAATTTGATCTTTATAAGTAAGTAGCACTTGGGTTTTAGCTACTTTAACTCTTTTAGGATAAACCATTTGATGAGCTGTGTATTACAACACATCAAATGGTCTTTTTCAATTATTATTTAGAGATTTTAATAGCTATTGTATTGCTAATTGCTGTGTACTTACTTTTCCTGAATCTCTTGTGATTCTAATGAAATACATTCCTTGAGAAACTTTTGAACTAATTTCTATATGAATAGTACCGTTTTGTTTTACAAAAGGGAGAGGTGTACTTTTTCCAGAAAGTTTTACTAATTCTATTTTTTGAATACGATCATTGGATGAGGTGGTAATAGTAAGTGTTTTTCCTACTTGAGCAGGGTTGGGGTACATTTCTATTTTTGATGTATCTGTTTTTGTATCTCCCGATAATATTCTACCTTTATATTCTTCATGTAGTTTAAAGATAGCTCCCGAATTTACTAATTCATTTATCTCTCTTGTATAATTACTGTCAGGTTCAAAAGGATACTCTTTGGTTTCTAGAATAAAACCTCCAATGTTGTTTCTACTTTCTTGTATCTGAACCCTAAAATATTTTCTGGTTTCTCGCCATTCTTTGCAGTCATTCCAGACACCATGTTTTATATAGTACCACTTGTTGGTTAATAGTCCTTGAAAAGAAGCTATATCAGAGTTACAGCAATATCCATTGATCAAATTATGATTTATGTCATACACTTGCCATCCGTGATATACAGAAACAGGATTGGTATCTGCTTGTACATTTACACTTACTTGACCTCCGCTAGCACTAAGACTTAGCGAAAAATCATTGGTATATCCAGGCCAACTAACAGAATTGGGAACCATCTTTCTGGTTTCTTTCCATGGATAACAATTTTTATCAGAGTCTTTCCAAACTCCATGTTTGATATAATAATTTTTGGTCATGCTTAATCCACTAAAAGTAGTTGTGGTACCCGATTGAATAGCTCCTACTTGAGTACCACCATTTGTGGTAGATGTAGAGGTTTCAAATAATCCCCACCACTGGTGAGCATTGGGATTTGTTGCAGTTACTTGCAGGGTGATTTTTCCGTTTTGAGCACAGCTAGCATTCATTGTAAAATCAGAATCCAAAGCTACATTAGATAAGACAGTAAATCGCTTGGTAAGAGGAAGCCACCCGATACAATCATTGCCTAAAGCTACTTTTATCTCATATTCATAACCTGCCTCAAAGTTTATAGAATTAGCAGCAAATAATGTTGTTAAATCAACTGTTTGTAATTGCCCAGAAGTCCAGCTTAATCCATATACATATTGAAAATTGCCAATACTACCAGTGGGTCTTCTACGAGCATCAATAAAATAGTGAACTTCACCTTGAGAGGCGCTACCATTTAAAAAAACTGTTTCTCCCTCACAAAAAGTATCCCTAATATTTGAGGCTGTATCTTCAAAATGAAAATCGATACTAAGCGGGTCATTTTTTTCGATAACAATATCATCAATAGACATTTCGGCCTGTTTTGCTCCTCCTGTGTATAATGGGTTGATCAAAAGGCTTGTGTAATTGGAGTTGGGAGTGAAAGTAGTTGTAACAGTATGCCAATTACTACCTAAATAAGTGCCGATTGTATTAGAAAAAATGGTTTGTTCATTAAGAATATTTCCACTTTGAAAATTAACAGCTCTTAGGTTTATCGTGCCATGATCGCTAATATGTTGATTGTTTTTATCATGCGTTTTTACTTTAAAAGAAACAGAATAACATTTCCCCTGCTCAAATGCTACAGGAGTTTGTATGCTTTCATAATGATTATTAACTGGCCCACTTTGTCCAGACCACATCCAGGCAAAAGGATTAGCGGGTACTCCGCCAAGTGATGGACTGCCAGAATATGCAATCCAATCATCGACACAATTGGTAGATGCAGAATTGGTAAACCCATAGGTGAAATCATCACAAGTAGCATCGTATTGAGAGAAATCACCATTTAAGACTAGATTTTGACTCATACCCAGATGGGTTGATAGTATTATAAAAAATAATTTTAGAATGTTTTTGACGTTCATTGTATTTGTTTTAATAGTAATGCTTACTCATACGCTTTTCAGCTTCCGCGTTTTTTTATAAAAAGCTATTTAGGTTGATCAGACCTTATACCATTTTTATTGAGAAATGGTATTACAACAATTGCCATTTGGTAGGAGGAGTATATTTGTATTGAAATGTTACCCCTTGTTTTTATTTTTTTATGATTAATGGATTTTATGAATGAATTATCAGAGACCGTTATCGAAGTTTTTAGGTACTCTTTTTTTGTGTTTTAAAGAGATGATAAATGTGGAAATATGCAGAAAATAGCGTATCAACTTACCAAAAAAGAGGTTGTCTTGAGAGAAGGTAGAATAGTATAAATTGCCTTGTCTAAGACGTAAAGAAAGAAAGTGATTTTGTGGGTAATACTTATACCATTTCGCCTATGCTTCAAAATAGAAATTAACCGTAGCTAATAGCTATGTTGATTTTTTCTTCTTTGCATAAACAAAAAATAATTAATTTTCTTTTTACAGTAAATTCAAAGTATAACTGGTATTATTTCTATAGATGGCTAAAAAATAAATACATAAGTAGATTTGTCAATACGATTATGCCTATATACCCCCACCTTTTGTTTATCCTGAGTACTACATATTGTAGCATCAAGACTATAGCAGTATATATTCCTATTAGACCTTGATCATTCCTGTACTGTTTAAGTGATGCATCATCCAATAGGTAAAACGTTCCTATTATTTGATACTCTTTTATATATTCATTAAAACAATAGATGCCTATAAATAATGTAAAGGTCATTACAACAAGTAGTATGGGAACAAGCAAATGCTCATTTACTCTATTTGGATAGGTACGGTTACTCATTAGATAGCTTCTTTAGAATAAAGTATTTTACGTTTTATACTTCTTGTAATTTCTCTAATTATTAAGAACAAAAGCCAACTGTAAAAGGTGGTGATGACTATAATAGATGGTAGTACCATACCATAGAATTGTGTTAAAACGGCAAGTAGTATAAGAGTACCTAGAATTCCTAAAACCCATTTTATAAGTAATGGTTTAAGAGCTGTAAAGTTATGATCTGTTTTACGTTTTCTTTCTGTGCGTTTTAGATATACTAGAAACCCAGTCATAGCCAGAAAACCAGAGGTTATCCCAAAAAATGCATATATTATTTTAAGCCATATACCTCCCCAATCTCCAAAATGCATAGATTCCTGAATAAAAAAAAGCTTTTTCCCAAAAGAAGCTTTACGAATATCAAAACGATGTAATTCTTCAAATGTTTCTTTATCTAGAGTAATCACAAAGCTTTCACGTTCAAATGCTGTTCTGGGTACCGTTCCGTAGATGGATACACTTCTACTGCCATCTTTTGATGATACAAGGGTTTGAGGAATAAATTCTGGAAAAAGCTGACGTGAGGTTGCATAGGCATCTTCAAAGCTAAAACTGTATTTTGTATCATTTTCCTGACTTAGAGGCTTCTCAATAGCATGATACTTATTAGGTCTACCAGATTCCATTACTATTGGTTGTAGCCAACCTTGCAGTCCCAGCCAAGCACCTGTAATAGCAATAACAAGATTAAAAAATAAAGATGTAATACCAATCAGCTTATGATAATCTGCCGATACAATACGTAGGTTTTTTTTACGGATGGCTCCAAAGAATTGCTTTTTCATAAAACCACCATAAATCCAAAAACCTGTAATGGTAGAAATGAGTAGTGCCAATCCTGCAATTCCAACTATCTTTCTTCCTAAAAGACCCTCATACAGACGCACGTGTAAATGTCTGATAAAATACGCAAATGTGGTAAAATAATCTCGCTCTCCTACTATTTTACCTGAGTAGGGATCTATAAATATTTCCCAGTTTATAAACTCAAAACTACTTTTATTCATAAAAAACCAGACAACAACACTCTCATCTGGTTTTTCAGAAAATTTAATGCCATTAAACGTATCATGGCCATATACTGATTTAAGGCTATCTATTATTGGGGTAAGTGTTATTTTTTCACTTTTAGGAACTACTTTGTAAAGTGATGGGTTGATTGTTTTGTCTAATTCTACTTTAAAAAGAGCAACAACCCCACTAATACTCAATAAAGCAATCACAACTCCAGCATAAAGGCCAATCCAATTGTGTAAGGACCACATTTTTTTACGCCAGAATTGTGATTTTTTCATTACTAATGTTTTTTAATATGTTTTAAACAAATGATTAAAATGAGTATCCTAAAGTGATTAGAAAATTACGAGGCGCTCCAGCAAAAACCCGCCCTTCGTCTATTCCACCTATAAAATAACGCTCATCAAAAATGTTATTCACATTAAATGTCAGGTCAATATTTTGATATTTATAAAATATACCTGCTCGTGCTGTAGCATAGCTAGGAAAAGTAATTACTTCACTAATAGGGTTTACGGCTCTGGTACTGATTCGACTTTTACTTACAAAACGACCTCCTAGTCCAATACCTAAATTTTTCAAGAAACCATTAGTAACCGTATATTTCCCCCAAAGACCTGCTGTATGTTGTGGGTTATTGTCATCCAAACCTAGTTGACGTACTTCGGGATTATCGTCAAGGATTTCAACTTCATTAAAAGCGTAATTGGCGGTCAAAGTAAAATTAGATACTATTTTACCCGTAATATCCAATTCTAGACCACGGCTTACTTCTTTTCCTAATTGTAATAGCTGTATAAATGCTGGATTAGAATTAGGGTCTTCTATTAATCTACCCTCACGGTTGATCGAATAAAAACTTAATTGCCCTAATAGTTTATTATTAAAAAATGTAGTTTTTGTTCCAAATTCTATTTGATCACTGGTAAAAGGATCAAATACCTCACCATCATTTACATTGGTGACTCCAATAGGAAATTGTTGAGGTTGGAATGCCTCGGTATAACTTGCGAACACATTTATTTGGTCATTAACCTTATATGTAAGTCCTAATCGAGGTAAAAAGATATCATTGTCTAGGTTGTCAGTAAGGTCAATAGCATCTCTAACAAGACCAGATTGATCCAGATTTTCATATCGCAATGCCGCCAGAATTTTAAACTTACCAATGGTTATAAGGTCTTGAAGATATACTCCACGAGATTGATTGATGAGATCGATTCCTCCAGATACATTTTCAGCAAAATTTACAGATAACTCTGTTAATTCTTGAATAGGAATGCGATTATTGAACCTAAGATTAGGCACTCCATTTGCTTCTCCCAAGGCAAATCTGTCGATACGTTTTTGTGATGTTTTGTAGTAATCCCATCCAAGTACAGCTTCATGCTTTATACCAGCTGTTTTAAATTTTCCTGCTAGATAAAATGTTACAAAGTCAGAGGCTCCTTTGGTATCACGATTAATAATTTGACGAATTAATTCTGTGCCGTCATCAGTAAAACGATTGGCAGAACGGGTCTCGAGAAAGTTTTGATTAAAATCAGAACGTGTATAAGAACCGTTTAACGAAATGGCATCAGAAAACTTATGACTTCCAGATGCTGTCAATAGAATACTATTGTTTTGTCTGTAATCATAAGGTTCTGCTGCATTAAAATTGATGGGTACGGCAAAAATATCATTTTGTAAGACAGGAGTTCCTCTATAAATACCTGCATCATCATTATTAATGGTTCCTATGATATCTACATTAAAACGGGTTTTTTCTGAAGGAAGATATGATAATGAAGGTGCAAAAAGAATACTTCTGGTTTTTTGAAAATCAACAAATGTTTCTGTGTGTTCCCAAGCAACATTAGTGCGATACAGTAATGTTTTATCTGCGTTCAATGGCCCAGTAATGTCTAATGTGGCACGTCGTGTATCAAAACTACCATAGGATACACTTGCATCGGCACGATTTTCTTTTAAAGGTTTTTTTGTGACAGCATTTACAACCCCTCCAGGAGAACTGTTTCCAAAAAGGGCAGCGGCAGGGCCTTTTATAAACTCGATACGTTCATATTGAGTTGCTATTGCCGAGGCTGAAAAATCGGGAGCTAATAATGCCCTGTTACCATTAATGTAATCATGTGAAACACGAAAACCACGAGAGGTAAAGTTATTACCTGCACGAGTACGGGTGACTCCTGCAACATTTTCTGTTACTTCATTCAGCCTAAAAATACCTTGATCTTTAATTACCTCTTTATTGATAACAGCAATGCTTTGTGGTATTTCTTTTACATTGGCACCAGTTCTGGTTCCTGCAAAGGTGATATCGGCTTTGTAATCAGTATTTCTACGTCCGATTATTTCAACAAGTTGCAATTCTTCTTCACTAGTAAATAATTGAGTATTAATGACTAATGTGCTGTCATTGACTTCTATCTCCTTTACGTAAGTGGTGTAACCAATAGAGCTAATTTCAAGGTTGTAACTTCCATTTGCAATGTTTTGTAAGGTATATTTTCCTTCAATAGTAGTAATTGTACCATTTGTGGTGCCTTGTAATAGAACACTTACAGATTCTAGTGGTTCACCTTGTTCGTTTGTAACCACTCCTGTAATTGTGGTTTGTGCATTTATGGTTAGTATACCAAAAAGCATCAATACATATATATAAATTTGTTTCATCTTAATTAAATAATTATTGAGGTAATAATGCACTATTGTTTACAAAAATTAAAGTATGACCTTCGGGAGTACTTTTATCTGGGAAAAGCATATAAGTACCAAATTTTCGATCTTCGTTATTTTGTAAGGTTAAAAACGATGGATTGCTAATAGGCGCATTATTTGCATAAGCAAAAGTGGGTAAAGGAAAGATTGCATTAGAAGGTATGGTTACCTCTGCATTATCTTTGTAATTTAATATTCCGAATTTGTCTGGAACACCTAGTAAATTCCCAAAAGCTAGATCTACAGGAATCGGTTGCGCAAGAGCAGGATTGATAGAAGATACATCAATAAAAGGGGTGACATTATCAGTTCCTTCTGCCAGATTAATAAAACCAAGGCTTATAGAACCAGAGGGTATTGTATTTTGGTTTTTAACCTTTTCTTTAAGTAATAATTCAGGATTATTTTCAGTCCCTATCAGATAAAGAGTATAATTTTTTAAGGCTTCCATATTTTGATTTGCAGATAAAGTGACTCCATTATATTCAACTTCAATCAAGATGGTTCCATCGGTTTCTTTGGCTATATTGGTATCAATATTATAATAGGTGTTATCTGTAGTTTTTGAAGCTATTGGATTACCTGTAATAGCAACTGAGGGAACATGGAGTGTGGCTTCATGATTTGCATCTATGGCATTTACCAATAATATTTGAGTATTTGCTGGATTTATGTCTACATTTATTAGATCTCTGGCAATTTGATCACCTCTAAAAATTTTGAGAGACAATTCATACCTTCCAGAGGCATCAGGTTGTACCTCAAAAGTAGGTTTAGGGGTATTGGTATTAGAAAAAGTAATAGGAAATCCTTCTGGGGTTGATATCACTTCCCAAAAATACTCGAATCCTAAGTTGTTAATGTCTTTAGAGTTGCTACCATCTAATTGAATGGTGGTTCCAGATGTTTCTGTAAAGATAACCTGATCTTCTCCAGCACTAGGTAATAAAACAGTGAATTCTTGTTCATCAAAATCAGAACAAGACCCTAACGCAAATAGGATAACCAAGTAGAAAATAGTGTTTTTCATTTGTATAGATTTTTTTATACAAATATATCATTGTTTTAATTTAGATTTAATAAAAACAGTATGTTTTTTACTTGATTGCCGTAAGTAGATTTGGTAAAAAAAGAAGATTAATACTTTATGTAGAATTAGATAAATAAGATAAAAACCAATAGTATGAAGTTGAATAATTATTACTTTTCTTTTTTTGTAAAATGATAAGTTATATGAATAATCTATGGATTATGAAGTAGTGCCTTGTCTTAAGAAAAGCTTACATAAATCTTAAAATAGTTTTTTAGTTTGCGTGTACTTGGTAAGTAGTTAGATTCTTTATACTCATAGGTGATCTTTTATGGTTATATGATTGATAACTATAGCAGGTAATTCTTCTTTATCTTCCATATGTTCTATAACATAATTGTTTGTGCCATTTTAACTTTGAAATCGTGCGTATAGAAATTGAATTTATTTTTTTAAATTTTGAGAATATTTATTTGGTAAATGGTTTACTTTCGCTATTACTGTATAAACGATCAGTACCAATAAATAAATTTAGTATTTGATTATTGATTGTAGATACCTTTTTAAATTATAAAATCAATATTACTTTTAGATATAGTACAGTGATAAATGTTTAGAAATTATAGTATACAAATTATACATAAACCTTATCCATATTTATTTTCTCTCAGAAGAAATTTAATAATAGCGATTACTCTTGGCGTATTGATTTTTGTGGTTAATTTGATGGCTATAGATGAAAACTATGTAAATGAAAATTTTATATTCTCAAAACCTCTCGTATGTTCATTAGCGGGGTTAACAACTTTTTTGAGCATTATCTTTGTGGTCGAGTTTATACCAAGGCTATTTTTTACACCTGATTTAAAAGAAAGCTGGACAATAGGAAAAGAAATCCTTTTGATCCTATCTCTTCTCTTGGTAATCATACTATTTAATAATAGTATGTCTTTTATGATTAGTAAGAAACATACGTCATTTAATATTCTACTTCGTTTTTTAGATTCATCGTTTTATGTCGTCATTATTGGTATTGTTCCAGCTTTTATAATAGTTTGGCTTAATTACACCATACTTTTAAAAGAAAATTTAAAAGAAATATCCTTATATAATAAACAACTGGAATCTAGAGTTGCAAAAAGAGAAAATACAGTACCCGATATTATACATATACAATCCAATAATAAAAATGAAGTACTGAATCTTGATATTGACACTTTTTTATTTGCGAAGGCAGAGGGAAATTATATAGATGTTTTTGTGAAAACATCTGGCGAAGTAAATTCTAAGCCCTATCGACTCACGATTCAAAAACTTGAAGATGTACTAGCTGATTACCCATTTATTATTAGTACCCACAGATCTTTTATTGTTAATTTAAAAAACATAAGTTCAACCTCTGGGAATGCCCGTAATTATAGAATTAAGTTTAACGGAACACCTCAGGAAGTCCCTGTGTCAAGAAATAAGTTTCAAGCTTTTAAAGATGCTTTTAACCTTAAAAAAGTGTAATACACAGTAAGGATTACACTTTTTTAAGAGTCATTTTGAATAAGTTTTTTACAACCGATATCCTAAACCGACACCAATAAAAAATCTAGAATCAAAATCAGCAGGTCTACTTCTTCCTTGATCTAAGAGTCCTTTTAAAGAAACCCAGGCAAACCCGCTAACACTAAATTTATGTATGTTATAACCAATAGATTGAGAAAATCCGTAGTTAAAATAAACATATTCATTTTTGTATTTTTCAGATATCGAATATTGAGGTATTTTTAATTTTCCTTTAGATTTCAAGTGTGTTGCTCCTATAAAAGGTTCTAGTGATAGGTAAAATTTTTTCTTATTAAAGGGGTAATAAGTAATATCAAAAATAGAGTACAACCCTATATCTCTAGTATATCCATCTATATACTCAGTAAATAAGTTTTCTGTTTCATCTATATAACTGTTTTGATGTGCTAGACCATATGATAAAGTAAAATGCTTACGGTCTAAAAAAATCAATTTCCCTTTAAATATATAGCCATAGTTTTTTCCATAGCTGGTATTCAATATATCATGAGAATATAACAATTCTAATTTCCATTTGTTTTGAGTTGGATTCTTATTTTCTTTTTGCACTTGGGCTACAATAGGTAAGGTGAAAATAAGGTAGAGTACTAGTAAGTAGTTTTTCATTATATTGAATTTATAAAATTGTATAGAGCCCTTTTTTAAAAGAAATAATTGGACTGTTTCTATGAGAAATATTCTTTAATCTTTCAGAATGTAGTGTCAATCCTATATAGGATCTCTGGTTTATTTTATTCTTAAAAGCATTATAAAAAAGATTGATAGATGCACCTTCTAAATCTCCTACGGTAATGTAAAGGTTCTTGTTTAGTGTATCATTGATATTGAAGTATTGCTGTTCTAAATCGAATAAATATGCGTCATACCACATAAAGTTTGAGCTGGCTGCTATGATATTATCAAAAGGATTAGGTTGTTGTTGCTGAAATAACAAATACAAAGCAAGATAGCCTCCTAGAGAATGACCAAATAGTGTTTTATCCGCACTTTTGATCTCAAGTTCATTTTCAATATAAGGAATAAGCTCATTATTTATAAAATTGATGAATTCTCTGGCACCTCCTGATTTAGTGGGGAAATCATTGTCTTTGGGATATGAATAATCTATCCCTCTTCTGTTTTTTCCATCATATCCAATGCCGATAAGAATAATATCCTCTTTATTAGATTCTGCCACCACATCTGTTGCTTCTTTATAATAATCATCTCCGTCTAGGATATAAACTGTGCGGTAGCTATTTGATGGAGTATAGGTTTCAGGATATAAGACATTAATCTCATATTTTGTATTGGTGTATTTTGATTCAAGAGTAAAAGAACGGCTGTTTTTTATAGAAGAGATATTTTCTTTCTCACAGCTATTTAGAACCAACGAACCAATAATTAAACAAAGAAAACCTATGGCGTTCTGAGTAATTTTTTTGAACATACTATTTGTTTTTTGATTTATAATTATGTTCAAAATTACTTTTCTAATGACTATGTAAACCACATATAATGCAGGTTGGTGCGAAGTGTCATGTTTCTGTGATGAGTTGGCATAAATTATATAACAATCCTTTGCCTATATTAATTAGAAATCTGTTTTGTGTCGAGTTTTTAGGTATTGATTTACTCACTAAGTGAGATAGGTAATTTTAGAGTGTTGTATGAATTTGGTTTTGTTAAAAATATGTAATTATTCAAAAAATGATGAATTACATTTAGTTATGTAATGAACCTTTTACATAACACTCTATGTTTTCTAACTATTTTGACGAAATCTATGTAATGTACTGGTTATGTGTGTAATAAAAGATTTTTTAGTACTAATGATTTATAAATTTATACTACATTTTCATTCATATTGCACAACACTTCTTGTTTGTCACTAGCTCATTAGTCTATATTTGTCTTATTAATTTTATCTTAAAATTTAAACTACCTCAAAAAAAATTACCCTATTGAAATTAAAACTACTTATCATTTTTTCAGGATATACTTTTATTGCCTCTGCTCAAAATCTTGAGCAGATAGGGAAAACTCCTTTACTACGATTTAATGGTGGAATTTCTAGTAATGGTATTTTTTATGATGGTACAGCCAACCGAGATCCTTTTACCTATTTTGTTAACGGAAATCTTAATTTTAATATTAGTGGTATATATAATATTCCTCTATCATTTTCTTATACCAATCAAGATTTTGGATATAGCACTCCTTTTAAAATAAATAGGCTAAGTATTCATCCATCATATAAATGGGTTGCAACTCATATAGGAGATGTTTCTATGACTTTCTCTCCCTATACCCTAAATGGACATCAATTTACTGGTGGTGGTGTTGATCTTTCTCCCAATGGACCTTTTAAAATTAGTGCCTTATACGGTAGATTTTTAAAAGCCACAGAGTATGATGAAGAAATTCCTGAAGCAATCCCAGCCTATGAAAGGTATGGATTTGGGCTAAAAACCGCTTATGATTTAGGCGGAGCCTCAATCGGATTAATTTTTTTTACTGCAAAAGACAGAGAAAATTCACTACAAAATTCTATTCCAATAGAAGTAGAGATTACTCCAAAAGAAAATACTGTAGTAAGTGCAGAAACCAATTTTACTCTTTTCAAAAAAGCAAAAATTAACTTAGAATATGCCATTTCTGGTGTGACCGAAGATACTCGCATATCAGAATCCAACATGTCATCGGCAGGATTTTTTTCTTTTTTAATGACTGAAAATGTAACAACTAATTATTACAACGCTTTTAATTTAAAAATGGATTATCCTGCAGGTAATGGTTCTGTTGGTATGGGATACGAACGCATAGATCCTGATTATAGAACTTTTGGAGCTTATTATTTTAATAATGACCTCGAAAACATAACAGTGAATGCTTCTCAGAACATTATTGACAATAAAGTAAGTATAAGTGTAAATGCTGGTCTTCAAAAAGATAATCTGGATAATACTAAAAGCTCAGAATTACAGCGTATAGTAAGTGCTTTTAATGTAGCCTATAACGGATCAGAGAAACTTTCTATTAATGCTGGGTATTCAAATTTTCAATCCTACACCAATATTAGAGATCAATTTGACTTTATAAACGAAGTAAATCAATTTGAAAATATAGATACTTTGAATTATCGGCAAATATCTCAAAATGCGAACCTTGGAGTAAACTATACCTTAAAAAAAACAGAAAGTCAACAACAAGCAGTAACTATAAATCTTACCTATCAAAACTCTAATAACAAACAAGGAGAAGAAACAGTAGAAAATGGGGTATCCAACTTTTACAATATAACTTCTGGATACATTCTAGGATACCCAAAAAACGCTCTTAATTTTTCATTTGCAGCAAATATCTCATATAATACTGTGGGGGTAACAAAAAACCTTACACTTGGACCAACACTTACGGCTACCAAATCTTTCTTTGATAAAAAATTAAGAACAAATTTCTCTAGTTCTTATAACACAGCGTATACCAATGATGAAAAGCAAAATGATATTTATAACCTGCGACTAGGGGGTAATTACACACTGTATGAAAGTCATAATTTCACGCTCAATTTACTCTCTTTATTTAGAAAATCTAAAGCAGGTAACAATACAGATTTTACAGCTACTTTAGGGTATAGCTATAGCTTCGATACTTTTAAAATCAAATTCAAAAAACGTAATAGAGAGTTAATGGATGATGATAAAATATCTAGACTAGGAATCCTACAGTTTAGATATCGATCAACTACCTATAGCGGAACTATACCAGAAATTACAGAGCAACTTACCAATGTGAAGAATAGTGCAAGGTTTCAGAACATTCCACAAGAAAAACAAGGAGATTTAACGCTGTTATTTACCGATGTAAAAAACCAAACTAAGCCAGAGCTTTATAAAGAAAAAGTCTTTGTTTTTTTAGATGCACTTTATAGCTATGAAGATTTCTTAAAAGCATATGATACTATACTACATGAGGTGATACAAAGCTTAAGAGAAGATATGCAATATATTGATTTTAAGCTTGAGCGAAGCTTTGTGAAAACCAAAATCAAACTCGACGATCTTAAAAAAGAAAAGCCTCTTAATGGTAAAGAAATTGACAAATTAGAAAAAGAACTGAACAATAGGCAAAAGAAATTAGTAGGTCATCGATGGATGAAGAAAAAAATGGATACCTACACTAATATTCTATCGGTTACAAACCCAGATGAATTGATCTCAGAATTTAAAAAACGTGAAGCTAAAAATGCTTACAAACTCTATGAAGAAGAAGATGGAGTTAAAAAAATCAAGTCATATCTAGAATCTCAAATTATTGATTTCTATTATCATAAGTCACTCGAAGAAGTGAACCCAGACAAATTCGAACTTAGATATATAGATAAAATATAAAACCAAACGTATACCCTTATGAAACAAAGGTTACATATTCTGTTTTTAATAGCATTACTTGCATGGCAAGGTGTGATATCACAAACCTATCCAGTTACATTGGTGCCTCAGGTTATGCCTCCTGCTCCTATTTATTTTTCATCCTATGCAGATGCGAGCTCCTCAAGTGGCCCTTTAAAACTCCAAATTGTTTTAAATGACCTTTCTCAAACTGGGAGAGAGATTAAATTAAAAACCTATTTTGAAGGTAATGGTATTGCTTTCGAGAGTAAAGATGTAATTATAGGAGCTCCGTCATTATTTGTAGAAGGAGGAATTCCTCTTTTACTTACGAATCTAGAATTGGCGCCATATTTTACTTTGCAAAACATATCAGGTATTTCTCCTGCCGCATACGGACAAGTAATCCCAGAAGGTTCGTATCAATTCTGTTTTGAGGTGTATGATGCTCCTACAGGAGCACGAATATCACAAAAAACGTGTGTAACTACTTATATATTTCAGAATGAACCACCTTTACTAATTGCCCCAAATAATCAAACTGATATTTCTGAACAAAATCCATTAAATTTATTATTTCAGTGGACACCAAGGCATATTAATGTAAGTAATGTTCAATACGAATTAAGTATTGTAGAGATCTGGGATCAGACAATGAATCCTCAAGCAGCTTTTTTAGGGTCTCCACCAGTATTTCAAACAACTACAACCAATACATCTTATTTATATGGTCCTGCAGATCCTTTACTCTTATCCAACAAGCGATATGCATGGCGAGTACAAGCAAAAGCTATCAACGGTGCCGAAGAAATAGGTCTTTTTAAAAACAAAGGATTTAGCGAGATATACTGGTTTAATTATACTGCTCCTTGTGACACTCCAGAAAATGTACGACATGAGATAAAAGGAGCTCAGCATATCAATATTTTGTGGGATGATTTTGCAACCGATGTTCCTGAATTTAAGGTGCGCTATCGAGAAAAGGGAAATCAAAATGAATGGTTTTTCTCAAGAACTAATGGCAATTGGGTTACATTATGGGATTTGCGAGCAGGAACTACATATGAATATCAGGTCTATAAGAAATGTTTGATTTCAGAAAGTGAATACTCTCGTATACAGAGTTTCACTACGCCCAATGAAGATGATCAAACCAGTCTAGTAGATTGTGGTATATCTCCTGATATGGATATCGAGAATATGGAACCTTTAGAACAATTGTTCCCTGGGAATGTTTTTAAAGCTGGTGATTTTCCTGTTAAAGTAACAGAAACGAATGGTAGTAATGGTCGTTTTTCTGGAAAAGGGTATGTTACCTTCCCGTACTTTAATAGTATCAAAGTAGCAGTTAATTTTACCAATGTTTTTATAAATAACGAAAACCAACTTGCAGAAGGAACAGTAATTACCACCTATGACCCAAAATGGGGGAATATTCTAGATGTAGATGAGGTAATCGATGTAGTCGAAGATATTGCAGATGTATTTACAGGTGGGGATAATACAGAAATTCCACGGCTTGATTATGATATAGATGCAAACGATATTAGCATTGCCGATGGGCAGATTATTATCACAAATCCAAACGGTAGTCAAGACACTTTTGACTATGATGAGGGTGACACCTATACTATAACCGATGCCAGTGGTGATGAGTTTACAGTAGATAAAGATGGTACTATTACCCAAACAGGTACAGGAGATACATCACCTTCTTTAACAACTGATAATACAGATGGCATACAATCGGGGACTCATAATGGTACGATAGAAGATCCTTATGTAGATACTATTACCAATGATGCTATTACTGTCACCTTTAGAACTCATAAAGATGAGGAAGGCAAAACACAATTTGCATTAGATCTGGTAAACAATGACTACGAGAAAGCAACATACCCAAAAATAAATACCTCAGAAGGATCAACTTATTACCCTGCTCATAAGGCGATCATACAAGGAGAAAGTGATGTGTTTTATGCAGATATCACAATTAATGATACCAAAATAAATATCGATAGCCTCATCATTAAAACGGCTAAGAATAAAGCGATCAAACATGAACGATTAGCCAATACCAACACCTATAAAATTACGATCTCTGGTGCAAATCCTTATCGTACAGAAGAATGTGTTGTTACTTATTTAGACCCTACCGACAAAAAGTATAAAATTGCGGCAAGTTTCTTTGTACATCACTTAAAGAAACATACCGAAACTCCCGTACAAGTAGTTACTATAAATGGAGGAAACAATCTGCCGAATCTAGAAGCAGATTTAAATGATATTTTTGGCAAAGCAGGTGGTAAATTCAAAGTAAAACCTAATGCCATTAATATTACGATTGCTCAAAAAGACTGGGATGACAATGATAATGGTGTTATTGATTACGATGGTAGTGGCATCTTAGCAGACTATCCTACAGAATTAAAAAACATATATAAAGCCTTTAAAAAACAATACCCTTACTACGACTCTCAGCAATACTTTGTATTGGTGTTGGGTGATGAATTCGTGGTATCTAAACCGCTAAGTGGTTTTATGCCCAAAACTAGACAATGGGGATTCTTGTTCGAAAAACATATGGGGAGCGGACTTGAGAAGAAAGATTCTGCTCTTAAAGTTGCTGCGCACGAATTGGGACATGGTGTTTTTAACCTAGAACATCCTTTTGGCGAAAATATTGATAAGGCAGAACAAGCCAATACTTGGCTTATGGATTATGGTAATGGTACTGAATTGGGATATCCTAACTGGGCAACGATGAGTGATCCTAGTTTGAAATTGATGTTGTTTCAGGATGATAGTGATGGGGAACTTATTCAAAACACCATAACAAAATATTTAAGTATAGATAATAATTATTGGAGAGAATATGGTTATCTATCTCCTTTTGGCACTGCTATTTTATTAGATGATGCATCTCATGTTCAGTTCAACGAAGACGGTGCTGTAATATCTTTTATCAAAAACAACGAAAAATACCAAGGTACGTTCTATAAAGAAAGCCAAAAATTCCTCGGTTACATAAAAAAAGATGACTGGAACAGGTTTATCAAAGAAAAAATTAAAACTTCTAGTGAAGAAGCTTTAGTCTTGTTTGAATCTTTGAGATATAAAGACATAAAATATGCTCCAATTGGTAAAGAAATATTTTCAATATCTAAAAAGAAGTATAAAAATGCTTATTTAGATTGTATTGTTGAAGCTCGATGGAGCAATAAGACACTTGCTAACATTCATACAGGTATTGCTACCCCTCCCTTTTTACCTGACACTGAAGGCGTTTTAATGATTAGTAGAGAAGGGAAACAATGTGGATACGCAGGAGCAAACGGAGTAATAGACGGACTGGGAGTGAACATATATTATGCTCTGGAATATGATACTCCTGATAATCAGAAACAAGATCTTATTGAATTTTCCAATTACATGACCAATAAATTAAAAGATAAAACATTTGCTTTTTACGGTCATGAATTACAGAAGGAATATAGTAATTCTTTAAATGGAGTGCTAAAATATCTAAAAGAACATAAGATTTATTCTAAAGATAAGTTTCTTGCTAAAGAACATTTTCCTATAGAAACCTTTGCTAGAGATGCAGAAATAATATTTTCTAGTGTTAATTTACGAGAAGGAATTCCTGAAAATTACAATAAGAATTCCAAAGATTGGAAAAAATTCAGAGAGGATGGTAATAAAGTCCCATATGAGTATTCTTTTAATGATTTAAAGTCCAGGTTAGAGATCATAAACGGTAACACTGTACTTAGAACTGCAATATTAAATTTTGAAAAAAATGGAAATGCAGAAGCCATATCAATGAAAGATGGTTATATCCAATATATAGCTCAATTTGGTACTAATTCTGCCTTTTATTCTTGGAATAAATTTGCTGTTGGTTCGAGTAAAGATGTTGTAATGGCTGCTATGATTCAGAGATTAATTGCACAACATGGGGTCCAAATTTTAAATGAATTTGGAAAACATGTCAGTAAAGAGTTTGTAAAGGGAGCAACAGTAGAGGCTTTAGGAAATATCATTGCAGGAATTCTATTGATTGAGTTAAAAGGAGATGAACTTACTCAAGAAGAAATATCTAAAATCTTTTCTAAAGATTTTTTCTTGGATATAACTATGGCTGGAGTAAAGGAAATATATTCTCCTAGTTCAAATTCCGCTGAAGCAATGTGGGGATGTGCTATAGGAATAGACTCTGGGGCGTTGATCGATTTAGTTTATAATATAAAGAAAAAACCTACAAAAGAAATAATAATTGAGATATCTAAATTATTAAGTGAATGTTTAATTTCGGGAACAATTGGAAGATACTCCAATAAAATTAAAAATTTGTTGCCAAAGAGTACTCCTTTTGTCAAAAACGGTTTCCTCTTTTTCAAAGAAAAAATAAACTTGGGAACTCCCAAAACCGTCGATCTATTAAAAAAAATAATAGATTTTGAAACCTTAGTTAAAAACAAAAACAGTTATTACAAAAAAGCTGTTGAACAAATGTTAGCTTCAAAGTCTGGAGTAACAGCCATTGATCTACTTATAAAAGCCAATTTTAACATGGCTAGACTTTCAGCACCTAATTTAAAAAGATTAACCACCATTATAGAAAAGTACGGTTATTCAGATAAGCTTGTCGATTTATTCAAGGGAGTTAATGATGTGAATAGGCTTTTGATTTTTCTAGAAAGAAAGATTTGCTCTCCCGAAGAATATCAAAAATTGATGAGCAAAATTCTAGAAAAAGGGAATAGCCAATTCAAAAAGACTATTACGGTCAACGGAAAAACGATGAGCTACAAAGAGATTTTTAATGACATGAGTGACGTATATAAGTATTACCACAAGATAGACGGAGATAGACACTATTTTTCAAAAATTTATGAGAAAAACATAATCCTTATAACAATTGACACAGGACTTGATGTTACTATTGGAACGGGAGATAATATTAGTAAAGACTTAACTAAAGATATTATTGATGAAATAACAAAAGGCGAATAATCTCTAAGCATGTAACGTTTTTGCTAGGAAAAAATAAAAACAATAATAAAACAGTAGCAAGTAAACCAAAATCGAATGAAAAACTACCATCTGTTCATACTTACCCTATTCCTATCAGCTACCTGCTTTGCCAGTACTGGTAAAGATTCATTATTGGTCGCAAAAAAGAATACGGTATCATCGCTATATAAAAACTCGATAACCAAAGGATTAGATTCAATAGCACTACAACGATTAGCAGCATTCAAAGCAAAACGTGTAGCAGAACAGCAAAATAGTGTCTATGCTTTACGTAAATACAATACTAAACAATTTCGATCTTTTCCAGAATTAGAAACCGCTTTAGCAGAAGCACCCACAGAAGGTTTCTTTAAGGGGGTTGCAGAGTTTACCAAAGACTACATCAAAAAAATATATAAACCTACTCCAAAAACAGATTCTCTCATTGGTAAAGCAAAAGAATTGTTTAATGAGATAGAAAAGCAAAAAAGCTTTGTCAATATTCTTAGTGGTAAAGAGTTATTGCAATTTCCTGTAGGGATCAAAAAAGACGTATCAGCAAGTTCTTCGATAACCATAGGGGTGGTTAAAGCAAAATTACATGCGAACTATGCAGAGGTTGATTTATTTGCCAAACTTACTTTGGGGGAGTTAAGCACAGAACTTTTCTTTATGGCTAGTAATGTAAAATTATCACATCAAGGAGGCATCTATGGCGAAGCACAATTGAATCTTATTGGGGATTTACCTGTAGGGCAAAGTGGGGGACAATGGGCTATTACATTCAAAGGAGGACTAGAAAGCGATGGTAGTGCTACCAAACAGACCTATGTAAAAATTGATTGTACAGGTAAAGTAAGTGAAATTGGCTTAGAAGCCGATGTACGAATTGCAAAAACAGTAGCCATCCCATTAAATGAAGACGGTACCAAAAAATTTCCTGGAGAAACAAAACCACAGGATGGTAAAAAAATAGCAGGTAATGAGAGTTATGTAGGGGCAAGCTTTAGTCTAGTAGCGAATTCCTTACAAGATCTTTTGATCGAATTAGATTTACCAAAATTTGAATTAGTGCCACTATCTGGTTGGGGATTTAAAATGCATAATGTAGTATTGGATCTTAGTGATACCAAGAATTCTTCTGTAGTAAAATTCCCTAAAATATATGAAGAACAACAATTAATACCAGCTGATCAAAAAGAACTATGGCGTGGTTTTTATGGCGAAGAGGTAACCATTACCCTACCACCAGAGTTTCAGATTACAAAATCCAAAAAGCGAATTTCCTTTGGTGCCAAAGGTTTATTGATTGATAATTTTGGAGTTTCGGGCAACTTTTTTGCTACCAATATCTTCAATATTAATGAAGGGAATGCCAGTAAATGGCAATACTCCTTAGACTCTATTAATATAGATTTACAAGTCAATCATTTTATCAAAGCCGATTTTAATGGCGAATTGGTACTCCCCATAAGTAAGGCAGATAAAGATGGTGGAGCACTAGCTTATAAAGGCTTAATTACTTCTAATAACCATTATAGTATGCGGGTAGAAGTAACCGATGATATAGATTTCAGTATTTTTAAAGGTAAGGCTACGTTATTTCCCGAATCCTATATTAAAATGGAAGTCGAGAAAGGAAACTTTTATCCAGAAGCGAATCTAACGGGGTTGATGGCATTTAATAAAGAACAAAAAGATTCTTTAGCGACTTCTTCTTCGCAAAACATGAAAAATAATGAGATCGAATCACTTAATTTTGAAGGGCTCGCATTTCAAAACTTTAAAATACAAACTAAATCACGCCCGTATCTCTCCATAAAATACATGGGCTTTAAAGATACTATTGCATTACCCAAAATTGGTGGGTTCGAACTAGGGTTTTATGATATAAAAGCAAAAACCTATCCCGATGATCGCGCAGAGATTGGTTTAAACAGTTATATCAATCTGGATAAAACAGGAATAAAAGGAGATGTCAGATTGCGTATCATTGGTAAACTGGAAGAAGGAGATTATTTAAGGTGGTCATATGATACTACAGAAATCGATGCCATCATAGTAGATGTAAAACGAAAGAATTTTGAGTTCTATGGCGAGCTTAATTTCTTTAGAGAAGACCCTGTATATGGTAAGGGACTCACTGGTGAACTTAAATTATATGCAGAAAGTTTAAAAGTAGAGCTTGATGCCAAAGGAATTTTTGGAAGAAAAGATAATTTTAGATACTGGTATGTCGATGCTTTTGGAAAACCAACGTCTAATAAGAGCTCCAAAAGTTTTAAAATTATAGAGCTAGGTGGTGGCCTATATCACCATATGCGCAAAGCTGGCATGGAGGAGAAAGAAAAGCACAGCATGTCAGGAATCTATTATCAACCCGATATAGATACAGAACTTGGTTTTAAGGCTATGGCAGCTTTTAAAGTTAAAAAATCAGCAACCTTCACGGGGCTTTGTGCCATCGAGATGAGTTTTAATAGTCAATCTACTGGCGGAGGTATTAGTAGACTTGGGTTCTATGGGGGTGCAGCTCTTATGAAAGGTAACGGAAGCGACGCAGGCCCATTTGGTACCGTAGCTAATATGCAGGTGAAACTGGCAGAGAAAGAAAAGAAGAACCCCGCTTTTAGTGAAATGTCTATTGATAAAGAAGGAATCAAATATTTTGCAACCCATGTATTCCCTAATATTCTTACAGGTCAAGAAGAATTTGCAGCACAAATGGCAATTGATTTTGATTTTAGAAATGATACCTACTGGGGGATGTTTGATGTGTTTCTAAACCTTGGGATGATAAAAGGAGCAGGAGAAAAAAATAGATTAGGATATATAGAATTCTATGATTCTCCCAATGATTGGTATATCTATATTGGTACCCCTACCAAGCGTTTTGGTGTTGCAGGAATTCCTATCGGTCCTTTTGATGCTGCAATCGATCTATATTATATGACAGGAACCATATTACCAGATCCTGCATTACCTCCTCCTAATGTTATAGACATTTTAGGTTTAAAAGGAGAGGAACTTCTTTTTGGAAGAAATTTTAATAGTCAACTAGCACAAGGAACTGGGTATGCTTTTGGAGCAAGTTTTACAATGGGAAAAAGCTTTGATTGGGGAATTGTTTATGCCTCTGTAAAAGCAGGCGTAGGCTTTGATCTAATGCTTAAAGATTTTGGAGATGCCCATTGTAGAGGCCGATCGGGGCCAATAGGTATGGATGGATGGTATGCTACAGGACAACTTTACGCTTTTTTACAAGGTGAAATAGGAGTGCAAATCAGGGTTTTTGGGATGAGATTAAGAGCCCCAATCCTTAGAGCAGGACTTGCCGTGTTGGCACAAGGACAATTACCAAATCCATGGTATGTAAAAGGATATGCAGGAGTACGTGTAGAAGTTTTAGGGTTTACAGTTCGTGCAAGACTTAAAGTTACGCTAGGTGATGAATGTGAGATCATAGGAAAAAGCGGGATGCAAAATCTACAGATCATATCAGATATAATGCCAGAAGACAATGAAAAAACAGTAGATGTATTTGAGTCTGTGCAAGTAGCCTTTAACGTTCCTATAGGTGAAATAGTAAAAATTGAAACAGATCAAGGGAATCAAAAATATCAAGTTTTGCTTAATGAGATTACCCTAAAAGATGGAAATACCATTATATCAGGAGAACAAGTATGGAATACAAAAAAAGATGTTTTGATCTTTGAAACAGACGATATTTTTCCGCCAGAAAAGAAAATTACTGCTACAGTAAAGGTACAGTTTAATCAATATCAAGGAGGACAATGGGTAGCAGTACTCGAGAACGGAAAACCTGTTTTAGAAGAAAGAACAATAACCTTTACTACAGGTAAAGCTCCTACAAAAATACCTCATAAAAATATCGAACATATGTACCCTATAGTAAATCAACGGTATGTATTACCTAAAGAAAGCAATACAGGATATGTGCAATTAGAAAAAGGACAAGATTATTTGTTTGGTACAAAAGGATTTAAAGACGAATTATTTTTTGTTACCGAAAATGGAAAAACATTTAAAACCGAATTTTCTTATGATAATGCTAGCAATACATTACGGTTTAATGTGCCAAAATTACCTAAAGAAACAGGAGTTACCTACAAACTGATAACTTCAAAATCAGGATTAGAAAATGGAAATGAATCTTCTAGTCAGATCGTAATTGACGAGGTGAATGATGAGAATACTGTTGCTATTTCTCAAAATACCCTTACAGGGAATGCTACCAATGATGCCTCTATAAGTCGATTAGAATTCAGCTTTGGAACTAGTAAATACAGCACTTTTAAAGAGAAAATAAGAGCAATGAATGTTACAGACTATTATAACTTTATGGATGGATCTTCTAATGCTGCACAATTAGAGTTACGTATTGCAAAATTCGAACCTTTTGATGTCAATGAAGTAGTAGGTACAAGATATACGCTAAACAAACCTTTGATGTCAGGAGTAGGGATGAAAACAGATGTCTATTTTAAGAAAGAAATTTATCCTTTACTCTATGAGAATTATCCTTTAGATGCCAATATACGGGTAAATAGAAATGAGAACGTATTAGGAACACCGCCTATGAAAAACATAAAACCTTCTCTTACTTATAGTGAATATGTACAAAACAATCCTGAAAACCGCTATTTAAAAGAGCGATTCCCTTTTAGATGGAATCTGGCAGCGGCATACAAACAAGATTATGTATACCTGCAATATAAAATTGTAAACAGATACCTTAATACGAATACGATAGATATGAATGCATATGAGAAGTATAAATACATTATGGAAGGAAGTTTTCCGTATATCAATGTAGAAAAATATCAAGTAGAATTTCAGTACACATTACCAAATAAAACGACGGGTAATAAAATTAAGGTAGACTATAAAAATTTCTTTTAATGATGTTAAAACAGACCATACTATATATAACCATTTTTTTTATTGGGTTTTCTTCTTTACTATCGGCTCAAGAAAAAGAAACTGAGTCTCAACCAAAAATAGTTGTCAAAGCCTTGGCAAAAGCTGATGCTATACTTTTACGTTGGGGGGTCACTGATAAATATGCTTGGAAACATGGGAATCAGTATGGCTATATTATAGAACGTACAACAGTGTTACGAGATGGAAAACCACTAGCCAATCCCGAAAAAATAATCCTTTCGGGAGATACGATTAAACCTAAACCATTAGAAGAATGGAGAACGTATGTACAAGACAATGAAATGGCAGCAGTGGCAGCACAAGCCATTTACGGAGAGTCATTTCAGGTTAATAATGAAGGTGATAATCAACTGCTAAAGATTTTTTATGAAAGCGAAGAACTCGATCGTAGGTTTGGATTTTCTATGTTTGCTATCGATCGGGATTTTGAAGTAGCCCAGTATGCAGGACTTGGATATGTAGATACCAATGTAAAAGAGAACGAAAAATATTTGTATAACATAAAAAGTGCGATCCCAACTAAAAAAATAGAGATAGAGCCTTCTGGTATCTTTATAAATATAAAAGACCGTGAAGAATTACCAAAACCTGCTGATTTTTTCGGGTATTTCTACCAAAATGCCTTTGTACTAGTCTGGGAATATGATCAATTAAAACCATATTATACTGCTTATAACTTAGAAAGATCAGAAAACGGAAAAGATTTTACAAAAATAAATAATGTACCGATCACCAAATTGGCAGATACCCCATATACTGGAGTTTCTTATACAGACTCTATCCCTCAATACGGTAAAAAGTATTGGTATCGTATTAAAGGAACTAGCTTCTTTAATGAAACCAGTCCTCCTTCTGACCCTGCAGTACTTATTGGGTTTAAAGAAATTAAATCAGAGCCACTTTTTACTTCATCCAATATTATTTCTGAAAACAAAGTAGAACTACAGTGGTCCTTTGCCGAGGATGAACAATGGAAACTTAAAAAATATGAATTATTACGTGCCGAAACTGCTATAGGCCCCTATAAAATAGTTATAGATAGTATTGCTCCTGATCAAAAAAAAGTTACTTATAGCCCACTATCAGATATTAATTATTTTAAACTAAAAGCAGTTGGTAAAAATCAAGACTACAAAAAGTCTCCGCCAGCGATGGTTCAACCCATCGATAGTATTCCGCCAAAAAAACCACAAGGGCTCGAGGGTACTGTAGACACATTAGGAGTAGTAACCCTAAAATGGAGCAAAAATGCCGAGTTAGATCTAAAAGGATATAACATTCTAAGAGCCTACCGTAAAGATCAAGAGTTTACAAAATTAAACAAAGCTAATCTTATCAAAGAGAGCTTTATAGACAGTATTGATATGACTTCTTTTGATAAAGAGGTGTATTATCATATAGTTGCAGAAGATAATCGATATAATGAATCATTGCGATCAGATACTTTGATATTAATAAAACCTGATCGCATACCTCCCACATCTCCTGTATTTAAAACCTACGAAATCAAAAAAAATAAGGTAAGTCTTAGTTGGATCAATAGCTCTGTAGAAGATTGGAAATCGACCATTGTATATCGTAAAGAAGCTAAGGACTCGATTAGCCAACCTTGGCAAAAAATATTCGAAACAAGTATAGATACCGTTACAAGCTTTATAGATGGCAAAGTCAATCCTGGAAAAAAATATAACTACACACTAATTACGATAGATCAAGGTGGTTTAGAAAGTGAACCTACGCCCCCTATTCTAATCAATATGCCTGGCGCACTATTGCAACCAGGAATAAAAGGATTATATGCCACGGTAGATCGAGAACAAAAGTTTATACAACTTACATGGCGTTTTACTAATAGAAATGCTGTAGAAATACAAGTGTATCGCAAAACGAAAGAAACACCATTTATACTATATAAAAGATTAGATCCAAATGATAACAGATGGATCGATCAGAAATTAATCACCAATACAAGTTATACCTATGCTTTTAAAGCCACATTTAATGACGGTAGTATAAGTGAATGGGAAGAAATTGAAGTAAAATATTAGAACTATGAAAAAAATTATATATTTCGTTACTTTTTTTATAGTCCAAATTGGACTCGCTCAAGACTATGGGTTTTTAATTATTACAAAAGTAGATAGAGAAGAACATGCAAATCACTTTAATGCAAATATAAGGACTGATTCTCCAGAGAACTATGGATCTATAAGATATGGTGCTTCGGGAAATACAGGAGAAGTTTATTATGATCTTGTCGAATTAAATAATAACTTCAATATCGCTAAAGTACACCTTTCTAGTCATTGGGTTTCTCTTAGTAGTGGTACCTGTGATTCAAATGACACTTTTGAATACAATAAAAATGACTTTGCGACCTCTTTGATTAATAGCAATCGTATAGATTGTAATTTTTACACACGGATATATACGATTCATATTAATAAACCCGCAGTAAGTGAACTCTGCATAGATCAGGAAATAACACTTAATTATGGGTACCATTGGCGGTTTAATATTGATAATCAAGGATGGGTTGATTTTCCTGCTTCTAAAAACGAAAGAAGAGAAACCACTTTTACCTTAAAAGAGCTCTTTGATGGAACCAACACTACAGCAGATAAATGGAAAAAAGGAAGTACTATTCAGTTTCAAACTGGATATGGTACAAAGTTTACGAATATTCGATCTATGACAATTATTAATTGCTCCCCCACACTAGATGGCCCTATAGTTGATATTCAACCTTCTTGTAGTAATAGCATTAATACAAACGATAATGACAATGGTAGTTTTACGGCTACCTTTAATAGAAAATTGGACTTTTCAAAAGGAGAAAAAATGAAACTTGAACTATACCACTTAGTGAACGGTTCGTTTGATGGACTTGAATCCAAAATACTAGACAAACCTGAACAATTTAATGGCCGTTCCTATACCTGGAATCCTAAAAATATTGCTTCTGGAACCTACAAACTATTCTGGCAAACCAAGAGTAACGGAGAAGGTTTTGATGATATCAAAAATACTCCAGATGTTTATGATCAAAGTGATCCATTTATTATTAATGTACTACCAGAATTATCTGTGATAGGTACTTCAACACGAGTGCAATGTTTTGGGGGTAATGATGGGAGTATTACCGTTGCTCCTTTGGGAGGAACTCCAGGAGTATCGCCAGCACCTACCTATGAATATTCTATTAATAATGGAGCCTCTTGGCAAGAAGAAAGATTATTTGATAAGTTAATAAAAGGCAATTATACGATTCTAATACGAGATGGAAATGGATGTACCGTATCAAGTCCTGTCATTGCTGTAGAAGAGCGCTTTTCTAGTATACCCGATGTAACAGGCTTACAATCTTTGATCAAAAACCCTACACGTATTGCAGGTAATAATGGGCGTATTGTAATTACTATAGCGGGAGGATCAGGTAATTATACAACTTATAATTGGACTAGAAATGGAATTCCTTTTACTCCGCCTGTTGGTTCTACAAATACGAGTATCAATGATTTATATGCGGGCATATATACTATTGTGGTAACAGATAATAATGGTTGTAGCTCAGTACTAGAAACTTTTATTTTAGAAGACCCAAAACCTATAGCGATTACTATGAGTATGACCCCTAATAAGGTAGCGTGTTCAGACTCCAAAGTGAGTCTTATTGCTAGTGCAGCAGGAGGTTTTTTAACCCCTACAGGAGCATATAGTTACCTCTGGTCTGATGGTACTACAGCGGCTACATTATCAAGTGTAGGAATAGGAATTTATAAAGTTACAGTTACTGATAATGGAGGAAATAAGGCTGAAAAATCTTTTGAAGTACAAGGGCCAGACCCTCTTTTACTTACAACAACTATAAACCAAATACAATGCCCTAAAAGTAAGGATGCATCTATAGCATTATCTATTTCAGGAGGGACTCCATTTGATCTTGTTGATAACCCCGATGGATATACTGTAGTGTGGACTAAACTTTTTGACACTTCTTTTACTCAATCAGGTGCTACTCTTTCTAATCTAGGCGCTGGTTTTTATGAATATAAAGTAACGGATCAAAATAATTGTGAGATT
>NZ_OMKE01000019.1 GCF_900299535.1 Aquimarina aquimarini | reverse complement strand
TAATAGGAGAATCGTCTTGTGGAAGATTTTCCTCAGGAGTACTTTCTGGTGAAACCACACTTTCGTCAAATGATTCTTTTTCACATGAAAGTAGGATAGCAATAATTGCAAGTAGAAATGGTAGTTTTTTGATCATCAGATTTAATTTTTTATTTGAAATCGAGGGCAAATGTATCTAAAAAAATGATATAAAACTTCACTTTTTACTTAGCCAATTATTTGATAGTTAAGTTTTTTCGAAAAATAAATTGAAGAGTTTTTAATAAGAATATGATAGAAGTTTGAATTGTGTAACACTATCAAGAAACAAGATAGATTTTGTTAGATATAAAATGATTTTATTGAGAAATTATGAATGTCTGAAAAATTGAAAAATTAACAATATTTTAATGAAAAGGGCTTATTTTAGGTTATTTTTATTGAATTGTTAATTAAATAGTATTAATTATGATAATTACTTAATATCTTAAAGAGTCTTAGTGCTGTTATTTTAACAAATATGAGATAATACATATAGATCGATAATTAATGACAAAAAATAAGAGATTTAATAGGATGATTTGGTAGGATTATACCGTCAATTTTTATGAAAAAAGAAAAACTAGTCACCTTTGAAAAGAGAATAGAAACGGTTGGCTAAAAATTAACAATATTTTTGGCTACCTATACCTAATTAATAATTTCTTTTGTAGAAGATGTATCTATATTCACAGAGAAATAAAATTAGTTTATTTTTTATTGCTATTTTTTTATTTATAAAGGTAGTAGATCTACATAGTTATACTCATGTTTTTGATGATGAAAAAACTTTTGTTGATTGTGATGTTTGCGATGTACTGTTATTAGATCATACTTTTCCAACGATACTTAAAAATGATACGCAGTTTGACTTTGATATTCATTTTTTTGATACAGAATTAAATACTATAATAAGATATACTGCACCATTTATAAAAATGGTGCATACTAGTTATAACCATAATAAGCCACCACCAGAGGTTTAATTTTTTGTAATATTCTAAATTTTTGATCTATTTCTATAACTAACCCAGTTAGAGCTTTTATCAAAGTTCTGGTAATAGATCAAAAATTTAGAATAAGGAAAAGTTTACAATTCAGTACAATTCTTAGGTACGTAGCATACATTTCTTAAACACATTTATTAATGATTAGTAATTGTTTGATCCAAACAAAAGCTAATGAATATATTTTATATATGATCACAACACGTAATTTGACAAAAAAATATGGCGATTTCATTGCTGTAAATAACCTGGATTTGGATGTTAAGGAAGGCGAAATATTATGCCTTTTAGGAGCCAATGGAGCAGGAAAGTCTACCACTATAAATCTTTTACTCAATTTTATTACACCTACTTCTGGAGAAGCATTGATCAATGGGATTGATGTAACTAAAGATCCGATAAAAACAAAATCGTTCTTGACGTACATACCAGAAAACTTAATGCTTTACCCAACACTTTCTGCTGTAGAAAATTTAGATTACTTTACAGGGATTAGTGGAAAAAAAATAAGTAAATCACAACTAGAAACATATCTTCTAGAAGCGGGGCTTCAAAAAGAAGCATTGCATAAACGTATTCATTCTTTCTCTAAAGGAATGCGACAAAAAGTAGGAATTGCACTAGCGATAGCAAAAGATACAAAAGTACTGTTGCTCGATGAACCAACTTCTGGTTTAGACCCTAAATCAAGTAATGAGTTTTCAGAATTACTAAAAGAAATGAGTAATAAAGGGGTTGCAATATTAATGGCTACGCATGATTTATTTAGAGCAAAAAGCATAGGAAGCCATATAGGAATAATGAAAGATGGGGTTTTAAAAAATAATTTTAAAACACAAGATATATCAATTCAAGGATTAGAAGAATTGTATTTGCAAACTATGAACTATAATGAAGTAGCATTATGATAGGCAAAATAATACGTAAAGAAAGTAAAGAAATAATACGAGACGATCGTTTTAAAATTTCTTTATTCATTGTAGTGTCGCTCCTTATTGTTGCGATTTTTGTAAGTAGTAATCAATACAAAAATACTAATATACAATATGAAGAAGCTAAAACCAAAGAGCGTGCTAATTGGGATTCTCAAGGAGAAAAAACACCACACTCTGCGGCTCATTACGGGACTTATGCTTTTAAACCTAAATATCCATTATCTCTTATAGATCAAGGGGTAGATAAGTATACAGGCGTTTCTGTTTTTCTAGAAGCACATAAGAGAAACGAAGCAGAATATAGTGCAGCGGCTGATCAAACAGGTTTATCTCGATTTGGAGAACTTACTCCAGATTTTGTGTTACTCTATATATTCCCATTGATCATTATTCTGATTAGCTATAATACATTTACCAAAGAAAAAGAAGGAGGAACAATAGCATTGCTTAAAAGTCAAGGTATTCGTAATTGGAAATTGACTCTAGGTAAATGGATTGCATCATTACTTCCTGTAGTAGTCCTAGCAACAATATTGTTTGGTATTGCAGGTATTCTATTATCTAATTTATCAGATTATGGAGAATTTAGTTGGATATCACTTTTTGCATTATACAGTGTGTTTATAGTATACTATATGGTGTTTACAAGCATTACTTTATTGATATCTTCTCTAGCAAAAAAATCAGGGATAGCATTGGTTATTTCTCTTACAGTTTGGTTTTTAGGGTGTTTTGCAGCACCAAAAATAGCTAGTAATTTGGCAGATCTCAAATATCCATACCCAACAAGGCAAGAGTTTACAGAAAATGTTGAATATGAAAAAAAGAAAGGACTTGATGGGCATAATCCATGGAGTGAAGAAGCAAAGCTATTAGAGAAAAAAGTTCTCAAAGAGTATGGAGTTGATAGTCTGCATCAATTACCTTTTAATTTTAGTGCATATAGAATGCAAAAAGGAGAAGAACATCAGGCAGAGATTTATAAAAAGCATTATGAGATACTAAAAGAACAGTTTAAAAATCAAAAAGGAATCTATCAATCAATAGCTGTTATTTCTCCATTTTTGCCTGTTAGGTTCCTATCTATGTCAATTGCTAATACAAATTACCAGACACATTGGGATTTTGCTGATGCAGCAGAAAACTATCGAATCGATACACAGTTATATTTGAATGATAATCATGCAAAAAACTCTAAATATCAAGATTGGGGGTATAAAGCAAACTCAGATACCTGGAAAAACTTACCAGCCTTTGAGTACTCTCCACCTATTTTGTCTGATGTTTTAAATGATAATACTTCTATTATTATAATGTTACTGTTCTGGCTTGGTATAAGCAGCGGAGCTTTATTTCTTTCAACCAAAAATCTTTAATTATGTTTTTATATAATTTTAAATATGAACTAAAGCTACTTATACGTAATAAGTGGATTCAAGTGCTATCTGTCATTATAATTATCAATATGCTATTTGCTGGATATAATGGGAAACAAAAAGTAGATAAAAGAAATGCAGATATAGAAAATATAACGAATAAGGTATCTCAAGAAGATCAATTGATGTTATTGCAATTAGATTCTATAAAGCAGGGACATACAGTGAATCTGAGTAAATGGAGGGTTCCTACAAGTCCTATGGCGGTTGGTAATTACCACCCCAGAGTTGCGGCCATGCAACCTCATGATATGGCTTTTGTAGCAATTGGACAAAGTGATTTGTTTACCCATTATACACGACCTAAGGTTGTTGATAATAGTTTGACAATCAAACACACAGAAATGACAAGCCCTGTGCAATTACTCTTTGGTAGTTTTGATTTGGCATTTGTTGTTATCTATTTGTTACCACTTATTATTATTGCATTTACGTATAATATCCTCTCGCAAGAAAAAGAATCAGGTTCTTTACGTTTATTAGCCTCACAACCTTTATCAATACGAAATTGGGTGTTGCAAAAAGTAATTCTACGTTTCTTTTGGTTAGTCTTGATTACTATATTGGTGCTAACTGTTGTATTTGTAATAAATGAGTTTTCTTTTTCAGAAAACCTAGGTGCTTTTGTGTCTTGTATAATTTTGGTAGTTGCTTATATGATGTTTTGGTTTGCATTGGCATTTGCAATTAATTTATTTGGGAAAAGTTCTGCCAAAAATGCTATGAGCTTATTAGGGCTTTGGATTGTTTTTGTATTATTGATTCCTGCAATTATGGGACAATTAAGTTCTTCTTTTTACCCAATTCCGTCTAGAACAAAAATGCTTAATGAGATGAGAGCACTAAAAGCAGAAACAACCAAGAAGCAGGATAAAATTTTAGACAACTTCCTTAGAGACCACCCAGAGTATGCCTCAAAAGATGACCAAGGTAAAACCAGCTTCTGGCATCGTTATATGGCCTCACAGAGAATTATTAATGATGAACTCTCATTATTACAAGATAAGTATGATGGCCAATTGAGAAAACAACATGAATTGATTCAGCAGTTTCAATATACTTCACCTGCAATTATAGTACAACAAAGTCTTAATGCAATGGCAGGAACATCTTCTACTAATTATGAGGATTATAGAAATCAAGTAGCTTCTTTTGCTCAGCAGTGGCAAGATTTTTTTATACCACTACTGTATAAGAATAAAGAATTTACAAAAGAGCAGTATGCCGATTTTCCAAAATTTACATATCAATCAGAAGCAGAAGTTACCATCACTACCAAGATCGCAGTACTGGTGTTGTTCACGCTACTCATTACAATGATAGGGTGGGGAGCTTTTAGATTAAACGCAAAGAAAGGACTCGTTATATTAAGTTGATTAAACACAGTCTTTTTAATACGTCATTAGAAAGTTAAATTAGTATAAAGCCTCGAATATTCGGGGCTTTATATATTTATAAATAAAACACGACCGTAGCCCTACTATGCTTGAATTTTCTTTTTCATATAAGTCAAAAATCCATCATTTTTCTTATGAGTAAATTTAAATCAGAACAGGTATTACTCACCCCATTTATGTAGTATATTTTCATCCCACATAGAGATGCCAAAATCTCTAAAAACTTTAGGTCCCTCAATAAAAGAGGTATCAAATTTATATTTACCACCATAAGATGAGTCACTGGTAGTCATCACCTTGTTATATCCTCTCATAGCAAATTTATGCTTGCCTTCATACATGATTATTTTCATTTGCGAGGGGCTTACATCACCATGGCATACCTTTTTATACATGAGCCATATTTCTTTTACTCCGTTATTATCAAGATCGGTTACATGCAATGTGTTTTTTATAAAACTAGCAACTATCTCTACAGGGCAGTCAGTAATAAAATCATAGACTTTCCAGATTCGTTTTTGTACATTGTTTTTTTTGATATAATGATACGCAAACAATTCTGCATCTGCACCTTGATTCTCTTCATGAGAAAATTTTGAATTACTATAAATTCCTGTTTCACTAGTAAGAACAAAATGTTCACCATGCGCATCTTTCCAGCTGATTACATTTTTTGCATTCCCCTCATAAGAAATAAATGTAGGAATCTCAATAAAAGGAACTTTATCAAATGCGATATCACTTTGATGTGGTTTGATATATATATTATACTCTTTGCCCTCATTAGCTGCCCAGATTGTTTGTTTCTTATACTTATGGTATAATGTACTACATTTATCAGAATAGATATAAAAAGAGTTTTCGCTAAAGGTTTTTAGATTGGTTTTAGGCAATTTCATCTTAGTATATATCGTTGGGATATGTATCAAAGAATCTTTTTCTAGATCAAAATATTTCCAATTCCCTATGTATTTATTGGTTAGTAGATTGACACTGGATTCACCACTGCCATCATTTGCAACATCTCCAAACTCATATCTACTCATACCAATGAGATTTATATTTTTTGTTGTAGGATTAAACCTGAATTGTGCTTTGTAGCCCGCTCTCATCCAATTCATATTGTACTGAAATCCATTTTTTGTCTCAGAGATATAAGAGTTGTCTGCGATAGACTCTATCCTTTTACTGGCAATAGGAATGTATTTTTGGGTAGATAGCTTGCAGACAATAGATGAATTTTGAGGATTAATATAAATACTATCCTTGATCTCATCCTTGTCTAAATCTTTGGTGATATAATTTTGTGAGTATGTATTCAATACAAGACTTAATAAGACGAGTACTAGCGTATTAGTTTTATTAGTGTGAATCATTGTGGGGTAGGTATTCAATTTGTTCTAGATTAATAACATCACTAGTTTTATAATTACCATCAATACAATAAAAGTAATAAATAAATAATAGTTTGTTTTTAGCTATTCAAAAAGCAAATTTACAGCTTTACTTTATACCTTTTTTCTTCTATATAATTAATCAAAGGCGTTTTTATTCACAAAGCTTTACGATCCCTATACTGGCAAGAGGTTATCATGTAACTTACAATAACAAAGTGTTGAAAAATACCGAATGTCTAATACAGAATATCGAATATTCTAACAACTCATACATGTAAAATCGCAAAATTCTAAATGTAAAATGATAAAGTAAAAAAGAATAGCGAATACCCAATAATTGACTATAGATCAAGTCTAGAATGACAAACAAATAATAATTTTATTTTATAGAGAAAGCTTTGTTCTCCTAGCGCAGGCTGATAGCCAAGGAGTATCGAAGTTCAGAAACCAAGCAACCAACAGTACTTATTTAATATTAATTTACAAATGATAAAAAACAGTAGTATTTTTATTCCACATATATAATAGGGTAGGAGGGAATCTTATTCTAAATAATTAAGAAATATGGTTACTTTGGTAACCATATTCAAACCGTTAAGTTTTATTTAAAAATGAAAACTCTATTATACACATTAACATTTTATATGTTTTCTATAATATCAATTAATGCACAGAGCAAAATTAATACTATTAAAATATATGCAATTAGAGATACAATAGCTTATGACACAATATACCCTCCTGAAATTCATTGGTCATTTTATAAACTAGATATGAAAAATCAAACTATTCAATATAAATCATTTAAAACATTTTTTAAAGGAGACCCTGCTCCAGACTTAACTAATCTATCAACCTTATTTGAAGAAAAAAAAAGATATTGGTTTAAAATAATAAATAACAATAAGATAAAGGTGCCTAGAATAAAACCCACACGCAGAAAAAGAGCTTGGTTCGATTTTGCTACTCCTGGTAGAAGTGGAGGTAGACGTTCAAGAATATTTTTTATAAATAGAGATACATTCAAAGAAAAAAAGAATAACCAAGAGTACGTTCTCGACAAAGAATTAACAAAACGAATTAATTTAATAAATATATAGTAGATCATTTTACAGTAAATCTACTCACTACCAGCTTATAAATATAAAATCGCAAAATTCTAAATGTAAAATGATAAAGTAAAAAAATACTGAATATCGAAGGTTTATAATCAAGAACGACGCTAAAGCTGAGTTTACTTTGATGTTACCTTTATAATGACAGCTCCCCCATGATACGTTCTTTAAGAAAATAAAGAAACTTAAAAAACGATATAGAGAATTTTATTGCGGTAAATTCAAAGTATAACTGGTATAAGTCTTTAATTAAGGTATTGTAATATTTCTTTGCTCCATTAGGTTTTTAGCCCAACTTCTTAGTTGTTCTATAAAAGGAATTAATTCCTTTCCAGTAGTAGTCAATGCATACTCGACTTTTGGGGGTACTTCTAAATATACTTTTCTTGAAACCAACTCATCGGCTTCTAGCTCTCGCAATGTTTGGGTTAACATTTTTGGAGTAACACCTACAATCGCTCGTTTTAATTCTCCATATCTTAAAACATCATCTCTAAGCACCCATAATATACGTCCTTTATATTTACCCCCAACTCTTTTAAAAGCATAATCGACAATGCAATGAACGACTTCTTTATTGTTTTTCAATTTTATAAAAATTTAAATTGCTGAAAATCAGTATTAGTATACTATTGGTATCTAGTGTACTTAATAGTACGTACTTGCAATAAATATATCAAATCCTTTCCTTTATACAAAACAAATTTATAAAGCAAATTATAAGACTATAATTTAGTCCTCAAAAATGGGGGTAAACACATTGATTACAAAAAGAAATAATTCCAAATAATTAGAAGGTAATAGTTTTTGCTTTGAATAGTATATTTAATTAAAAAAGATGAAAATTGGTAAAAAAGGAAGCTTTTTAATAGGCTTATTAACAGGGTTTTTAGGGTTACTTTTAGTGCTACTAATACTAGTATTAATATTTGAATAAGATTATTATGATTAAGAAATCGTTTTGGAAAGGATTTACATTGGGTTGCATTATTTTAATTGCAACAGCAACACTTGTTTATAGTAAGTTTATCGTATCACCAGATATATCATTAAATCAGCTAGAAGTGCTAGATTTAAAAGGAAACAATATAGAGCTAAGTGAATATCAAGGAAAACCTCTTGTTGTTAATTATTGGGCAACTTGGTGTGCTCCTTGCCTTAAAGAGTTTCCATACTTTGAAGAAGTAAAACAGCGTTTTGGGGATGATGTAAATTTTGTAATGATTTCTGATGAAACAATAGATAAAATCACATATTTCTCTAATTCTAAGCCTTATAGTTTTAATTTTTTGAAGAGCTCTAAAAAACTATCTGAATATGGACTTAATGAAATTACAGCTTTGCCAACGACTTATTTTTATGACGCTCAGGGAAATTTAATTGTAAAGCACACAAGTAATTTAAATGTTGAGAGTCTTGCAGAATTAATTAAGAGAATAAAATAATGAAAGGGGAATACCAACTTATAAATAAAAAAATCTGAATGAAATCTAAAACACTGAAAATAACATTGATTTCAATTATAATTGGACTTTATTTGGCTTTTAATTTCAGATATTTCTCTGGTATGAATCCTTTAATTGGTATTATTCTGAAAATATTTATTCTAACGCTTTTAATTTTTTCTATGATCCTTATTTTGAAAGAACCAAATCGAAAACAAAAACTAATTCAATGCACAATTTTAATTACTTGTATCGGAATAGGATTATTTGGTAATTATATTATGGACAACAACGAAAATGACAATTCCCTAAGAACTTACCTGTATGATAAAGTGGAATGAAATTTATTGAAAAAAGCACTTATGATAACATCAGTAACTGTTGCACAACAATTACATTATATATAAAATCATAGCAATTTAGTACTAGGTCAAAAGGTCATTTCCTTTTTTTAACCCCCATTTGTTTGCCTCATTAGTTGGAAGAAAAAAATCCTTAATTTTGAAAAAAACAAACTAAATAGAACACGTCGTAGATTCAATTGATCAATTTTTCTGCTTTCCCTTTAACTGCACAAAATATTTTATCAATAACAGTTAATACAGATTTTACAAAGGCGTTGGTTAAGAATTAAAGAAAAGATATGAGAATAAGTACAATCATGCTGATTATGTTTTTGTCAATATCAACAGCCAAAGCACAACTTTTTGGAACTCAAGATATGATAGAAGAAAAAAATATATCATTAAGAACTTGGGAGGAAGAAAATATTAATAATTATTCTGGCACATATTCTTTTGGAGAATCAGAAGCAGAGTCGTCCTTACATGTATCAATTGCTGGTGGTATTATTTGTGCTCAATTAGAAAAAGGAGATTGGGAGATTAAAAATTTAGAGATGGTTGGTTGGCATTTATCATACGAAAATTTCACGAATGTAAAAATAAAAGGAAATCAGTTTTATTCTGATCAATCTAATGGAGAATTTGTGACTTTTGAATTTTCTAATAAGAAATATAAAGGATTAAAATTAGATAACCCACCAGTTCAAATAGGAAATGACGGGGACTATGAAATTGGAGCCTACTCCAAGGCTAATCAAATAGGTAAATACTTTAATACTAAAACCGAGATTATAAGTTTTGATTACTTAAATGTAATGAATGTAGAAGAACTTAAAATTATGCGTAATGAAATATATGCAAGATATCATTATATGTTTAAAACAGAGAAAATGTCAGGTTATTTCAATAAACAAGAATGGTATACAGGATATCACCAAAATGTAGATTCATTTTTGACGCAAATAGAAAAGCAAAATATAATAAGAATAAGAAATGTTGAAAAAAGTAAATAGCAAAAGCAATGATTGATACAGGCTTTGATTATGAATTAAAAATCCAATACCCTGAGAGAACAACTTTATCATATAAAAACTGAGGATAATGAATCTATTGCTCTTTGGAAACTAAATTCTGAAAAAAAACATTAGGGGTGGATGATTACTCATGTAAAATTGATCAAAAAAAACAAAGCCATCTTTTTTTATCAAGGAAAGGAACATGAAGGTAGAATGGGAGTTATTATGGAGAAGTCAAGTTGGAAGTTTGATGAAAGATAAATGTTGTACAGCACAAAATAAAGCACATGAAAACGATAGTTTATTCAATCCGTTGGTTCTAGTTATTTATTTAACTTTTAATTTTATTACAACTTTTCACTAAAATAAATAGAGGGAGAAACGCCCATTAGTTTTTTAAATGATTTATTGAATGTAGTTTTAGAATTAAACCCTGCCTCTTGAGCAAGTCCAAAAAAAGTAAGTTGTTTAGCTTTATCTGATTTAGCCAAGAGGATAAACTCTTTTATGCGATAATAATTCACATATTCAAAAAAGTTCATTCCAATATTTTCATTAAGTAATCGTGCAAGTTCTGGGTTATTTACTCCCAACATTTGAGCTAACTCTGCTTTAAATAACTTATTATTTAAGTAAGGTTTTTTATTAATCATAATTTGGTCGAGCTTCTTTCTTAAACCCTCCAAATCTTCTAGACTTAATTTTGATTGCGTATATTTTTTAAATTCAATTTCTGGTAAAACCCTCATGACATTTGGAGAAATCATCCCGTAGTAAGTAATAAAGAGAATGATAAATGCTAGAAAAACCCATATAAATGGACGAATAGAACGTTCTATATCTTGAAATCCCAAAAGGCTAATAAAATAAATAACAATCCAAAACAATAAACTACAGGTTATTACTCTTAAAAAATTTACGATAAACTGAAGGTGCAATTCATACGATATCTCATTTTTTATTTCTTTAGAAAATGTATTCAAAACACTCCAACTCATTATTAAGTATATGCTGTTTACCATTAAGCCAAACCCAAGACAAATATGTATAACTCGAAATAGTTCACCCGTTTTAACCCTCTCACGTATAACAGCATCTGCAGGGATCATAAAATAAACAACTATAAATGTGGAGTATAGTAGGGCAGGAACATAATGAATCAAATCTTTATTTGAATACTTCTTTTTCAAGAGAACATAACAGGTAAACAAATAAACTGTTGGCCCAAATAAGAGTACTGAAAATTCTGAAAAACAAATAAGCCTGAAATTACTATTCCAAAACCCAGCACTGTGCAACGTTCTACCCAATAAACCTATTGAAATTGTAATTATTAAAAAAGCCATGTATCCATTTATATGCCTTCTCTTTTTTGGTGAAAAAAGATAGACTAATAATAGAATGATACTTTGAAAAAAACCAAAATAAATAAGCTGATTGAGTAGTTCTTGCATATGTAATTGCTTAATATTTATATAACTTAATCAATTTTAAATTGATGTACATTTTTTAGATCATCATAACTAGTCATTGAGTGCGCTACAGCAAATGCTTCAAAAACAGATTGATTTTTCCATTCAATTATATAAAATTTATCTGGATTATAAACATACCCAGTTGGTGAATTTCCTTTATTTAATTGTAAGACAATTTTGCCACCAGCTTTTTTAATTTTTTCTTCCCAATTAGAAACGAATTTATTGAACTCGTTAGAATTATCTTTCCAAAAAGAGGTGACTACATTGTATTTCTTTTTATTTATAGAGAAACTTACATCTTTTTGCATTTCATAATAAGTAAGATCAAAATAAGGAAACAGTTCTCTACGTTGTTTATGAAAATCGGGTACTCTTTTAGAAATATTGGCTAAAAACGCTTCTCTTTTTTGTTTGTTTTCCCATTTTCCAAATATTAAGTTAGAAGGAAGATGAGTACCCAGTGTGAGTTTTGAGATTCTAAAACCATTTTGCGGTCGATACGAATATTCATAACCCACTGGATAAATTGTCTTTTTATATGTATCAAATTTCTCTTTTGAATCTGATACCATTGTTAATAGCATAACATCCAAGATTTCTCCTTTTTTATAACTATAGGAAGTAACTTCTTTACTTTGTGCGTTAGAATTAAAAAAGGTCAAAGAAAAAAATACGAGCGCAAATGTTCTTAATGTCATAATTATTTTTTTGTATTTATAACCACAAAACAATACTATTCGATTTAGTCATACAAAATAATAGGGGGGTGATGAGTTCGTATACCGTATTTGTACCTAAATAAAGAAGAAAGTACTACACGTTTTGTCAATAACTAATACTCAATACTAACCATACAATATTTATTAATTTTTATGAGGGGTTCTCTACAAAGCGTGTGATAAAAAATAATAGTATTTTTATTCTAAATATATTAAGAAGTATAGTTGCTATGGTAGCTATACTTTATTGTTAGCCAACAGTAACGACAATTAGCCTAGTTAGTTAAATTAAATCTGTGGATAGCAAAAAAGACAAGCTAAATCCTATTAAGTTATTTGACATATGTAAAAGTAGTGGATAACGAAATCCAAAAGACACTCTAATATACCCGTAAATTATGGCACTCATTAATTGTGGCAAAGTTAGAATGGGAAGCAAGAGAATATTAGTTAAACTTAACTCGTATTTCGAATAATGTAACCAAGCAAAAACCAAACAAGAGATGTAATAAATACTTCGAAAGTGCTGAGCCCAAAATTTACTTAATGATTTTTTGAAGGATTTAATATTGATGATAGGATAAAAAATTAATCCTAATGAAATTGAAATAACTACTCTCATTATAAAACTTTCATCTACAGCACTAAGTTTAGTATGAAATACAAGTTTGGTTAAAATATAATAGCAAAGTACACTTGACGTCAAAGCCAAATAAAAAGGTTTGAATTTTAGCGAAAGTCTAAAAAGAGTTTCTTCAAGAAACGGCAGAATTACTACTCCTACTAATAAAAGTATCATTGGAGTAAAACGTTCAGACATATTTCCCTTTTGTATGTTTTCTGGATCATATACAACTGCAAAAAACAAAACAACAGGAATCAAGAAAAGCGTTTTTAAAATCAGTAAACCAATAGTGTCATAATTTTTTTGCTTAGTTGATTTTGTACGGTTTTTCTCGTTTTTAGGATTTTTAATGAAGTTGAGAATTTCTTTAAATAAAGAGACGTAATATTTAGGTTTGATTAGTGGGTAATTCATGTCTTTTTGTTTAACCTGAAGACGATAGAAGTAATTATTTGTTACAAGAATAAACGTTGGCTGACCCCGTATAAAATTAATTGCTAGCACAAGCCTACTTACGAAATTCCTCGTGGACTTTCTATCTGTGATTTATTTGCTAAATTAGATGCTTAAACCACGCAACTAATCTTATACAATCACGTTATCTTTTATTACAATTGATACTAAAAAAGTAAATCATAACTTAACCTAAAAATATTGAATGAAAAAAATTATACTTTCTCTTTTGACTTTATTAGGAATAAATATTGGAGTAAAAGCTCAAATTGATAAACTTGAAACTGGATTAACCAAAACGTTGGAATTAACAGCTCACAGGTTTGAAAAGACAAATAATGCTTTCTTAATAAATCTAATCAAAGATAATACTGTTATTATGCAGATAGTTCACGGAGCATTAGTTGAAAAAACAGCTAAACCAGGAAATCCATTTAATTTCTCATTCAACTTGACTTTTGATAATGAAAAAACTAATGAGAACGCTTTCAAAAACCTTGAATTATCAAAGAATTTCGAATACTATGAGTGGGATGGAATTCCTTGTTATGCTCTAAATGTTGGAAATAACAAACCAGAAGCAAAAAAAATAGCTTTAGAAATACTGAATAAAGTTTATGGATATGACTCTGATGAGTTGTTTAAATTTGAATTATTTGACCAAGGACGATTGTAAAAAAACAAAGGCAATAACACTGCATATAGCAAATAAGGCGTTCGGTAGTTTAAGAAAATTCAATACTATTTAACAATACCGCAAATCTTTTGATTTGGCTTTAGAACAAAAAAGATAAAACAAAATAAAAATTTTTGGCTCAGTGCTTAATCAAAAGATTATTACTTTTAATCCCCGTACTTACCATGCCGAGAGGTTACCTTTAATATGAAAAAAACAATAATTATACTGATAACATTACTCTGGGCAATACCAATTTTTAGTCAAGACAAGTTTGTTGTCACTGCAGAAAATGGACTTATTTTAAGACAAGAGCCAAACTCAAAAGGAAAGAAAATTGGTAAATTATATTTTGGAGCAGAAATAACTATAATTAAAAGAACTGAATACAGTCAGACAATAGTAGATAATGGTAAAAAAATCTCAGGGAAATGGGTTAAAATAAATTTCCAAAACTTCCCGACTTATATTTCGAATGAAGAGTTTGGTTATGTCTTTGATGGATATTTAAAAAGTAAGAATGAAAGCATAAAAGAGGTTACTAATGAAATTAGTAAATATTCTGAGTTCAAAGGCCTTACTCTGAATACTGAAATAAAACCTTTTTATCTAAAAGGTAATTTTTTTGGAGATAAAAAAAATGATATGGTTGTCCTATTAAAAAACAAGAAAGGAGAAACTAAAATTGGATTTATTGATTATGGGCAAAAAACAAGAATCCATATTTTAGGAAATAATAATGATCCTTTTAATATGACAAGTTACGGATGGGTTGGAGTTTTTAAAAAAGTCAATAGAAATGAAACCTTATGGTCAAACTATGAAGACGATTTTGTAGACTTTAAAGATGTTCCTGAAAACAAAAAAGTAAAAATAAATTATAATGCTCTATATATGCACGCTTCTGAAAGTTGTGGAGGTGGATTTGTCTACTGGAAAAACGGAAAATTTAATTGGTTACAACAAGAATAAATACTAACAACGGTAACCATTACACAAACCCACAACCAAATACCAGCACTGTTTTATAGAGAAAGCTTTGTCCTCCCAGCGCAGGATGGAAACCAAGGAGTACTATAGAACACCCAATAACTAATACTCAATACAGTTTTCTCACTACTCAATACTCACTACTCACTACCAACCATACAGTATTTTATTAATTTTTTATGAGGGTTTCCTAAAGATCATATGATAAAAATAATAGTATTTTTATTCTAAATATATAAGGAGTATCGTTATTATAGTAACTATATTTTTTTGTTTTGTAGCACATTGGAATAATGAAATCAACTAAAGAAATAATATCCGCAATAGAATCTTTCAAACCGGTGGATGGGAATTGGCTGGAATTGGACGAACTTGTCAATGAACTTTGGGAAAATGGAAAACCTAAACTCGGAATCAATGCGCTCTTCGGAGTTTTTGAACGATATCCAAATGATGATGGGTCTGGTGTTTTCTGGACGATCTTACACGGATTAGAAACTCTTAACTATGAAAAGTTTTTATATAATTCCTTAATGAATAAACCATCTCATATGGGAATTAATATGCTAAAACGAATTGAAAATACTGATTCTGAATTTCTAGATGGAAAATCAATTACTGAATTAAAAGAATTTATCAGGAATAACCCAAAAGTCGATTCGGAATTGTTATCTGAATTATAAATAAAAAAAACGTACTACAACACGATATATGGCCCATAGCAACTAAGTGATCAATCGAAATGTTATTGTGTTTTTGGTAAGGCGCAATATTTGCTAAGAGAAAAAGTTAGCAATCAATGCGCAGAAAAATTGAAAAGAAGGGTAACATTTTACTCTGTTACAACACATACAAGAAAGATTGTGTAGAACACAAAATATTATAATTAATATGAAAATTTATCAGTGAACTCATCTTGACTTTCAGCCATTTTTTAGGAAATAGAAAAAGTCAAGATGAGTTCAGTTTAAAAATGATAAAAATAAATAGTTGAATTAAAATAAATTTAAGTTATGAAAATTAAACTGTTATTACTTTTTTTTGGAATTTTAATGTTTAATACCTCATGTAATAAAGACGATGATAATCAAAACTATGAACTAGAGAATTTAATTTTAGGAGATTGGTATATTGTAAATAAAATTGTTAATGGAAATGTAATTCCTTATGACGATCATGAAAAGTGTGGAAGAGATTATTTGCAATTTAGAGAAGATGGAAGTGTATGGTCAGTTGATGTTTGGGATTGTGAAAAAGAATTTCAGAAGTTAGGAAATTATTCTTTTGAAAATAAAGAATTAATAATCGAAGGAAAAAAAGTGGAGATTTTAAAATTGGATGGTAAAAGTTTTTCTACAAAATTAGAATATGATTATGATCATGATGGAGAAATAGATGAAGTAATCGAAAATTTCGAAAAATAAACCCCACACACAAACCGTTGGCAAATATTCCCCACATCAGAACCCGATTAATTCCTCGAGCTAACGAAGCGTAAAAAACAGATGTTTCATATCTTTAGATTGGTTCATTAATAGGTCGATTTTTTAACTGGTGTTACTTTTGGGTAAACTCGGCAAACATTCTGATCGAAGTACTATCATTCTTGTCTTTAGATTGAGTTTGATGTGATAATTCCAGTGGTACTGCATTTTATGTAAGTCCGATCGAGATATTTTAGAATTTATACAGTGCTTCTTTTGAACCATTTTTATAACCTAAAGTTGGTATTATGAACAAAAAAATGGAATTAGACATCATCAATTTTTCCCTGCTACCGCTAAGCTGTGCTTAGTGGCGGTATGAGTAAGCAATACAATATATAAAAAAACACAGCAGTAGTGTTGTGGTTTTAAAGTCTCTTTATCAATTCTCTTCAGATACAGAAACCTTTACGGCGGTTCTCTACAAATAGTAGGTATATCATTTTCATCCGATCGCTTTTATAGAACAGATGAAGTTGATAATCCAAAAACACTCAAGACAGTAGGAAATGAATATCGAACACCCAATACCCAATACTGAATATAGAAGTTCATAAACCATCAACTAGGAGTTATTATATATTATTTGCTCATTATTTTTTTTCTATGAGTAATCCCCCAATCTCTAACCACTTCGATCACTTTATCTAGTGATAGCCCGTAATTGGTCAAGCTATATGCTACAGTAATAGGTGTTGTTGCAGATTCTTTTCTATCAACTAGGCCATTTATTTCTAGGTCTTTTAGCTCCTTAGATAGCATTCTTGGGGTGATGCCTACTATTTCACGTTCTAGTTCTTTGAATCTGTAACTCTTGAAAGAGAGGGTGACAATGATGGGCAGTTTCCATTTGCCTCCTATTAAATCTATTACATCTCTAACAGGTAGTATAAATGATTTGCATTCTGCTGGTGTATGTTTGGGGGTATCTTTTATGCTATTCATTTTTCTGGATATCAATATTATAATACGATCACTATACTATTGTATACCAATATACTTGAGTATAGTCATGTAATTTGTGTGCCAATGTAATATACTTTTGTAAGAACGAAAAATTTCATGAATTTAATTTGAAATGATTTAAAATTATAATAATAGACGCTATGAAAAAGACACTTGTTGTAAGTTATACCCCTAGAGAGCAATCAAATACAAAAAAGTTGGTAGATTTTTTTGTAGAGCATACTCAAAATAAGACAGAGATAACATTTCTAGACTTGACCAAAGATACTCCTGATTTGTTATTAGAAAAAAATCTGAACCTATATGTGAATCGTAATTTTGGCGGAGTAGCATTGAATGATGAGGAGCAAAAAATATTATCCAAAAATGATAAAATGGTGGCTCAGCTTCTTGATGCAGATAGGATTGTAGTAGCAAGTCCTATGTATAATATGTCGCTTCCTGCCACAGTAAAAGCATGGGTAGATGCAGTTATACAAGCAGGAAAAACTTTTGAGCAAACAGAAAATGGGCCAAGAGGATTGTGTGATGGTAAACAAGCATTGGTGTTAATGACTAGCGGTAGTGATTTTACAATAGAGCCTTTAAAAAGTATGAATTTTGCCACTCCTTTGTTGAATGCTTGTTTGGGGCTTATGGGGATTACTACAGAAAATAGTACCGCATTTGGGTTGCAACAATATCCAGATAAAGTAGAGAGTATGCTAGCTGTGTGTAAAAAAGAGATTAAAGTAGTGAGCGAGAAGTGGTATTAATACCTGCTTAAGTTTGAAAAGTATAACTGGTATTAAAATAAAAATACACATACATCGTAATCGATGTATGTGTATTTTTTTATTTATGGAGGGGGTATTCCTATGATTTAGGAATAGGAAACCCTCTATCTTTCATCAAAGCTTCAATCTTAGCATCGCGACCTCTAAACAGTCTATATGCTTCTGCAGGATCTATAGCATTACGAGGTGCAAAAAGGTATTTTACCAATTTTGCGGCTACTTCTTTGTCATAAAAACCTCCAGGAGCTTCTGCAAACGCTTCTGCAGCATCAGATGTAAGTACATCTGCCCACATATATCCATAATATGCAGTCGCATACCCTTCACCAGAAAATACATGCCCAAAATGAGGAGTACGGTGACGCATTACCAATTCTTTTGGCATGTGTAAGGCTTCTAGAGCTTCTTTCTCAAACTTGTCTATATCAATATCTGTAGGATCTGCCAAGTGTAGTTTCATATCTATAAGAGCAGAAGCAAGGTATTCTGTAGTTGCAAACCCTTGATTAAAAGTAGCAGCTTTCTTTATTTTATCAACCAATGATTTAGGGATTGGTTCTCCTGTCTTATAGTGTACCAAATAATTATTGATGACTTTATCGGTAGATAACCATCGCTCTAATAATTGAGATTGGAATTCTGTATAATCTCGCACGCCTCCGTTCAAGGTTGGGTATCTTACCTCAGAGGATAAGAAGTGTAGTGCGTGACCAAACTCATGAAAAAAGGTAGTTGCATCTGACCATGATACCAAAACAGCTTCTCCTGGTGCAGGTTTTACAAAATTAGAATTGTTGGATGACAATACATTTGTTTTACCATCAAAGGTAGTATGACTTCTATAAGTATTTGCCCATGCACCAGATCGTTTTCCTGGTCTGGCAAATGGATCGAGATACCATAGACCAATATGCGTTCCAGAAGTTTTGTCAGTTACTTCCCAAACCTTAACATCTTCATGAAAAACAGGTACTTTTCCTTCTTCAATAGGAGTAAACTTAAAATTAAATAATTCACCAGCTACAAAAAACATAGCCTCTCTTAATTTATCTAACTGTAAGTATTGTTTTACTTCATCAGAATCTAGGTCATACTTCTTTTTTCTTACTTTTTCTGCATAATAGCGATAATCCCAAGGTTCTATAGTTATTTTATCTCCATTGGCATCTGCCACGGCTTGCATATCAGCTACTTCTTCTTTTACTCTTGCAATTGCAGCAGGCCATACCGCATTCATAAGCTCCATTGCATTTTCTGGCTTTTTAGCCATACGGTTTTGTAATCTCCAATCGGCATAGTTATCATGACCTAATAATGCTACACGTTCTTTTCTTAATTTCAGGATCTTTGCAATGTTTGCATTATTATCCTTATCATCGCCATTATCCCCGCGAGAGTAATAGTTTTTCCATACCTTTTCTCGTATATCTCGCTCGTTTGAGTAGGTAAGAAAAGGATCCATAGAAGACCTCGTATTGGTTATTGCATATTTACCTTCTTGGTCTCTATCGGTTGCCGCTTTTGCATATGCTTTGATTAATGGTTCAGATAAACCACTTAATTGATCTTTTGTAAGATAGGTTACATACCCTTCTTCATCCTCTAATACATTATTAGAGAAATTAGTATATAGTTCTGATAACTCTTTATTGATGGCCGCATATCGTTTTTTCTTTTCAACATCAAGCGCAGCACCATTCATAGCAAATGATTCATAAATAAGTTGTGCTACTCGTTGTTGATCTGCTTCTAGAGGTGTTTTTTGCGAGTTATCGTATACGGTTTTAATACGCTCAAATAATTTCTCGTTTTGCGATATTTTTGAATTGAACTCTGATAGTATAGGAGCCATTTCTTTTTGAACATTCCTAAACTCTGGAGAAGACATATTACTACTTAAAATACCATAATATGTAAAAACTCTATTGAGTTCTGCCCCAGCTTTTTCCATAGCGACAATAGTATTGTCAAAAGTAGGAGCATCAGGATTATTTGCAATTGCTTCAATCTCTTTAAGATTGAGTTCCATTCCTTTATCAAGTGCTGATTTTATATCAGAAACATTCATTTTATCAAATGCTGGTGTCCCTTGATAAGGGCCAGTCCATTCTGATAATAATACATTGGTAGTAGTATTCGATGCAGTTGTTGTGGTTGCAGTAGGTTTTACTGCTTCTTTCTTTTGATTACAACTCGCTAAAAGCACCATAGCCGATAAGGCCATAGTTTTTATAGTTGTCGAGAGATGTGAGTTATTCATGATTATTTAATTTAAATTCTATATTTATTGTTATTAGTAAAGAAAATGGCATTTACCAAAAACAGTTTTCCGTTTTCCCAAAAAGACCTGAATAAAGGATTATCTACCATATAAATCATACTTCCTCGCCCTATTCTTGTTTCACCAAATACAAGAGAATTGTGTAATCCTTTTAGTGCGGTTGTACCAGCAAACCCAGAGACATTTTCTGGCTGTTTAATGTAAGCTATATTATATCCGTTTTTAAGAAATTGATAAGATTTGTTGTTTAGTTTAAGACTAAAGTAGGTGTTGTCATACCCAAAAGCCATAGGGTGAGAGGGGTCTACATACGTTTTAAAAATACTTCCTGTAATAAATTCTTTTACACTTTCTCGTTCTCTTTGATCATAGGGTATAAGATTACTAGAAATAGAATCTTTATCCTTTTCTTCTGCAATGTTTTTTTTGAGGCCAAAACCTGTTTGGTCAACAAAAGAGTTCATTGCATCGGCAATAGCAATTACTTTTCCTCCATTTTGAATCCATTTTTTTAATTTGATCAATAAACTTTGATCTATGTACTCCTTATAATTACCATCTGGTAGAATGAGTACATCATAATTACTAAGTTCAATTTTTTTGAAATACTGAGTATCTATAGAAGTAATAGGGAATTTAAGTTGTTGCTCAAAGAAATGCCAAATTTCTCCATAGTTTAGAGATGAGGTGTGTGCCCCTTTGAGTACTGCAATGCGTTGTTTGTTGATTAGTTTTACATCTGGTGATCCAAAATCTACACCATTGGTAGAAAAACTAGTGGGTGCGACATACAGTTTTCTGTTATGTTTATTCGCAATTTTTACAACAATTGTATCGTAGTTTTTAATGTTAAGATTATCACTTTTGGTAATCAAAAGACTTCCTTTCTTAAAATTATTGCCAGTATTAGAAAAATCTTTTTCACTAAAACGTACTCTGATATTATTCTGTAATAGGTCTGCCATAAAAGCAGCATCATCAATACTATTCCATTTAGAAATATACCCCGCTCCAGAAGGAGTTGCAGTATTGTTGATTGTTGTTGCTTTTTTAGTTAAATCAGCAGAGATTAGCGAAGTAGAAGCAATAGCATCTAATCCATATGCATGAGGAATACTCCAGGCTGTAATATCATAGGTGAGAGGCTCATTTAATTTGGTGTTTGGTTCAAAAAGTACTTTTACCATCTTACCCTTTGCTTGATTGGTACTTACAACCAAAGCTCCTTTGGCATTAATTGATCCTTGCTTATTTTCTTTAAAATTAAAACCAGATACTTTTGATGCATTAGTAAATCCATATTGTATATCATGTATATCTAACAGCGCTGTAAGCTTATTAATTTTATCTTTTTCACCAGTAAGCACATAACTTTTATATGTATAATTAGTATTGGTAAAGAATTTTTTGAATTCGGTATTTAATTTTGCAGCCTGCAAAGAAGAAATTTCAACAGTAGATAACCCAGTAGTAGTATGATGTAGCGCACGATCTTTAAGGGTCAATACATACCCCTCATCAGTTTGTATGCCTAATCCAGCTCTACCATGTCCTGCTTGCTCATAGGTCATTCCTATCGCTCCCATAAAAGTAGGATACGTATCTCCGTAGCTAGGATATAATAGATCAAAACGCTCTCGGGTAAAAAATAGCCACCCTTCTGAATCAAAGTATCGAGCGTGATTTTTTCCAATTTGTGTCTGAAAATCTTTTTGCCAAGGTGTTATGATTTCATGAAAAGGCTCTGCGGCAGGAGCAAAATAATAAGGATCATTGATACCCTGCTCATGAAAATCTACATGAATATGAGGCATCCATTGGTTGTAAACCTGTATACGTTGCGATGACTCTACTTGAGTAGCCCATGCCCAGTCACGGTTCAGATCAAATAAATAATGATTGGCTCTCCCGCCTGGCCAAGGCTCATTATGTTCTGTTGCCACCTGATCTGTGTTATAAGGAGTGGCTTTTACCTGATTGTACCAATTTACATATCGATCACGCCCATCTGGATTGACACAAGGATCCATAATAACAACCGTGTTTTTTAACCATGCTGTTTTTTTTGAAATCAATTCATACACCGTCTTCATAGCCGCTTCTGTACCAGAAGCCTCATTACCATGTACATTATAGCTCAACCAAACAATTGCAGTTTGTGGAGTAGCTATTCCTTTTTCTAAGCCAATGTTTTTTAAATTATTCAATCGAATATTCTCAATATTCTTTAAATTCTCTTCAGAAGAAATAATAGCATAGGTGAGTGGTCTACGCTCATTTGTTTTGCCATAGGTATGATAACTTACCATTGTAGATTGATCAGCAACATGCTTAAAATAATTGACCACATCGGCATGACGTGTAAATTGATCTCCTATCTCATATCCCAAAAAATCTGAGGGAGATTGTAACTTGTCTTGAGAATACCCCAAACAGGTACTTATAATTGTAATAAAAAGAATGGTAGTTAATTTTTTCATCGACTGGTGTGTTGATTTAAGATGGTAAAATACCGAGTTAAATTTAGGATAATATTGATGTTAACTAAAATTTAAGATTTGAGATACCTGCAAATATAAATTAATTACTAGATGAAGTAGGGGAGTAAATTAAGGGGAATTATTAAAAAAAATATAAAAAAATAAATGAAGCGACAATCTACCGTATATTTATCGATCAAAAAAAGTTTGCTTATGCCTAGTGATTGTATTCCGTTTCGCGATACGAATTATTTTTCATCCCTTATTTGTGACTATTTAGATCAAAAAGCTGAATTAACTCCTTTTTATCATCGTTTTCCTGAGTTAGAAAATTTCAAAAATCAACTAGAAGAAAAGAAAGATGCTTTTTCTGATGCTCATAGAAAGGTATTGGTAAAAGCATTGAGAGCACAATATAAAGGAGTAGATCTATCTGATCTTACTGCAGCAAATATTGAGCAACTAGAAGACTCTACTACATTTACTGTAGTTACAGGGCATCAACTAAACCTTTTTACAGGTCCGTTATACTTTTTGTATAAGATTATATCGACAATCAATCTTACAAAACAGCTTAAGAATAAGTATCCTGATTATAATTTTGTTCCTGTGTACTGGATGGCAACAGAGGATCATGATTTTGATGAGATAAATTACTTTAATCTATTTGGAAAAAAAATACAATGGAATCGCAAAGATGGAGGTGCTGTGGGAGTTTTTGATACAGAAGGATTGGACAAGGTTTTTGATGTTTTTTCTTCTGAAATTGGAGTAGGAAAAAATGCAGAATATCTCAAAACTTTATTTAAAAAAGCATATTTAGAGCATACTAGTCTTACTGAGGCTACTCGTTATCTGGCTAATGAGTTATTTGGTGCATATGGGTTGGTTATCGTTGATGGTGATGATCGTGAATTGAAACGATTATTTATTCCATTTGTAGAAAAGGAATTAATAACGCAAGAAGCATATAAAACAGTATCAAAAAAAGCCCAAAAACTAGATGAAGCAGGGTATAAAGTGCAAGTAAACCCAAGAGAAATTAATTTGTTTTACCTTTCTCAAAATTCAAGAGAGCGCATTGTAGAAAAAGAAGGAAAGTATTTTGTAAACGAAACCGATATTGAGTTTAGTAAAGATGAAATCCTAAAAACCCTCAAAGAGACTCCTGAAAGATTTAGCCCTAATGTCATGATGCGTCCTTTGTATCAAGAAGTAATTCTGCCAAATCTTTGTTATATAGGAGGAGGAGGAGAATTGGCATATTGGTTAGAGCTGAAAGATTATTTTGAAGCAGTACAGGTTCCTTTTCCTATGTTATTACTACGTAATTCTGTTTTGGTTCAGACTCAAAAGCAAGCAGAAAAAATAAAAAACCTTACTGTTTCTGATACCGAATTATTTTTGAAACAGCATGAGTTGATTAACCGTAAAGTACGACAGATATCTAATATAGATATTAATTTTGATCCACAGCGAAAGCATCTTCAGGAACAATTTCAATCTATGTATAAAGTAGCAGAAAAAACAGATGTTACTTTTTATAATGCTGTAAAAGCACAAGAAGTAAAACAATTGAAAGGATTAGATGCGCTAGAAAAAAGATTATTAAAAGCACAAAGGCTAAAATTAAGCGATCATGTAAAACGATTGACTATGTTACAGAATGAACTTTTTCCTAATCAAAGTTTGCAAGAACGTACTCAAAATTTTACAGAATTATATTTGGAATACGGAGATCAATTAATTCCTATGCTTATAAAACAATTAGACCCTTTACAAGGTGAATTTGTTATTTTGAAACACTAATTTTTTAATAACCTTTGTTTTATTTGAAATTATTTAGCTCTCTACGGTACAAGATAAGAGCTATTCCAATCATTATATTCTTTTTTAAAAGCTACACGAATGTGATCAGGCCTTTTTAAACGTAGGTATTCAATATGATGAGGAGTGAATTTTATAGCAGAAAAAAAATGAGCCCCCTCAAGATAATCAATTGCAGCAGGATTACTTATTTCTTGTCCTGGAGGTAGTTGTGTAGAATAATCCTTTCTGGATTTTTGTGGTATTTGCTCCCAAATAGTTTGTAACATGCTGTTATTACTAATAATTTCAGCTTTGGCAAGTATAGAGATTTGTAAAAATCTTTTTGCATCAGTAAATAAAAGACTTACTGAGTTATGGTCATGTATATGGGTTGTTTTTTTTGATCTTTTATCAGTATATATCATGAGATTTAGCGTATCATCTATATCACGAAGTACCACAGTACGCATTCTGGGAGTGCCATCTGTAGAAGAAGTAGCCAGTGTAAAATGCCTAAAAGGATGATCAGAAGATTCTGTTGCTGTTTTTAAGTCTTTTATAATTGATGAAAAGATAATTCCTGTCATTTTTTGAAGTTTTCTTAAAGTTACATGAAATTTTATCAGTGATCAAAGGGAAGAACCATATAATTGATACTGTAAAAGAGTAGTTTATAAAGCATTATTAAACCATAAATCGAAGGTTAAAAACCGAGAAAAAAAATAATATTGAAAATTATTCGATTAAGGATTTCGAGGGTTGTAATTTAATTTTATTTTTGCCTATGCAAAACAACGTACTTATTTTAGATTTTGGATCGCAGTATACTCAACTTATAGCAAGAAGAGTAAGAGAATTAAATATTTACTGCGAAATTCACCCATACAATAATTTACCTGAGAATGTCTCAGATTTTAAAGCAGTAATTCTTTCAGGTTCTCCTTTTTCTGTAAGAAGTGAAGATGCTCCTCATCCTGATTTATCTGAGATTAGAGGAAAAAAACCTTTATTAGCCGTTTGTTACGGAGCGCAATATTTAGCTCATTTTAGCGGGGGAGAGGTTGCTCCTTCTAATACTAGAGAATATGGTCGAGCTAATTTATCTTTTGTGCAAGAGGGAGAAGTCTTTTTTGAAAGTATTGGTAAAGGTTCACAGGTATGGATGAGTCATAGTGATACCATAAAAAAGCTTCCAACAGGAGGAGTTCGATTGGCAAGTACAGGAGATGTAGAGAATGCAGCATATAAAATAGAGAATGAAGATACATATGCAATTCAATTTCATCCAGAAGTATATCACTCGACAGATGGAAAACAATTGCTAGATAATTTTTTAATAAAAATAGCAGGAGTGCAACCAGATTGGACACCAGATTCCTTTGTAGACACTACAGTAGCAGAACTCAAAGAGAAAATAGGAGATGACAAAGTTGTATTAGGATTAAGTGGAGGAGTAGATTCTACAGTAGCAGCAGTATTATTGCACAAGGCTATTGGAGAGAACCTGCATTGTATTTTTGTAAACAATGGATTACTTCGTAAAAATGAGTTTTCTGATGTATTAAAACAATATGAGGGTATGGGGCTTAATGTAAAAGGAGTAGATGCTTCGGCACGCTTTTTGGACGCTCTGGCAGGAGAAAGTGACCCAGAAGGAAAACGTAAGATTATTGGGAAAATTTTTATAGAAGTATTTGATGATGAGTCACATAAGATTGATGATGCCAAATGGCTAGGGCAGGGTACAATATACCCAGATGTGATAGAATCAATTTCTGTCAATGGACCTTCTGCTACCATTAAATCGCATCATAATGTAGGGGGATTACCCGATTTTATGAAATTGAAAGTGGTAGAACCATTACGAATGTTGTTTAAAGATGAGGTGCGTAGAGTAGGGGCATCAATGGGAATTGATCCAGAATTATTAGGAAGACACCCTTTTCCAGGACCAGGATTGGCAATTCGTATACTAGGAGATATTACTGCTGATAAAGTTGCCATATTACAAGAAGTAGATGCTATCTTTATTAATGGTTTAAAAGAAGATGGGTTGTATGATAAAGTATGGCAAGCAGGTGCAATCTTATTACCAGTGCAGAGTGTTGGGGTTATGGGAGATGAGCGTACCTATGAAAATTGTGTAGCATTACGAGCAGTAGAAAGTACAGATGGAATGACGGCAGACTGGGTAAATCTTCCTTATGAGTTTTTGCAAAAAACCTCTAATGCAATAATAAACAGGGTAAAAGGCGTTAATAGAGTAGTATATGATATTAGCTCTAAGCCTCCAGCTACAATTGAGTGGGAATAGAAGTATATAATAGATTTTTTGAAGTTAGGGAATTAAAAAATAGGAGAATTACATGAAAAAGTTGTTGTTAATCTTTTTGTTGGCAGTGTTATCAAGTTCTGTATATGCACAGCAATATAAGAGTCATAAAGTAGCAAAAGGAGAAAATGTATATAGAATAGCAAAACGCTATAATACTACACCAGAAGCTATCTATAAGATTAATCCTGCCGCAAAAGAAGGAATTAATGAGGGAGAAATTCTGGCTATTCCTGTAACAAATGATCAAGAGTATAAAACGCATGTTGTAGAAAAAGGAGATACAGTATATAGTTTATCTAAAAAATATAATATATCTACAGGTACATTTTATATACTGAATCCAGAAGCTAGTAATGGGATCAATATAGGGCAGATTCTTAATGTAGGGAAGATAAAAAAAGACTCCTTAGGAGAAGTAGCTGATAATGGAGAAGCTGTGTTGGATAGCTTAAAAAAGGAAGTTGTAGAACGCAAAATCGTTCGTTATATAACTCATAAGGTAAAAAGAAAAGAAACTTTGTATGGGATATCCAAAAAGTATAAGATTACTGTAGAGGATATAAAGAAGAATAATAAAAGACTGTATTCTGAACAGATAAAAAAGAAGGATAAAATACGAATCCCAGTGTATGCAGAAGAATCTGAAGATAGTCAAGTACCAGAGAACAATCTAGATCCTAATGCTAGATTATCTACAACAACAAGATATACCATTAAGCCAAAAGATACAAAGTATAGTATCTCAAGAAGGCATGGGATTACGGTAGGGGAGCTAGATGAGCTTAATCCAGGTATGGATCCTAATTTTCCTGTAGGAATGCAAATTACTGTTCCTACTACTGTTTTTGTTTCGTTACAAGATTCAATACAGCCAGGATTTGAACTATACGAGGTTAAGCCTAAAGAAACTATTTTTAGAATACTTAAGAGAACTGGTATTTCTTCGGATTCATTATTTAAAATGAACCCATATTTGAGAGAAGGTTTAAAAGCAGGTATGGTAATTACTATACCAAAAGATACACTAAATATAGATGCAGGATTTGCAAAAGGAAACCTTATTAATTTAGGAGATAATTTGTATAATTTCAAACCCAAAAAAGTAGCATTAATGCTACCTATGAGTTTGGATGCTTTGAATTTGGATGCTAGAAAAAATACAGAAGAATATCTGAAAAGTAAACAAAGTCTTAGAATATCATTGGATTTGTATAGTGGGATTCTTATTGCTGTAGATTCAGCAAAAACTAGAGGAATTACGACAGAACTTAATGTGTTTGATACTCAAAAGAATAATAACAAAGAATACCTTAAGAAATTGATTGATGAAAACAATTTTGATGACACAGATGTTGTCATAGGACCTTTGTATCAAAATAATGCAGAAACAGTAGCTGCTGAACTCAAAAAATATAATACAGCAATATTCTCTCCTGCTTCAAAAAAAGAATCAAATCTGTATGATAATTTCTTTCAGACAAGGCCTTCAAATATTATGTTGCAGGATAAGCTTATATCTTATGTAGAGAAAGATTCTACAGATAAAAATATTGTAATAATAGTTCAAAAAGGAGCAAAACATACAGCTATCAAAGAAAAATTAGTAGCTAAATTTCCTGCCGCAAAAATTGCAAGAATTGAAAAAGGAAATTATTTGTATGAAGTAAGGTTAAATAAAGTGTTGGATAAAAGAAAACCTAATTGGGTGTTTTTTGAATCGAGTGATGTAGCAATGATAAGTAATGTGATTCCATTACTTAATTCAAAAGCTGAAAGTCATAAAATAACATTGTTTACTACAGATAAAAATAGTGCCTATGAAAATGATCATATCAAGAATGACCATTTATCAAAACTACATATGCATTACCCATCAGTAGATAAAGAGTTTGATAATAAAAAAATAGAAGAAGGACAAGAAGATTCGCCTTTTGTAAAGCGTTATAAGAAGGAATATGGTGTTGGGCCTAATAAATGGGCAATACGAGGGTTTGATATCGCTTATGATATTCTAATGCGATTAGGAACGGCAGATGATATCTATCACGCAACCTCTTTAGGTGGCACTACAGAATATGTAGAAAATAAATTTAACTACTCCCAAAAAGAAGTAGGAGGGTATCATAATAGTGGGGTTTATTTAATAAGGTTTGAAGATGATTTGAAATTAACAGTGATAGAAGAATAATTTTTTTAGATATAAAGCAAAATAGAAATAATAAAAGAGTACTAGTAATAAACGGGTAATGTAATTTATACTCAATAAAAAATACTTATCGATGTATAAAAAAAGAATTTTTTATATATATTTGATACAGCATAGGTTATCCTGTTTTATTTATTTTTTGTATAATGGGGTAATTTGGCACTAAAATTGTCTATTGAAAAAGTATTAAGGAAAACAAAGGAAAAAAATTACCTAGATTTAGAACCTAAAAACAGTATTTGGTTGTATAAATACATAAATTTTTAGAAAATAAAACTGTTTTATTGAGAAGCTGATAATATCTGCCCCATATTAGTATCCCCTGGCATCTCATAAAAATAGGTAAAGTATAACTTTATATTCGGGCATAATTGTTTGCAATTATGAGTAAATTTATTACTATTATTTTATTTTTATTTATTACCAGTAATAATGGTTATGTTGGGAAATTCTCATACACAGAAAGAAGCGAATTAGCTTGGTCTGATTTTAGAGGAAAACCCAATATGTCCAGTACTTATGATGCTAGTGTAAATACGGGGATAACTTACCAATGGTCATACGGAAAAGATAAAGGAGAAATAGAATTAAATTATCAGGTAGATAGTTTTTGCTATCCATCATTATCTTGGGTAAAAAGAGGGCATATGTCTGATGATCTTCTTTCTCATGAGCAACTTCACTTTGATATCTCAGAATTACATGCTAGGATAATGAGAAAGAGACTAAAAGAGTATAAAGCTGGAAAAAATATCAGAAGAGATCTTAATAAGATGTATAAGCTTGTAGAGAGAATGAGAATTAATATGCAAGATAGGTATGATGAAGAAACTGATCATTCTAGAAATAACGAAGCTCAAAAAAAGTGGGAGAAAAAAGTAGAAACACTTATGTGGTATTACAGAGATTTTAATAGATAATAGTATTTCTTCTCATTTATGGAAACTCCCCAGTCTCAAAAAGATTTTTTAGTCAAACTAGCACATACCAAAATGCCTTATGGTAAATATAAAGACAGGTATCTTATTGATATACCAGAATATTATATCGTATGGTATGCAAATAAAGGATTTCCAAAAGGAATGCTTGGGCAGCAATTACAAACAGTATATGAGTTAAAACTTAATGGCTTAGAGCATTTAATTCGAAATATAAAAAAGATGTAATTTTTTTACAGTATCGCACACATTTTTATTGTCATTTTGAGTGTTAAGAAGAAGCTTAAAAATAAAGACAGTAAGGTTTGAGGTAATAAAAATAAGGCAAAAGAATCTGTATTCTTTTGCCTTATTTTTATTATATAATCTATTAATTAAGCCGTTTCAGTAGCTTTTGAAAATATATCGATGTCTACTTGATTTTTGGTAAGATCTTCAAATGTTTCTCTCTTACGAATCAAATGAGCCTCTCCTTTATGCCATAGAACTTCTGCTGGGCGGTACCTAGAGTTATAGTTGCTAGCCATAGAGAAGCAGTATGCTCCTGCATTTTTAAAAGCAACAATGTCTCCTTCTTTGATTTCAGAAATTCTTCTGTTTGTAGCAAAAGTATCAGTCTCACAGATATACCCTACCACAGAATAAAAGCGTTCTTTTCCTTTAGGATTTGATATATTGATGATCTCATGATGAGAGTTGTAAAACATTGGTCTTACTAAATGGTTAAAACCACTATCAACGCCTGCAAATACAGTAGAGGTTGTTTGTTTTATAACATTTACATTTGCTAAGAAATATCCAGATTCACTCACAAGAAATTTACCAGGTTCAAAACCTAATGCGAGTTCTTTTCCGTACTCCTTACAAAAAGCATTAAATCGCTTTGTCATTTTTAGACCAAACTCTTCAATGTTAGTTTCAATATCACCAAGCTTATAAGGTACTTTAAAACCACTTCCAAAATCTATGAAATCTAAGTTTTTAAAATGCATCGCAGTTTCAAAAAGTATTTCACAAGCACGTAAAAAGACTTCGATGTCAAGGATATCACTACCCGTGTGCATATGTATTCCGTTGATATGCATACCTGTGTTTTCTACAATGCGGAGAATGTGAGGTATTTGGTGAATAGATATACCAAATTTGCTATCAATATGTCCTACAGATATATTACTGTTTCCTCCTGCCATTACATGAGGGTTCATACGAATACAAACAGGAGTATTAGGGTGTTTTGTGCCAAATTGTTCAAGAATAGATAGGTTGTCTATATTTATCGGTACACCAAGAGCAGAAACTTGCTCTATCTCTTCTAGAGATACACCATTAGGTGTAAAAATTATATTTTCTGGTTTTACGCCAGATTTCAATCCTAATTTTACCTCTTGTACAGATACAGTATCTAGTCCTACTCCTAATGAATTCATTAGCTTTAGGATAGCAATATTAGAAAGTGCCTTGACTGCATAATTAAGTTTCAGATGTTTCACTTTTTTAAACGCACTAGAAAGACGTTCATGTTGTGAGATAATCTTTGAAGAGTCATATACATAAATAGGACTCCCATACTCTTTTGCAATAGCTAATAAGTTTTTATTTTCCATCGGGTCACAAATTTAAGCGTACGAAATTATCAATAAAATTATAGATAATAGTGTCTTGTGTGAAAAAAATAAAATATCAAGAGTGATTTTGATATTTTTAACTTGGGTTTAAGCAACATAGCCTTAGGAATTAGTATTTTTAAGTAAAAAAAGCATGTTACCTCTATTCCCTTTACCCACTGTTATTTATCCAGGAGAACGTTTACCATTGCATATTTTTGAAAAACGATATAAACAATTGATTGATGATTGTGAGAGAGAAGGGATATCGTTTGGGATTCCTACATATATTAATAAGAAATTGGAGTATGGAACCGAAGTAAAATTGCAAAAAATAAGTAAAAAATATCCCGATGGAAAAATCGATGTGTTATGTGTTGGAATGAGAATTTTTAAAATTAAAAATTTTCATCTTCAATTCTCTGGTAAGCTATATGCAGGAGGAGAAGTTGAGTTTTTTGATGATGAGATGAGTCAGGCAGAAGATTTACAAAAAGAATTACTCAAGAGTATAACTATTCTTTATGTTGAGCTAACTATAGAGAATCCCCCTGTTTTTGGGATTCCTTTTGCAAGTTATCAAGTTGCGCATAAAATAGGATTGGCGCTAGATCAAGAGTATCATTTGTTAAAACTTCGCACAGAAAAAGAGAGATTGAGGTATTTGATAGCTCATTTAGAGGCGACTATTCCTATAGTTAGAGAAATGAATAGAGCGAAGAATGTTATTAAAATGAATGGTCATTTTAAAAATTTTGACCCTTTAGATTTTGAGGATTTTGAGTTATAAATAAGTGTTCTTGATTTTGATTCAATTTTTAATGTTTATTATATTGTTATACAAAATTATAAAAGCTTATTTTTTTACTGTAAAAGATTGGGACAGTAATTTCACTTTTCCTATTTTTGGAATTCCTAAAAAAAAGGTAAAAAAATAATAATATGAACTTACACGAGTATCAGGGTAAAGAGATATTGAATAGCTTTGGCGTGCGTATTCAGCGTGGTATTGTAGCGCAAAACGCAAATGAGGCCGTAGCAGCAGCAAAACAACTTACTGCCGAAACAGGAACAGAATGGCATGTGATAAAAGCACAGGTTCACGCTGGTGGACGAGGAAAAGGTGGCGGAGTTAAGCTGGCCAAAAACCTTAAAGAAGTAGAAGAAATTGCAGGACAAATTATTGGAATGAACCTAATTACTCCGCAAACTTCTGCAGAAGGTAAGAAAGTTCATCAAGTATTGGTAGCAGAAGATGTATATTATCCTGGAGATAGTGAGCCAGACGAATTTTATATGTCTGTGTTATTGAATCGTACTTCTGGACGTAATATGATTATGTATTCTACAGAAGGAGGAATGGATATTGAAACGGTTGCAGAAGAAACTCCACATTTAATCTTTACAGAAGAAATTGATCCAGCTGTAGGTTTACTTCCTTTTCAGGCAAGACGTGTCGCTTTCAATTTGGGACTTAGCGGAGGTGCTTTTAAAGAAATGACCAAATTTGTAATGGCATTATATACAGCATATGTAAAATCAGATGCATCATTATTTGAAATCAATCCTGTTCTTAAGACAAGTGATGATAAGATAATGGCGGTAGATGCAAAGGTAACCTTAGATGAAAATGCATTATATAGACATAAAAACTATGTAGATATGCGTGATATCAGAGAGGAAAATCCGATCGAAGTTGAAGCAAAAGAAGTAGGACTTAATTATGTAGATCTTGACGGTAATGTTGGATGTATGGTGAATGGAGCAGGTCTTGCAATGGCTACAATGGATTTGATTAAGCAAGCTGGTGGTGAGCCTGCAAACTTTCTTGATGTAGGAGGTACGGCAGATGCAAAACGTGTAGAGACTGCTTTTAGAATTATTCTTAAAGATTCAAATGTAAAAGCAATATTGATTAATATTTTTGGAGGTATTGTTCGTTGTGATCGTGTAGCGCAAGGTGTAGTAGATGCATACAAGAATATGGGAGATGCTATTAATGTACCTATTATTGTTCGTTTACAAGGAACTAATGCAGATATAGCAAAAGAACTTATAGATAGTAGTGGGCTAGATGTACAAAGTGCAGTTCAGTTTCAAGAAGCAGCAGATAAAGTGCAAGCTGTGCTAGCATAATAAGATATATTATATTTAATGTATAAGAAGCGATCTGTAATAAGGTCGCTTCTTTTTTTTTGAATAAAATTTAAAACGTTATGGATAAGAGAGTAGAAGAACTGGTAGAGAAACTAGGTATGAACCCACATCCAGAAGGAGGTTTTTATAAAGAAACATATAGAAGTACAGGTGTTGTGCCTCAACAAATTTTAGGAAAAGAGTTTACAGGAGATCGTAATTATTGTACAGCAATTTATTTCCTCCTTACCTCGAGTAATTTTTCTGCATTTCATAAAATTAATCAAGATGAGATTTGGCATTATTATGAAGGGGCTTCCTTATATGTGCATGTAATTGATAAAGAAGGGAAATACAAAAAATATACCTTAGGATTAGATTTGGATAAAGGAGAGTTGCCTCAATTAGTGGTTCCCGCAGGATGTTGGTTTGCATCGGGTGTAAAGAATGAAGAAGGGTATTCATTAGTGGGTTGTACCGTTTCTCCAGGATTTGATTTTAAAGATTTTGAATTAGCAGAAAGAAAAAAAATGATTAATAAATATCCAGAGTATGAAGATTTAATACGTTGTTTTACAAGGATTTAGTTTGTTTTACTTGGTGGCTTTTGAGAGTTTTTTTGATTTGTCTATTTGTTAATCTGTGTTAAAAAAAGATTTTGACTGTAACAGATTTGAAGTATAGAGTGTCTTATAAGTATAAATCAAAAAAACGAATAGATTATGAGAAAATTAAGCGTGTTATTTTTGGCAGTAGCCTTTGCAGTAAGTAGTGTAGCGAGTGCTAATACAGAACCTTCAAAAAAAGTAGAAGAAAACCTTAACAAGGAAGTTTCAACATTATTAAAAAAGCCTTCTTTTAAAATTAAAAAAGAATTAAAAGCTTATGTAACATTTACAGTAAATGACTTAGGAGAGATTGTAGTGTTGTCTGTAGATTCAAAGAGTGTTGTTCTTAAGGATTTTATAAAATACCGCTTAAACTATAGAAAAGTAGGAACTCAGTTTAACCTAAAAGCCAAAACGTTTAAAATGCCAGTTCGCATTGTAGAGGAGTAAATTGTTGACTAAATGAATACTTATTAAAATCCCGGCGTAATCACCCGGGATTTTTTATTAACTATAGATTTTATACTAGTTATATTTTGAGTTTTCTGTAAAAAGAAAATCAGTTATTTTTTCTTCTTTGCATAGGCGAAAAAAAGTATTGTATTTGATAAAGCGAGGTTAAATAATATAGTTGATGCTTACTGTTGCTAAATCTGAATCGGGATATTTTGAGAAATACTTTTTATCACTCTGCAGGCCAACTTCATCTAGCACTTTCAAAAAAGCATCTATTTCTAGGATGTATTGATCAGAAAAACCATGCGTAGCATCATATGCTGTAGCAGCTGTTTTGCCAATATTTTTTGCCGTAAGTGTAGGAGAGATCGTATGCAGTTCTATAATAATTAAACCGTAGCGCGTAATATGTTTTTTCCATTTTGTAAAATGATCCTTTAGATTGCGTTCTACATCATCGTTATTTAATCGTTTTCCGCGGTATGCAAATGCGCCAGTAGACGCACTAGGGGCATCTATAGGGGAAGAAGGAGCACTCCATATCCTGTTATGATCAAGGAAAGTTCTTACAGATAATAAATCTTTTAATTCAATGGCATAGTCATCTTTTAGATTTTTTTGAAGCAGATCTGGGTCGCTAATATCTCCCCAAATCACTTTTGCCCAAATATCTGCCTGAATAAGATTGGCTCTTGTAACTTTTAATGCGGCTTTATTGTAATCGGCACCAACCAGAAATAAAGGGTAATCGTCTAGATGTTTTCCTCGTAATGTTTTGGAGGCAATAACTTCAAAAAGATGAATTAAAAAAGCGCCATTACCACATCCCATATCCAAGATTCCTTTTGGTTGTTGATCCAAAGGTTTATTGAATATGCTAATGATGATTTCGTCAATTTTTTTAAAATATGTAGCATGAGCCCCGCCGCTACCCCAAACATTCATCTCTCTGTCTACATGTGTTTCTGTGCCAGATTTGGATTCCCATAGTATATTGGGGTTTCCAAATAATAAAGAATCCATTTGCCTAAACATAGGGATATAGGAAACAGTAACCCCGTAAGCAGACGCTCTTTTAGCAAAAAATAAACCCTTATCAGTAAATGTGTAATTTCCATTTGATTTACTAAACCAGCCTAAGTAACTTAAAAAAGAGAGGATGGTGTCGAAACTTTTAGGGAATTTATGGTATTCTTCAGGGCTAAAAGAAGCTTCCATAAAATATTTATGAAACATACCTCCCATGCCTAAATGTACTATTGTGGGGCCAACTAGGGTGCCTTCAATATGTTTAAGTATTTGGTTTTGTATTAATGTAATAGTGTCGTTTTGTGATATGGGAAGATCAAAACGATTTTTATGTTTTTTGAATAGTTGTTCTAGTTTGTGAAACGGTTCTAACTCGAATTTTCTTGGATGAAATTTACCGGAATATTCTAATAACTCAACAACATCTTTATATAGATGTATATGGCTAAACGCTATTGTAGATAGCTTGTTGAGTTTTATGAAAACCTCATTGTTGTTTATTTTGTAGTCCAGCCAACCCTGAGAGCTTAGTATTCGTAATGCAACATTTAAGTAGCCTTCATTGATGTTGTTTAGACTTGCTATATGAGAAATTGAAGCTTCTTTGTTAGAAAGAAGGAAATCAATAATCTTGTTTTTTAAGAGAGAATAAGCAACAGGAGCCACGGCAATCCCATCCAGATGACGGAAAAGTTCTTCTCTGAATAATTGTTTTTCGGAAACAGTGAGCATAATAAATACTTGAATTAAGTGGTTAATGAGAAAAAATACTCTCACTAACCAAATTAAGCATTTATTTTGAAGTAAAAAACGTTAGTCTGTCTTCTTATTTTTAGGAATAGGCTTCTCTTTTTTCGGCATTGGTCCTCTTAGGTGGATAACTAATCCATTTAAGAAATTACGCAAAATCTGATCACCACACTCCATGTATTTAGGATGATTCTCATTTCTAAACATAGCTCCTAGTTCGCTTTTGGTAACTTTAAAATCAACTAATGAGCATATCTTTATAATATCATCATCCCTTAATTTATGTGCAACTCTTAGTTTTTTGAAAATGTCATTGTTTGTTAAACCCATAGGGCAAAGGTATATGTTTTAAATGTAAAATAAGATGAAAATATAAGGTAGGATTAGAAGAAAAGTGTTGAATTGCAGGAAATTTTATTATTTTCGAGTAAAAGTAATTGGTTTATGCATAGTAAAGATGAGAAATTAAGCTTGCTTTCTGAGATGATACAGTTTGCAAAAGCGGATAAAAATTTTAAAGAACAAGAGTATAATTTTATTGTAGCAGTAGCATCACAGCTCGGAATAGAAAAAGAAGAAGTAGACTTTTTGATGAAAGGAGAGGTTGAGAAAAAAAGCTTACAACCAGAATCACAAAGGATTCTTCAGTTTCATAGATTGGTTTTATTGATGAATATAGATCAGGAGGCTTCTCCATTAGAAATTCAAGCAATTAAAGATATGGGGTTAAAAATGGGCTTGCGATTAGAAGCTGTAGATACTGTTCTTGAAAAGATGCATGAATATCCTAATAAAGTAATCCCGCCAAAGGAGTTGATAGCTATTTTTACTACATTTTATAATTAAACAAATAATAGGATTTGATAGGCTATTTTATTAGAGATAAAATAGTGACGATCTTGTGATTTTAATTCAAAAATAGAAGCCTGAAAATCTAGTAGTATTTTCAGGCTTTTTGTTGTTTGATAAAATATTCAGAGATACTTAGTTGGGTTTTGAGTGAACTTTTGTCAATATATAGTAAACAAAAATGTCATTTTGTCTTATTTTCGTTATGTGAATCGGTCAAAATGTCATTTATTTTGTGTTGGAATCCAAATTGATATGTACTCATTGTAAATATGATTTTAAATAACTTAAAAAAATAAAACAATGAGTTTACTAAAAAGAACAGACAGATTACCTTTCCTTTTTGATGATTTCTTTACAACGGATTGGTTAGGAGGAACAACAAATACCAATAAAATAGGTGTTAATACTCCTGCGGTCAATGTCAAAGAGACAGAAGAAGAATTCAAAGTAGAGCTTGCAGCTCCAGGGCTTGTTAAAGAAAGTTTTAATCTAGAATTAGATAATAATGTGCTAACTATTTCATCTCAATCTACATCAGAAAAAGAAACAAAAGATTCTAGTGAATACACCCGAAAAGAGTTTAGCTATAGCACATTCAAAAGAGCGTTCGATTTACCAGAAACAGTAAATGTGAATCAAATTGAAGCTTCTTATGAAAATGGAGTATTATTTGTAAAGCTCCCTAAAAAAGAAGAAGCAAAAGTACAACCCAAAAGGTTGATTGAGATCCTATAATTGGATTTGAGATTTTATTTAGTTAATTAATGTTGTGAAAACGCCTTTTTATAAAAGGCGTTTTTTGCTTTTATGAAATCACCCTATAATTTATTTAACTGTTTTTCTTTTAAAGATTAATTACATTTTTATGGATCTAAATATGTTTATAAATTATTTTTTTTGTATTATTGTGATATCAAAATGATATTATTATGAAAAACGAAAATGAAATAAAAGCAAATAATGGTTATGTAGTATTAGGTATATTATTAGTTTTGATACTGATGATGATAGTAGGAGTTACCATCTTAACCAATTATTTGTTTTTAGTTTTACTGGTTGCAGTAGTTTTTATTGCAAAAGGGTTTTTTATTGTGAATCCTAATAGTTCTAAGGTATTAGTGCTTTTTGGAGCATATAAAGGAACAATTAAAAAGAATGGATTCTTTTGGGCAAATCCTTTTTATACCAAACAGAGAATTTCATTACGAGCAAGAAATTTTTATAGTGAACGAGTAAAAGTAAATGATAAAATTGGTAATCCGATTTTGATTAATGTAATTTTGGTGTGGAAGGTAGAAGATACATATAAGGCTGCTTTTGATGTGGATCAATATGAAGAATTTGTTAGAGTACAAACGGATGCTGCTGTAAGAAAACTAGCGGGTTCTTATCCTTATGATAATTTCGCAGAGGGCGAGCATGAAATTACTTTGTTATCTGGTATGAGGGAAGTAAATGAAGCTCTAGAAAATGAAATTACTGAACGTCTTGCCATTGCGGGAATAAAAGTGATGGAAGCGAGAATAGGGTATTTAGCATATGCCCCTGAAATTGCAAGTTCTATGCTGAAAAGACAGCAAGCAGTTGCTATTGTAGCGGCTCGTAAAAAGATAGTAGAAGGAGCTGTGGGTATGGTAGAAGACGCATTAACTAAACTGTCTTCTGATGGTATTATCGATTTTGATGATGATAAAAAAGCATCTATGGTAAGTAATCTAATGGTTGTTTTGTGTGGAGATAAAGAAGCAACTCCTGTAATTAATGCAGGAACATTACATGCATAATATATGAGTAAAAAAAAATCGTTTGTCTTAAGAATTGATCCCGAAACTTTCAAGTTAATTGAAAAATGGGCAGATGATGAGTTTCGTAGTGTTAATGGACAATTAGAATGGATGATCCATAAAAGTCTTAAAGATGCTAAACGATTAAAATCTAAAAAAGACTCAGGTTCAGAAGAATTAGAATGATTATAAAAAACGCCTTTTTATAAAAGGCGTTTTTTTTGATATACAATTAAAGATCCAGCCACTTTTTAAAATTAGAAGTACGTTCTCTGGAAACAATAATTTGTTCATCACAAATTGGATGTAGTTTTATAAGTAATCTACTGTTGAAATAACTATGAATTTCTATTACTGCTTTTACAGAAATCATAAATTTCCTGTTGATCCTGAAAAAATGAATAGGATTTAGAATATCCTCAAGCTGATCGATAGTATATTCTATTGGATATTGTTTACCAGTATGAGAATATAAGAAAATAACCCCTTCATGCGATTTAAAATAAGCAATATCATCTACATCAAAAGTGCTAAATTGGTTCCCTATTTTAACCATAAATCGACGTTTATATTCTTTGGCGAATAAGTTTTTGATGTGCTCAAATTTATCTTCGACTTTAGGTTTGTTAATACGAGCAATGTTTTTCTGGTATTTTGCCAATGCGTTTTTTAAATCTTCTTTGACTATAGGTTTCAAGAGGTAATCTAATCCATTGTACTTAAAACCTCTTATAGCATATTCATTAAATGCAGTAGTAAATATTACAGGAGGGTGATCCTCTATACTATCTAAGATGTCAAATCCATATCCATCATTTAATTGAATGTCTAGAAACAGTAAATCAGGTAATAAATTATTCTTAAACCAATCTTCCCAGTTTTCAACAGAAGTGATCTGGGCGGTAATTTCTATTTCTGGAGCCAGTTCTTTTATAAGATTGGCTAAACGCCTTGAGGCAATATTTTCATCTTCAACAATTACTGCAGTCATTTCTGTAAAGCTTTTACTATTGTACTTTCTTTTATGTTTTTTGGTAATAAGGGAATGGCAACCATAAAGTGTGTGTTATCAGACGTTATTATGATCTCCTTATCAGTGTAAAAAGAATATCTGTTTGATATGTTTTTAAGTCCTAGTTGCGTTGATTCTTTGTCTTGTTTTCTTATGTGTAGATTATTCTTAATTATAATAGTATGGTTATCTGTGGTAACAATATTAATTTCTAAAGGTTTCTCTTTAGAATAATAATTATGTTTTAATGCGTTCTCAACAAGCATTTGTAAGGATAATGTAGGTATTATATATTCTTTTGAGTTGATAGATATATTGGTTTTAATACGTAACGCTCCCTCATGCCTAATATTCATCATAAATATAAAAGAATCCAAAAAATTAAGCTCTTTTTCTAGGCTCACTAGGTCTTCTTCTCGATTATCAAGAATATATCGATAACATGTTGCTAATCTTGATACAAAATCAGAAGCAAGATCTCTGTCTTCATACATTAGAGATGTAAGAGTGTTTAGGCTATTGAATAAAAAATGAGGACTAATTTGTTCTTTTAATGACTTATACTTAGAAGTGATCATTTCTTTTTTTAATCGATCCATCTTATTCTCTAACTCTTTTTTTTGTTCTAAGGAATAGTAAAAAAGATTAAAAATAATAACAACAAAAGCTAATAAAATAGCTCTAAGAATATCTATTCTGAATAATAACCAAGGAGTATCAACATAGATTTCACAAATATGATTGAAATGGAAAATACCTAGGTAGTATATAAAAGCCGCAATCGGAATAAAAATAACCATGTTTGTAGTAATGATTTTAATTCCACTATTTATATCAAGAGTTTTATCTGAATAAGATTTAGTCTCTTTTCTTATTAGCCAATCATTAGTTTCCCAAACCAACATCAAAAGAAAAAAAGAACTACAGTAATAAAATATACTTGTAGGGTCAATGACAGTAATAGTATCATCATGATCAACAGTTGATTTGGCAAGAAAATAAATCACATTCATAGTTAGAAAACGTAATGTGAATTTCTTTAGATATGTTTTTGAGATCATTTGATTACTAGTAATTTTCTAGACATAGTGCGGTAAATATACATAACAGATAGGTACTAATTGTTTATAGTTACTCTCAATTGTCGAATTAAGAATTGAATTGTTATAGATAAAGATTAAATAGATATTCTATATGTATCACTCTATAACCTATCACTCAAGTTTATTTTTGGCAATTCAATCATAAAAATCCCAATTCGATATTTTCTGTTTTCACCACTCCAAAAGAAATTACAGTTTTGATTAAAATTAGTAATCAAATTATGAAAAAAATCACTTTTATACTTGTTCTATTACTAGGATATATTACAAGCGCTCAAACTGGAATTGTAAAAGGGTTTGTTGTTGATAGGCAATCAGAAGCCCCTTTACCTGGGGCGACAATCGAATTATTAAATGTTGAAGAGGCTATAGGTGTAATAACTGATATTGATGGCTATTTTGTATTAGAGAACGTGCCACTGGGGCGTCAAACAATACGAGTGAGTTTTATAGGTTTTGAATCTGTAACCTTACCAAATATTGTAGTGACCTCTGGTAAAGATGCATCAGTTAATGTGTCATTGACAGAAGCCTTTGATCGGCTTGATGAGATTATTATTACCTCAGAAACAAGTAAGGCTAAAGCTATAAATAAACTTACTTCTGTTTCTGCGAGACAATTTGGAGTAGAAGAGGTAACTCGTTTTTCTGGAGGTAGAAGTGATGTAGGTAGATTAGCTGCAAATTTCGCAGGAGTTTCTGCTCCTGATGATAGTAGAAATGATATTGTAATACGTGGTAATTCTCCTGTAGGTTTATTATGGCGATTAGAAGGAATACCTATTCCTAGTCCAAATCATTTTTCAACTGTGGGAACTACTGGAAGCCCTGTTTCTGCATTAAACCCAAATCTTTTAAAAAATTCAGATTTTATTACATCTGCATTCCCATCAGAATATGGTAATGCGATTGGGGGAGTGTTTGATCTTGGATTTCGCAAAGGTAACATTGATGACTATGAGTTTACGGGACAAGTAGGAGTTTTTAGTGGTTTAGAAGCAATGGCAGAAGGACCTTTAGGAAAAAACAATGGATCGTTTTTAGTTTCAGGAAGATACTCTATGACGAGTATATTAGGGATAGGAGCAGGAGGTACATCTGCCATACCTAACTATTACGATGTTTCATTTAATATAGATTTTGGTAAAAGTAAATTAGGTAATTTTTCACTATTTGGAATCGTAGGTTTTTCTGATATTGAGTTTGTGGGTGATGATATTGATGAGGATGATCTATTTGCTGCCGAAGATGAAAATTCATTTGCAGATTCTGGCTTTGGGGTTATTGGGTTAAAACATAAAGTAAGTATAGGGAATTCTTCTTTTTTGAAAACTATAATCGCCAGATCTTTTGCAGCAAATGAGTTTCAGGCAGATCGTTTTATTAATAAAAATACAGCAGAAGAACGAATTATAAAATATACCGAATCTGATAATACTGAATCAAGAATTACATTTTCTACACTTTTTAATTCTAAACTGAGTAGTAAGAGTACACTGCGAACAGGAATCTTGATAGAGAATTTTGGAATAGAATCGGTGCAACGAGACAGAGAAAAACAGCCAGATATTAATGGTGATGGAGACCCTGATCTGTTTACTTTTATAGATATAGATGAGGGGCTTACGGTTATTCAACCATATATTCAAGGGCAATTTCGACTTACTAAGAAATTAACATTAAATGCGGGTGTACATAGCCAATACAGTAGCTTAAACGAGCAATTTGTGATAGAACCAAGAGCGGGAATAAATTATAAAATAGACAAAAATCATCGTTTTAGCCTGGGGTATGGGATACACCATCAACCAGTATCGCTACCCCTATTGTTTTTGAATGAAGAGATTAATGGAGCATTGAAGCAAACAAATAGAGATTTAGACTTTGTGAGAAGTACTCATTATGTGTTAGGATATGATGTGAAGATAAGTAAAGGATGGAGAGGTAAAATAGAGGCATATTATCAGGATATTGATAATGCCGCTGTAGAGCCTTTTTTATCTAGCTATTCTTCATTAAATGAAGGAGCTGATTTTGGGTTTGAAAATGATCGAGTATCATTGGTAAATGAAGGAACGGGATATAATCAAGGTATAGAACTGACTTTAGAAAAATTTTTTAGAGATGGATATTATGGGCTGTTGACTACCTCATTGTTTGAAAGTAAATATAAAGGGAGTGATGGGATAGAACGTAATACTCCTTTTAATAATGGGTATGTGTTAAATCTTCTTGCGGGAAAGGAATTTACAATAGGTAAGGCGAAGAAGAATGTCTTGTTTTTTGATACTAAGGTTACAGTATCTGGAGGGAGATACTATACACCAGTAAATTTGGAAGCCTCACAATTAGTGGGTTTCGAGGTTTTACAAGAAGAACGTGCTTTTAGTAAGCAAAATGATGACTATGTTAGATGGGATGTGAAATTTGGATATAAAATAAATAGTGCATCAAAGAAACGTTCTCATCAGTTTTATATAGACTTACAAAATGTAACAAATAATGCGAATATTTTTACACGACGATATAATCGTTTGACGAATCAAGTGGATCAAGTAGATCAAATTGGATTTTTTCCTGATTTTGGATATCGTTTTCAGTTTTAATGTTTTTTATGGTAGTATTATGAAAAACACTATTTGTTTAAATAGTTGTTTTATAAAGCATTAATTGTAATGATTAATGCTTTTTTTTGATTGATACGATTATTAAAGGTTAACTACTTTATTTGGATGGCGTTATTTTTTTCTCAATAAAAATATGTAATTCATGTTGTAGAGAGCTTGTAATTACACCATTTTCAAGCCAAGTATGAATATCTCCTAAATAAGACATCCCTAGATAATTTGCGCTTTCTACAAATGGCATGGTGAAACCTTCTTTTAGTTCTGAATCAGAACCACAACTGATCAATCCCATTTTTTTACCTCTTAGTTTTCGCCCTATTTCTTTTTCAGTTTTTAAGCAATCAGTGATTCTATCCATAAAGTTTTTCATTATTCCGCTCATAGTGTACCAATATACTGGGGTTGCAAAAATGAGTGTGTCGTATTTATCAACGATCTCTTTAAAGAGAGGTATAAAATCATCGTCTTTGTTTTTTAAATCGTAATCAAAAGGACCGATGTTTTTAGGTTTTAAATCAATGATATCGAATCCTGTTTTTTCTTGTATAAATAATGCTATCACATTGGTATTTCCGCTACTTCTTGAGCTTCCCTGTAGTATTACTCCTTTTTGATTCATCTTTTTTTTATTTAATAATTATAGAAAGACAAAACTATTTTGTTTGTATCAATTATCAAATAAGGGGTGAATTTTGCACTATTACAATTGATCACCAAACTCTGTCAGTGCTTTAAAAACTGGGGTAAGTTTATTGCCTAAAGGTGTTATAGAGTATTCGGTTTTTTTAGGATATTGATTAAAATCTTTTTTTTGAATCAAACTATCCTCTATCATCTCCTTTAGCTGCTGAGTCAATGCTCTTTTTGAGGCTTCTGGTAACCCCTCCTGTATATCTTTTAATCGTAGATTTCTTTTTAAAAGTTCACTTAGTATTGCAGGTTTCCATTTTCCTGAAATAAGAAGTAACGTTTTTTCTATTGAGCAATCATTTTTTAATGGTGTTTTACGTTGATAAGAACTCATGTTATGAATTTTTTATAACAGATAAAATGGTGTTAGACCATTGATTTATTACAGTAGGAAGATTTTTCAAAATCTCTAAGGTTGATTGATAGGATAGGAACATCGGGGAACATTGTTTTTAAAGTTTGGATGACTTTTTTAGAGAGATTGGCTTTTTGGGCTTCATTTCTGCCCTCCATCAAGTTTCCGAATACATGAATAAAATCATTTTTAGTGTTTCCTATAGTATAATATTTATAAGGGTTTATTCGTACTTTAATATCTCCTTTGGCAAAAAGTCCTGTAGCATGAGCTGTATTATATACTGCCTGTATAATTTCCTCTGGAGTTTTTAATTCAAGAATATGTTCTGAGCAATCTAAGATAAAATGAGGCATATTTTTTAATATAAAATATTGAAAGATAATTGTTGAGTATATAATAGTACTTATACTTTTTGATCTTGAATTTTGCCTTGTAGCATTTTTATTTCATCTCGTAATTGAGCAGCAGATACAAAATCTAATTCTTTGGCAGCTTTTTCCATTGCGGTACGTACATTACGAATGCGAGATTCAAGTTGTTCCTTGGTGTAATATGCGGTCTCTTCTTCTGCAGCTTTTAGAGTAGGAGCAGGCTCAAATGTGTATGGTTCTATTTTTTTGCCATATAAAGCATTGTCCATAGATTTTTTGATCGCAGTAGGGGTAATGCCATGTTTGGTATTGTAAGCGATTTGTTTTTGGCGTCTGTATTCTGTATCATCCATAGTTTTTTGCATACTATCTGTAATTTTATCTGCATACATAATCGCTTTTCCGTTTACATTTCTAGCGGCTCTTCCTACAGTTTGTACCAAAGATCTTTTATTTCTTAAAAAGCCTTCTTTATCAGCATCAAGAATAGCAACCAGTGATACCTCTGGTAAATCTAATCCTTCTCGTAATAGATTTACTCCTATAAGGACATCAAAAATACCTTTTCGTAGATCTTGCATAATTTCTACTCGTTCTAATGTATCTACATCACTATGAATATATCTACATCGTATGTCAATTCGTGTAAGATATTTAGCCAGTTCTTCTGCCATTCTTTTGGTAAGGGTTGTTACCAAAATACGTTCGTCTACGTCAATTCGCTTTTGCATTTCTTCGATCAAATCATCAATCTGATTAAGGCTTGGACGAACCTCTATAACAGGGTCTAATAATCCTGTAGGTCTGATAATTTGTTCTACATAGATACCTTCACTCTTTTGTAATTCATAATCAGCGGGGGTAGCACTAATATAGATAACTTGGTTTTGTAATGCTTCGAGCTCTTCAAATTTTAAAGGCCTGTTATCCATAGCGGCAGGAAGTCTAAAACCATACTCTACAAGGTTTTCTTTTCTAGAGCGGTCACCACCATACATAGCATGTGTTTGGGGTACAGTAACATGGCTTTCATCAATAATCATCAAATAATCATCGGGAAAATAGTCTAATAAGCAGAATGGTCTTGTACCAGGAGCTCTACCATCTAGATATCGAGAATAGTTCTCTATTCCTGAGCAATACCCAAGCTCTTTTATCATCTCTAGATCAAAATTGGTGCGTTCCTCCAAGCGTTTCGCTTCTAAGTGTTTTCCAATTTCCTTAAAATATTCTACCTGTTTACCCAGATCAAGAGCAATCTGATCAATAGAAGCATTTAGTACCTCTGGTGAGGTAACAAACATATTAGCAGGGTAGATATTCAATCGGTCATATTTTTCGATAATAGCATTTGTTTGCACATCAAAGGCTTCAATTTCTTCGATTTCATCTCCAAAAAAATGAATTCTAAAAGCATCATCAGCATAGCTAGGAAAAATATCTACGGTATCTCCTTTTATTCTAAAATTTCCATGTTTGAATTCGGCCTCGGTTCTTGAATAGAGACTTTGTACCAAGCGGTGCAACAATGCAGTTCTAGATACAAGTTGTCCTGATTCGATAGAAATTACATTTTTCTGAAATTCTACAGGGTTCCCTATACCGTATAGGCAAGAAACAGAAGCTACTACAAGCACATCTCTTCTGCCAGAAAGAAGAGAAGATGTTGCACTAAGCCTTAATTTTTCAATCTCATCATTGATGGATAAGTCTTTTTCTATATAAGTTCCCGAAGTAGGAATATAGGCTTCTGGTTGGTAATAATCATAATAGGATACAAAGTATTCTACTGCATTTTTAGGAAAAAACTGTTTAAACTCTGAATAGAGTTGTGCTGCCAGTGTTTTATTATGTGCTAATATAAGTGTAGGTCGTTGTACACTTTTTATGACATTGGCGGCAGTAAAGGTTTTTCCTGATCCTGTTACTCCCAGAAGGGTTTGGTATTTATCGTTGGATTCAATACCATTAACTAGTTGTCGGATGGCTTCAGGCTGATCACCTGTAGGCTTGAATTCAGATTCAAGTTCGAACTTCATGTAGCTTTCTTTTTCAGAATAAAGATACTGAACTCATTTTATTCCTTGAAAAAAATGGATCAATAATTATTTTATCCATACTAATTATTGATTAATTTATAACTAGCAATAGTAGCTTCTAGAAATAAGTATACAACCTGTCTCTATTTCTAGAAGCTAACGTAATGTTATTATTATAAGTCTCTTTTTTTGAGTAGATAATACGATAGAAATATAAAAATAGAGGTCCAGCCTAATACGATTAACAATTCATACCAATGTACAGCAAAGTCACGATTTACTTCTTCGCCAACCTGGCTGGCGATAGATTTTACGGCATTTAATCTTGTGAATGGTTCTGCAATTAGATTCCACATAGACCCAAAAGGGGAAAAAGCAAATACTTTATCTGCAAATTCCTTTGAATACTTAGACATTAAGTAGATGTATGGAAAAATTTCTGCTATAATAAACCACATAAATAAAAAACCTAAAGCAAACGCAGATCGCTTAATAAGTATTCCTACAAATAAGCAAAAGGAGAAAAAACCAACTAATTTTATAAAATAAGCGATCAAATACTCTAAATCTCTAAAGATGATACCTACTTCATTAAAATCAGAAAATGATAAGCCTAAGAGTAGAGATACAACAAAAATAAATAGTGTAGAGATAGCAGAAAAAGCTAATACAGTAAGAAACTTTGATAATATAAATTCTTTTTTGCTCAATCCATCGATTAGGTTCTGTTTTAAAGTTTTATTACTGTATTCATTGGCAACCATAGATACTATGATGATTGCTAAAAAGAGTTTAAAAAGAGCGGCAATAAAGGTGTTAAAATGCCAGATGTATGGAAAGCTAAAGATTCCCATCTCTGCAAGATGAAATCGTATTGGTCCAATATTAAATTTGATTGATGCAAATAGTGCAATCGAGACTAATAAACCAAAGTAACATAAGATTAAGAATTTACTTGATTTATTGTTCCAAAGTTTTATGAATTCTATCTGAAGGAGTCGTAGCATGGTTTTTAGTTTAAATTGTTGGTTAATTGTAAGAATTGTTCCTCTAAGCTTTCTTTTCTTTTTACGAGGTGAGTAAGTACAATTCCTTCTTCAAAAAGTTGCCTGTTAAGGCTTTCTGCATCTAATTCTTGTGCTAGAAAGGCAGTGATTTTGTTGTCCTCCTCTTCTTTAAAATCTTTAAAAGTATTTTGTTTTGATAACCATATGAGTAATGCAGATTTTTGCTCACTTTTTAACTCAAAGAACCCAAAACTTTTATTCATATCATCAACGGGTCCAGAGTATAATTTTACCCCTTTTCTTATGATAACAACGTGGCTACATACTTTTTCTACTTCGTCAAGTAAGTGAGAAGCTAATAATATGGTAGTGCCTTTTGCAGCAATCTTTTTAATAATTTCCCTGATCTGATGTATACCTTGTGGGTCTAGACCATTGGTAGGTTCATCTAGAATAAGGATTTCTGGATCGTTAAGCAGAGCAGAAGCGATGGCTAGACGCTGCTTCATTCCTAAAGAGAAAGTTTTGAATTTACTGTTTTTTCTATCTAATAAACCTACTGTTTCAAGCTTTTCATCGATTTTATGATCAGATACCTCTTTGATTTTACATACCAGTTTAAGGTTTTGTTCTGCGGTCATGTATGGGTAAAAATTAGGACGCTCAATAATAGCTCCTACCTTTTTTAATGCTTGGTGTGTAGACGTGTTTCCGTCAAACCAAGTAAAACTACCAGAAGTACTATTAACGACATTAAGAACAATACCCAAGGTAGTAGATTTACCACTTCCATTTGGCCCAAGAATACCGTATACATTTCCTTTTTTTATAGTAAAAGATAAGTCTTTGACGGCAGTAAGTGCCCCAAATTTTTTGGTGAGATTATTTATAGTGAGAATATTTTCCAATTGTAATTGTTTTTGGTGGTTATATAAAACAAGACGACAAGTATAAGGTTTTGTTACAAGAAAACTAGAGGTTATGTATTGATTTTTGATGCTATAATAACCTTAATCGTGTTTTAATTTTACCTGCAAATCAAAATAATTTTTCAAAAAATAGTATGTAAACTTGATTTAGAGTTCTTGATTTGTTATTGTAACTTGCTTGTTGAAATGAGAAGGTTATGGAAGAAAAATTAATGTCTAAAAAAAAACCAACATATCCAATTAATGATAAACTGGATGCTTACCTAAAAGAGTGCAATCGTACCATTAAAATACCTGTGTTTTATGATGATCTACTTAGGTTTTCAGGGTCTATAGTTGTATATGATAGTAATGATGAGGATACATTATGGGTACGTGTGTATTATGAAGAACATGAACGCCCAGAAATAGAATCAAGCTTAAAAAAAGCATACTCAATTCTTCACTCTGATGGTAATGAGGATGCAATAGAGTTTTTGAATATTGATGCAATTGATTATTGTACTTTTGGGAACTCAAAACCTTTTAGAATAAAAGTAAGGAACATTCTTAATGATAACTATACTTATATTTATGTAAAAAAGGCAGATGCATCGCGAATCTATGGTTTAGAATTAGAACATATGCTTTCTCCAAACCGAATTAACTTTTTGGTATATAAAAATACATTGATAGAAGAACACATAGCTGGAATTCCTGGAGATGTATTTATCAAGGACTTTTTGCCAGATTTGAGCGACCAGGCCAAATCACAGATAGCAAAAGAATTTGTGAAATTTAATGAGCGTTGCCAGATGCGATTACTGGGGGATATGCGATCTTATAATTATGTGATTATTCCAATTCATGATTTTGATCATGTAGAATACAAGATTAGAGCTATTGATTTTGATCAACAGTGTTATGAAGGAAAATTAAAGGTGTATCAACCTCAGTTTTTTAAAGAAAATTATGATATGGTGGCTATTGTAATGAATAAACTACAACCTAACTCTATCGAACAGTATAAGAAAGAAGAGCGTTCTATCTTGGCAAAAAGAGTACTTACATCAAGATCTCGTTATGAAACTTTGGTAGCATGTATGTGTAAAGATGCTATCTCTACAGAAGAGAACGTAAAAAAATTAAGAGAACATTTGTACAATTTTACTCTGGATTTAAAATTTAGACGTAGTAAATCTATGGGAGAGGTACTAAAAACAGCAATGGATTTTGTGCGACGAAATTATGAAAATGTAAACATGAAGCGTTTGTTAGAAGGGGACTAAACCTCCTTAAATATATACCTTGAGTTATTAGAAGTTTTATATAGAACGGATTTGATTTTACCCAGGGTTTGCTGTAACCTTTACTTTTTTTATTACTTTACCAGTTTGTGCATTGATTACATAGCACCATGATTTGGCATGTTGTGTAACCTCTGGGTCTTGTGGCTCATCTATAAAGACTTTCCATACATAAGTCTTTTTTACATCAGTTACCAAGCTATCTCTGGTAATAGCAAATATAGAATCTCTCTTTCTTTTTAAACCTTCTGTAATCTTTAGAGCTTCTTTATAACAAATAGGGTATTTATCTGCTTGCCTATGATCTATTACTTTATTGATGTTGCCGATATTATCGTAATAGGTTGCTTTATTTATAAGTATTGAATGATACATAAAATATGATACTAAAGATTGACCTTTAGTATCATATTTTATGGTTTTTTCTATGTTTGCCTGTTTATCTGTTTGTTTGTTTGTTATAACACTGTCTCCTTTCCATTGATATATAATATTAGTATAGCTATCATTATTTTCAATAATTATATTCCCTCCTTTTTTTAATTGCTTTTTATATCTATCTATATCAAAGGTCATTTCTTCTTGGGTAATCGTAAATATAGGGTCGTCATAATTACATAATGTATCATTGGTAGTAAACTGTTTGGTACTATCACAGGCAGTAATACATATACAGATGGTTATAATTGTAATACAATATGTTTTCATTACTTTGTGTATTTACTGTTATATAATTGATCCCACTGCCATTTATGGGTTTGTTTTTTGATACTACTATAATCCATATAATTTTTGGTACTCTTTTTTGTAAAGGTATGTTTTTGCCCTTTATTTATTGTTTTGCCCTTTTTATCTTTTTCTATAAAGGTATGGGGTAGTCCTATAGCATGCAAGACCTCATGAGGGATTTCTACAGCAGATTGTATCTTTTCGTTTTTTATAAACATAGCAGAGACCCCACTTGCTGTTAAACTGATCCCATTAGAATAATCATAAGCATCATTGTTATTAGGGATTCTACACTTTAGGTTGGTAAGAAATAGAATAATCTCATTCGCAACATTAGTGGTACCTATGGTATCGGCTTTATAAAGATGATGCAACTCTCTAAGAAATGTAGTTTTATCAGCCTCAGTAAATTTGATACGATCGCCTTTTTGAAATGTAGTATCAAACTCAGCTAGAGATTGCTTGATATAGTTTCCTTTTTGATCTAGCTTACTTTTGGCAGTTAATGCTCTTAGTTTATGGATATCCAGTATATCTGCTTCCTCATTAACAATATCTAAGTCAATTAAGGCAGGGATTAGGGCTTTTTTTAGATAACTTTCTAGTTTTTGTTTTGTAATTTTTTTTCCTAATTCATCTTTATCAGGGTTTACTAATCCCCCTTTGATCTCTACAAACACCCATCTTAGTTGTATAGATTTGGGTTTAGGGTGATATATCTCTAGCATACCTGCGGGATTGTTATCTGCGGTAATCTTAATTTGTGAGAGATTAGTAGCATTATTGAGGCAGCGTATGGTTACTTCTTTGGCATCTATAATATCGGTAGGGTGTATATCAAAATCAGGATGAGGTTCTATCTGCACAGTACTGTATTCGTTTCTACTACGGGTGGTATGATCTAGTTGCAGGGTAATAGTCTGATCTTTTCTCATACTAAGTATAGGTACAGCATAATCC
>NZ_OMKE01000029.1 GCF_900299535.1 Aquimarina aquimarini | reverse complement strand
ATGTTGGATTGTAGTTTTGATATGGATCAACAATTAGATCACAATGGTAGGCCCAGTGCTCGCCCAAGGGGAGGAATCATCATTGCCACGGTAGAATTAGAAAAACAAACCGATCTTATAGAGTGGATGGTAAGTTCACACCAGACCAAAAGTGGTAATGTCACTTTTTTAAAACACGATGGTATGGGTGTATTGCTAAGCATTGATTTTAGCGATGCCTATTGCGCACGATTGAGTGGTCAATATGTAGCAGATACCAGCAATCAGCTCTATATAAAACTCAAAATTTCTGCCAGAGAAGTCAGTTTAAATGGAGTCAAGCATATCAACAACTGGCCAGTAAAAAAATAATAGTGTATGAGTTATACCAATAATGAATCCCTCCAAGAGTTAGACAGACTACTTTGTGAGGCGCTGGATATCGCATCGCTATATCCTAGCAAAGGGGTGTATTTTGGCAAAGCCAAAGAAATAGCAGAAGGTTTTTATCAACACTTAGATACCGCACGCCCCCAATTGGCAGAAGCACTGTATAAAATAGATTTGGCAATGCAGGGGTATGATGATGGAGCATCCCGCGCACGTTTTGAAATGCTAAATCTGGTTAATGACCCCGCAAGCTTGACAGAAGAAGAACTATGCCAAAAATACATACAAGAAACCTCAGACGGATATAAAGTATATGACCCAGAGGCAGGGGTATGGTTTAATTTTTCAGAACAAGCAAAGATTAGTATTACCATAAAATATGACCATGAGCAATACTACCAACCCGCACTATACCTAGATGCCTATGATCCCAAAAATGGGATGACCATATCCTTTATAGACCCTGAGCTCACTAGCGAAGACCTCTGGGAGGCAGACCGTGCAAAATGGGGTGTAAATCTAGATGAGTGGCGTGAGATCGAGTATGAAGACTCATGGGTAAACGTTACCAAAACAGGAGCAGGTATTGCAGGCAAAACCGCAGGTACCCTCAATGCTTTTGTTATGGGGCAACATTATACACACTCCTTTCTTAACCTAAACGGAATAGAAGGCACCCAATGGAAAAGCCTGGATGGCGCATGGCATAGTTATCAAGAGATTCAACACGCAAAAAACGGATTTGTAAGACAAGGCCTAAAAACCAGCCATCATTGGGCAAAAGTAAGAGGTGGTAAAGCGACGCCTTTTCCTAAAGCACTTGGAAAAGTGTGTTTTGCAGTTAATGTTGGAGCGAGTATAATTAATACAGCCGATGCCCATTTAAGTGATGATGCAAATAAATGGGGTGTAACCACAAAAAATGCTGTAGATATTGTTATGGGGATTACCGCTTTTATCTCTGGATATGGCTGGGCAATATCAGGTACTTATTTTTTGATGGATGCCAATGATGAATTTGGTGATTGGGGTAAACCTAGCGGCTATAGCACCCAGCAAGCTAGTACATGGGCACGTGAGCGGGAGCAGTGGGCAAAAGAAGATTTTCATACCATGGATTTTGAGCTAGATTATGATCCTCCAGCAGAGCAAATGCGTACCGATATGATTAGAGAAATAAGAGAGTTTAAGAGAGATAAAACCTATGTACAGCCCAAAATGATATATCAATCAAAAGCTTTGCGAAGATGAGTAGTTGGTTAGCAAAAATAAGACCACCAAAGTATTTACGGTATCTATTTTTTATTGTTTATTCTTTTTATAGATCATATAGAAGTGAGCGTAATGAAGCACATTGGAGTAGTGTAATATTCTTGGCTATTTTTCATGGTTTGTTATTTCTTATGGTAGCATATTTTTTTCAAGACTTTTTTTTTCCACCTGTTAGTTCAAATGATAATCTTGGACTCTACTATAAAAAAGACCCTAACGATGATTTAATTTTATATGGTTCAATATTATTTACAGGGGCTTTATTTTATATTATTTTTTTATATCAAAAAAAATGGAGAAGTTATATTGATGAGTTTAGTCATTTAAAAAGGAAGGATCGTAGAAAGGGAACTGTTTATTTATTTTTTTATTTATTAATATGCCTTTTTTTGGCTTTTTCATCAATAATTCTCGATGAAGTATTTGGGATACAGCTTATAGAAAAACATATAGAGCCTATTATACAAAATTCGCAATAGATATAGGTGTTATTATGGGGATTACCGCCTTTATCTCTGGATATGGTTGGGCGATATCAGGTACTTATTTTTTGATGGATGCCAATGATGAATTTGGTGATTGGGGTAAACCTAGTGGCTATAGTACCCAGCAAGTCAGTACATGGGCACGAGAGCGAGAGCAGTGGGCAAAAAAAGATTTTCATACCATGGATTTTGAGCTAGATTATGATCCCCCAGCAGAGCAAATGCGTACCGATATGATTAGAGAAATAAGAAAAAAGTAGTGACACACTTTATTGAACACTCCCGCGGGGAGACTCAAAGTAGTGCTGAGACTACCTAAAATAGTACAGAGAACCTTACATTCTATCTATGACTGCTGATTTGTAGCTATCACCTATAGGAATTTCGATAGCATCGATTTCGATATCATGCTTGGTATAAGCGGTGATTTTATCAGTATTTACAATATAGGAACGATGAGTTCGTAGAAATCGATCATCCAAATTATCTTCAAAAGCAGTAATACTATGTTTTATTAGATGATTTTCGCCTGCCAGATGGATTTTGATATAGTCTTTAACACTTTCTATGTATAGAATATTATCAAAATGTACCTTTACTTGTTTTCTATCTTTTCTAATAAAAATAAAATTATCTCTTTTGGTAGATATCGCAATGCTTTGTGGTTGGACAATAGATTGAAGCTCTAAAAATTTTTCTACAGCTTTAAAAAAACGACCAAAAGTAATAGGTTTTAAAAGATAATCAACCGCATTGAGTTCAAACCCATCAAGGGCATAATCTCTGTAAGCAGTAGTAAAGATAACTTTAGGTTTATTGATAAGGTTTTTAAAAAAAACAGTACCCTGCAATACAGGCATTTCAATATCTAAAAACAATAAATCAACAGCTTGTTGTTGCAATACCTTGCTAGCTTCGATAGCACTGGCACAAGAAGCTACAATTTCAAAATCATCTAACTGATTTAGATGTTTTTTGATGAGGTTTCTCGCCAATTCTTCATCATCTACAATTACACATTTATACATTATGGTTGTTTTAATGTTAAACTTAGTTCATATTGATTTTCTGTATCTAATATCTGTAGGTCATGAGTATTTGGATACAACAATTCGAGCTGTTTTTTTATATTATTGAGCCCTAATGCATCTACTTTGTTTTTGACCTCATTATAGGTATTTGGTTTTGTATTGGTGATAAGAAATAGAATCGTTTTATCCTGAGTTGATAAATCGATATTGATTGTTGCTTTTTTTAGTTCTTGACTTACTCCATGTTTGAATGCGTTTTCTATAAAAGTAAGTAATACTAATGGAGCAATCCTAGCGTCTGTATCTATGCTTGTTTTAAACGAAATAGCTACACGGTTTCCATATCGTATTTTTTCTAAAGCCAAGTAGTTTTCTAGCAATTCAACCTCTTTAGCGAGTACAACAAATTTATCCTTACAACGATACAGCATATAATCCAGAATATCAGATAGACGCTCAATGACTTCAGGTGTTTTGTCAGATTTTTCTAGAGCAAGCGCATATAAATTATTTAGTGTATTGAATAAAAAATGAGGATTTAACTGATGTTTTAGAGCATTGAGTTCTGCAATTTTTTTTTGTTCACTGAGCTTTAGAAACTGCTGTTGGTTTTTATAAAAACTAGCCATTAGAAGCAATACAGTAGGGGTTAAGAATTTGATCGCCTTACTTAAGATTACAGAGAAATTAGAAAACCTTTTTAAAAAAGGAACTTGTGCATATTTTTTAGCGATTTCACTATAGAACTCGATATATTTAGGGTCGTAATAGTAAATTTTGTAAAGACCATATAGCGCATACATGGCTAGTATTAAAATTATAAGAGAGACGATAAATAATACAATTTTTTTTTGATTCAGGAATTTAGGAATCAAAATATAGATACAAGTATATGCCGATATTATCTGCACAATAACCACCATTACATTAAAATCAATCACCTGCCTATAACTACTATGTACATTCATACTGGCAGATAATACAAAATAGAGTAATACACAAACCCAAAATAGGATATGCGTTATCAAGGGTTGTTTTATAAATGTTTTTAGTCTTTTCATAAGGATGCTACAAAAATAAGTTTTATAGGATCAAATTTCATTTTTTATCTACCAATCCTATATATAAAGCTATAAAATGGGTAAAATTAGAGATCAATATAGGTTTTTAGCTACATAGCCATAAAACAGGAGTTGGTCTACTTTTATGTAAACGTGTTTGTAATCAGGATATATTCGTCAAAAAACTTATCAAAGATGAAAAAAACGTTTCTAGTACTAGCCTTATTTGGGAGTATTGCATTCACATTCGCTCAAAAATCAGACTATTCTCAAATAGAAAAAACAGTATGGTATTATCTAGACGGTGATACCCAAAAAGACTATGAACTGTTGAAGAAAGCATTTCATAAAAATGCAACTATGAAATATGTATCTAGTAAAAAGGGGTATACAGAAAGTAATGCGCTCGAAGCTTTTAAATCAATACAAGGAAAAGAACCAGAAACCAACCGAATGAATCGAATTGAATACATCAACATAGCAGGAAAATCTGCCAATGCCAAAATAGAAGTGGTATACCCCAATGCTGTAGTGGTAGATTATATGAATCTTCTGAAAATTGAAGGGGAATGGAAGATCGTAAGTAAAATTTATTCAATGAAGAGAAAGAAAAAATAAGAAGGTAATGGGAAAATTTGTATGGGTTGGAATATGCTATTTTTTTGTATTGAACAGTTTCTCGCAAGAGAAAAAAATTCCTTTTTTACAAGAAAAAATTACTGTAGATGGTAAACAGGATGAGAGTGTTTGGCAACAACTGCCAGAAAGTACAGGGTTTTATAATTATGCACCTACAGATATTGGAGAAGCCGAACGACAAACTGCAGTAAAACTCTTTCATGACGGAGAATATTTGTATGTAAGTGCGGTATATAAGGATACAGAAACCAACATACAGGTAAGCTCTCTAAAACGAGATGTATCTATAGGAATTAGTGATTCGTTTGTTCTCATTTTGGATACTCAGAACCAACAGCAAAACGGATATTATTTTGCAGTAAATGGTTACGGTACACAGGTTGATGGACTTGTAGAGCGTGTAAACGAGGGGTTTGATTTTAGTTTAAGTTGGAATACCATTTGGAAAACAGCAACCTCTGTAGAGGGAACCGATAAGATATATGAATTAGCAATTCCATTAAAGGCATTGAATTTTAGCGGTAATAATCCAGTGTTTGGAGTTCAAATGTATACCCGAGATATCAAAGAGAATTCGTGGACCATTCTGACAAATGTAAAACGGAATTACCGATTGTTTGATTTACGGTTTACTACCCCATTTGTAGTAGAAGATATACCCGATCGATCCGTATCGCGATTTGCAGTGACCCCATCAGTAACCATTAATCATATAAATGATGTAGCTAATGATGAGGAGGAAACAACAATCAAACCAAGCTTGGATATACAGTATAACCTATCTTCATCCTTGAAGTTGGATGCTACTATAAATCCTGATTTCTCACAGATAGATGTAGATAGACAGGTAACAAACTTAACACGGTTTGCCTTGTTTTTTCCTGAAAGACGAAATTTCTTTTTAGAAAATTCTGATTTGTTTTCTAATCTGGGCGTAGAAGGTGTCAACCCTTTTTATTCTAGAAAAGTAGGGAGGAACTCAGACATTCTATTTGGCTTAAAGTTATCTGGCAATGTGCTCCCAAAAACCAGAATAGGTGTATTGAATGTACAGACAGATCAAGAGGATGATATTGCCTCACAAAATTATGGAGCATTGGTGGTAGAACAACAACTTACAAAAAACTTTACCACTACAGGATTTTTGATCAACAGACAGCAAACAGATGAGTTTGAGTTTGAAGATGATTATAATCGTGTTGCTGGAGTAAATCTTAATTTTAAGTCTGATAATAATAAATGGACTGGGGTATCTAATTTTGGAAAGAGTTTCAATGATAGTATTTCAGGAAACAATGATTTTTATAATCTTGGAATCTGGTATAGTAAACGAGGTTTTGAATGGAGTGCTGAAGTCAAGAGTATTGATAGAAATTATATTACTGATGTTGGTTTTACACCACGATTATACAATTATGATGCAATCAATGATGAGGAGATAAGAGAGGGGTACACCCAAACGACAGCCAGAATAGAATATGAAAAATTTTATGAAGAATCAAAGACTCTAAACTCGATTCGTCTGTTGAACTATAGAAATAATAATTATTTTGATAAAAGCGGAACATTGACTCAGACGTCTCATTTTTTGAATTCGGCTGTGCGGTTTAAGGATTTATCTGCTATTTACTATGTATTTACATATGATTATATTGATCTTAAATATGGTTTTGATCCATTGGGTAATGGCAATCCTTTGCAACCCGATGAATACCATTCTGGAATCCTAAAAATAGGATACAATTCAGCTAATAATCAAAAATTCCGTTATCGATTTAATGTACAAAAAGGTACTTATTATGGGGGAAGTAGAACTACAGCAGGTACTTTTTTGAACTATCAACTGTTACCATTTGCCAATCTAGAAGTATCATATGATATCAATGCTATTGATCTTGATGAATTGGGGAATGAGACATTTCATCTGGCACGATTCTCTAATGAGATCTTTTTTAATAATCGATTAAGCTGGAGCACCTATGTTCAATACAATACGCAGAGAGATAATTTTAATATCAATAGCCGTTTGCAATGGGAGTATAAGCCATTGTCATATATCTATCTGGTAGTAAGCGATAATTACAATAAAAATATTGATCGTACAAACTGGGGAGTAGCTTTTAAGATGAATTATAGATTTGATTTTTAAGGAGATGTAATACATTATTTTAATAATCATAAAAAAAAGAGAGGACTAATTTTTGAGGGCACTGAAAAAGCTTAACTTTTTCAGCAATGACTAGAAAAAGGCGATTAAATAAACATTGATTTTATTTAATCGCTTTTTTCATTTGAAGC
>NZ_OMKE01000011.1 GCF_900299535.1 Aquimarina aquimarini | reverse complement strand
CCTTTAGAGCACAATTTAGAGGAGTCAAAAATGTAGAATTCTTTCTCTTTAGATTAACTAGAATATTTGCATAAACACAACAATTAGTCTTGATCCATATTACTTCCGATCAAGTTAAAATTTTGAATGTACATAATAAGGGGTATAGAATTATAGAATCTTAAATGGAATGTTTTTTTAGATTGTATATTAACTAGAATATTTGCATAAACACAACTTTTGGTCTTGATCCTTGTAAATGAATGTTTAAGCATAAAAAAAGCCCAAACAAATTGTTTGGGCTTTTAAGGTGGTGCCTCCAGGAATCGAACCAGGGACACAAGGATTTTCAGTCCTTTGCTCTACCAACTGAGCTAAGGCACCTTGCTGTAAGCGGATGCAAATATAACACCCTTTTTTTAATACACAAGAGAAAAATGTAAAAAAATCGTTTTGTACTTTTGCAACTTAATAAAAAGAAAATATGAATTTGGTTGTTGATGTAGGAAATACATACACTAAAATAGGTGTTTTTGATGCATCAAAAATTATTTATAAAAATACAATTGGTCATAATGCTTTAAAAAAAGAGGTGCAGAAAATCAAAGAAACCTACCCTTTGATTAAAAATGCAGTTATCTCTTCGGTTTCTAATATAAACGAAGATTGTGTTCAATATATCAAAAACGTATATAATACACTTGTGTTGGATCATTTGGTGTCGATGCCGTTCAAGAATTTATACGATACACCTACTACACTAGGAATTGATAGAATGGCTTTGGTGGCAGCAGCAGTTGATCAGTTATCGGGTAAAGATGTATTGATTATAGATGCTGGAACCTGCATAACATATGATTTTAAAAATAAAAAAGAAGAATATCTTGGAGGCGCAATAGCACCAGGAATACGATTGCGATATGGTAGCTTGCATAATTACACGGCAAAATTGCCATTATTAGAGTTAGTACCTCCAAAAAATCAAATAGGAAAAAGCACAGAAGAAGCAATTCATTCTGGAGTTGTTTTCGGAATATTACATGAAATTAATGGGGTAATTGCAGAATATTGCAACATTTATCCTGATTTAACAGTTATTTTAACCGGTGGGGATGCACATTTTTTGTCTAAAAGATTAAAAAATAGCATATTTGCCACTTCTAATTTTTTGTTGGAAGGATTAAACTACATTTTAGCCTTTAATAATAATAAATGATAAAAAAGATTTTAGTAGTCATATTGGTACATGTTGCCGTAATATCTCACGCTCAGGAAGGGACTTCATCACCATATTCTTTTTATGGAATTGGTATTCCAAAGTTCAAAGGAACAGTAGAAAATAGATCGATGGGGGGATTGAGCATACATACAGATAGTATACATCTTAACCTTCAAAACCCAGCTTCTTTTGGAGAACTAGGTCTTACCACATATACGGTAGGTACATCATATAGTAAATTTGACATTAGTAATACTACAGAGTCATCTACAGGAGAAAATGCTTCCTTAGATTATTTGGCGATTGGTATTCCTGCAGGTAAATTTGGTTTTGGTTTTGGTATTGTGCCACTTACCTCAGTAGGATATGAGCTTAATAATGTAACCGATACTAGAGAGCTTAGGTTTTCTGGAACAGGAGGATTGAATAAAGTTTTCTTAGCCGCTGGTGTAAAACTTAATAAACACTTGAGTATAGGTGTGGATTTAAATTATAACTTTGGAAATATTGAAAATAAGACCATTTTAAGAAGATCAGGGATTCAATATGATACAAGAGAGATTACAAATTCGGATTTATCATCTTTTAGCTTATCTTTTGGGTTGACATATAAGACTATGATAACAGATAGGTTAGAGCTTGTTGCTTCTGCAGTATCAAGACCTTCTTTTGATTTGACATCTAATGGAACCAGAGAATTGGCAACAGTAATTATAGGAAACAATGGTCAAGAAGTGGTAGTTGATAGAAGAGAAATAACGATTGAAGATCAAGAAGTAGACCTACCTGCAGAATATAAGATTGGTGGAGGTATAGGAGAGCCTAGAAAATGGTTTATAGGAGCAGAATATGTGTATGTAGATTCTGGTAAGTTTACAAATTTGGTGTCTAACCAGAGCAATGTTGTTTATGAGAATGCTTCAAAATTTAAGGCAGGAGGGTATTATATCCCTAGATATAACTCTTTAACTGGATATTTTAATAGGGTTACATATCGAGCAGGATTCCGTTATGAAGAGACAGGATTGAATATAAACAATGGATCAGTTAATGAGTTTGGCATATCTTTTGGAGTAGGACTACCAGTCGGAAGGTTATTCTCGAATGCTAATCTAGGTTTTGAATATGGTCAGCGGGGAACAACGAATTTTGGATTGGTTAAAGAAGAATTCTTTAACGTCTCTTTAAGTTTATCATTAAATGATAGATGGTTTAAGAAATTAAAATTTAATTAAATACAATAATTACTACAGCTATGAATACTAAAGTTTTATTTATACTAGCAACAGGATTAGCGTTGAGCACGACAAGTGTAAATGCTCAGGCAACAGACTGTGCAAATACGGCTTCTATAGCTTATGAGCATGCTAAAGTGAAGAATTATGAAGCGGCAGAAGCGCCTCTATGGAAAGTAAGAAAAGAATGTCCAACCTATAGTGTAGCAACTTATCAATTTGGACAAAAATTATTAAAAGCCAAGTATAAGAAAGCTACAGGCGACGCAAAAGTAGCTGTTGCAAAAGAACAAATTGAGTTATGGAAGGAAAGATTTCAATATTTTCCTGCAAAAACTAAGATAGGAGATATGCACTCTGATATAGGTCAGTTGATGTATGATAATAAAATAGGTACAAAAGATACTCAGTTTGCAGAATTCGATAAGGCGTATACTAAAGATAAAGCAAGCTTTAAAAGACCAAAGAAATTATATACTTATTTCTCTCTTTTTGTAGATCTTCATGGAGAAGGTAAAAAAGAACTTCAAGGAGTCTTTAATTTATATGACGATGTTACAGAAAAGATAGAAAATGAAGAAAGTAGATTAGCAAAAATAATTGCAGAACTTACAGAAAAAGAAGAAGCAGGAACTGCATTGAGTTCTAAGGAAAAAAGAAAGCTTAAAAATTCAGGAATCAATCTTACAGCTTTTAGTAAAGTAAAAGCAGGGATAAACCAGAAGCTTGGAGAATTAGCAGATTGTAAGAACTTAATACCATTATATAATGGTCAGTTTGAAGCTAAAAAGACAGATGTAAGCTGGTTAAAGAGTGCAGCAGGGAGAATGTCTGCAAAAGAATGTACAGATGATCCATTATTCTTTAAATTGGTAGAAGCACTTCATACAGCAGAACCTTCTTCAAAATCAGCATACTATCTAGGGATCTTAGCTTTAAAAGATAAGAAAACTACAACGGCATTGAAATATTTTAATCAATCAGCAGAATTAGAGACGAAAGCTAGTGATAAGGCAAAAGTGTATTTTAAGATTGGTGAAATAATGAAAAGACAAGGAAGCAAAGGAAAAGCAAGATCTTATTATAGAAAAGCGCTTAAACAAAAACCTTCTATGGGAGTTTGTTACCTTAGAATTGCAAGTATGATAGCTGGTAGTGCAAATAATTGTGGAGCAGATGTGTTTAGTAAAAGAGCTGTATACTGGTTAGCAGAAAACTATGCAAGAAGAGCAGGAAAAATAGATCCTAGTTTAAGATCAACTTCAGCTAAAACAGCAGCAAGTTATCATGGTAGAGCTCCATCAAAAACAGATATCTTTAATAACCCAGGAGTAACATCTGTTAAGATTGGTTGTTGGATTGGTGAAACCGTAAGAGTGCCAAAACTATAATGCAAAATAAAAAACAGTATATCATAAAAAACATTGTCACAGCATTTGCTGTGACAATGTTTTTTTCATGCCAATCAGTAAAAAAAGAAGGACAAGAGTATTTGTCTTCTGAAGACGCTCCTATAGCAGAAGTATATGAAGTTAATCTTAAATATACAGATTCAGGAAGATTAGCGGCAATACTCAAGACGCCTAAAGTATTGGACTTTTCCAATAAATCATTCGCATATTATGAGTTTCCAGAAGGAATTATTTTGGATGTGATAGATAAAGAAGGAAAAGTGAGTGTTGTTACCTCAGATTATGCAATATCATACAAAGAAACAGGTTTGATTGATATGAGAGGTAATGTAGATATACGAACTGCCGATAGTACCCATTTGCAGGCAGAACAACTATATTGGGATCAAAATATTAATTGGGTTTTTACAGATCAGCCCTATAAAAGTTATCTGCCCGACGGAACAATTAATGAAGCAGATGGTTTTGACGCTAATCAAGATTTTACTATCTTGAATTCAAGAATCAATGATGGAGTGATGTTTATCGAGGAGTAAATAATCAATGCTATGATGAAAGTATTTAGATTTTTTGAATATGCCTATTTGGCTATAATGTGTTTTTTTATTTATGAAGCATATGTAGAGTGGGGTCGTGAAGGAGGGAGAAGTATGCTTTATCTTTTTTTTGCGATAGCAGCAATTTTTATGTTTTTCTTTAAAAGAAATTTTAGAAAACGATTTGAAGCCAATAAGAAAGGTTAATTCATGGAGGTGCATATCACGGTTATTATTCTTTCCCTTATTCTTTCAGCCTTTTTTTCGGGAATGGAGATTGCGTATGTATCCTCAAATAAAATTCATATAGAAATAGAAAAAAAGCAAGGAGGTTTTATCGCTAATGTTCTTGCTCGATTAACTCATAAACCATCCAAATTTATAGCCACCATGCTAGTAGGTAATAATATAGCATTGGTTGTGTATGGTTTTTATATGGGGGAGTTGTTGATGAGAATTATAGAAGGCTATTTTCCTGATATAGCAGAAAGTGTTAATCTGTTGTTACAAACAACTATTTCTACCTTAGTAATATTGATTACAGCAGAATTCTTGCCAAAAGTATTTTTTCAGATATATTCAAATACCTTGCTCAAGGTATTTTCGTTTCCTGCATACGTTTTTTATGTAGTATTTTCTCCTATTTCGTCATTTGTGATTTGGGTTTCTGATTTTGTTTTAAAAACATTTTTAAAAACAGATGGAGATGAAGTTCAATTAGCATTTAGTAAAACAGAATTAGGAGATTATATAAACGAACAGATGGAAACTATAGAGGAGCATGATGAGATTGATAGCGAAATTCAAATTTTTCAGAATGCATTAGATTTTTCAGATGTAAAATCTCGAGAAGTTATGATTCCCAGAACAGAAATTGTGGGAGTAGAAAAATTACAATCTATAGAAGAAGTAAGTAAGATATTTATAGATACAGGTTTATCAAAAATTATAGTATTCAACAATACAGTTGATGATATTATAGGATATGTGCACTCCTTTGAGTTGTTTAAAAAACCAAAGTCATTAAGAGCAATTCTGCTACCTGTTGTTTTTGTTCCAGAAACAATGTTTGTAAAAGATGTACTTAACCTCTTGACCAAAAAAAGAAAAAGTATAGCTGTAGTGATTGACGAATATGGAGGAACTAGTGGTATAATTACAGTAGAAGATATTGTTGAAGAGCTTTTCGGAGAAATTCAAGACGAGCATGATTCTGTTGCTCTTATAGAAGAGCAATTGTCAGAAAATAACTATCGATTCTCTGCGAGAATAGAAGTAGATCATATAAATGAAATTTATAAGTTGAACTTACCCGAAGATGAAAACTATGAAACACTAGGCGGGATGATTGTTAATCATACTGAAGAAATCCCACAACAAGGTGATGAAGTAAAAATAGATATCTTCAAGATAAAAATTATAGAAACATCAAATACCAAGATTGAGATCATAGAGCTACAAGTAGTGACAGAAGATTAATTACACAGTGGGGCAAAGCATAAAAAAGCCAAAGAATATATCGTTTATTTTCATTTATATGGGAGTTGTGTTATGTGATTTGCTTTGTAGTAGTATAGAACGATTGAATGATTTTAGGGATTTTACAAAACCCCTAATCCTAGTCTCGCTCATCCTATTTTTTTTGAGAAACAAAAATAAACTGAGTGCTATAGTGACTCGACTACTGTTTTTTGGGTTGTTGTTTTCTTTGATAGGAGATGTTCTATTGTTGTTTGCTGTAAGAGCGCAACTTTTTTTTATGATGGGACTCTTTGCATTTTTGATTGCTCATATAATGTATATTCTAATATTTCTTGAAAAACGTAATAAACAGCAAAAAAATACAATTTTTCTTATGTTTACTATACTCTATGGGATAGCTCTATTTTGTCTTTTGTATAGAGGTTTAGGTAAGTTGTTAATACCTGTAATAATATACATGATAGTGATTTTGTTGATGTCTAATGCTTCTTATCTTAGAAAAAACAGCGTATCGCAAGTGAGTTATAATCAAGTTTTTTATGGGGCATTGTTTTTTATGCTTTCAGATAGTGTGTTGGCATACACTGAGTTTTGTAAGCCTTTGTTTGTTCAGAATATATGGATTATGATCTCGTATGCAATAGCTCAACTTTTGATAGTAAAAGGAATTTTAAATCAAGGGAAACAAGTAAATTAAATAGGTTAAAACCAGATCGAATTGTATTAAAGTTGAATTAAAGAAAAACTTCATAAGACTTTCAGATTTTTTAATTGGTATTATTACAATAAAATGGTATTTTCGCCCACTATATTTGAATAAATTATAAGATACCATGGCAGTTTTAAATAAAATCAGACAACGTTCGGTTTTTCTAATCGTAATTATAGCGTTAGCACTTTTCTCTTTTGTGTTAGCAGATTTGATACGTAATGGGGGAGCTATTTCCCAAAAGGCTGAAAATATAATTGCAACCATAAACGGAAAAGATATTGATAGAACTGATTTTGCTAGAAAGGTAGAATTGGCTTCGCAAAATTTTGGAGGAGGAGCATCTAGTATTCAAGCAGTGAATTATGTATGGAATCAGCAGTTGAGAGAAGCTGTCTTTGAAGAGCAATTGGACGAACTAGATATAAGAGTAGGAGAGGATGAAGTAAATGAATTATTAGCTGAATCACTGGCAAATAATCCAACTTTTCAAAATGAAGCAGGAGCTTTTGATAAAGCAAAAATGCAAGAATATGTTGCCAATGTAAAAGCTACTTCGCCAAAAGCATACGCACAATGGTTGGATTTTGAAAACTCTGTAAGTAAAAATGCGAGAGAAAAAATTTACCTTACAATGATCAAAGCTGCTGTAGGATCTACATTGAGAGAAGGTGAGTTAGAATATAAGATGGAAAATGATAATGTAGATATAAAATATGTACAAGTACCTTTTTCTAGTATTGAGGATGGTAAAGTTGATGTGACTGATGCAGATATTAAGTCATATGTAGATGCACATGCAGATCAATATAAAGCAGAAGAATCAAGAGATATACAATATGTATTGTTTAATGAAGAAGCAAGCGAAGAAGATAAAAATCAAATAAGACAAGAAGTAGCTGGATTATTAGATGATAAAGTAGAGTTTAATAAATCAACCAATGCAACAGATTCTGTTTTCGGGTTTAGAAACACAAAAAATGTTGAAGAATTTGTGGCTCAGCACTCAGCAATACCATTTGATGGAGGGTTTAAATTTAAGAAAGACTTACCAGCAACTGTAGCAGATACACTTTATAATCTTGGAATTGGTGGAGTTTATGGTCCTTATAAAGACGGAGGTCATTATAAGATATCTAGAATAATTGCTCAAAAACAAATACCTGATTCTGTAAAAGCAAATCATATTTTGATTTCTTGGGAAGGATTAGGAACCGCAGGAGATACAAAAAGAACTAAAGAAGAGGCAAAAGCTCTTGCAGATAGTATTGTTGGTCTAACTAGAGCAGATAAAACTAAATTCACAACCCTTGCATCAGAATTCTCTGCGGATAGTTCTAATAAGGATAAAGGAGGAGATCTAGGGTATTTTACTCCAGGTAGAATGGTGCCAGCATTTAATGATTACTGTTTCGAAAATAAAATAGGAGATCAAGGAATTGTAGAAACACAATTTGGATACCATATCATTAGTATAGAGGATCAAAAGAATGAGCAAACAGCTGTGAAAATAGCAACTGTAGCTCAGAAAATAGAGCCTAGTGAAAAAACTATAGATGCAATTTTTACAAAAACTACAAAGTTTCAGATTGCTGCTAAAGACAAGAAATTTGATGAAATCTCTAAGGAGAATGGACTGACAGCAAGACCAGTAAACAAAATAAAAGAATTAGATGAGAGTATTCCTGGTGTAGGAGCTCAAAGATCAATAGTACAATGGGCATTTAATGAGAAGTCAGAAGTAGGTGATATTAAGCGTTTTGATATTCCTGGAGGGTATGCTGTAGTTCAATTAACTGCAAAAGCAGGCAAAGGATTAATGAGTGTTGAAGATGCTAGTGCAACAGTAAAACCTATATTGATTAAAGAAAAGAAAGCAGAGCAATTAAAAAATAAGATTTCTGGTAGTACATTGGATGCAATTGCACAAGGACAAGGGCAAACAGTAAAAGTTTCTTCCGCCTTAAATATGAAAACACCAACAATTAGCGGAGCAGGAAATGAGCCAAAAGTAGTGGGAGCCGCTTTTGCGTTAGAAGTAGGAAAAGTATCTGCTCCTATTGTAGGAAACAATGGAGTATATGTAATAGAGGTGACAAAGAAAACTCCTGCAGGAAAATTGGATAACTACATGAGCTATGCTTTAAGAATGTCTAAAGCCCAAGCTGGAACAGTAGATGCAAAAGTTTTTGAAGCGCTAAAAGGAGCTGCAGAAATTGAAGATAAAAGATCAAAATTCTACTAGACTAGAAAGTAAGAAACATAAAACAAAAAAACCTGAAGTTATAACTTCAGGTTTTTTTGTTTTATGTTTACGCTTGTTAAAATTATAAGCTATTAGTTTATAGTATAACGGGGGTATTAAGTAAGCTTTTTGTTAATAGTGAAGCTGCTTTTAGGATGATATGATGCTTCAACTTCGTACTTTTTGTTCCCATTTCCAGGCAGAGCTAAGAGAATCGTCTAAAGTGCTTTTTGCTTTCCACCCTAATTCATTATTTGCCTTAGTGGTATCTGCATAAGCAGCGGTAATATCTCCTTCTCGTCTTTCTACAATTTTATAATTTAGTTTTTGATCCGCTACTTTTTCAAAAGACTGTATAACCTCTAATACAGAACTACCTGTTCCAGTACCTACATTAAATACTTCGTAATTAGTAGTGTTGTTGTTATTGATCAATCTTTCTAATGCTATTACGTGAGCTTTTGCTAGATCTACAACATGTATGTAGTCTCTGATACAAGTACCATCATCTGTAGGGTAATTATCGCCAAATACAGATAATTGTTCACGAAGCCCAATAGCAGTTTGTGTGATAAACGGCACTAGGTTTTGAGGTACTCCGATAGGGAGTTCTCCTATGACAGCAGTTGGGTGCGCTCCTATTGGATTAAAATATCGCAAAGCAATAGCTTTGAGTGCGGGATTTACTTTGCAAGTATCTCGTATAATCTCTTCTCCGATTTGTTTTGTATTTCCATAAGGAGATTCTGCCGCTTTTACAGGAGCATCTTCTGTGATAGGTAGTGTATCAGCTTGCCCATATACAGTACAAGAAGAGCTAAAAATAAAATTAGAAGAAGTTTTTTGAGTGAGCTGTTGTAATAGATAGACCAAAGTTGATATATTGTTTTCGTAGTAAAGCAAAGGCTCTTCTACGCTTTCTCCTACAGCTTTGGACGCAGCAAAATGAATAACTCCTTCAATATCTTGATGGCGTTCAAAAAAATCTTGAACAATGTTTTTTTCTCTGAGGTCAAATTTTTCAAAAACAGGTTTTTTTCCTGTAATTTCATAAATTCCATCAAGGACATCAGTGGATGAATTTGAGCAATTGTCAATAATTACAACTTCATACCCTTTGTTTTGTAACTCAACAACAGTATGAGAACCGATGAACCCCAATCCCCCCGTGACTAAGATTTTCATATATAAAATGATTTAATATTATTGCTAACGAAGGAACAATAATTAAAGGATTTTAGCAACTTCTTGATTTACAAATTCTAGAAACCTCTCATCTTTTTCTGTAAAAGGATCAGGTGTTTCTGAATCGATATCGATTTGACCAATATTCTCACCTTCTTTAAATAAAGGAATTACGATCTCTGACTTTACAGTAAAGCTACAAGCAATATAATTATCTTGAGCCTGTACATCAGGAACAACAAAGTTTTCATTAGAAATAGCCACCTGACCACAGATCCCTTTTCCAAAAGGTATGATTTCATGATCTGTCGCTTCACCAACATAAGTGCGTAATTTTAGCTCTTCTTTGTCTCCATTCTTAAAATAAAAACCAACCCAATCATAATACGTTATTGAGTCTTTGAGGAGTTGACATACAGAGTGCAGTCTATCGGTTACAGGTTTATCTTCTTTAGTAAGTATTTGGGTTACTTTGGGTTTTAAATTTTCAAATAACATTCGGGTACAATTTTTAAAGTCAAAAATATCCAAAATATTTAGAATATTTAGAAAAAGACATGCTATTTAGAATAGTGTTGTATTATTAAAAAAGACATTTAAAAAAGTTGATACATTGGTAATTGTTTTATAGATGAAGTATTTTTGACGTTTTTAACATAATAACAACACTATAGAGTTTTGAAAACAACCGTAAAATTTTTTATAACACTACTTCTAGCAGGGTTTGTTTGTATGTCCTGCAAGACTGATAAAAAAACAAAACCTGTTGATGAGCAAGGATTGATAAACAAAGATCTTAATGCTACAGATTCTAAATCAGAAGTTACATTTGAGGATGCACATGATCAGAAAGTGTATAATTTATATCTTTCTATTAAGGCTGCATTAGTGAATTCAAAGAGTAAAGAGGTGCAGGCAGAAGCAAAAAAACTAGAAGCCACCCTTGGAGACAGTGAAGGTGATGCTCAATTTAAAGCTGTTTCAAAACTAGTTTCGTTAACCAAAGATATAAGTAAACAAAGAGATTTTTTTGTTGCGTTAACCGAAGAAATGGAGCGTGTAATTGGTGAATCCAAAATTATATCGGGAGAAGTGTATAAACAATTTTGTCCTATGGCTTTTGATGGAAAAGGAGGGTATTGGTTATCAGACTCCAAAGAAATAAGAAACCCTTATTTTGGTAACAAAATGTTGGTTTGTGGTGATGTAGAAGAGGTTTTTAAGTAAAATAGATAATAATATTTATTATCTTTAAAAAAGGAATCTTGTGTGAGATTAGTTTGGTTTTGGGGAAGACGAATACTAATTGATAGATATACACAAGGTTATTATAATTGGAATGAAAACAGAAAATATGGTAGAGTGTAAATTAATCTTGTTAATTTTTTCAGTACTATTTTCATCTTGTAATGAGACAGAGGCAGTATACGAGCCATCAGAGAAAACTCTAGCGCTTATAGAGAAATCTAAGACGCTCAAAATGCGTGGTGATAAAGTAGAGCAAAGTTTACTTAAAAAAAAGGATTCTATAGAGATACATGCAGGAAGCGGGAATGTAGATGATGGTGAATTTGTAAATATAGAAGATATCTCAAGTGATTTTGTTTTAGATATGAGATATGCTACAACTTCAAATTTTTTGAAAGAAAAGGTATACTCCTGTGCAAAATGTTATGTGAGAGATGTGGTTGCCCAAGCATTGATTCAGGCTAATGCAGATTTAATTAAGAAAGGGTATAAGATCAAATTTTTTGATTGTTATAGACCGCATAGTGTACAGAAAAAAATGTGGAAAATTTTTCCAAATCCTGGATATGTAGCCAATCCAAAAGGAGGGTCGGTTCATAATAGAGGAGCGGCTGTAGATATTACATTGGTAAAATTAGATGGAGAATCAGTAGATATGGGGACAGATTTTGATTTTTTTGGTAAAAAAGCACATCATTCATATAGCGCTTTTTCGCAAGAAATATTAGACCATCGTAAGCTATTGAAGAAAACCATGGAGAAACATGGTTTCAAGACTATAAGAACAGAGTGGTGGCATTATAATTTTATAGGAAATAAAAGATTTACGGTATCTGATTTTACATGGAAATGTGATTAGAAAATAAGGCTTTTGAAAAATAATAAAAAACGACATTTACCATGGTAAATGTCGTTTTTGTGCATGATAACTAAGAATCGGAAAAAAAATCATGCTTGTTTCTAGAACTGCTCTACTTCTGTGCTACCTTCCATAGCTACAGTAGAAGCCTTCCCTGTGGTTACTGTGTTTTGCACAGCATCAAAATATGTAGTGCCTACAAAGCCTTGATGTTTCACTGCGCGGAATCCATCTTGTTGTAAAGCAAATTCTCTTTCTTGCAATTCAGAATAACCAGCCATTCCACGTTCTTTATATGCTTTTGATAGCTCAAACATGCTTGTGTTTAAGGCATGAAACCCTGCTAGAGTGATAAATTGAAATTTATATCCCATAGCAGCTAGTTCTTCTCTAAAAGTTTCCATTTCTTTTACAGAAAGTTTTGCTGCCCAATTGAATGATGGAGAACAATTGTAAGCCAGCATCTGGTTAGGATATTTAGCGTGAATAGCCTCAGCGAATTTACGAGCTTGTGCTAGGTCAGGATTACTTGTTTCCATCCATATCAAATCTGCATAAGGAGCGTATGACAAGCCTCTATCTATTCCCTGCTCTATTCCATTTTTAACATGAAAAAAACCTTCATCTGTTCGTTCGCCAGTAATAAACTTTTTATCACGCTCATCTATATCGCTTGTCAATAAGTTTGCAGCATCAGCATCGGTTCTTGCTATTATAAGCGTAGGTGTCCCCATTACATCGGCAGCAAGACGAGCAGCGACTAGCTTGTTTATTGCTTCTTGTGTGGGTACTAATACTTTACCACCAAGATGGCCACATTTTTTAGCAGAACTTAGTTGATCTTCAAAATGAACCCCACTAGCTCCTGATTCAATCATAGATTTCATGAGCTCAAATGCATTTAGATTCCCGCCAAATCCTGCTTCAGCATCAGCTACAATAGGGACTAGGTAATCTTTTTGGTTTTTTTCGCCATTAACAACCTGAATTTGATCTGCACGTAATAAAGCATTATTTATTCTCTTTACAACTTGAGGTACACTGTTTACAGGATATAGAGATTGGTCAGGATACATCTGCCCCGCAAGGTTAGCATCTGCTGCTACTTGCCATCCGCTTAGGTATATGGCTTCTAATCCTGCCTCAACCTCTTGTACAGCTTGATTGCCTGTTAGTGCGCCCAATCCTGCTACAAACCCCTGAGTTTTTAATTTCATCCATAGTTTTTCTGAACCTTGTTTTGCAATACTATGTTCAATACTATAAGATCCTTGTAGCTTTACTACTTCGGCTGCAGTATAAGGACGTTTTACATTGTTCCATCTTGGATTTGTACTCCAGTCAATCATCAGTTCTTCTATTCTTCGTTCTGTATTCATGGCTTATTGATTTTACTATGTATTAATTTATTTTCTTTGTTTTTTAGACAGTACTATGCAATATAGATTCTTGTCTTATATGATTTGATTTTTCTATAGATAGGTATAGGTTTTGGTAGTGAGAAACTCTTCAAATTCTTCAGAAGTAACCAGGTCATAAAAAACCTGAATTGCATTTTGATAATGGATAGTTTCAAAAAGAACCTTTCCGGTTTGTTCCTGAATAACATTTAGTTCATCTTTAAAAATAGACTGAAAAAGAGAGTTGTTGAATATTCTGCCGTCTTCTAATTGAACCTCATTTTTTAGCCATTGCCATATTTGAGTTCTGCTTATTTCTGCTGTAGCTGCATCTTCCATAAGATTGTACAATGCTACAGCACCATTACCTCCAAGCCAAGTAGCGATATAATGAATCCCTACATTGATGTTCTCTCGTATTCCTTTTTCGGTTATAGTACCTTCTGGAATGGCTATAAGATCATTTTCTGTAATATGCAGATGCTCGAGTTTGATGTCTAATTGATTAGGAGTTGGCATGTGAGTATTAAACACTTCCATTGCCAATGGTACCAATCCAGGGTGTGCCACCCATGTACCATCATGTCCATTTTTTACTTCTCGTTCTTTGTCTACTTGTACTTTTGAAAAAGCAATAGCGTTCTTTTTATCATCTCCTTTGATAGGAATTTGTGCAGCCATACCGCCTATGGCAAGAATGTTTCGTTTATGACATCGTTGAATTACGAGTTTACTATATGCATCCATAAACGGACTACTCATTGTTACTTGTGCACGATTGGGTACTACAAATCCTTTATGATTTCTGAGTTTTTTTATATAACTAAATATATAATCCCATCTTCCGCAGTTGAGTCCAACAATATGATTTTTTAATGCATAAATGATTTCATCCAATTGAAAACTTGCAGTGATAGTTTCTATTAATACCGTCACTTTTACTGTGCCATTGTTAATACCTAAGTATTCTTCAGAAAAATCAATTACATCATTCCACCAAACAGCTTCTGTGTAATGTTCTAATTTTGGTATGTAGTAATATGGGCCTGTCCCATTTTCTTTTAGTTGTTTGTGATTGTGAAAAAGATATAATGCAAAGTCAAAAAGAGATGCACTCATTTCTTGATCTTTTATAAGAAGATGTTTCTCATTAAGATGTAATCCTCTTGGTCGTACGATTAATGTAGCTGTTTCTTTATTAAGAGTGTATGTTTTGTCTCTTTTAGGGTTATGAAAAGAAATAGTCTTATCGATAGCATCTTTTAGGTTTTTTTGACCGTAGAGGCAATTTTCCCAAAGAGGAGCATTACTATCTTCAAAATCAGCCATAAATGTTTTGGCTCCCGAGTTTAATGCGTTGATGACCATTTTTCTATCCACAGGACCAGTGATCTCTACTCTGCGATCTTGTAAATCTTCTGGGATAGCTGCAGCGACCCACTCGCTATTGCGTATCTCTTTGGTGTTTTCTGGAAAAGAAGGGTGTGTTCCTAGATCAAACAGTTGCTGTTGATGTTTGCGATTTTTTAAAAGAGCTAATCGTTTGTTGTTAAAACGATTTTGTAAGGTCTCTAAAAATGCCAAGGCGCCATCTGTTAGTATTTCTGGATGGTAGTTTTTAACCTCTTTTCTGAAGCTAATTTTCTGACTAAGGTTTGTCTTTGTTTCCATAACTATATCGTTTGAGTTAACAATATTATAAAAAAGTTTTTTACAAAACAAGCGAACGTTCGCTAAATGTGAACTTTTTGTTTTTTAGGAAATTACGCAAAAATGATTATTTTTGAATCCATGGGAATAGCAGAAGAATACATACGACTTATTTTTGGACTGAAAATCAAGCAGATACGAACTGAAAAAGGGCTATCGCTTTTTGGATTGTCTAAGTTGTGTGGGCTTTCTAAATCGTATTTAAATGAAATAGAAAAAGGTAAAAAATATCCTAAGACAGATAAAATTATCAAACTTGCAGAAACGTTTGATGTTTCTTATGATGATTTGGTTTCTCTGAAATTAGATAAGAATCTAGCTCCTATAGGCGAGATTTTGCAGTCTGGTATATTAGATGAAATTCCATTAGAACTGTTTGGGATACAGCAAAGTGATTTGATTGATATTATTGCTAATGCACCATCTAAGGTGAATGCATTTATAAGTACAATAATAGAGATTGCTCAGCATTACAATATGAGTAGAGAAAGCTTTTATTTGGCTTCTCTTAGGTCATATCAAGAAGCACATAATAATTTTTTTAAAGAGCTTGAAGATAAGGCTTTGCGTTGTGCAAATTCGTACCAGTTGGATTTAACAGGAAAAGTCTCTTCGGCTGACTTAGAAGAAATTTTGAGAGAAGAGTATGGATATACGATTAATGAAGCAGGAATCCCCAAGCAAGAAGAATTGGATAATTTAAGATCTGTATTTGTGCCTTCTACCAAAACATTGTTGTTATCTGACCGAGTTGATGAAGCTCAAAAAACATTTATTTATGCCAAAGAATTAGGGTATCAGTATCTAGAAATTAAAGAAAGGCCATATACATTTTCATGGATAAAGTATGATAATTTTGAAGAAGTGTTACATAATTTTTATGCATCATATTTTGCTGGAGCATTAATTATTCCTAGAACTCATTTGAAGGAACGTTTAAAAGAATTGTTCTCAATGAAACGGTTTTCTGAAAAATCGTTTCATAAAATAATGAAACTGTATAACGCATCTCCCGAATCATTTTATCAGCGACTTACCAATGTATTACCAAAAGATTTTGGGATGCAAAATGTATTCTTTCTTCGGTTTACACATAAGCCTGGTGTTGAAAAATTTAATTTAGTAAAAGAGTTGCATATTACACATCAGCAACAACCACGAGCAAATGAGATAAATGAGCATTACTGTAGACAGTGGATGGCAATAAAAATACTGCAACGAACTTCTCATGAGGATTTAGAGTATGCTTTCAATATTCAAACTTCTCATTATGTAGATACAGATCAACAGTATTTGGTGTTTACTTCTGCAACAAAAGACCCTTTTAAAAAAGCGTACTATCGTAGTATAGGTATTGGTTTTCTGATTTCTCCTGCTCTAGAAAGGAAGATTAGTTTTGTAAATGATAAAAAAATACCAAAAGAAAAAGTTGGGGTTACTTGTGAATCATGTTCTCTAGCAAATTGCGAAGTGCGAGTAGCGCCTCCTAAGCAATTATTGGTAAAAGAAAAACATACAAAAACAGAGATGTTGGTAAAAAATATAATGCAACAGTATTCTTAAATCTACTTTACATAATAGAATAGCAATAAATATGAGTGTTTTTTCATTCTTGTATAACACTGTTGTAGAGAAATAGAAGAATGCACAAAGAGATGATAAGACTTTAAATAAAAACCATCTCGAGTCAACGAGATGGTTCTTTTATTTTTCAACAAGTTATAGAGTTTCTACAAGTTTGTTGAGTTTTTGTTTTTAGCAATTTGCTATTACATCATTCCAGGCATACCTCCGCCCATTGGTGGCATTCCACCTCCTGCAGGAGCATCTTCTTTGATGTCTATTAATGCACACTCTGTAGTAAGGATCATACCAGATACAGACGCAGCATTTTCAAGAGCTATACGTGTCACTTTTTTAGGATCAATAATACCAGCTTTAAGCATATCTACATACGCTTCTGATTTTGCATCATATCCAAAATCATTTTTTCCTTCTAATACCTTAGAGATAACGACAGAACCTTCTCCTCCTGCGTTTTCAACGATTGTTCTCAATGGAGCTTCGATAGCACGATTTACTATTTGTACACCAGTAGCTTCATCTGCATTCTCAGTACTTACTTTGTCTAGAACAGCTTTAGCTCTTACTAGAGCAACACCACCACCAGCAACAATACCTTCTTCTACAGCAGCGCGAGTAGCATGTAGCGCATCATCTACACGGTCTTTCTTTTCTTTCATCTCTACTTCAGATGCCGCACCTACATATAATACAGCAACACCACCAGCTAGTTTAGCCAAACGCTCCTGTAATTTTTCTTTGTCGTAATCAGAGGTTGTTGTTTCAATTTGAGCTTTGATCTGATTTACTCTGTTTTTGATTAGCTCTTCTTGACCTGCACCATTTACTACAGTAGTGTTATCTTTATCGATAGCTACTTTTTCTGCAGTACCTAGGTGTTCGATTGTTGTGTTTTCTAAAGTAAAACCACGTTCTTCAGATATTACAGTACCTCCAGTAAGGATTGCAATATCTTCTAACATTGCTTTACGTCTGTCTCCAAAACCAGGAGCTTTTACAGCAGCAATTTTAAGAGCACCACGTAATTTATTTACAACAAGTGTAGCTAGCGCTTCACCATCTACATCTTCTGCAATAATTAAAAGAGGTTTTCCTGTTTGAGCTACAGGTTCAAGAACAGGAAGAAGATCTTTCATAGCAGAAATCTTTTTATCATATAGTAAGATATATGGTGTTTCAAGATCTGCTGTCATTTTTTCGCTATCTGTAACAAAATAAGGAGATAGATATCCTCTGTCAAACTGCATTCCTTCTACAACATCTACATAAGTATCAGTTCCTTTAGCTTCTTCAACAGTAATAACTCCTTCTTTTCCAACTTTTTCAAAAGCTTGAGCAATAAGGTCACCGATAGTTTTGTCATTATTTGCAGAGATAGCAGCTACTTGTTGTATTTTGTCTGAAGAACTACCTACTTCTTTAGTTTGTTTCTCTAAGTCGGTTGTAATAGCCTCAACAGCCTTGTCAATACCACGCTTCAAATCCATAGGATTTGCACCTGCAGCTACATTTTTAAGCCCTTCTTTTACGATTGCTTGAGCTAGTACAGTTGCTGTAGTAGTACCATCTCCTGCTAAGTCATTGGTTTTTGAAGCTACTTCTTTTACCATTTGTGCTCCCATATTCTCAAGAGCATCTTCTAATTCTACTTCTTTAGCAACAGAAACTCCATCCTTGGTCACAGTAGGGGCTCCAAAAGATTTACTGATGATTACATTACGTCCTTTAGGTCCTAATGTTACTTTTACTGCATTGGCTAATGCATCTACACCACGTTTGATACCGTCGCGTGCTTCTATATCAAATTTTATGTCTTTTGCCATAATATTTTATTTATTTTGAAAATTGTGTAAATCCTGAAATACTATTCTTTAGGATTTTGGATTTGTGTTTTTTGTATAGATATTTTTTATACGATAGCAAGGATATCATCCTCACGCATTATTAGATAGTCTTTTCCATCTAATTTTAATTCTGTTCCTGAATATTTTCCGTAAAGTACGGTATCACCAACTTTGACAGTCATATCATGATCTTTTTTACCGCTACCTACAGCAGCTACTTTACCTTTTTGTTGTTTTTCTTGAGCAGAATCAGGAATGAACAATCCTGATGCTGTTTGTGTCTCGGCAGGAAGTGGCTCGACAACCACGCGGTCTGAAAGAGGTTTAATATTTACTCCCATTATATTAGTTTTTATTATTAAAATTAAAATGAAATATTCGAATGCTAGTATTTCAGAAATTATGCCAGTAGAGTGATACTGACAAATTGAAACAAAAAATGCCGACTATATGACAAGTCGACATTTTTGTAATTGTTTTTTTAAAAAGATGTTACTCTTTGTCATCATTGTTGGTTGCAGGAGGCGTTACAGGAGTTTCTACCTGAATGTCTTCTGTGTTTACTTTAGATTCTTGAGTAGCATCTCCACCCATTAAATCAATGTTGGATAATAGGATTAATACTAATAGTAGTGTTGCTAGAGTCCAAGTACTTTTATCCAAAAAGTCTGTAGTCTTTTTTACACCACCTAGTTGCTGTGTTCCACCGCCGCCAAAAGAAGATGATAATCCACCACCTTTTGGGTTTTGTACCATAATTACTATTACTAGTAAAAAAGATACAATCACGATTAATACTAAAAAGATTGAAAACGTTGTCATTATATTGTTATTTATTTTCTTGTAATTTCTTTATTGATCGAATTTGGTCTGCAAAGAAACCACTTTTTTCGGGATTTTTCAAAATTAATATATTGTATGCCTGAATTGCTTTTTTATAATTTTTTTGTGCAAGGTATACTCGAGCCAAAGTTTCTGTCATTAATTCATCTGTAGGAACTACATTTTCTTTAGCAAGATTACGGGCAGGAGTGTTTTTTGCAGCAGGTTGTATTTTGGGGTTGTTAATGATAAACTCATCAATCAAATTGAATTTATCTTTTTGATCGAGTGATTTTTCTGGTTTTATCTCCTCTGTTTCATGCGTAGGAGGTAAGACTTCTTGATCAGTATTTCTATTTACTGGAGTCAAAGAAGTTAGTTTTAACCATTCTGCAAAAGAATGTGTTTCTTTTTTGTTGAAATCTAGAGGTTTGTCAATTTGCAATTCCTCTTTTAAAATCTTGTTTTTATCTTCTGTTGTAAGATTATGTTTTTTTTCTGGAGTAATCGAGTTGGTAGATGCTGCAATTTCTATTTGTTTTGAAGCGCTATTTTCTTTTCTTACAGAGAATAAAGCAGGGTCCAGAACATCTTCTGCCTCTTTTATTTTCATTCGTACAGCATCATCCATTGCTATTCTGGGCAATGCCTTGATCTCCTGAGGGTCAACAACAGTTATTTCAGATTTTTGTTTCTTTTCTATTTCTTGAGAGTCTGTGTCTTTATCAAAAAGATCAGAAGTAATAAAGTCAAATAGAATACTACGATCTGTTGTGTATGCTGCAGTAATTTTTAATTCTTGATTGTATCTGAAACTTTCTTGATTCTTTAATGATTTTAACCATAAAGAACGTGCTGATTGAAAATAAGGAAATGTTCTGACGATTTTTTCCAGAGAATTTGTTTGCTCTTTGTTTAATTGAGCAGGATTCTGAAGCAGGTATGAAAGTTCTTTAATATTCAAAAATTAGTATCTTAATTTAATTATTTTTTTTACCATCGCGCTAAGGTAGCATTAAACATATCTTGGCTAATTCTTTCAAAAATCACATCCATTGCCTGATCTCTTACGTTACTTTCTGATTCAGAAGCTGGATAGTCAAAGAAAAAAGAAAATCGTTGTTCTAGATCTTGAGAAGGGTCTTTTGTGTCATAGAACCTCATATTTACAGCAATAGTTAGTCGGTTTTGTGCAGCAGTTATGTCTGATGTTGCTGTGTTAGGAGAAACATAGTCTTGTACAATTTCACCTTCATAAACAATATCACCACTAGAAGTGGTTAGGCTAAGGTTGGTCTGATTAAGGATCAAATCTTGTAGTTTGTTAGTGAAAACTTGATCAACACCTGGGAAAATTCTTGGGGATTGATTTTGAAAAAAATTAACCTGAAATGTTTTTGTGTCAGCAGAAATATTAGTTCCTGTAAACGAGTATGCACCACATCCTTGGATTAGGATTAATGCAACTAATGCTATTGAGAGGTATTGTAGTTTTTTCATTAATATTATAGGTCGTATTGTTTTATTTTTCGATATAAAGTACGCTCACTGATACCTAATTCTTCTGCAGCAGCCTTACGTTTACCTCTATGTCGTTCTAGTGATTTTTTGATCAATTCTAACTCTTTGTCATGCAGGGATAATGTCTCTTCTTCTTCAATCTCTTCGGCAAAATGATACTTATCCTCTTCTGGGGGTCTAATGGTAATTTGAGGAGATATCTCTAATACTTCAGAAGTTGCTGGTCTGGCTGTAGGCTCTTCAATTTGTATTTCTTCTTCCTTTTTTTGATAAATTTTTTGTATCAGCCCCTCATTATCTTTCTGTACTTGTTGGGTATTGCCGCTTTGCATTAGCTCCATAGTGAGTTTTTTGAGATCATTAAGATCGCTTTTCATGTCAAAAAGAACTTTGTACAAAATTTCTCTTTCGTTGCTAAAATCACTTTCTTTTTTGTCTTCAGCAATTATAGCGGGTAAATTACTTCCTATGTTCGGTAAATATCCATGTAGAGCAGATGCCGTTATTGCTCTGTTTTGTTCAAGGACTGAAATTTGTTCTGCAATGTTGCGTAATTGTCTAATATTACCACTCCAATGATATTTTTCTAATAATAGAACAGCATCATTATCCAGGCGGATAGTTGGCATCTTGTATTTTGTAGCAAAGTCAGAAGCAAATTTTCTGAATAATAAATGAATATCTTCTTTTCTGTCTCTAAGTGGTGGTAAAAGAATCTCTACGGTACTGAGTCGGTAATAAAGATCTTCTCTGAACTTTCCTTTTTTGATGGCTTCAAACATATTGACATTTGTAGCAGCCACGATACGAACATCAGTTTTTTGAACTTTTGAGGATCCTACTTTGATAAATTCACCATTTTCTAGTACTCTAAGTAATCTAACTTGGGTGGTAAGAGGTAATTCTCCTACTTCATCTAGAAAAATAGTTCCGCCACTGGCAACTTCAAAATAACCATTTCTGGTTTGGGTAGCTCCTGTAAAAGCTCCTTTTTCGTGACCAAAAAGCTCACTGTCTATAGTTCCTTCTGGGATTGCACCACAGTTTACAGCAATATACTTGCCGTGTTTGCGATGAGATAATGAGTGTATGATTTTAGGAATACTTTCTTTACCAACACCACTTTCTCCGGTGACTAGAACTGAAATGTCTGTAGGTGCAACCTGAATTGCTTTTTCTACAGCACGGTTTAGTTTGGGGTCGTTCCCTATAATTCCGAATCGTTGTTTTATGGCTTGAATTGATTCCATTTTCTTTTTTGTATAGTAGACTGTTGCTTATAATTAGTTATTATCAGAGTATCCTATGGCTTCTCCTAATAAGGTAGCACTGGTGCATTCATCAATGCGAACCAACACAAAATCACCTATTTTATAATCTTTTTTAGGAAATATAGCTACAATATTTTTTGTAGTTCTTCCGCTCCAGTGTTGGTCAGATTTTTTTGACTCTTTTTCAATTAAAACTTCAAAAGTTTTTCCAATATAGCTTTGATGTCTATATGCACTATGCCTTCGTTGTGATTTTATAACCTCTGCAAGCCTTCTTTTTTTGGTCTCCTCAGGAACATCATCTTCCAGTTTACGCTCAGCAAGGGTTCCAGGTCTTTCTGAATAGGCATACATATACCCATGTTCATATTTTACATACTCTAGTAGTGATAAAGTATCTTGATGGTCTTCTTCTGTTTCTGTTGGAAAACCAATGATCATATCTTGTGTTATTGCACAATCAGGAATTATTTTCTTTATATCATCAACAAGTTTAATATATTCTTGACGAGTGTGTAATCGATTCATTTCTTTAAGAATTCTATCGCTTCCACTTTGTATCGGTAAATGTATGTGTTTACATATGTTTTTATGTTTTGCCATAACATTTATCACATCCAGAGTCATATCTTGAGGATTCGATGTAGAGAAACGAATTCGTAATTTTGGATATCTTTCTGCTGTCATATCCAGAAGTTTAGCAAAATCTACAGCCGTTGCTTTTTGAAAATCGCTAGCTTTTTGAAAATCTTTTTTCAAACCCCCGCCATACCATAAATAACTGTCTACATTTTGTCCTAACAAGGTGATTTCTTTAAAATCACGAGAGACCAAATCATTTACTTCTTTAAGAATACTTTGAGGGTCTCTACTACGTTCTCGACCTCTAGTAAAAGGCACAACACAAAAGGTACACATGTTATCACAGCCACGAGTAATAGAGACAAACGCCGATACACCATTACTTTGTAACCTTACAGGAGCAATGTCTCCATAGGTTTCTTCTTTAGAGAGAATGACATTGACTGCATTGCGCCCTGAATCTACTTTTTCGATCAGATTAGGGAGGTCTTTATATGCGTCAGGACCAACCACTAGATCTACTATTTTTTCTTCCTCTAGAAACTTACTTTTTAATCGTTCGGCCATACATCCCAATACGCCTACTTTCATCTTGGGATTGGTTCTTTTTACAGCATTGTATTTTTCTAATCTTTTTCTGACTGTCTGCTCTGCTTTTTCACGAATAGAACAAGTGTTTACAAGTACTAAATCTGCATCTTCTAGATTTTGTGTAGTGTTAAAACCTTCTTTAGCAAGAATAGAGGCGACAATTTCACTATCGCTAAAATTCATCTGGCAACCATAGCTTTCTATAAAAAGCTTTCGTTGGTTTCCTTTGTTTTGATCTAAGGCAAGTGGTTGTCCTTGTATGCTTTCATCAATAATCTTCTCCATAAAAAATAATTCCTTCTTAATTGAGGTCAAATAGTGTGCAAAGATACTTTTTAATACGGTTTGTGACAAAGTGTCATGGGTTTAATTTGTAAAAAATATATATTTGATCTGGTTTTTAATCCATAAAAAAGTATATATGATATCAAATAACCTCTTTGAGAGAATAGATAATAGCAAGCCGTTAGACTTTGGAGGAATTTTTAGTAAAAGTATAGAGCTTTTCAAAAAAGTGTGGGTGCAAGGATTTATTCATGTGATAATACCTCTGGCTATAATGTTGGCTATGTTTGTGATTATGTATTTGGTGGTGTTTGTTGGAGGTTTTGGTATTGTAGGGTTTACAGGGATTTTTGCAGAAAACATGGATGTGGATTTTGATGAGGATCTAGTAGTAGGTATTGTGGCTGTAATCTATATGATTTTATTTGCTTTATTGATGTTGGTTGTTTTGATAATCCCAGTTTCTATGACGTTTGCATTTACAGCCCACTTTTTTGTAGTGTGCAGACAATCGGATATGGAAATGGCTGAAAAGACGGATTATTTTATGTTTTTGAAAGGGAAATATCTTAGGAAGACAATAACATTGTCATTGATATTAATTGGAATAATTGTGTTAGCATGTCTATTATGTTTTTTTCCTGTTATTTATGTGATGGTTCCAATTCAGTTAATGATGGTTATATATGCGTTTAATCCTGATATGAGTGTTTCTGATCTTGTTAAGGCAAGTTTTAATTTAGGTAATAGGACTTGGTTGATTTCTTTTGGTTTAATTTTTATCTCTATTATGTTGGTTCAAGTGCTAGGTTATGTGACCTGTGGGTTAGGATCATTTTTTATAAGTTCGTTTACATATATACCAATTTATTATATATATAAAGATTCTTTAGGTTTTGAAGATGGTGAATTCGAGAATGACGAAACACCGTTGTTAAAATAAAATAAAAGAGGAACCTGCTGATCAGCAGGTTTTTTTTTGAACTAATTTTCTGATAAAGAATCTTGATATCAAAAAATTGATATACTTTTGTTGTCAGAAATTAAAGGACTATGGCTAAGAATTTAGTGATTGTGGAGTCGCCTGCTAAGGCTAAAACAATAGAAAAATTCCTTGGAAAAGATTATACGGTTGCATCCAGTTTTGGGCATATTGCAGATTTACCTGCAAAAGAGCTAGGGGTTGATGTTGATGGAGATTTTAAACCTAAGTATATCGTTTCCAAAGACAAAAAAGATGTTGTCAAAAAACTAAAGGATCTTTCTAAGAAGGCTGAGATGGTATGGCTAGCTAGTGATGAGGATCGAGAAGGAGAAGCTATTGCATGGCATTTGGCAGAGACACTTAAATTAGATAAAGAGAGGACTCGACGTATTGTTTTTCACGAGATTACCAAGAATGCAATCTTAAAAGCTATAGAGAACCCTCGTTCTATTGATTATAATTTGGTAAATGCTCAACAAGCTAGGCGTGTTTTGGATCGTTTAGTAGGATATGAGCTATCTCCTGTTTTATGGCGTAAAGTAAAAGGAGGGTTATCAGCAGGAAGAGTGCAGTCAGTCTCAGTACGATTAATAGTAGAAAGAGAACGAGATATACTTGGTTTTAATCCAGAAGCTTCATTTAGGATTGATGCAGAGTTTTGTAACCAAGCGGGGAAATCTTTTAAGGCAAAATTGCCTAAAAATTTTAAAACGAAAGAAGAAGCTCAGGCGTTTTTGCAGAAAAATATAGGAGCTTCTTTTGCTGTAGGAGACCTTTCTAAAAAGCCTGCAAAAAAATCACCAGCGCCACCATTTACAACGTCAACCTTACAACAAGAGGCGTCAAGGAAATTGTATTTCTCAGTGAGTAAAACAATGACTATGGCACAACGGCTGTATGAGGCAGGATTGATTACATATATGAGAACTGATAGTGTGAACTTATCTGCAGAAGCTCAAAATGGAGCAAAAGCAGAGATTGATTCTGCTTATGGGAGTGAGTATAGTAATCCAAGACAATATAAAGGAAAGACTAAGGGGGCTCAAGAAGCTCACGAAGCAATACGCCCAACAGATTTTTCTAGACATAGTGTGAATGTAGATTATGATCAGCAGCGATTGTATGAGTTGATCTGGAAACGTGCTATAGCCTCACAAATGAGCGATGCTCGATTAGAGCGAACTAATGTGAAAATTGATGCTAATACACATAAGGAGCAGTTTTCTGCAAGTGGAGAAGTGATCAAATTTGAAGGATTTTTGAAGGTGTACCTTGAAGGTAATGATGATGAAGATGAAGAGCAAGAAGGGATTCTGCCAGAGATGAAGATAAGAGAAAATCTATTTAATAATTATATTACAGCGACCCAAAGATTTACAAGGCCACCTAGTCGTTATACAGAAGCGTCGTTGGTTAAGAAATTAGAAGAATTAGGAATTGGGAGACCATCAACATATGCTCCTACAATCTCAACTATTCAAAATAGGAATTATGTAGAGAAAGGAGCCAAAGAAGGAGAGTTGAGAGGGTATGTTCAGATGGTTCTTTCTGGAGATGCTGTGGAAGAGAAAAAACTTTCAGAAAAAGTAGGTAGTGATAAAGGTAAGTTGATACCAACCGATGTAGGTATGGTGGTTAATGATTTTCTTGTGAATCACTTTGCATCTATTCTTGATTATAATTTTACAGCAAAAGTAGAACAAGATTTTGATGAGATAGCAGAGGGTCAGGAAGATTGGACCCAAGTGATGAGGGAGTTTTATCAAGAATTTCATCCAAGGGTTGAAGATGTTGCGCAAAATGCAGAAAGAGAAGTAGGAGAGCGTATTTTAGGAGAGGATCCTGCTACAGGTAAAGTGGTGAGTGTGAGGCTTGGTAAGTTTGGTCCAATGGTTCAGATTGGTACAGCTGATGATGAAGATAAACCTAGGTTCGCAAGTTTGCCTCCAGGACAAACGCTTAGTAGTATTACTTTTGAGGAGGCGATAGATTTGTTTCAGTTGCCAAAAGAATTAGGAGACTATAAAGGAGAAACGATAGTTGTAAATAATGGTCGTTTTGGTCCTTATGTAAAATTTGGTGAAAAATTCGTTTCGTTAGAAAAAGGAGAAGATCCTTTGCAAACTACGTTAGATAGAGCAATAGAGCTAATAGATGCTAAAGAAAAAGCAGACGCTCCTATATACACATATGAAAATCTTCCTGTTCAAAAAGGGAAAGGTCGATTTGGACCATTCATTAAATGGAACGGAATGTTTATTAACGTGAACAAAAAATATGATTTTGATAACTTGTCAGACAATGATATTGTAACTCTTATTGAAGAGAAAAAGCAGAAAGAGATTGATAAGGTGATCCATAACTGGGAGGAAGAAGGAATTCGTGTAGAGAAAGCCAGATGGGGGCGAAGTAATATTATAAAAGGCAAGGTGAAAATTGAATTGCCAAAAACAGTTGACGCTTCAAAATTGACTTTGGATAAGGTGAAGGGTCTGATAGAAAAGAATGCTCCTAAGAAAAAAGCAACAAAAAAGAAAACAACAAAAAAGGCCACTAAAAAGAAATAAATTAATCTATGTCTTTTGAATTTCTTGTACCTGTTAGTGATTCGGTTATCGAGTATATTGAACCACTTTCTGATTACGCATTAGGAAAACAAATTAGAATTCATACACTTGATGATGGGATTCCAGATCTAGAAAAAACAGATATTGCTATTCTGGGAATTCAAGAAAACAGAAATGGAATTAATGCTCTGGAGGAAGAAGGATTGGATTTTTCTTCTATCCGTAAGGCATTCTACGAGCTTTATCCAGGAAATTGGAATACAAACATTGTAGATCTTGGAGATATTATTGCGGGTAATGAGGTTAGTGATACGTACTATTTGGTTCAAGAAGTGTTGTCAACCTTACTGGTCAAAAATATAATACCTGTAATTATTGGTGGTAGCCAGGATTTGGTATACGCACAATACAGGGCATTTGATGTGTTTGAGAGAATGGTTAACCTAGTAAATGTTGATAGTAGGTTTGATTTAGGAAACTCATCTCAGCCAATAACCAATACTTCTTTTGTTGGTAAAATTATAGTAGAACAACCGTATAATCTGTTTAATTATAGTAATATAGGGTATCAAACGTATTTTAATCCTCAAGATGAAATAGATCTTATAGAAAAGTTGTACTTTGATGCTTGTCGTTTAGGAGAAGTTATAGCAGATGTTACTGTGGTTGAGCCTATAATGCGTGATGCAGATATCGTTGCTGTGGATTTAGGGGTTATGAATGCTACAAGTCTTAATGGGTATACAGCCTCCCCTAATGGTTTTGATGGAAGAGAGATTTGCGCGATTTCAAGATATGCTGGAATTAGTGATAAAGTAAAAAGTTTTGGGATTTATGAATTCAAGAATTTTGAAAATGAAGCGGCGGCATCGTTACTGATAGCTCAAATGGTTTGGTACTTTGTAGAAGGAGTGAATTACAGATCAAATGAGATTGATATAAAGAATCTAAAAAATACATTGCATTATAACGTTCCTGTAGAGGAGGAAATCTTGTCTTTTTATAAAAGTGTAATGACTGGAAGATGGTGGATTGAGATACCATTTATTTCGTCTGGTAATAATAAATTGAAAAGACATACGTTATTACCTTGCACATACGCTGATTATGAGCGTGCTTGTAATCAAGAAATCCCTGAAAGATGGTATAAGGCAAAACAAAAAAACGAAGTTTAACATTTTTATTAGGCAGATTTAAGGTTTTTTTTGGAAAAAAATTGTTTTTCTGGAAATAAATAAATAGGTTTACGTCCTTAAATCTAGAAGATCTTAACCTAAAATACATTATGAAGAAAATTGTATCACTCTTTGCTATTTTAGCAATGCTCTATAGTTGTGGTGGAGGAAGCCGAGGAGAACTGGTAGGAGCGCAAGGAAAAAAATGGCACCCTCAAAAACCATATGGTATGGCCCTCATCCCCGGAGGATCGTTCATTATGGGTAAGTCGGATGATGACAAAGCTGCTTTGGCAAACGCGCCAACCAGAATGGTTACGGTTCGTTCTTTCTACATGGATGAGACCGAGATTACTAATAGTGAATATAGACAATTTGTAAGTTGGGTACGTGATTCTGTAATTAGAATGCGACTTGCAATAATGGCTGATGAATTAGGTAAAGCACCTGGTGATGATGGTATTGGAGAATTTGCATTTCTAGATGCAGATACTGTGAATATGTCTGTCTATGAGAAGTATATGTATGATAATTATAGCGGGATGGGCGAGACTGGCTATGAAGGAAGGAAGCTTAATAAAGATATGGATATTGAGTGGAATGTTGAAGATTATCCAGATGAGTATTACGCAGAGGTTATGGATACAATGTATATTCCATTAGAAGAATCTTACAATGGAAGACGTACACTAGATGTAAGTAAGTTTGAGTTTAGATTTACTTGGATGGATATCCAAGCAGCCGCTAGAGCAAAGAAGGGTGGAAGAAAAGATTTTGTAAAAGAAGAAGTAATAGAAGTATATCCTGATACTACTGTGTGGATCAAGGATTTTAACTACTCATATAACGAGCCGATGCACAATGATTATTTTTGGCATAGTGCTTATGACGACTACCCAGTAGTTGGAGTTTCTTGGGAGCAAGCAAAAGCTTTCTGCCGATGGAGAACTATTGAAAAAAATACCTTTCAGAAGAAAAAAGGTAAAGAATTTGTAAACTATTTCAGATTACCTACAGAAGCTGAATGGGAGTACGCTGCTAGAGGAGGTCTTGAATCAGCTACTTATCCTTGGGGAGGCCCTTATGCATTAAACGACAGAGGTTGTTTCTTGGCAAACTTTAAGCCCCTAAGAGGAAACTATGCTGCAGATAATTTTCTATATACTGTAGAAGCTAAAACATTTGATCCAAATGATTATAACCTGTATAATATGGCAGGGAATGTATCAGAATGGGTACAATCATCCTACGATCCTGGAGCATACGAATACGTCGCATCAATGAACCCAAATGTCAATGATGATGATAATAAACGTAAAGTAGTACGCGGAGGATCCTGGAAAGATGTTGCTTATTTCCTACAGGTAAGCACCAGAGATTACGAATATGCTGATTCTGCAAGAAGTTATATCGGATTTAGAACCGTTCAGGACTATATGGGTACTGACGTAACTGGAGAAGATAATACTAAGAATCAAAAATAAGTCCCAAAATTTTCTATCAACTTAATTACTAACCTTTTTTTAAAACTTTAAGATTTAAAAAACAAAAACAAAACAAATTTATTATGGCAAATTCAAAAGCAAGCAAAAAATTAATGAACATGGTTTACGGTCTGGGAGCAGCCGTTGTAATACTAGGTGCACTATTTAAAATTATGCACTGGCCATTTGGTAATCAGATGCTTATTGTTGGTTTGGTTACAGAAGCATTAGTATTTACTGTGTCTGCATTCGAACCAGTAGATGATGAATTAGATTGGTCTCTTGTATATCCAGAATTAGCTGGAGGAAAAGGAAGAGATAAAAAGAAAGAGCAAGACGCTAGTCCAGAAGGATTATTATCTAAAAAATTAGATGACATGCTAAAAGAAGCTAGAGTAGATTCTAGTCTTATGAGTAGTCTTGGTGAGAGCATTCGTAATTTTGAAGGAGCTGCTAAGAATATTTCTCCTACTGTTGATGCAATGCAAGGAACAAAGAAATATAGTGAAGAAATGGCTAGTGCTGCGTCTAACTTAGAATCTTTGAATAGTTTATACAAGGTACAGTTAGAATCTTCTTCTCGTCAAGCTGAAGCTAATCAGGCAATTGCTGATAATGCAGCTAAGCTTAAAGACCAGATGGAAAGTCTTGCTAGTAATCTTTCTTCACTTAATGGAGTATATGGTGGTATGTTAACTGCAATGAACAGAAGTTAACATTTGTATTAATTAATATTTTATAAAAAATAACTACCAAAATCTAAAAAGAATATGGCAGGAGGAAAACTATCCCCAAGGCAGAAGATGATTAACCTGATGTATCTGGTTTTCATCGCAATGATGGCATTAAACATGTCAAAGGAAGTGTTGTCGGCTTTCGGTTTGATGAACGAAAAATTAACAGAGTCTAATGTAATTTCTACAGAACGTAACACTGCTTTTATGGCAGGACTTGCAGAGAAAGTTACAGAACAGCCTGAAAAATATACCCCATTAAAAGAAAAAGCTGATCAGATCAGTGCATTATCAAATGAGTTTAATGCATATATAGATCAGATTAAAGCAGAAATCACTAACGGATTAAGTGATGCTACAGATTACGAAACAATGGATAAGTCACTAGCTTTGGATGAAAAATTCTTTAAAGGTGGTAAAAACACTCCAGCGGCTCAAGAATTTGTAGATAACATTGCTAAGTACAGAGACGGTGTTGCTGCAGCGATTAAAGAAGTGAAAGAGGTAGAGGATAAAGTTGCTGAAGGTATCGTTCAGACATTTTCTACATCTGATGTAAAAGATAGAGATGGAGTTACCAAAAAATGGCTAAATTATAACTTTGAAGGATTTCCTTTAGTAGCATCATTAACCAAGCTTACACAAATGCAAGCTGATGTTAAAGCTACTGAAAGTAAAGTGCTTTCTGCATTGTTAGCAGGACAACAAGCTTCTGAGCTATCATTTAGTAACTATGAGGCGATTGTGGTACCAGATAAAACAGCTTTCTTTAGTGGAGAGAAGTTTAAAGGTAGAATAGTTTTAGGACGTTTTGATGCTACGCTTAAGCCAACCAAAGTAATGGTAAATGGTAAAGAGCAAACAGAAGTTAAGAACGGACAAATTATGCTTGATTTCCCTGCAGGAAACGTAGGAGAAAGAGAAGTAAAAGGAGAGCTTCAGTTTAAAGAAGGAGATTCTATAGTTTCTATACCTATCCAGAGTTCTTATGCGGTAATTCCTAAACCTAATTCAGCAGTAATATCTGCAGATAAGATGAATGTAGTATATCGTGGGGTTCAAAACCCAATGACGATTTCTATTCCAGGAGTGCCTGCAGTAAGTGCTTCAGCACCAGGCCTTAGAAAAGCTGGAGGAGCAGGAAAATATATGATGAATGTTACTAGTGTAAAAGCTCGTGAAGTAAGTATTAAGGTAAGTGGTAAACTGCCAAATGGTACTACTGTGAGTGATAGTAAGAAATTTAGAATTAAAGGAATTCCAAGACCTGTTGGAACTGTACGTGGAGAAGATGGATCTATAAAAATGGCTAGAAATGCATTAGAGATTTCTTCTGTTGGTGCAATCCTACCTGATTTTGATTTTGATATAAAATTAAAAGTAACAGGATTTAAATTTAAAGTAGAAGGACAGCCTACAGTAAGAGTTCCTGGAGGAAGACTTAATGCTAAAGCAAAATCTGCTTTACGTAAAGCTAAAAGAGGTTCTTCTATTCAGATTATTGATATAAAAGCACAGTTAGCTACCAATTCTGGATATAAATTGAAAAAAATATCTCCAGTTGTTGTAGAGTTGACCAATTAAAAAATAAACTTACGTAGTTATGAATTTGAGAAATTTTGTATTAACCGTTTTTGGTCTATTGGTTTCTTCTCTTTCTTTTGGGCAGACAAATGTTTTGAATGCAAGTAACCCAGAAGAGATTGGAATAAAGACAGATGAGCAGATATTATATGATAATGATCATCCATTAGAATATGGGTACGTTGATAAGCGTGATATATTATGGTCTAAGACTACATGGGAAACAATAGATCTTGATGAAAGAATCAATTTTCCATTGTATTATCCTATAGATACTTTTAATATTGGAGCCAATCGTCGTTCATTGTATGACGTTTTGGTAAATAATATTAGAAATGGGAAAATCAAAAATATTTACTCAGATTCTTACTTTAATGAGACACGTACATTTGAAGATTTACAATCAACAATGTCTAAAATAGATACTACTGATCTTGGTTATGAGCAATATAATGCAGGAGAAGAAGTGGACCCTCAATATATTAACAGAAGAGATATTAATTCTGCTGATATTGCTGAGTATAAAATTAGAGGATATTGGTATTTTGATAAACGTTTAGGTGAGTTAAGATACAGATTAATCGGTTTAGCACCAGTTGCTCCTGATGTGAATTTTATCGATGACGATGAGCCAGATATGGTTGCATTGTTCTGGATCTGGTATCCCGATGTGCGAGAAATTCTTCATAATGCAATGGCATTTAATAGAAAGAATACTTCAATGCCTTTTACTTATGATCACATTCTTAATGCAAGACGTTTTAGTTCTGTGATTTATAAAGAAGATAATATTCAAGGTGACCGTGAGATTAAAGATTATGTGGTTGATAACGCTTTGATGCAACTTCTAGAGAGTGAGAGAATTAAAGAAAACATACGTAATTTTGAAATGGATATGTGGAGTTACTAGTAACCCATATTTTTTCAACGATTTATACAAAACGCCCAACAATAGTTGGGCGTTTTGTTATTTTTGAATAAAACTAAATAATAATTATGCTTTTTGTATTACTTAATTTTAACACGTATTGTTTGAACTTTGTAATAAATAATAGATATAGTAAAATCAAAAAAAAGTAAATAATGCTAGATTATATTGTTGTAGGGTTCGGGTTGTCTGGAATGTCTTTTGTTGAAGAATTAGAAAATAATAATAAAACATATAGAGTATATGAGGATTTCTCTCAAAAATCATCTAGAGTTGCTGGAGGGTTGTATAATCCTGTAATTTTAAAACGTTTTACGCTTGCCTGGGAGGCTTCAGAGCAGATTAAAGAAGCAATTCCTTTTTATAAAAGCATAGAAGCCAAATTGAATAAAAAATTAGTTTCTGAGCTTCCTGTTTTAAGAAGATTTAATGCAGCTGAAGAACAAAATAAATGGATAGAAGCTGGTGATAAACCATTGTTAGGTGAATTTCTTTGTCCAGAACTAATTAGAAATGAAAATGAACATTTGGATATCCCGTTTCATTACGGAAAAGTAAAACATACAGGTAAGATTGATATTAAAACTATGCTTTCCTCTTATGCAGCGTATCTTGAAGAAAAAAATGCTTTTTATAATCAGCCCTTTGAATATGAAGATGTGGTGGTAAAAGAAGGCTTTATTGAGTATAGAGGAGTCCCATGTAGGCATATTGTATTTGCAGAAGGGTTTGGTTTAAAAAAGAACCCTTTTTTTAATCATTTACCATTGTATGGTAATAAAGGAGAGTATATAATAATTAGATCGCTTGAATTAAAGCTAAAAGAGGCTGTAAAGTCTTCTATATTTATTATTCCTTTGGGAGATGATTTGTATAAAGTAGGGGCAACGTATAATAATGAAGATAAATCTGCAGAGATAACAACTACAGCAAGAGAAGAGCTAGAAAAGAAGCTACAAAAGTTTTTAAAAGTAAATTATGAGGTGATAGGTCAAGTATCAGGGATACGTCCTACAGTTAGAGATAGAAGGCCTTTGGTAGGAACACACCCTCATAATCCAAGTTTTCATATCTTAAATGGGTTAGGTAGTAGAGGTATACTTATCGCACCATCTGTAGCTAAGCAACTATACGCTCATATAGAGTTGGGAGTTTCTTTAAGTAAAGAAATAGATAGCAATCGTTTTGATACGTTATGATAGTTTTTTTTCTTTCTTATAGTGCATAAATAAGTTGATCCATATATTTCTGGATAACCTCATAATAACTGGCATAAAGCCTATAAGTGTTGCTACAATTGAGAAAAATGAATATAAAAGCCCTAATTTTAGAAAAAAATGGCTAATCACAAAAGCAGCTACCGCAAAAGCAATTCCAACTCCGTAGCTTATATACATAGCTCCATAGAAAAAGGAAGGTTCTATTTTGTATTTAGTATTACAATGGCTACAGCGTTCTTGCATTTTTAGAGTTTGACTTAACTTATAAGGATTTGCTTCTGTATACATACTTTCGTTATGACATACGGGGCAACTACCTGTTAGTATACTATAAATTTTTGTTCCTTTTAAGAAATTCATAAGCGCTTTTATTCTAACACAAAATTAATCATCTTTGCACAAAATATTCAAAAGCTGATGTTAAACATACATAACTTATCGATTTCGTTTGGAGGAGAGTACCTTTTTGAAGAAATAAGCTTCAGATTAAATACAGGAGATCGAGTAGGATTGATAGGAAAAAATGGTGCAGGAAAATCAACCATGCTCAAGATTTTATCTAAAGAGCAAGAGCCTGATTCGGGGCAGATAGCCATGGATAAAGAGGTGAAAATTGGTTTTCTAAAACAAGATATAGATTTTGTATTAGGGCGTACTGTTCTTGATGAAGCTTATGAAGCTTTTATAGATATTAAGAATGCAGAAAGAGAAATTGATAAAATCAATGCTCAACTAGCAGAGCGCACAGATTATGAAAGTGAGGAATACAATCAATTGATTACTGATTTAAGTGATCTGACACATCATTATGAAATTCTAGGAGGGTATAATTACCAAGGAGAAACAGAAAAAGTCCTACAAGGGCTTGGATTTATGAGAGAGGATTTTGATAGATTAACAGATACTTTCTCTGGAGGATGGCGTATGCGAATTGAGTTGGCAAAACTCTTATTGCAAAATAATGATATTTTGTTGCTCGATGAGCCGACAAACCATCTAGATATAGAATCGATTATATGGCTTGAAAGTTTTTTAAGAAATTATGCAGGAGTTGTTGTCATTGTATCTCACGATAAAATGTTTTTGGATAATGTGACCAATAGAACAATAGAAATCTCTTTAGGTCGAATTTATGATTATAATAAGCCATACTCTGAGTATTTAGTGCTTAGAGAAGAAGTAAGAGAACAACAGCTTGCAACTCAAAAAAATCAATCCAAGCAAATAGAGCAAACAGAAAAACTCATAGAAAAGTTTAGAGCAAAAGCTTCTAAAGCTTCTATGGCTCAATCGTTGATTAAAAAATTGGATAAAATAGAGCGTATAGAAGTTGATGAGGATGATAATGCAGTGATGAATGTTAGTTTTCCTATCAGTGTACAACCAGGTAAAGTTGTTATAGAGGCAGATGGAGTAAGGAAAGCTTACGGAGAGAAACAAATTTTAAGTGATATTGATTTATTGGTAGAACGAGGTTCTAAAATTGCTTTTGTAGGGCAGAATGGTCAAGGTAAAACAACATTAGCAAAGATTATAATCAATGAAATATCTCATGAAGGAGTTCTTAAACTGGGGCATAATGTGCAGATAGGGTATTTTGCTCAAAATCAATCTGAATATCTGGATGGAGATATAACGATTCATGAGACCATGATCAATGCAGCAAACGAAAAGAATCGAAGCAAAGTTAGGGATATGCTAGGTGCATTTTTGTTTAGAGGAGATGAAGTTGATAAAAAAGTAAAAGTGTTATCAGGAGGTGAGCGTAATAGATTAGCATTATGTAAGCTACTTTTAGAGCCTTTTAATGTATTGGTGATGGATGAACCTACCAATCACTTAGATATTAAATCAAAAAACATCCTGAAAGAAGCATTACAACGTTTTGAAGGAACATTAATTCTTGTGTCTCACGATAGAGATTTCCTACAGGGATTAACTAATACTGTTTATGAATTTAAAAATAAGCAAATCAAAGAGTATCTGGGTGATATAGACTTCTATTTAGAAGAACGAAGAGTAAATGACCTGCGTGATATCGAAAAGAAAGATAAGGTTGTAAAAACGGTTTCAGATACCAAAGAAACGGCCAAAAGATCTTATGAAGATCAAAAAAAGATAAAGTCGCTTAATAATAAGCTAAGTAATGTTGAGTCTAAAATTAATAAGCTAGAAAAAGAAATCAAAGAAATCGATGTAGAACTTGCTATCAACTATGATGAGACTATTGCGCAACCAGATTTTTTTGATAAGTATCAAGCAAAGAAAGACCTGTTGTTATCTTTGATGGAAGATTGGGAAGCGTTACAAGAAGAGATAGACTCAATAAAATAGGTAGCAAGGCGTTCTTTGTTTATAAAGTATGTATATGTCTATGGCATATATTATCTTTAAGTTATCAGAAAAATGAGATGTTACTTTTGTGATATTTTTATCACCAGTTGAAGGAACAACTAGATTTTTATAGATATTTTTGTATTTAACAAACTAAAAAACAGTATTTATGAATGACATAAAAGCTATAGATTTAAATGCTCATGCATTATCATGGGTAGGTAAAATTCACTATGATTTTGGGTTTTTAGTTCAGAAAGCATTTAGAGAAAATGGATTAGATTTGTCTAAAGAGCAATGGAGTGTATTAAAACGTTTGCATGTAAACGATGGACAACCGCAAAATGATTTGGCTTTTATAACACATAGAGATAAAACATCTATGACTCGATTGGTGAATACCATGGAGAGTAAAAATTTGGTGATTCGTAAAAGTGATGAAAATGATAATCGAATAAATCGTATTTTTCTTACTGATTATGCTAAAGAAGTGATTCAAAAAGTACAACCCATTATGTATGATCTTATACCTGCAGTTCAAGAAAGCTTGGATGAGAAAGAAATTAAGGTTTTGGTCACTGCACTACAAAAAATAAAAACCAAGATAGCAGAAATAGCAGAAGGATAGGACAAAAAAATGTTGTCTTCTGTGCATTTCTTTATAAAGTAATTTAAACTTTTTGGATTGAAGCGAAAATTCATGATTTTTTGCTGTTTTGAAGCCTTTTTCGAGTTGCATAGCAGGGCTACGGAAGGAAAAAAAGTCGAGTAAAGGGTGAAAAAGCATCATTTTCTAGCCAATTGAAAAAGTTTAAACCATTTCTATATGATTAAGTAATGTTTGAACATTTTTTTCAGTGCCCCTATTGTTGGGAAGAAATATCCATGTTACTGGATCCTTCAGTCTCATATCAAGTATATATTGAGGATTGCGAAGTTTGTTGTAACCCTATAGAGGTTCATCCTAGATTTGAAGATATTCAACTGTTTTCGTTTGAAGCATTACCTATAGAACAATAACTATATTTCTGAATAAAAGAAAAAATAAAACCGATTAGAAACTTCAATTTTCTAATCGGTTTTTGCTTAATCATAGTAGGTAATGACTAAATACTAAATGCAGTACTTTTTCTGTAAATCGAGTTTTATTCTATAAAAAGAGTTCCACTAGTCTTTTTGTTATCCAATAAGAGGTTATATAGATATAAACCAGATTTCAAATTACTCATATCAAAAGTAAGGGTGGTTTTACTACCTTTTTTTAGTGAAACATTAGTTTGTTCAAACACTTTTACTCCTGTAGGGGTAAAAATTTGTAAAGTAAAAGAAGAATCATTGATTGGAGTATCAATTGACACTGCAAGATGATTATCCGTTATTGGATTTGGGTATAGATTTATATTGTTTGATGATTCATTATTTCTTTGTAAGCCAAGAGGAGACCTGTTTTGAAGTCCATCTAGATATATTCTTACAGGGTTAGAAAAAGAGAAATTATCATATTCATCCCAGTTTATAGACCAACTCATAACTCCTCGTAGGTTGGAGTATGTTTGGTTTAATTGATACTGTCCTCCAAAAGAAGTTCCTTTTATAAGATAATCCATTGCTTTTATAACACCATCAGGTCCTGTATACCCGCCACCAGCTTGTACAAAAGCGGGGACTCCTATTAATATTTGATCCTGTCGTAGAGGGGGGAAAAAATAACTTTGATTTTTTGTAATAGGAAATCCTTTGAGTAGCATATCTACTAGAGAAACATAAAAATCTGAATTTCCCATAGCATATGCCTGATCGTCCAAAGCAGTTATAGATCCAGAATTGTAATACTGTACCTGTAAAAAAGTCAATTTATCACGTAGTGCGTGTATTAATGGTAAATAAGCACCAGCTCGCCTGTCTGCACCTTGTGATATTCCACCATAAAAAGCATATCCTAATTGTACAAAAAATGTCTCTGGAGCCATTGTTAGGATAAAATTGTTTCCAAAATGAGTACAAATACTTTTTACAGCATTGATGGTATTTACGATAACAGGAGTTGTTGGGTTAGCAAAATCATTATCACCAAAATCAAGAGATAACGATTGCCCCTCAAAATCAATGTCCATTCCATCAAAACCATACTCCTCGATAATAGAAATCATTGAACTTGTAAACTTATCTCTAGCAGATATAGAGTTGAGTCGTACAGTTCCTTCTGCCCCACCAATAGAAATAATAACTTTTTTGCCTTGGCTTTGCAGTAATAAAATATCAGATTTAAAATCAGCTACACTATAATTTATGGTGTTGAATACAGGATCTAACTGAAAACCAATTTGTCCATCAGTAGACGAAACAGTTGGTACAGCAAAAGAAACATTAATGACATCCCAATTAGGATTTATATCTCTAAGCTTACTGATACCAGAACCATTCTGAAAATTATGCCAATATCCATTCAGTATTCGTGCTGGTAAGGCGCCATTACCTCCTCCTGTATCTCTTCTTATAGATACGATAGGTGATGTAGTTGATGCGCCTTTGTCATCAGTAGCAATAGCAGTAAGTGAATAACCATTTGCACTAGTGGTTAGGGTAAATGAATAGGGAAGAGTTGTGTCTTCTCCTAGTTTGGTTGTGCCATCAAAAAACTCCACTTTTGTTATAGTGCCGTCGTTATCTGTAGCATTTGCAGTAATTGTTATAATGTCACCTAAAGCATAAATAGTTCCATTATTGGGAGCAGTAATATTTACATTAGGAGGTGTGTTTCCTCCAGAACCCCCACAATTTCCAGTTTTAACCCATGCATCTTCCCAGTGAGCTCCTGTTCCTGGGGCATAGGCCCAACCAGAGCTAGATGAGCACCATCCTGCTATTTTACATTCGTAAATCATATTTTCATTTTGTACACTTTCTCCTTGGTCATAAGGATTTCCTTCTACATATTGAGGTAAACCATTACAAGTATTTCCTCCAGTACCCGCAGGTGTAACCATAACAGAAACTGATATAGATGTAGTTGATGCTCCTTGGTTATCTGTTGCTACGGCAGTAAGATTGTAACTCCCCACTATGGGAGTGTTGATGCTAAAAGTATAAGGAGTAGTAATATCTTCTCCAAGTAAAGTGTTGTTGTTAAAGAATTCAACTTTTGCAATACTGCCATCTTGATCACTGGCATTTGCTGTAATGGTAATTGTAGTACCTTCTTCAAAGGATGAATTATTTGTAGGAGATGTAATATTTATTGTAGGAGCAATATTGTTGTTCCCGCCACTACAAGCCCCTAAAGATTCCCACGCACCGTAAGGTTGTGAGTTGGTTGATGGATTCATATTTCGATTCCACCATTTGGCTTTATATCTACTATTATTATGTTTTATAATTTCACCGCCAGTATATATCTGGTCCGATGACCAAGCAGTTATAGTCGTACAATTATCTTGAGTGAAAAATGTGTTTTTACTTGGTAAAAGATGAAGCTCTTTGGCGTGAAGATTAGTAAGAGTACTAATAAAACATATTAGAAATATATTTAAAATTAAATTTGTAAGAATAGGTATTGGTTTCATAATCTATAGAGTTTGTATTAATAGTGAGATTATAAGGTAAGAATATGTGAAATGTTTTTACAACAAAATAGCTAAATGACAGCTATTTATCGATTTTCAGAGCTGAACGGCTATAAAAGGATTAAGTATTGAACACGATTAGTGTTTTAAATTCAGTAAAAAAAGCACTTCAATTATTCCAGATTAGAGTTTCTTGTAAATGAATTTTATTAAAGTGTTTGCTGTAAGTGTGTTATGGTTTTTTTTATTTTTTTTGTAAAAATAGTATTGTTTAAACTAAAAAGGATTGTATATTTGCACTCCGATTAGGAAATGATATATGAAGAGGATGTAATCGGAAAGTTCATATAAAATGACATTACAATCAGATTTCTTCTGATTTATACAATATACATCGCGGGATAGAGCAGTAGGCAGCTCGTCGGGCTCATAACCCGAAGGTCACAGGTTCGAGTCCTGTTCCCGCTACTTTTAAAAAGCTAAAACTTTGATTTTCATTGTTTTAGCTTTTTTGTTTTCCATCTAATTCATCTAAAAAAACTCATTTTTTGCCTTAAAAGGTGTGTAACTTTCCAATTCTCTACCCGAAGGTCACAAATTCTTTTTTTATTCTCATTTTTAATATAAATAATTGGTAATGAAGGGTTTGATTTTTGTTTAAAGAAAGAGTCTGGTGGATATACTTAATATAGGTGGAGGGTTTTGGTGGGGGGGATTTTTAGTTTGAAAGTAAAAAATTATAGATTTTTGTAGTCATAAGTATAAAATTGAACTACAGTTTTCTAAATTTTTTAAGCAAAATATTTCATAAAATGGATCAAGACCAAAAGTTGTGTTTATGCAAATATTCTGGTTAATCTAAACAAGAAGAATTCTACATTTTTGACTCCTCTAAATTGTGCTCTAAATGCTTTTATTTTTGCATTGGACTTGCAAGAGAAATTCGGACAATTTTTCTAAGACCTATGCTGCATTTTTAAGTTTATAAAATTCTAATTCAACTTCTATAGGGGTTTTATATCCCAAAGAAGAATGTAATCTTTTTCTATTATACCACACCTCTATATAGTCAAACACCGCTGTTTTAGCCTCTTGTATTGTTTTAAAATTATGATGGTAAACAAGTTCTGTCTTCAGTGTTTTAAAGAAAGATTCAGCTACTGCATTATCCCAACAATTTGCTTTTCTACTCATAAACTGGGTAATTAACTTATTAGCAGTAACAACTTTTTTAAATTCTTTACTAGCATATTGAACTCCTCTATCAGAGTGAAAAAGTAAAGGTAATTCTATTGCTCTTTTGGAAGTTGCCATTTTCCAAGCTGGTACTATTGTTTGATCAGTAAACAAAGAAGTACTCAATGACCAACCTATGACCTGACGGTCATATAGATCAATTAATGTTGTTAAATATAACCATCCTTTATTGGTTTTAATGTAAGTAATATCAGAAACCCAAACCTGGTTTAATCTTTTGGGGTTAAAATCCCTATCTAAATGATTTTTGAATATAGGAAAAGAATGATTTGAATCTGTAGTTATCTTATGTTTCTTTTTTAATTTACTTCTTAACCCATTAGATTTCATTAATCGAGAGATCCTGTTTCTAGATACTCTATAACCTCTTCTAAGAAGTTCTTGTTTAATTCTAGGACTTCCATAAGTTTGTCTACTATCATAGAAGATGTTTTTTATTTCTAGAGTTAGTTTCTGATCTTCTAAAATCCTATTACAAGGAACATTACTATACCACCTATAATAACTACTCCTACTAATTTTTAACGCTTTACACATTCTCTCGATGGGATACATATGTTTATATGAAACTATGAATTGATAGATTTTCCATCGCTCTTGGAGAAAATGTGAACGGCCTTTTTTAAGATTTATAGTTCTAATTGAGCATCTTTAAGGGCTTTACGTAACTCCTTTACTTCCTGACTATCTACTTGTGAAGGCGATTTAGAAGCCTTTTTAGAAACTCCATCTTCACTATCTAACTTACGCCAACGATAAATCCTGTCAACTTTAACCCCTAATTCATTGGCTAATTCTTTTATGTTTTCTCGCTGATAGCTTAATTGAACAGCTTCTGATTTAAATTCTTTACTATAAAATCGTTTTTTCATTTTTCTAAGATATTTATTTAAACATAAATTGTCTTAAAATATCTGTCCCAATAAAGGTAGCAACTCCAGAGTTCAGTTTACAGCCTCTTGCATGCTATTTCATAAAATTAAATAGCTAGTGATCCTGTACTCTTATTCTATTAAAATTCTTTTAATAACTTCATTGTTATCAATCATCGAAATCTTTATTAAATAAATACCTTTAGGATATCTACTAAGGTTAATATCAATTTCTTTAGCATTTTTGAAATTTAGTTCATTTGATGATAAATCCAATTTCCCAAGTAAGTTATAGATAACTATATTTTGAATATTAATATTTCTAGATTTAACATATACAAATCCATTCTGTGTTGGGATTGGATATATTGTAATCGGATTTAAATTAACATCTTCTTCACCATAAATTATCTTTATTGGACTTGAATCTTCATTATTTTGTCCAGTAGAAGCATTACTTTTATTTTGAGAAGAAATTATTGAATTACAGATTTGGTTTTTTAATGTAAATAATACTGTAGAGCCTGATTTAATTTTAGTACCTGGTTTAAGATGAATAGCTTTTCTTGCTGAAATATCTTTAGAAACTCCATCAAATGTAACATTACAATTACCTCCAAAAGTGACTTCATCAGAAAAATAAGATACTTTCAATTCTGGAACAGAACAATTTTTATATTTATAAAATTCAGAATCATAAATATAATCAGCACTATATCCCATACCTGATAATATATCATACATGTCATACACATTTATTTTTTTACTGCCACCTATTCCAGAAAATAATAAATTACCATATACCTCATAATCAGAATCATTATCCAAGAAACATTCTAAATCAATATCTTTTTGTTGCCACTCTGGAAAAGTAACGTTTTGTCCGTACTTAGTATTAGAGAAAAACAAATATGAAAATCCTCCATAAGATCCAGGGCCAAAAATAAAGAATTGATCTCCAAAAACCTTTAATTTACTGCTATAAAAGGCGTTGTTGTACTTTTTTAAAAACTGTTTTCTATTTGAAATTGTACCTGTAAGAGATTGTTTTATATTATCTAACTGTATCGGTATTGTATATAGATAAATATCATCATATACTGTTCCATAATTTTTTTTTGTAACCAGATATAAGTAATTATTAGATAATTCAGAAGTGATAAATCCTTCTTCTGACGGTATAAAATCCATTTGTATCGTTTCAGATAAATACCATTGATTATTATTACTCAATTCTAAAATACCAAATGATTTATTAGTAAGAGGTAAAAATATTTCATTAGGATCATAACTACCCCTCTTTATCTTAGAGTAATTTAAAACTGTATAATGACTCGAATTAAATGACAAGCTATACCCAGGAACAGAGAAATTTTGATGAAACTGATAATTTCCATTACTATCTTTCTTATATATTCTTATTATATTATTTGCGTCTGATGCTTCTAAAACAAAAAGAAAATTATCTAAAGTAAAAACATCATAGCCTACCTTACTAGTTGCTGAACTATTTTGAATGGTTTGCTTTAAATACCATTGATTACTGGTAGTATTGTAATTATAGATATAAACTTTATCATCTATCCAAGAGGAAACAATTATTTCATTATCCCTAAGAATGAGACCCTCGTCTGCAGAAATTGACCAATAAAAGTCAATTGCAAAATTCTGCTTAAGATTATAAGCACACCCATTTCTTTCATAAATTAATAAAAAATCAGCTTCAGCATCAATAGCAATCAGCCATTTATCATTCACTTCAATTCTTCCTCCAAATTCACTATTTTGCCAATCCTCATACAATTCTATAGGAGGATATATGCTTTGAACTGGAGTATTTCCAAAGGAACATCCTCCTCCTGGTGTTCCTCCAGTTCCTGGAGATACTCCTGAACACGAAACAATACCATTTGTATTCGATTCTTTATTGTAAATCATTGGCTTGTATAAACTTAACATATTGCGCATTCTATCCTTTTGCCCTTGTGTAAAAAAAGTTTGACATTCATCTCTAGCATAATCCATAAAATTTTGAATAGCATTGGTAACTTGATTGTTACAATTATACCCTAAACATGCATCTTTATTAGAATAATGTGCTGAACTTTGTACTCCTTCGGTATCGCAAATCATATCTCCATCTGTGTCACAATTTGACGAACAAGAATCGTATTGAAAAGTATGAAATAAACCTAGCCAGTGTCCAATTTCATGAACAGCTGTTTTACCTAAATTATATACTGTGGAATTATCACTTTTTCCAACATAATAGTAGTCAATAACTACTCCATCTAATTTATTGTTATCTCTTATGAAAGGAAATGAAGAGTACCCTAAATCTTGATTGTTACCACAGGCTCTAATATCTGTTGTCCATAAGTTTAAATATTGATTTGTAGGGAATCCCGGTTTTCTATAACTTTTAATTTTTTGATCTGTTATTAAGCTAACTTTGTTAGGATTACAAGGAACGTCACTTCCAGTATCAAAATAGGAAGGGCCAAAATAACGATTAACTCCATTTGTATAATTTCCATAAATATCCTTTTCTGCTAAACAAAATTTAATCTTTGTATCTACTCCTCCATAAGCCCCTGCATAGGCTTCATTCAAAATATTTATTTGCTCTAAAATTTTCTGTCTAGATAAGTTTTTTCCATTTCCTATAGATTCACCCGAATGAATTACATTAAATACTACAGGTATGATAATTGTTTGATTAGAGGAGTTGCTTTTAGCTTGAAAACTTTTAACAACAGTCTTTACATTTTCTACTATATTTTTATCTACTAATTTGTACTGATCTAAATATTCATCACTCAAACATTTTTGAGAATAACTAAAAGAAAATGTCATCAGTAAAATTAGGGTTATTGTATAATGCTGTATTTTCATAATATTTTTTAATTATGTTTTTTTAACCAATATACTAGGGATTCATGAGGAGAATCCTTATACTCGATTATTAGAGAATCTTTAGTTAATTTGCGAACTGAAAACTTCATTCCATTACCAAATTGATACATTAAATGTAGTTCCGTACATTCCGCATTCATTACATAAGTATGTTGTCTATCATCGCCTATCCTAATAGTTTTCTTACTTATAAACCAACGATTATAGTATCTAGAAGAATCTATTGGTGGTCTTTGATAAGGAACAATACAATTGAAAACTTCCCAATTACCAATCAATTTGATCTGGCATTGATTTTCTTGTGAGAAAGAAAATTGACTTATTGCAAGAATTAAGAAGAAGGTAATCTTAGCTCTTGAATCAAAATCAATCCAGATTTTATGTATTCTTAAATAATTAGAAACTGGAGTGTTAAACATATTAAGTTATTATTTTTTTTTTTCAATTCACTGCGTAAAATTAAAATGTTGTCTACCATAGAATATATCTTTTTGCAGTTTGATTATAAGATTTCAAACAAAAGACATTAAAGTTATACTACCTTAAGACAATATTTTTAATTTTTTAGACTCCAGTTTTTCAAGTCGAGATTGTAACTCAACAAGCTTTTGATTTAAAGATTCTAATTTTTTAATCTTTTTTTCTTGCACGATAATATAGAGTGTTAATTCTTCTACCTTTTTAAGAAGGTTCATGTCCATTTCTGCTTGCATCACTCCATTTTGTTCAAATTCCTTTGCAGATGGTATTTCAGGTAAATGATTATTTTCTATAATAAATTTCTCTACTTCCTCAATACTTCTCAAATCATAATCCTTTTTAAAAACATAATCAGGAGCAGGCACGTTTAAGTCGATTAATACTTCTTCTGCATGGATGTTTCCTTTTACAGTCAACTTCATATCAGGACTGGTTGTTCCTATTCCTACATTACCACCCTCTGGGTTAAGAGATAAATTGTAATATAAATTGGAATTTTTATCTCTGGATTGAATCCAAGAATGGAATAAATTATTAGCATCAATACCAAGGTTTAAAATTCCAGCAGTGTCATTACCGCCTACAATTATTCCCTGATTGGGAATATAGTTATTTGCAGCTCCTCCATTTCCTCCAGAAGAAATATGCAATGGACTTAATGGTTTTCTAATTCCAACTCCAACATTACCTCCCTCTGGATTAAGAGCCAAATTGTAATATATTGAAGACGTTTTATCTCTGGATTGCAACCAAGAATAAAAATATCCGGTTGCATCAACACCTAAGTTCAAAATTCCTGCTGTACTATTATCACCAATTAAGACTCCATGATTAGGAATAGTATTATTGGCAGACCCACCAGAAAGGTCAGAGGAAATATGAAATAAACTTAATGGCTGCGTTGTACCAATTCCAACATTTCCATTAGTTTTAAAAGTCACTCCATTAATTGTTTGATCTTGTCCTTGAACTCCAAGAATAATTCCAAATAATGCAAGTGGTAAAAGTATTTTTTTCATTTCTCGTTTTTGTTTTCTGGTTTATATTTATGATACTTAATTTAATGTTTATGTCTCTATTATTAAAAATGTTACTGATGTTTTTATGTTTTTTTCGATTAATTTTAATAACGAAAATATATGTTTTTTCATGAAGCATTATACAATTAATTGAAAAAAGTATAAATCACTTCCATACATTATATCTTTGCAAAAAAACTTCCTTATGCAGGATTTTATGATGTCTCCCAATGATTAGGTAATAACTCATGTAATCGATTTGCTTTATATTCTAGTATTTTCTCCAATACATCCTTAAGCCATGAATAAGGCTCTATGTTATTAATTTTACAAGTAGCAAAAAAAGAATAGAAAATTGCTGATTTCTGAGCTGCCTTATGAGATTATGAGATCCTGAAAACAAATAGTTTTCCTCCCCACCGCCAAAGGTCTTATCGTGTTTTCTATCAAATTATTATCAATCTGATAACGTCCATCTAGAGTATAACTTTTAAGTTTAGTCCATAATTTCAAGGAATATGCAATTGCTTTTCCAATAGAACTTTTAGGAAGCACTTGAAGGTTTTGTGATTTCAACCATTTTTCCATAACATTTAAAATAGGGATTGCATATATCTTTTCGTTACTTTATAACTACTATCTCGCTCTTTTGCTTTTCGCTCAATAGCATATAAGCGTTGGATTTGTTCCAATGCATAACTCGCTCTGAATACATCATTATCCAGTGCTTTTTCAAAATATCTTCGAGCATGCGCCATACAAGCCAGCAAAGTAATCTCTCCCTTGGTCTTCAAGTTTAGATAGGCTGTATACCCATTGGAGTTTAAAAAATCAAAAAGATGTTCGACTTTAATTATAGTCGTGTAAAGAAGTTTTATAAACTCTGGATTTTCATTTTCTTCAAATATTGCAAGATCAGAAATTGGAAATCTGAATATAATGCTGTAGTCGACTAATTTTTCGAAATTGCCTTTAGATGTAACTTCTGTTTTTTGATTTTGATTAAGTTCTTCATTAATTAAAAGAAATGATTTGAAAAGGTTTAATTCCAGGTCATCAACAGAAATTTCTTCATCAGTTTTTGATAAAGTTTCCCGATTAGATAATATTAGTTCAACTAATTTTAGACTAGCTTGCCTAGTGACTAAAACAGGTTTTTCTTTAATTCCATTTATATGGGAATAGACAACTATCCTATCATAAATATCTTTTGCTATTTTGGGGTTAGTAAAGAAACTATCAAAGTTAGGGATGGGAGTAGTATTAAAAAAACCAATAATTTTAAGAAGTGTTTCTTTTGAAATTCCATTAAGGTATTCTGAAATATCTTTTTTTTCTTCCTTGGGGAAAACATGTGCAAACTCTAATCTCAGAACTATTTTGATCATAATATTATCGGGTAATTTATGGTATCACTCATTATTTGTTTCTTAGAAGTTGTGTAGTGATTTTTCTATCCATTCTTTTTGTATTGGAGTGCTATACGGTGATGGATGGTAATCTTCATAATCTGTATCTTCCTTCCTAATTCCAAAGGGGTCTTTATTGCCTATTGTCATGATAGCTTTTAAGGCCAATGGTCTTAATCTTTTATCCACACCCCAACCAAATAGTACTGAAATTTCGGGAACAAAAAGCTCTTTAAAACCCCTACTTCTACGACTGTCAAATATAGAATGTGCAATTTCCTCCTTATCCATTTCTTGTATGGCTTTAAGTAAATTGAATTGTTTTGTATCTCTACCATCTGAAAGGTTCAGGATTCTTGCATATTCCATTTCACAATTCAGCATAGCCTTCATAATTTGATCTTGTGTTTTATCAGGGTTAGCTTCAGTTTCAATAGCACTATTATCTTTTTGATCTATGGGATAAGATCCTCCAAAATTCATCATAACTACCATTAGATCTGGATTCGTTTTTTGGGTTGTTCGAAGTTTTATGTTTAAGTACTTTCTAGATTTATAACCTTGATTTTCGTAGAATAGTCCAGAAATATAAAACAGCTCCTTCATTATAAATAAATGGTTTTAAAATAAAAAATAACCCAATACTCGAGTTTTTATAAATATAACAAGTTTGGAGGAATAAACACCCTTAACTCAGAAAGATGATTATAATGCTGGTATGTTAAATGTTTCCTAAGTATTTGACTCAGGATCATATTTATAATTGGTTCGAAAAATTAATGGAGTATAACTAAAAGCTTTATCAATTACCTCAAAATTTTAAACCAAAAATATCAAAGAAATAGACAGGATTTCTCCTAATTCAGGTGGGGGGGTTATGTGGGTGGTTTTTGCGGTATTTTGGGCTATTTTCATCCCACTTAATTATTTAAAGAACTGAAAATCAACATATTGAAAATGTGATTATCTCCCTCATAACCCGAAGGTCACAGGTTCGAGTCCTGTTCCCGCTACTACGATAACCACTTCATTTTGAAGTGGTTATTTTTGTTTAGAGACGTTTTTTCTTCTCGAAAATTATCAGTTTTTCCACTTAGAGTACTGTTTGGAGTACTGAATTTCCGTTTTTTAGATAAAAACCTTCTATTTCTGATTACGAAAATGGTTTTGACTTTATATACCTGTGGTGCTGAGATCCTTATTTTTATTGGGTTTGTAACTGTTGAGGAGGCGTTTTTCTAAAAGGTTAGAATATGAGACCTTCGGGGTGAGATCCCGAGAGGACTCTGGGAATTATTTTTACAGACAAATTTTGAATGTTTTTATGCTTATTAGGTAGTAAGTATGGAAATATTGAATTTGTAAGACAAACTTCCAATATATTCTCAGTTAATTTGATAGTCTCAATTTGTATTCTGGTGTTACTTTAGTTTGTTTATAGATTTATTAATTAGCTTTTTAGGGATCAAGACCAAAAGTTGTGTTTATGCAAATATTCTAGTTAATCTAAACAAGAAGAATTCTATATTTTTAACTCTTTTGAATTGAGCTCTAAACGCTTTTATTTTTGCATTAAAAGATTCTGGTGAAGCATTAGTACTTCTATTGATAAAGTAATTTAAATACTTCTGTTTTGATATTCAATGGCATTTTACACTTTCCTAAAATTTTAATAAATAACGTAATAAAAACAATATTACGGATTTCCTCACATATTGATTATGGAAAAACCATAGTTTTGCATGTGGTTTTTGTGTCGTACTACTATGAGTTTAGTAAAATAATATTGTTAAAAAAAACTCAGTGTCGGAAAACGGTACTCTTAAGGCTTAGTTTTGTAAAATAGTAATGTGTAGAACATTAAAAAATTGATATTATGATAAAATGTAAAAAAGAAGGGAAATATTTTTTTATTTCAAAAAAAGGTTATAGCTGTATTTTTAACCTATATGTTTATTAGTAATAATCTGATTTAAAGCTGATTAAATGTTTCTGAAACTATTTATAAACAAGATGAGTTGTTTTTTTATAAAATACGTTTTATTAAAAAAGGGGATTTTCCCCCTAGTACAGCTATTGTTTTACAGTAATAGGTCTCTTACTTTTGCCTCGTAAGTATATGAAATTAAAGTAGTAATACTATTTTGCTTATATCCTTACAGCCCCAAAATGCCTCAAAATAAAATGAATACAAAACCACAAGGTCACCTAATCCTATGTGCTAGAGAATTGTTTGCCAATGTATTGGCCTTTTTCGCTTTTCTGCGCACTATATTCTTATATCCATTTCAAAACTATCTTATTACAACAAAAACTTTTTGTGTGATGAGAATGAGATCATTACTCTTGCTGTTTTTTTGTATTCCTATGGTAATGATAGGTAATGTTATATCCAATGAAAAAAAGAAGGATACACTTGCAAATTCTAATGAAGTAGTAAAAGAATCTTCAACAGATCAATTCTTTCAGTTGCCAGAGCTTGATACTAAATTTCCAATACAAAGGAAGCTCAATATTTCTTCTGCCCCCGAATTTAGTTATGAGTTACTCGAAAAAGAATACAATCCACCTATGGCAGCTGTAACTGATCGAAAACAAGAAGCTAAAGAAGGTTTTGAAGAAATAAATAAATACGACAAATGGATTACCACTTTTAGTAGTGAGAACATACAAACTCTTCCCGTTGGAATAAAATACACTGATTCTACCAGTCAGGTACAGTATCAGGTAGGTTTTACCAAGGCACATTTCAATAAAGATTATACTGAATTAACAGCATTTGTTAAGGTATTAATTCCTCAATCTGATAAAAATGGAAAGCCTTTGGAGCTCTTTTTTGGGGCTAGTAATGTAAAATTATCGCATCAAGGAGGACTTGTTGGAGAAACACATTTAGTACTGTTGGGTGATATGTTTATACCTTTTAACGGAGGGAATTGGCTGTTGATGCTTAAAGGTGGCTTTAATATGAAAACAGGAAATACTCAAAATAAAACATTTGTTACTCTTACCTGTGATGGTATAAAAGAAATGGGAATCGAGGGTGAAGTTCAATTTTCCAGAAAACTTATTATCCCTGTAGACCCTTCGGGAAATCCTGTAGAAGCAACTAGAAAGTATAGGGGAGCTGATAATAAAACGATTCAAATTCCGAATCGAGTAACTGGATCATTTAAGGCTGTTGCATCTGGGTGGAACGATATGATTGTTGAAATAGGGATCTCTCCCTTTGTATTAGCCAATCAGCCAAAAATGTTTATGTTCTCTGTTAATCAGGCAGTTTTTGATTTTAGTGACCTTAGAACAGAAAATGTCGATTTTCCACAACATTATTATGATAATGGGCTTTTATTGCCTAATTCAAATGCTTGGAGAGGAGTATATGTAAAATCTTTAGAAATAGGGCTTCCAAAAGAATTTCAAACTAAAGAAACAATAGCAAAAGAAAGTAGAGTTAGTTTTAAAGCCGCAAATCTTCTGATTGACAGTTATGGAGTATCAGGAGAATTTATGGCAGAAGGTGTTATACCAATAAGCACAGGGAGAACTTCAGAAAAGAAAGCTTGGGCTTTTTCGGTAGATGATATTGGTATAACATTGGCATCAAATCGTCTGATCGGCGCTCAATTTGGAGGGCAGATTGTGTTACCAGTCTCTAAAGGAGTTAAGAGTCAAGAAGGAAACAAAAAAACTTCAGCCAAAGAATTAGGTTTATCCTATAAAGGAATTATATCAGAAGATGAATACTCCTTGGTAGTATCTTCTTTAAATACAATAGAATTTGATGTTTTTAAAGCCAAAGCAGAATTATTACCTAATTCCTCGGTAGAATTAGCAGTTCGTGATGGTTCCTTTAGACCCAAAGCTGTTTTGAATGGGCGTATGGCAATTTCTGCAAGTCAGAAAAAATCGTTAGAAGATGAAGGGAAGGAAGATGTAAATGCAGATACAGCAAATACTCATAATGTAAATTATGCAGGAGATGGTACTTCAATTTACGGAAAGACCAATGAAGTAGAACAATCCTCAAAGAAAACAGTAGAGTTCAGAGGGATTCGTTTTGAGAATTTGGTTTTACAAACTGAATCTCCAATTATTAGTGTAGATTATTTTGGATATGAAGACAAAGTAAAACTTGCTAATTTTCCAGTATCTATTTCTGATATAGCTTTTAAGTCTACAGATTATGAAGCAGGCTTAGAGTTTACTTTGGATGTATCCTTGTGTAAGGCATTTGGAGGAGGCACGCGACTAGGTATTTATGGGGAATTTGCAGAAGAAGGCTATCGCCAAAAATGGAAATATGATCGTATAGAGCTACAAGAGATTAATCTGAATACTGATCTTGGAGGAATGGAGATAGAAGGTTCCTTGCTATTAATGGAGAATCATCCAGAGTATGGGAATGGGTTTTCTGCAGAAGTAAAAGCTACTTTTAGCAGTTTTGGGCCTATTACCTGTAAGGCAATTTTTGGTAAAAAAGATTTTAGATATTGGTATGTAGATGGTGCTGTTCATGGATTAAAAATACAGGCGGGACCAATTCAGCTTTCTGGATTTGCAGGAGGAGCATTTTATAAGATGACCCGTAGAAAAGGTGTAGGGCCTAAGTTTTCTCCTTCAGGGCTTTCATATATTCCTAATAAAGATACAAGTATTGGAGTCAAAGCTATGGTGTATGGTTCTATAGGTGATGAAACTGCTATTAGCCTAGGAGCAGGTTTTGAAATTGAATTTAATCGTCATATGGGACTCAATCGAATAGGATTCTTTGGAGAAGCACAAGTAATGAAAGCCTTTAATTTTCCTAATCCATTAGGCAAACTTACAGATAAATTAGCAAAAGAGGTAGGAAACAAAATTGCTGAAACCGCTGCAAAGGCAGTTGAAAAAAGCTTGATGAAAAAAGCAGTAGACGATTATGATCGGGATAGTGAGTCTATTGAGGTAGGCGCTTCTATTAAAGCATATATGGCGATGGAATATGATTTTGTAAACACCTCTTTTCACGCAGAGTTAGATTTATTTGTCAATGTTCCTGGAGGTGTTATTCAAGGTCGAGCTTCAAAAGGTCGTGCAGGGTGGGGAGTAGTGCATGTATCACCCGATGAATGGTATGTACACATGGGAACTCCGACAGATCGTTTAGGTTTAAAAATGGGTATTGGCTCATTTAATATGGAAACAGGAGGGTATTTTATGATGGGAGACCGTATCCCTGGTAGTCCTCCTCCTCCTCCAGAGGTAGCACGTATTCTTGGCGTTCAAGCTGAGACATTAGACTATATGCGTGATGAAAACGCATTGGGAGAAGGTCGAGGTTTTGCCTTTGGTGCAGATTTTAAAGTAGATACAGGAGAAATCAATTTTTTATTATTGTATGGTAGATTTATGGCAGGAGCAGGTTTTGATATTATGCTCAAAGATTATGGTACAGCAAAATGTGCTAATACAGGAGATGTAGTAGGTATTGATGGGTGGTATGCCAATGGGCAATCATATGCCTATCTTCAAGGGGAAATGGGAATTAATCTCAAGCTATTTTTTGTAAAAAAGAGAATCCCAATTATCAAAGGATCTACAGCAATTTTGTTACAGGCCAAAGGGCCAAATCCTTTCTGGATGAGAGGGTATGCTACAGGAGAATTTGATTTGCTCGGTGGTTTGGTAAAAGGTAGTTATCGATTTAAAGTCTCCTTGGGAGAAGAGTGCGAATTTGAAGATGCTACACCATTAGGAGGTATTAGGATCATAGCAGATCTCTCTCCTAAGGATGGTGAGAAAGATATTGATGTATTTACTGCTCCACAAGCTTCTTTTGCCATGCGTGTTAACGAACCTGTAGTTATTCCTGAAGATGAAGGGGATAGAACCTATAAAATTATACTTGAACAATTTGATATTACAGATACTGCTGGGAAAAAAATTGAAGGAAAATTAGAATGGAATTATTTAAAAGATAGAGCAACATTTATATCTGATGATATTCTGCCTCCTAATACTCCTTTAAAAGTTACAGTACAAGTGAGTTTTCAGGAGCAAATAAATGGAGTATTTCAAACGATACTATCAGATGGTAAAAAAGCTATAGAAGTAGAGGAACGTAGCTTTACAACAGGTACAGCACCAGCATATATTCCATTACATAATATTCAATATTCATATCCAGTAGTAGAACAGCAATTATATTATCCAGGAGAATATGGTACAGGATATATACAACTACAACGAGGACAGGATTATCTTTTTGATACCGTAGAGTGGAAAAGCGTTGTAAACTATATAGACCCTTCTGGAAAAACGCGACAAACGGATTTTAATTATGATACATCCAATAATAAGGTTTTTTACAAAATCCCTAAAGTTGCAAGAGAAACTACCTATACTATGGCGATTAATAGTAGTCCGAAAAAAGCAGGTACTAGATCTCGAAATCAAACAGAAACACAGACTACAGATTATGGGGATAATACTACTGTGACGGTAAGAAAAAATAAAGCAGAAAATGTGCTTACTGATGGAGAAATAGAAAGACTTGCATATGAATTTAAAACCAGTAAGTATAAAACTTTTGCAGCCAAAATAAAATCCATTAAGAAATCCCATGATTTATGGGGTAAAATTGATTCTAAAGTCATCTATTTAACTTCTAGAATAGAAAACCATGAAGGGTTTGATCTGGTAGAACTTGTCGGAAATAGTTTTTCAGAGAATACTCCACTGGTTAATGCAGAAGCAACATTAAAAGACACATATTTTGGTTCAGATATAAACCCTTTGATTTATCAACGATATGGCCCTTCAAGCAGGTATACCATATCTCGAGATGTGAGCGAATATGGTTTTTATCCTAAAAAAGCAGTGCCGATTTCAACCAGTTATATCAATGATTTGAAAAATGAAGTAAATCTAAACTGGAGGGCTGTCTCTTTTCCTTATCGCTATAATCTTATGGAAATATATAATATAGATTATAGAGATTTATACAGAAGGATTAATAATGAATACATAAACGGTGTATTATCAAAAGAAGATCCTTTATTGAACATTTTGTATCATACGCTTCCTTATATGCGCTATGGGAATTACCAAATTGAGATGAAATATACTCTTCCAGGTAATATTTCAGGATCATCAGCAGTCTATAATTTTAAAAACCCTATAAAATGATGAAGAAATTTCTAGTACTATTGAGTCTTTGGTTTGTAGGTAATGTAGGTATTGCACAACAAGAGGAGCAACATTCAGAGATTAAGGCAATTGCAAGATATCAAGAAGGTAAAATACTGTTACGATGGGCGGTTACTACACCATCTGCATGGCGCAAAGGAAATCGTTATGGATACACTATAGAGCGATTTATGGTAAAGAAAAACGGAGAATTACTTTCGCAACCACAAAAGAAGGTATTAACATTATCTCCTATTACTCCAAAACCAATATCAGAATGGGAAGATATTGCTTTGAGTAATGACTATGCAGGTATTCTTGCACAAGCTTTATATGGTGAAGCCTTTGAAGTAGAAGGAGGGCAAGATGGAGTTACACAGCTTATTAATAAAGTGAAGGAAGTAGAACAACGATTTTCTTTTTCATTATTTGCTGCCGATATGAATTTTGAAGCTGCCCAGATGGCAGCTTTGGGTTATGAAGATATTGATTTTGAAAAAGATGCAGAATATGTATATCGTGTTCAAAGTGCAGTCCCTAAAGAAATAGACACAATACTCTACGGGTCTGCTGTGGTTAATACGCATACAATAGAGAAATTACCAACTCCCATAGATCTGCATGCCGTATCAGGTGATAAAAATATTATCCTTACATGGGAGTATGAAATGTTTAAAGAAAAATTTACATCTTATTTCATAGAACGATCAAATAATGGAGTTGATTTTAAGAAGCTTAGCAATACCCCAATGGTAAACCTAAATGATAAGCCAAATGCTCCAGTAAAACAAATGTATTACGTAGATACTCTTTCTCAAAATAATAAAAAATACCAATACCGTGTAATTGGGGTATCTCCATTTGGAGAAGAGAGCCCTCCTTCTCAATCTGTAGAAGCTATGGGGATCAAAAAGCTAGAGCACGTGCCTTATATTATAGATTACAAACTCAATAAATCAGGAGGAGTAGAATTACAGTGGGAATTTGAGGCTTCTGCAGAGAAAGATCTTTCTAGCTTTTCTCTACATTGGGCAGAAAAAGAGAAGGGGCCTTATAAAGAAGTACAAACTAATATTGCAGTAAATAAAAGAACAACTACCTATGATACAATAGGTCCATCAAATTATTTTACGATTTCTGCTATTGGAAAACACAAACAAAAATCAACTTCTTTTCCCAAATTTGTACAATCGATAGATACGATCCCACCAATGCCACCTGCAGGATTGCAGGCAAAAATTGATACGCTAGGCATCGTTAAGTTATCTTGGCAAAATAATACAGAATCTGATCTATTAGGATATCGTATTTATAGAGGGCATAGAGCTAATGAGGAAGTGGTGCAACTTACTGTATCCCCAATTACAGCTCCTGTTTTTCACGATACAGTGCAGATAAAATCTTTGAATAAGAACGTATACTATCAAGTTGTTGCAGTTGATAAGCGATTTAATATGTCAGAATATTCTGAAAAGCTAACAGTAGAAAAACCTGATATTATTCCCCCTTCCGCTCCTATTTTTGAAACCTATGCAGTGCAAAAAGATAGTATTTATTTACAATGGATTAATAGTAGTAGTGATGATGTAGCAAAACATATTTTATATCGGCAAAAAGTAGCAGAACTTGAAAAAGGCTGGAAACTACTCTTTACCACAGATACAGTAACCTCTTATGTGGATACCGATATACAACCAAATACAAAATATCGATACGCCATCTTTGCCAAAGATCATGGAGATTTACAGTCATTAGCATCAACACCATTATCGGTAACAAGCCAAAATAGTATAAGTAAGGATGTTATTAAAGGACTATTCGCTATTCCTGACCTAACAAAAAAAGAAATTGTTATCTCATGGAAAAAAATGCCAGATATAGTACAAGAAACATTGATTTATAAAAGTAAAAAGGATGGAACCCCAGTCTTATTAAGACAGGTTCCTAATACTATTCACAGTATTACAGATACTATGGTAAACCCTGGTACAACCTATATATACTCTCTCAAGGTAATTATTAATGATGGGGGACAGACAAAAATAAAAACAGTAGAAGTAAATTATTACTAAACGGTTTAATATGAAAGAAATTCAATTATATAAAAACATACTTGGTATAGTACTACTTTTTCTTACGTTACATGTGCAAGCACAAGTTAGTGTGGGAGGTACGGCTAATTATAAACTCGAATTATCGTTAACTCAAAAGAGAGGCTTTTCTAATTGCGATGGTGATGGTGGAATATATTATATGATTTTAAAAGGTAATACAGACATTGAAATGTACAGTGGTTCCAGATTTCAATTCCCAGAGAAGACGAAGACTTTTACAGAAGAATTCAACAGTCCTAATGCTTTTGACTATATTCAAATTGATGCAGCTTCAAAAAGAAGTAAAAAAATTGGAGGATGTAGAAGTTCTCAATATCATAATGATAGAAGAGTTCAGTTAAGCAAACGAACATGTTATAGCACATCTGGAAATTTATCTTTTCAACATGCAGATGATTTCTTTTATAGAGCAAGAGTATTCCCAGTAGTCAGTATTAATCAACCCAATAACAGTGCTTATCTGGCCAACGATGAGTTTTTAACCATTACCTTGCCAGATAATATAGATCCTAGTTATTATAATTGGGAATATTCAATTAGAGAAGGTAAAGTTGATGGGCCTTTTCTTCCTTTTCCATCTACTGTAAATGGAAGAGTTACCAATAATATCGCACGATTACGTATTCGAGGAGATGAATTTTTAACAGATAATGAATTTGGTAAAATAATAAATATTAGGGTTAACCCAAAGTGCGGTATAGGGGTTCCTTCTGATCCGATACCATTAGAATACTTAAAATCGGTTCCTCGTATTATCAATAAAAACCCTACAGATGTAAGTTGTTATGATTCTACAGATGGTAGTGTGTATATAACCTTCGATGGGCCATTAGATCCAAATTTAAAAGGAATTAATATTTTTATAGAAGATTTTTCTAGACCATCTGGTGTAGATTCTAATCAAGTGCCAACCTATGAGGTTGTCATGACTGTAAATAATATCAAAGAACTTGATGCTAATAATGGAATTCTTATTGAAGATATCCCCCCAAGTAATCCCCCAACTGCAAATAATACTCGAATACGTTTGTTTGGAGAAGGGTATTATACTGATGCTTCTGGTCATACAGCAAATGTAAATATAGGAAGACCTGATTTCGTTTCTTTTGATATTATAAATACCATTCCTATTTGGTGTAGAGGAGGGCAAGATGGTGAAATTGTACTACAAGCCTCTGGAGGGACAAATAAAGGGTATCAATATACCTATAAGTTAGAAGGAGAAACAAAGGCAGACGATTGGAAGCCTTTTAGTAATGACACTACACACACTATAAAAAATCTCCCTCCTGGAAAATATGAAGTTAAAGTCAGGGATGCTAATCAGTGTCTGGCTAAAATTCCGTTTACCGATACTGATGGAACTATAAAACTAGGGAATCCCTTAATTCGAAAAACTGAGATTACCCAACCTGACGCAACTTTAGAAGTAACCACCAAAATCCTTAATCATCCCACAGCATTTGGTTTTGAGGATGGCAGAATATTAGCAACCATGACTGGCGGTACATTAATTAGTGGTAACCGATACACATATGAATGGAGAGATCAAAATAACAATCTTGTAAACACTACCTCTGCAATTTATAATGCAGGGCAAGGATATCTGGTAACATTGCATAGTGTTGGGCAGGGTTCCTATCGAGTTTCAGTAAGGGATGCTAACTATACTAGTGCCACAGATAAAGAAGGATGTATGGCAATTAGTGAAGTGGTAAATCTTGTAGAACCGCCTAAATTAAAGGTTCGAATAGAAGAATATCATCCTATTTCCTGTAATAATAATAATGAATATAGTGATCAAGTAGATACCAATGTCGATACTGTTCCAGATCAATTTCAGGATGGAGCATTAATTGCGTATGCAGAAGGAGGGGTACCTTTTGATATCATGACACCAGATTTCAATAACCCGTACCCTATAGATGATCAGGGGAATTTATTGCCTTATTTTTTCAATTGGAAACAGCAATTACCTAATGGCAGTTGGGTAGATGTACCACAAAAAGGAACTATAATTACTTTTCTCAGTACAGCCAATTATGCTTTGAATATTACAGATAAAAATAATATTGTATTAGGAACTTATGCACCAATAACTCTTCCTGATGGGTCTAGAAAATATGAATTAGTAACCGCTTTAGATGAACCTAGATTCTTACCACAACCTGATAAACTTGTATTGAGTTTTACACATACTTCTCCTAGTTGTTTAGGGGGTAATGATGCAAATGCTATGGTACATGTATCAGGGGGGATTCCACCATATACCTATAGTTGGAGCAATGGCGAAACAACAGATGCTATTACCAACCTTATCGGTGGTAGATATGTAGTATTTATTACAGATGCTAGAGGGTGCCAATTAGAAGGGCGATTAATGATAGAGCAGCCAAACGGAATAGAAATCAAACCGATAATGATAAAACACCCAACCTGTATAGGGTATAATGATGGTAAGATAACCTTAGATATTACAGGAGGAACACCCCCATATAGCTATCAATGGATAGAAGGAAGTACTGCTGCCACATCATCTATTGACCAGATAATAGCAGGAACATATCTTTTACAAATAACAGATAATCAAGGATGTGTTGCTTTTTATGAAGAAACCTTAATTGATCCCGATCCCATAGAGGTAGATCTGGGAGAAGATCGTTCCTTATGTCTTGAACAATCTCTCTTACTAGATATAAAAGTGGATGATCCCAATGCAAGTTATTATTGGTCTGCAGATAATGGATTTAGTAGCACAAATTCTACTGTAGAAATTGTTCAACCAGGAATATATACAGCCACATTGACAACAGGAATTGGTTGTATAGGAATAGATACTATTGTTGTAGATGTTTTTGATACACCGATTGATGCTCGTTTTTTATTAACTACACAAGCCTATACAGATGAAGAAGTTATATTAGTTAATATAAGTGAACCTATAGGGGATCGTGTAGTGTGGACAGTTCCAGAAGGGGTAACTATTGTATCAGAAAGTAAAGATGAGCTTATTGCGGTTTTTCCTGAAGCCACCTCATATGATATCCACTTACGTTCTTATCAAGGAGATTGTTATGAAGATTTTATAAAAACAGTTATCGTAGAAGAAGCAGTAGCTTTGCAAGTCAATACAGGGGATTTTATAGAAGAATTTATCGTGTACCCTAATCCCAATGATGGGACTTTTAAAACAAAAGTAAGCCTAGCAGAAGATGCTAATATTGTAGTAAAAATTATTAATCTCTTATCAGGAACTACCGTGCATGAACGATCTGAAAAAAACAAACAGGAGTTTTTGTTAGAATATTCGATATCGTTGCCTTCTGGAGTTTATTTGATGTTGTTAGAAACACCAAAAGGTTCTGAAATCCGAAAATTGGTAGTAGAGTAAGAAATGTAAAAAAAATTAAAATTTATAAATGTAAAACGAGAAAAGTTGGAAGTCCAAAATAAATATCAAACTCAGATTCTAAGAATTTTTGCTTCTAAGTTTCTTTATGACTTTAGAGCTTTAATTTTTTAAACGGAACATAATGAATAAAATAATATACATATTAATTATAGGAAGTCTTATTTTAGGTTGTGCAAAAGAAGAGGCCATACCTGTGATTACTGATTTTAATATAGATGTTTTTAATGAAGATTTTTCTGTTCCGGTACAAGTAGTTGTTATCAATAAAACAGAAGGCGCAGATGAGTATCAATGGGAGTTTGAGGGGGGTGTGCCTTCTAGTTCAGTAAAACGTAACCCAGGAATAATTCAATACGAAACACCTGGGCAATATGCAATTATACTTACTGCAAGAAATATAGATGGTTCTACAGACAAAAAAACGATAGACATTCAAATTGATATGCCTGTAGTAATTGATTTTAAGGTAACCCCAACGGTAGATAATTTCACACCAGCTCGATATCACATAGATAATAATAGTACTGGTGCAAATAGTTTTTTATGGAGTTTTGAGGGGGGGATTCCAGCAACTTCTTCTGAGCAAAACCCAGCCGAAGTTGAGTTTTTTGAACCAGGAGAACATACAATTAAGCTTGAAATAAGTAATGGTCGAGAAACGTATGACCTAGAACACATAATTACCGTTGCCCCATATTTGGTTTCAGGGTTTACTAGTGAAGTAGCTTTTGATGATGATGATTTTCAAGCGCCAGTACGCATGCAATTTACCAATACCTCAGTGAGTGCTACTTCATATGCGTGGGATTTTCAAGGAGCAACACCTTCAACATCTACAGCAGTAGATCCTGAGATAACATTTACAGAAGCGGGGATACATACGGTTACTCTAACTGCTACAAATGGCAAAGAAATAAAATCGTATAGTACTCAAATAGAAGTAGTAGAAAATACCAACTTGCGTACTTATACAGACATAGCTTTAGGAATTAATACGGCACATTTATCTAATGCTACAGGTAGTATGTATAATTTTATTGATCGAAAAGTGTATACGACAGAAGAGTTAACTGCGACTATAGAAGAACAAATAGACCTGGTGTTTTTTGGATTGAATAACCGTTTTGAACGCAACCGTTTTGTTAGCCCTGATGCGTTAGAAGGTGAAACTACTTTTTTACCATTTACAACCCCTAAAAAGACAATTTTTATCAATTCGCAAGAGTTATGTGGGTGTACAGCCTCGCTATCAGCAAATCAATTTGATACAATGAATACCGATGCACTATTAGCTTCAATGAATATTACAGAAACTTCTGGAGGAGTACAGGATTTTGATAAAACGATACATCCAAGGATTGTTCTGTTTCAAACACAGGAAGGAAAAAAAGGAGCGATAAAGGTGAAACAATTTGTAGAAGATGGGCAAAATTCATATATCCTTATCGATATAAAAATACAGAAAGAAGCAAGGTAAATGAAGAAACTGAAAAATTTAAAATGTAAAAGTGTTGAAAAAAAACAGAAGTCAGATATCTGAAGTAATAAATGAAAAAGGAGCAGTCTTAGATTCTCAGATTCTTTGAAACGTTACCTCTTTGAAAACTCTGAAACTAAAAAAAACGATCAACTAAAATATATGAATACACTATTAAAAATAGTAAAACTACCGATATGGGCATTAGGCATCCTAAAAATATGGTGTTCTTATTTTCTTGTAGCTATACGTTTCCCCTTTGCAAAGTCATTGATGTATCTTTGTTTTTTACTTATGTCTTTAAGTAGTATTGCACAGGTGTTTCCAGTTACAGCAACTCCGCAGATAGTACCTCCTTATAGTTTAAAGCTTTCAGAATACAGCACTTCTATTTCAGAAAAATTAATACTAAATCTGTTACTTACTGATGTCAATGAATTTAATTTTCAGGTAGGTTTAAAACTATATATAGAAAATAATTCAGGAATAGCGATCCAAAGTTCGGATGTTGTAGTTGGAGCAAATCCTATATTTTTAGATGGGGGAACCCCATTACGGTTAAGTAACTTAGATTTACAACCGTATTTTAGTTTACAAAACCTTCAAGGAATAACACCACAACAATACAGCACAACTTTACCCGAGGGGTTATATCGATTCTGTTTTGAGGTATATGATGTAATTACAGGAAAACGAATTTCTAGAAAAAGTTGCGCAACTGTATATCTGGTACTCAATGATCCTCCTTTTTTAAACATGCCTAATAAAGGAGAGCAAGTAGTAGTTAGAGACCCTCAAAATATTATATTTCAGTGGACTCCCCGTCATCTCAATGCAACCAATGTTTCTTATGAATTCACATTGGCAGAATTATGGGATACACAAATAGATCCACAAGCAGCCTTTTTAGCGAGTAGGCCATTGTATCAAACAACTACCTTTGCTACTACATTATTATACGGCCCAGCAGAAACTAGTCTATTACCCGATAAAAATTATGCTTGGCGAGTTCGAGCTATTGTAAATGATGGGATTAGTGAGTCTTCAGTATTCAAGAACAATGGGTATAGTGAGATATATCATTTTGCCTATACAGGGCTTTGTGGCGAACCACAATATATATTGGCAGAAGGTCAGAATCCTACCAAAGAAAAAATACTTTGGCAAGGCGTTGAGCATAAGAGGTATAATGTTCAATATAGAAAAAAAGGAGTAGAAAACAGTCGATGGTTTGAGGAGGAGACTCAAAACCAATATGCAACGATCAATGCTTTGGCACCTGGTACAACCTATGAGTTTCGAGTAGGAGGGCGATGTATGGATAATGGAGGGTTTACATACTCTCAAATTTATGAATTTACAACAGAGATAAGTTCACAAGAAACAGCTACTTATAATTGCGGAATTACTCCAGAGATTATAATAACCAATCAGGAACCATTACAAGAATTACTTAATGGAGATGTGTTTACAGCTGGGGATTTTCCAGTAACGATTATGGAGTTGGCAGATCCCTTAAATATCTCCCAAGAAGGTAGATATAGTGGTTGGGGGTATATTGTTGTGCCTTATTTGATGGATACCCGATTAAAGGTGATTTTTGATAATATTAAGATCAATACAGAATATCAACTTATACAAGGAACAGTATATACAGATTATGATCCTGACTGGAGTGGAGTGGATGATATAAGTGATGAGTTGGATTTGTTAGGAGGGCTTTTAGAAGAACTCACTAATCTATTTAAAGAACAACAAGAATTTTTAGATGCATACAAGGATGCAAAAGACCCTTTGGTAAAAGATAGTATCTTGACTAACTATAACACAAGTGTTCTAGAAACCGACAACAGGTTAAATGAGTTATTACAAAGTGACTATATTACCGAAGAGGAAAAACAGGAACTGCGTGATGTTAAGGATATTGATAAAATTGCTTCAAGTGATCTTAGTGATAAAGAAGTAGATAATTATAAGAAGCTCAATGCCCAGAAAGCAGACAAGGTAAAGGAAATTGCACAAAAAGCTGAAGAACGTGAGCGTAAGGCAGAAGAAGTGATATATGATGATGAAGAATATTTTAAAAAACTATTGCAGCAAATACGTTGCGCTTATATTTCTGGTCAGGATGCTATTGATATACCAGAAAAATATTTAAATATTGATAAATTAGTAATAGGATCTTTTAAGTATGGGGTTGATAGGGAAGAACAAATTAGTGGAAAAAAAGTATCTATAGCTACAGTTAGACCTGCTTTTGGAACTACAGTAATTTCGGGGATCAAAGATGCCAAAAGCCGAAATACCAATTCAGATGGAAAAATATCGTTTACTGGGTTTGATATTTTAATTACCAATCCTAAGTATAATGAGGCTGGAGGGATTACTCCATTAAAGCATTTTATGGAATATTTGTTTCCAACGGAGGAATCTGTACGCAATGATTTTGACTTTGTCTGGAACTCAGGGATCGGTGCCAAGGTTAATAAAAATGTAACCCTAGAAAAGAAAGAAATATATCAATTAAAACGGATCGCATCTTGTGGTACGAAGTATTTAAAAGCAGAGGAGCGATACAAGTTGATTAAAGCTGTTTTATTGTATGATAGTGATGAATATTATGAAGATCTTGTTTTAGATATTATTGCCACGATTGACACAAAACGTAAGGCAAAAGACCTATACAACCGTATTAATACAGATATAGGATTACAAAAATTACTTGTTGAGAATATAAATGACATTACCACTTATTTGTTTTTTGATGATGGTAATGAAAATAACCTATCCCGCTTTACAAAGGAATACTTTAAACTTTTTAAAAAAGTATATTCAAACTCAGAACTAGAAGGCCTGTATAAGGCTAAGTCTTTCCCTGATAAAAACAAGTTTTTCTTCTATGGTTTTGACCATGATTGTGACTTTACTTTGTCGGTTGATCAGAAAGAGGAGAAACTTATAATCAAAGAACAACCTAGGGTGTTTGATCCTCACTTGGGTAAAACAGGGCATTGTGTTGATAGAGGATCTGCAAAAGAAACATCATTCGTTGCTCAAGATATCCTAGCAGTTTCTATTGCTGATAAAGAGGTAAGCCTTTTTGGTGAGAAAGACAAAACAGTAATGATGCCAACTCTTGCTTATTACCTCTTAATAAAAGCTGCTAATGCAGAAGAAGTAGAGAATATTATAAACGGGCTGGTTACTCTTGTAGGAATTATAACTCCATTTGATGAATTCTACTTTTTATCGCAAGCCTTGAAACTATCTCAAAAAGGTCTGAGGGCTGCCAATTTGGTTACATTTAAGGCACTTGCTAAAATTGATAATATTAAAGTCCCACTTAATTCACTGGGTAGAAGACTTGAAAAAGAAGCATTTACAGATATAAATAAATATGTTAGTTTTGTAGATGACATCAACAACGCAGGAGGGGTTTGGAGAACAGCATTAGAAATGAGAGATGATGTGTCAAATTGGGCAAAACTATATCAATCAAAATTACCTACGCCAACACAATTAGATAAATTTAATAAAGCGACCGTAGCAAGTTATAAAAAAGTAGATAATAGTATTGAAACTGTGTTTGGAAGAAATGGAGGGATTTTAAATACTCAATCATCATTTCCAACAATTTCTGCTGAAAAAGGATTAGGAATACATCCAACATTACAAAATAAGCTTCCATCTAATACTAAGTGGCCAAACGTTGCAAATTGTGCTGAATGTGACGCAGTTAATCAAGCATTGCATAATGGCGCTAAATGGGATGATATTCAAATTCATACGGTTGATATTAGACCAAATGGTAAAATAACCGATGTGATAAGATGCCATGAGTGTCAGGATATTTTTAAAAAAATGTATGTAACAAGTGAGTAATTATGAAATCAGAATTTAATGATATTTCCATTCGAGGAAGAGTTGCCTATGCCATAATGTGTTTAGAGAACGCTATAAAGTGGTATAAAAAAGATAATCTTGATTGGTCTTTCCTTTTTCAGTTGTTATGGTCATTTATGAAAGGTAATGTCGCAGATTGGCATTATCCAATGGCCGAAGCTACTCCGAGATCTATATTATTTGATGCAGAGTATTCCGTAAAAGAAATGAATTATATAAATAGAGAAGAATATTCGAAATTAACTAATTTGTATAATTCCTCTAATGAGGTAATTATTTTTATTTTAAATAAATTATTTGAGATTGGTACACGTGATTTGTATTCCTCAATTTCAAATAATTCATTAGATACACTAGAATATTTAGAGGACATTATAGATATAATGAATAAAAATAAAATTCCACTCCCCGAAGTAAAGTTTTTTAAGAAATTTTCAATTAATGAAAATAATGGTTGGGGTAGAGAATTAAATAGAAGTGATCTAATGAGTTGAAAAATCCTACACAAGTGTAGAGGACATCAATAATGCAGGGGGTGAATTCTTATCAGCCTTTAAATCAAAGTTAAGTAGTCGAGTAAACAGTGCATCGGGTTTTGTTTTAAAACATACCGATAATCAAATAAGTACTATTATTCAGAAAGGAAAATCTTTAGGTCTTTCTGATGAAGTTATTGATGATTTACTATTTATAAGTTGTAGAGAAGCAAAACTAATTGATGCAGATGGATTAATGAAACAAATGGACAATTGGGTAAATGTGGTGCAAAAACGAGGATATCCATATAAGTTTGCTGATATTGGTGAGTTTAATAGATTTAAAAGTGAATTAAAATCTGGATTAGATGATATTGGTATTTCTAGTGCAGATGTAAGAATACAAGGTTCTTCTTTACGAACTCCTGATGCTAATGATATAGATTTGGTAGCTATGGTAACACAAAGTGACTTTGATAATTTTGTGAAGGTAAAATTTAAAGATAACATCATTAAAAATGGTGTTAAAGTAGATATTTCGAATATGACTAATTCGCAATTGAAAAGCTTAGCAGATGATATTGTATCTAATAGGTCTTTATATAATAGTAAAGCATATCAAGATTTTAGCTATACTATAAATAGTCAAATTATTAATGCAAAAGGGAGTAAAAATATTATAGGAGGTTTTAAGAATTTAAAAAATACGATAAGTTCGAAGTATTCAAGTTTAAATGTTGAAAATATAGCAATACAACCTACAGGAGGTGGTTTTGACTTAAAGCCTTTTCTAAAATTATAATTATGGAATATAGAGTAGGTGGAACAGTTCTAAATGTAGAACCTCAAAAAATAGTTGAAAAACTATTAGTTTCTTATTCAGATTTAAAATATCGACCTAGAATATTTGGATATGATATTAAATTAGAAAGAGAAGAATTTGAATTATATCTTAATACTTTGGATGAAAAGGAATATTTTTTAGAGGTTACTTTTTACAAATCAGAAAAAGAACTTCTATTACTCCTTGAAAATTTAAAACACTCTTTTTTATCTCTAGGTTTAAAATTTGACATTTGGTATTGCTTGGAAGATGAAAAAGGGGATGAAATTTCACCAGAGATAATTTATTTTAATAATCATCCTACCTCAAAAGAGGTTTAGTCCAATTTTTGTTTTTCATTATCTTTTTGATGTCTTGGTAATTGATAGGTCCATAGTTGTGACAATCTACGCCAACATCAAAAGAAAGTGCATTAGGATCGTCTGATAGCTCTCCATGAGAATGTCCATAAATATGGTATGTTCCGTGATGAGAAGCTTGCCAAACTCTCATCGCATAATGAAATAATACAACTAATTGTTGCTCTTTAAATCCATCAGGATCGGGCATTATTAGTTCGTAATAATCTTTGATCCACTCGAATCTGTCTTTACAGGCTTCTGCAGATTTTTCGTGATTCCCTTTTATAAGGTAAATTTTGCCATTAAGCCTTTCTAATATTTTTTTGAGTTTATTGGGTGAACATAATCCTACATCGCCTAAATGATATACTTCATCATCAGGGTATACTTTATCGTTCCAATTTTCTATAAGTACTTCATCCATCTCATCGACAGATGAAAATGATCTATTTGTGTAGTCTAAAATGTTTTTATGCCCGAAGTGCGTATCTGCAGTAAACCAAATCATAATTAAGAATATTATTACAAAATCGACTGAATTTTTCTTTTGGCTATGAACGCATCAATCACGGAGAAGATATGGTTTTTATCTTCTTCGTTAAATTTAGATACTTCTAGAATACGTTTAGCAGTTACTTTATCCATCTCTACATCTGTTTTACCAGTCAGGTAATCCAAAGATATATCTAGAATATTCACAATATTATGAGTAATTTCTATTGTTGATTTTACTTCGTTATGTTCATACTTACTCAATACATTTTTATGAATGCTAAGCTGGTTAACAAGTTTAGTTTGGGGCATTTTTAATATCTTTCTGAGTATTGCTATTTATATCCATATTAACCTTTATAAGGTTTAATAAGTTCTTTTTTAGGGCTTATTACAAATATATAAACCTTATTTGAGCTAAAAAAGTTTAATGAGTTTTTGTAGTAAACATAGTATTCCAAAGGTTAGCATGAGTATCTTACATTGAAATTGGTAAGTTTACAGAAGAAAAAGGCTATTATAAAGTAGAGTTTGATTCTACTTTCAATATTAATAATTTAGATGAAATCATGTAATTTTTATAAATGATTATTATACTAACTAATATTCCATTTATAGATAGAGATACTTTTTCTGTAAGTACAGGAAAAGGGATAAGTTTTAGTGACTATAGTCGTATTTATCAGAAAATTAAAAAATGGATTAATTTAGATGATAGTAGAGGTAGTGAACTCATTTATAATGAAACTGATAAGTTTAGAGAATGTATTGTAACAGAATTATCTGGTTTATTAACTCAAAGAGAAAGCCCACCAGAAAATGCTACAGAAAAACAATTAAAAAAGTGGTTAAAGAAACACCCAAGAAAAATAGTAGAAATATTAGGTAAGAAAATTTCTATAGGCGGTTTAGGGTTAATACCTCCTCCTCTTGATAGAGAAATTATTACATATAATAAATTACTAGGTATTGTTGATAATTGTATTGATATCAATTCTCCATTATATATAAAAGTTGAAAAAAATTATTATACCGAGTAAACCCAATAATACGTTTGCCTAGAGAGTAATGAGTCAAAATTCAAGACTAAATAAAAGCATTATATCTTCTGGAACTTTAACATAATAAAACCCTGAATTACGGATTTCCTCATATATTGATTATGGAAAAACCATAGTTTTGCATGTGGCTTTTGTGTCGTACCACTAAGAGTTGAATAAAATAATAGTGTTAAAAAAAGCTCAGTGTCAGAAAACGGAACTCTTAAGGCTTAGTTTTGCAATATGTTAATATATAAAAAATATTAAAAAAATAGAGATTATGATAAAATGTAAAAAAGAAGAGAAATATTTTTTTATTTCAAAAAAAGACTATAGTCATATTTTTAATTTACAAATTAAAATTTAATTACTTGATTTTAAGTAAGTTAATTGTTGTTAAGGATGTTTGTAAACAAGATGAATTGTTTTTTGATGAAGTTCGTTTTATTAAAAAAGGGGATTTTCCCCCTCTTGCAACTATTGTTTTACAGTAATATGCCCCTTACTTTTGTCTCATAAGCATATGCTAAAGTGTTAATACTATTTTATTTATATCCTTATAACCCCAAATGCCTCAAAATAAAATGAATACCAAATCACAAGGTTACCTAATACCACGTGTTCAAAAGTTGCCTGTCAATGTACTGGCCTTTTTTTCGTTTCTACGAACAACACTTATATATAACTTTCAAAAATTGTTTTACTGTAAAAAGCCTCCCTTTATAATGAATATAGGGGTTTCGTCCGTGCTATCTTTTAATTCCTAAGAAGATGATAAATAGTAGTATTTCCATTGAAAAAGAAATGTAAAAAGTAATATAAGCAGAAACTATAAACTCATAGATCATTACCAATGGCTATGGAATATAGGAAAAAAATAAAACCATAACAAATTCAAGTAAAATAATAGTAACAATTAATATATAACAACCCAATTATTTTAAAACTATGAAAAAAGTAATTTTAGTAGCAACCGTATTTTTAAGTGCATTATCTATTTCTTGTAGCAGTGATGATGATAGTGCAGGACAAGACCCTCTTATAGGTGAATGGAATCTCATTGCAAGAGCCGATATTGTAGATGGTAAACCTGTAGCCGATGATCTTGGTTGTGAATTGAAAGAACCCCTTACCTTTAAAGCAGATGGCACTTTTTCTTCAATTGATTTTGATCAGGATCAAGACGGAAATTGCTTTGAAGAACGTACAATTAATGGTACATGGAAAAACCTAGAATCTGGAAAATATTCGATTGACAAAGAAACGATAGAGATCATATTTGAAGGAAATACTTTTATAATCACCTATACAAATATAGATGGTACTACAAAAGAGACATATCAAAGAAAATAATATAAAATATATATTCTGAAAATCGACTCTAATATAAGGAGCTTGATTTTTAGGATATGTAAAAAAATAAACACATGAAACTGAAAAGTATATTTTTAATCCTCGTTACAAGTATAATATTATGTTCTTGTAACAGTGATGATAGTGCAGGACCTATTGAATTTGATGCAAATGCAAAATTAGAGATCGTAAAAGTAAATGCGACTTCAATAGATGTAAACTATGAAACAAATTCTTTTTTTAATTTGGCTATAGGTATCCGTAAAGAAGGGGAAACAGAATTTGGATTACAAACTCAATATGATACTAATAATATTACAAGAGACAACCTTGAGCCTGCTCAAAAATATGAGATGACACTTTTGGTAAGTGGTTCTGATGAATTAAAATTTGATATTATCAAATTTACCACGCTTCCTTTTGATAAAGCAAATGGATTACTTGATTATGTGTACTCAGAAAGAGGACTTACCCATGAAATAGAACCAAATGTATATAATGCAGATGCTTCTATAAAGTTCTATTTGATAGGAGAATCTGATCCTAATATTAAAATAGAGTTACCATATACTTTTACAAATGGTAAAATTAAGTTTGTCACACCAGAGAATACACTTTCTGATACACCATATCAGGAGTATCAAAATTACAATGTTGGATATCAAATTGAAGAAGCCCCTATTTCACTATTAACCTTTTCTAGACATAGTGAGGTCAACAATATTGTGATTTCTGTGTTCAACAAAAAACCATATATTCAGTCCATAACAGAAAATAAAAGAACATCTTGCCAAAATGTAAGTATGTATAGCCTAAGGTTTAAGGGTGCTTTTTTTAGTCATTATGATGACTCGATTTATAATTTTGAGCAAACCAAAGCTGTAATTACAAGAATAGATGATGGCTCAGAATTTATTTTGGATGAAGGATCTAATGGATGTACACAGTATATGCGCCTTGAGGGTAATTTTGAATTACCTAATGGTGTGTCAAAAATTCATACCAATAGTGGGGTCTGGATCAAATATCCTAAAAGCACGTTGCCAAATGCTATGTTTACAGCAGGAGATTATAAAATTAAGTTTGTTTTTAGTAATCAAGGTAATGGAGTCGATGACTTTTATGAAACCAATGAATTTCCATTTACTTTAGATTAACTCATAATTCTATATTAAAACAAGAAAATAAACCTTTGAAAAGTAGTAAGACAATTATACTTTTCCTTACCATTTCAAAGGTTTGTTTAATCAGATATATAAGTTAGTTCCTAATCATAGCTCTTTATTTATAAAGCTCACTGTATACTATATCTATTAGAACAACACCAGAAAACAGCCCCTATTGAAAAAACTATTACTCATTTTTTTATGGCTTCCATTAAGTGTCCTTTCTCAAACATTGGACTATGAGTCTATTACTAAAAGTAAGCCAATCAAAGTAAGTGGACAGATTTCTGCTAGTGGAGTATACTATAGTTCGAACCAAAATAATAGTAGAGAGCCATTTACCTATTTTTTGCAAGGAGCACTCAATGTAAATATCTACAGTTTTTCGATTCCGATATCCTATAGTTTTTCTAATCAGGGAGAGAATTTGGGGTACCAATTACCCTTTGATTTTAATCGTATAAGCCTACACCCAAAGTATAAATGGGTTACGGGACATATAGGAAATGTAAGCATAACCTTTTCTCCCTATACATTAAGTGGACATCAATTTACTGGAGGAGGAGTAGATTTAACCCCACCAGGAGCTATAAAAGTAAGTGCAATGGCAGGTCGTTTACTCAAAGCAACAGAAGATAATGAAGACCCAAGAACTGTTCCTGCCTATAGCCGTATGGGATATGGGCTAAAAACCAGTTTAGAAAAAGATAGATATAAAATAGGAGTCATTGGTTTTTATGCAAAAGATAATAAAAACTCAATCGATTCTATTCCTGAAGCCAAAGGAGTATTACCGCAAGAGAATTTAGTGCTAAGTCTAGAAGGAGAGGTAAAACTAGGCAAGAGCTTTAGTGTACAAGCAGAATATGCATCTACAGCTATTACCAAAGATACCAGAGCAGAAGAAGTTGACAATACAGAGGTTTCGCCCATTGCAACTATTTTTAATAACCGAGCCTCCACAGAATATTATAATGCTGTAAAAGCCAGATTAGGGTATGCAATAGGAAGGGTAAATCTGGGAGTTGGATACGAACGTATTGATCCTGGTTATGAAACCCTAGGAGCTTATTACTTTAATAACGATTTCGAAAACATAACCTTAGATGCTTCTAATACTTTTTTTAAGGATAAATTGACCTTAGCACTTAATATTGGATACCAAAGAGATGATCTTGATAATCTAAAAGCTAATAACACCAATAGAACTGTAGGTTCATTAAACGCAACACTAGCACTATCAGAGCGATTAAACGTTTCAGGGTCTTATTCAAATTTTAGTACGTTTACCAATATAAAACCCAATCAGTTTGATGAGATTAATGATGCAGACCTATTAGACGAGCAGATAGAAGAACTAGATTATAAACAACTATCACAAACAGCAACAGTAACGATTAATTATATACTAGCCAATAAGAAAACATCTCGTCAGAATTTGACTATGAATTATGCATTAAATGATGTTTCCAACGAACAAGGAGGAGTTGTAAGATTAGGAGATGCTTCTACCTTTCATAATATGAATATAGGACATACGATAGATTTTTCAGAAAGAAACCTTGCAATAAGTACATCTGTCAATGGAACCTATAATACAATTGGCAGAGAAGAAGCAACCACTTGGGGTCCAACACTAAGTATTGGCAAACGATATTTTGAAAAAACCTTGAATATACGGCTTTCATCTGGGTATAATAGCTCAAATAGTGCTACAGCAACTACCAATGTGGTGAATATGAGGGGGGCGGTTACTTATACACTATTAGAAAAACACAATTTTAATCTGAATGCTGTACAATTATTCAGAAGTGGAGGTAATAATAGGCAATTAAGCGAGTTTACAGCAACTTTTGGATATAATTATGCTTTTGGACTTAAAAAACCTACTCTTAATTTTAAAAAGAAGCAAAAGAAACCCAAGGTAGAAAATGATTCTATCAAGATTCAGTATAAAAAACACCATTTTGAAGGTTTGCCAAAAGACATTACTCCGCAATTATTAGAATTACCACAAAAACAAGGTTTTTCCCATATTGTAAAAGACAAAAAAGGAAGGCTAAGTGATCTAAAAGAACAACTTAGAGAAACAGAACAAAAAGACAAACGAGTATATAAAGAAGTTGCTATTAGTTATCTCAAAGAAATGGATATGTATTTAGAGTTTGCAGAATTCTATAATCAAAAAATATACGAAGCATATCTAAAACTGGTGCATGAGGCTCAAGAAATAGATAGGCAGATACGAGATGAATTTACAGTATTAAGTGCAAAAATTAACAGTAGCGAAGAAAAAGATCCAGAAGATTTAGAAAGACAAAAAGTATTAGAAAAAAGATATGAGTCACATACGTTACTTTTACAATCATTACTCAAATGGAATTTAAAACTAGAAGATATAGAGAATCCTACAGCTGCTATTAAAACCCTCAAAAAGCAGAATGCTTCGAAAGTATTTACTATGTATGAAAATGAAAAATCTGAAGAACATATCGTAAAATTTATAGAAATACGATTAGCAGACATGTATCATAAACTATTAAAAGAAGAAGAATAACTTTTCCCCTTTCTTTCACGAAGTTCAGAGTAAGGTAAAAGTTGATGTGGGTTGTAGAAACAATGGATCAGGTAATCTGTAAATCTCTATCCGTAGTGCTTAAAGTTAGATTTATCTAGATTGAATTTACTATTGATTTATGTATATTATTTTGACATCACTAATAAGACTCCTAAGAAAATATTAAGTATTAAAGCATGTTTTAAAAGCAGAAATTTAGATTAAATAAGTTGAGGTTTAAAATTACGTTAAGTATTGATTTTGTTATCATTTAAGATATTTTTGTCTATTATAAAAGACAAAGTTTTTGTAAATTGAGGCATAAAACCTTGTCAAATGCGTTCAAAAAAAACGTATCGCTCAATTACATTTTTTAGCCCCTACCTTGCAAGAACAGCTTAACCCAAAACGTTAATTAGATATGATTTACTCACAAGGAGTATAACACAATTTAAGATCTTTAAATAATTCTATTGTAGGCTTACTGTTTGATATTAATTGCAGTATAAGTATTCTCTTGTCTAGCTTAGTCACTATAGCATTTATATCTCCATTATTATCTTTTAAAGTAATTTGTTTTTTATTTCGTTCGTATACCCAAGTTCCATTAACTTCTTCAGAAGTACTTAATGATTTTAAATTAAAACTTTTATCTGTTCTAAATTTTAAAGTAAGCTCATTATTCAATGAGTCTATTGGAACTTTCATTTTAGAGCCATTATTCAATATTTCCTTAAGACACCAGTTTTTACTCAAAAATGATTTCACCTTGGAGGGCTTCAAATCAATAATTTGCGAAAAAGAAGTAAAAATACCTCCTAAAATAAAAACTAAAGTTACAAAAAACGATCTTGAAAAATGTTTTAACTTCATCAATCTATTGAACTTTTAATTGGTAATCTTTTATTAAAGTATCCGCAGGTATGCGCAATTTATCATAAAGCAATCTAATGTGATTTAAGCTAAGCTTTCTCTGCCTTTTTAATATTTCAGTAGCTCTACTTGGGCTATTTAATATTTTTCCTAAATCAGACGGCTTTAAGTTATTTTGTTCCATAATAAACTTAAGAGTATCAATAGGATCTGAATCAGGCATAGGATATTGCTCTGATTCATATTTCTCAATAAGCAGAGCTAAAAGCTCTAACTCTATTTCTTCAGGAGAACCTTCTTCGCAATTAAAAATATCTTCAAATCTGTTTAGGTATTCTTCATATTGTTCATTATTCTTTATTATACTATATTCAATTTCCATATTACAAATCATTTACGTCTATTTTATCATATTCTTTATGTGTTCCTATAAATTGTATTAATGCAAACTGAGCTTGATATCTAAACTTGACAATTAATCTATATTTATTTCCACATATATTGAAAACTATTTTATTATCTCCAACAAAATCAGCACTTCCAAAAAGAGATTTTATTTCATTTGGGTTTGAAAACTTTCTTTTACTAAATATCTCATACCATGCAATAAGACTAATCTTAGAATCGGGGTATTCATCCCAAAAATCTCTTAGTGTTCCTCTTGAAAAGACTTTCATAATTGTTGCAAATATATATATATTCCCGTAACGGGAAAAATAATTAATGTTAAATATTCCCAAATAGGGAATTACTTTCGAATCAAAGTAGCACAAAAATAGTTCAATTGTATTACAAGATATATAAACAACAAACAAAACCCTACCAAAAGCAAACAAAAGCTCCCACCATGAGTACACCTCTTGTTTTCTTAACTCTTTATTTATAATGGTTTTATGTATATTGTGTTGAAAAGTCACTGCTTTTTTGGTATGAATAATATCAATTTTTTAGAAAATACTAGCCTGAATAGAGAATGTAATTCTAATCTAGAATATATAAAACAGTACTCTATCGTAGAGTACTGAATTTAAGTACTGAAATGCACGAAATGCAAGTGTTTATGTACTCTGTAAATTGTTAAATCCCTTATAAACAACAAGTTGTAGTCTAGCTCATTTAGCCTCATAACCCAAAGGTCACAGGTTCGAGTCCTGTTCCCGCTACTACATAACCACTTCAAAATGAAGAGGTTATTTTTGTTTATAAGTGTTTTTCTTCTTGAAAATCATCGTTTTTTTTCGCATAGAGTACTGTTTGGAGTACTGAATTTTCCTTTTTTTAGGTAAAACCTTCTATTTCTGATTATGAAAATCCTTTTGACTTTAGATACTTGTGGTTCACTGATCCCTTGTTTTTATTGAGTTTGTAACTGTTGAGGAAGTGTTTTTCTGAAAATGTTAAAATATGCGACCTTCGGAGTTTGGCTTACCGCGACTTAGGAAACTATTAGTATCATATTTATTAAATTCTTTTCTCCAACGGCCTAGCGCGATGTAGGAATATTTAATTCTCTACATACCTGGAATATATTTCCTCTGGCATAACCTGATTCTACAGATTTTAGCTTAAAATCGATACTGTAATTCTTTTTACGTTTAGACATAATTCAGAGATAAAGTAGATAGCAATAATTCTATAAACTTAATGTCCAGTCAAATGTAGTAAGTCCAAAATTATAGGTAGGGTAGTTTTGGGAAAATGGTTTCTATGCAAAATAGAATAGGTCAATATTCAAATGAAAAAGTTATAAAAGCATATGTCAAAAATTAAAAAGTTAAACAGAAGAATATTTTATAAGATTATCAATCATATAGAATAGGGGTTTTTTATTTACCTCTTTTAATTTACTGACAACCAATTAGTTGTGTTGTTTCTTAAAGAATGTATAAAAATTATTTTTATTTAGAATAAATAAAAATAATTATATAGTTTTGCCGGAATTTAATTTTTAGGACAAAAGAATGAACAAAAATTACTTAATAATATTTTTAATAGCTTTTTATTATAATATAAATGCTCAAGTAACATTGCTTGATGGGTTAAGTACTCCATCATCAATGAAGATAATTGACAATCGCCTTTATTTTTCCGAATGGTATCAAGGTCGTATATCTTATTTAGATTTAGATAACATCGGTGTAGGATCAACAGTTATTGATGAACTGGCATCAAGGACGTATGGGATGGACGTATATAACAATGAATTGTATTACGGAGACTCTGACACAAATCCAAGACACATTAGAAAATTGGATTTAACAGATTTAAACACCCCAAGTATCCCCGTTCTTTTTAATTATACATTTCCATATAGTTTAACTTTTGTGGGTGATATCTTGTATGTTGTAGATAGTATTGGAAAAATTGTCAAATTAGATATGACCGCCACTCCTATAGTAGGAGAGGACTTTGTTACTAATTTAGATTATCCGTTTGGGATTATTTATAATGAGATTGATAATTCTCTTTATTTTACACAGAGGGCTGGTTCAGGTGGAACACCTAGGGTTTCTAAGATTGATTTATCAAATTCGACTCCTGTTGTTGAAGATGTTGTAACCAATGTAAATAGCCCTTCTGGAATAGGTCTAGATGTTAAGAATCAGGTTTTATATGTGGCCGACCCTCCTACAGGTGCTCCTGATGTGGTAGATAGACTCGTAAAAATAGATCTTAAGTCCTCTTCGCCAACAGCAGAAGTCTTTCTTGACAATTTCAATGCCTGGGATTATCTATCAGGAATTCATGTTTCAGTAACTAATTCAGTAACTAAATTGTATTTCACTAAATTTTTTGCAGGAAGTATTCATTTTGTAGATATTACAGATACTGATGGTGATGGAGTATTAGATAAGGTAGATTTAGATGATGATAACGATGGAATTTTAGACACTATAGAAACAGGTGGATTAGACCCAAATGAAGATAATGATAATGATGGTTTCTCAATCTATTTAGATGACGATGACTCAGATCCAGCAATAGGTGATAATGACAATAGCCCTCAACCAATATTTGATGATTTAGATGGAGATGGGGTCCCAAACCATTTAGATTTAGATTCAGATAACGATGGTATTTTAGATATCGTAGAAGCAGGAGGAGCAGATGCTAATGAAGATGGTGAAGTAGACTACCTAACTCAAGGTCTTTCCCATACCATGATCGATGTTGATAATGATGGGTTAATAGACGCTTTAGATACAGTAGATAGTGGAAGCGGATCAGGAGAAGTAACAAATGGAACAGCTTTAATACTACCAAATACAGATAATGAAGGGTTATCAAACTATCTAGATATTGATTCAGATAATGATGGAATACCTGATAATGTAGAGGGACAAACTACTGCGGGTTATCAGCCACCATTAGAAGCAGATGATGACAATGATGGAATCGATAACCAGTACGATTCAGACTTTGGAGGAAGTACCCCAATAACAACTCCAACAGATACCGATGCAAATACTACAGAGAATTTGCCAGATTATTTAGATTTAGATAGTGATGATGATGGGTTATCAGATACAGCCGAATCAGGGTTAACAGATGATGGAACAACAGTAGATATTGATGGCGATGGGTTATTAGATACATTTGATACAGTAGATACGATAGCAACACTATTTGATGTTAATGATACATTAAATGCAGGAGCTTTAGACACAATAGACAGCACAGCAGATACACCAGAAGTTGACTTTAGAGAAATAGATATGGATAAAGATGATGATGGTGAAGATGCTACTACAGACCCCGATGATAATGATCCTTGTATAGGAGGAGATATTTCGAGAATCGACTTATCAATAACAACAAGTTTATGGGCAGTAGCAGACTGTGATGGAGATGGAGTATCAAATTTAAAAGAATTAGATAGCGATAGAGATGGAACAATAGGTCTAGATAATACTGACCCCAACGATCCTTGTGATTATAATTCCCCAGATATAAGCTTACCCATAACTACTACAAGTGAATGTAATATAATTATATATAACATAATGACACCCGATGGTGATAACCAAAATGATACATTTTACATTACAGGAATAAATAACCCTAAGTATAAGAATAATACTGTAGAAATCTTTAATAGGTGGGGGAATTCAGTTTATAAAGCGTCTGGATATAATAATGAAAATGTAGTATTTAGAGGTTTGTCTACAGGAAGAACAACAATAAACGGTTCAGAAATATTACCATCAGGCACTTATTACTATGCAATAGACTTTGGAGATGGCTCAAAGCCAAAAGTAGGGTGGTTATACATTATCAAATAAAAATAGAAACATGAAATTTAAAATATTTATACTGTTGTTAGTATTCACTTTAGTTTTATCTAAAGTTAATGCCCAACAAGACTCGCATTTTACACAGTACATGTATAATACGATGACCATAAATCCAGCTTATTCAGGAACTAATGAACATAAAATAATTAATTTATTAGGTCGTGCACAATGGGTAGGTGTTGATGGATCTCCGTCAACACAAACAGTAAGTTATGATACTCCTTTAGGATATAGTGGTATGGGATTAGGTGTGAACTTAACTAATGATCAAATAGGACCAGCTCACGAAATAGCTTTAGATATAAACACTTCTTACATAATTCGAGCTAGTGAGAAAGGAAAAATTTCTTTTGGATTAAAACTGGGAGGACGACATTTAGCTGTTGATTGGAATAAAGGGTTGGTGAAAGATGTTCAAGATAAAAAATTAACAGGAAACATTAGTCGTTTTTTACCAACTATAGGAGCAGGTATTTATTACTATACAAATAAATTGTATTTAGGAGTTTCGACCCCTAATATGTTAAAAGCCCGATACTATGATGACTCAATTGCCAGTGGTGGTAATGTAGCAGCAGAACGTATGCACTTCTTTCTTATAGGGGGGTATGTATTTGACTTATCTGAAAACCTAAAGTTTAAGCCAGCGTTTTTAACTAAGGTGGTAAGTGGAGCACCTTTATCATTAGATGTTTCTGCAAATTTCTTATTTAATAAAAAATTCACTTTAGGGGCATCTTGGCGCTGGGATGATTCTATAAGTGCTTTACTAGGGTTTAAAGCCACTAAAAACTTAGAATTAGGATTTGCATATGACTTAACAACATCTAATTATAGTAACTATAATTCAGGAACTTACGAATTAATGATTCGTTGGAATTTCTTCAAAGAATTAACCGCAAAATCACCAAGATTCTTTTAAAACTTAATAAAAATGAAAAAAATTACATACATATTGTTTATTTTATCAATAACGATAGGATATGGGCAACGAAAATATGCCGCAGACAAGTATTTTAAAGAATTTGCGTATAAAAAATCATCAAAAATATATAAAGCGATTCATGATAAAGGAGATAACTCTTATTTAACTTTAAGTAGGTTATCAGATTCGTATTATTATAATAATGAATATGAAGAAGCAGAAAAATATTATAGAAAATTAATAGGGGAATATGAAAAAATAGCGATTCCTGATCATATTTTTAGGTATGCTCAAACATTGAAAACTAATGAAAAAATAGAAGAATCTAACAGATGGTTGTTAAAGTTAAAAGATAAAGGATATAATACTAGTGCTATAGCATTAGAAAATAATAGAGATTATTTTACAGAATATTCTAACAAACCTCAAATTTATTTTAATCTTCATAATCTATCAAGTAATACCGAATATTCTGACTTTGGAGGATTTGTTAAAAATGGAGAATTTTATTTTTCATCAACACGTCCAAAAACTGGAACAAAAGGAAAGTTATATCAATGGAACCGTCAACCTTATTTAAATATCTATAAAGCAAAGGAATCGATTATAGAAAAAAGTACGAGAGATATAGCAGATATAACATTATTAGAAGACGTATCATCTAAATATCATGAATCAAACTTTGTAATTACAAAAGATGGAAACACAGCCTATTTTACTAGAGATAATTATGATGGTAAAAAACTACATGGAGATGATCATAGAATATCTCATTTAAAATTATTTAAAGCAGAAAAAAAAGATAATAAATGGGTAAATATACAAGAATTACCATTTAATAATGATGCGTATTCATGTGGTCATCCAACCTTAAGTACTGACGAAAAAAATCTATACTTTGTATCTGATATGCCTGGAGGTTATGGGAACACAGATATTTATCGTGTCTCTATTTCAGGTAATAGCTATGGTAAACCAGAAAACTTAGGAAAAACTATTAATACAGGAGGAAAAGAAATGTTTCCTTTTATAAGCGAAAATGGAAATCTATTTTTTGCTTCTAATGGACATTTAGGTTTAGGAGGATTAGATGTTTTTGAATCTAAACTGGAAAACAATACGTATGGTAAGCCAATAAATATAGGAACTCCAATAAATAGTACTTATGATGACTTTTCATTTATTATAAATGAAGAAGACAAGTATGGCTTTTTCTCTTCTAATAGAAAAGAAGGAAAAGGAGATGATGATATTTATAGTTTTATTGTAAAACCAGAATGTAAAGAAAGTATAAAAATAGTTGTTACAGATTCTATAACAAAAGCTCCGCTAGGTGGTGTTGATATACTATTTACAGGAGATGAAAAATCATTAGAGGAACAAGTTATAAAAGAAGATGGAACTTACCTTTTTACAGATAACGAATGTGATAAAGAGTACACTTTTGTAGCATCAAAAAAGAACTATAGAGAAGCAACAAAATCCATTAAAACTTTAGGTGTTAACAACAAAGAAGTAGTACAAAATATCGAATTGGTTCCTTTAATAGTAGAAGACGAAATAGTAATCAGACCTATTTATTTTGATTTTGATAAACATAATATCCGTAAAGATTCAGAGCAGGAATTAGAACATATAGTAACGGTAATGAATAATTATCCTGATATGGTTATCAAAATAGAATCACATACAGATAGTAGAGGAAGTGCTGATTATAATAAGCATTTATCAACAATGAGAGCAGAATCTGTAAGAGATTATATAATATCCAGAGGAATAGCTTCTAACAGAATAGAGAGTGCTATGGGTTATGGAGAAGATAAGTTGCTAGATGCTTGTGAAAATTGCACAGAAGAACAACACCAAAAAAATAGAAGATCTAGTTTTTACATAGTAAAAGGAAGAAAAGAGAATAACAGCAGAAGGTCAAATTAATTAATTCAGAAAAGTGTAAAATGTATACGATTAAAAACCCCAGGTTATACAATATAGCCAATTTTGGTTTTATAGTATTACATATACGCTGAAAACGTATCGAGTCATTATAGAAATACATGTCTCGATACGTTTTACTCTCATTAATTCATTAATCATATTGATTTTAATGGTATTAATCAATCCCAAGTTCGAGTTTGGCAATACCCTATTATGTACTGTAAATACTTTACGGAATTAAAATAATAGTCATGATATAATGGGAAGTAGTAACTAATACTGATTTTTAGAATATAAAAATGACAACTTTATTAAAAATAAAAATGAAATTCAAAACACTCATTTTTTTTGCTTTTATTCACACCACTTTTTTTGCTCAATTTATTAATACACCTGGAGGGGTAAGTTGTGATGATTTAAAACCTATTTGTTGGGATCCACAGGGGCGTTATACATTTGAAAACGTTTCGGATGTAACAAATGAGGGTACTGGAAAACAAGTAGCTTGCTTAGATACAGATCCTAGGCCTTCTTGGTTCTATTTTAAAATAGCAAAGGGGGGAGATGTAAAGTTTCGGATTAGTCAATGGGCAGATTTAGTGCCCAATAATAGGTTAGACCCTTTTGTAGAACCTGGCTTAGATGTAGACTTTGTGGTATGGGGACCTTTTAACTCTAAAAGTGTAAGGTGTAATGATTTTTCTGATCATTGTTCACCTAAATATAGTACGTCTTTGGATTCTGGATGTCCCACTAATACTACATTTACTAATGCAAGAGATTTTTATGCTACTATTAACACTACTAATGTAAAGGATTGTAGTTATAGTATTGCTGCTATTGAAGAAATGCATCTAAATAACGTAAAGTCAGGTGATTATTATGTTTTGTTAGTAACAAATTACTCTAATATAGGTTTAAATGGATTAGTTCAAATAGAGCAAATAAATTTGGATGAATCAGAAGCAGGAACTACAGATTGCTCAATTGTTGATATTGTGCATGTTTTGGGTGATGATTCAGAAGTTTGTGATGTTACAACTTTAAATGCAAATCCAAATCAAGACCAGCAATATGTACATTATTTTTGGGAAATAGATACAGGAAGTGGATTTGTTGAAATACCAAATACAAATGGAGAACGTATTATTACTGTAAATGAAACAGCAAACTATAGAGTTTCGGTAACAGATCTTGTAGGAGATATACACCAGGATGAAGTGGAAATTACTGTTAAACAAAGGGTTGTTCCTTTGTTTAATGCAATAGTTCCTATTTCTTTTGGAGATACATTATCTGAATTACCTACCACTTCTATAAATGGTATTACGGGATCATGGTCTCCAATATTAAGCAACTTAATAACTAAAGAGTACACATTTATACCAGATTCAGATCAATGTGGCACACCTACTAATATTACTGTAGTAGTTGCACCATTTATTCTTGATAGTGTTTTGGGGGGTGATTTAAACCTTTGCGGCGTTACAAATACAACTTTAAATGCAAATCCAAATGAAAGCCCACTCTATGGAAATTATTTTTGGGAAATAGATACAGGCAATGGATTTGTTGAGATATCAAATACAGGAGGAAAACGTATTATCACTGTAAATGAAACAGGAGCTTATAGGGTTACAGTAACAGATAGTATAGGCAATATACATCGAGATGAAATAGCAATTATCTTTAACGAAGAAATTGTGCCTTTGTTTAATAAAATTGATCCAATTTGTTCTGGCGATGAGTTATCAGAATTACCTACAACTTCTTTAAATGGTATTACAGGATCATGGTCACCAGAGTTAACTAACTTAAAAACCGAAGAATATATATTTACACCAGATGCACATCTGTGTGCCACAAATGTAAAGATGACTATTGGAGTGATATCAATAAATAAATTGGATATAGAAGCAAGTATTATTGATAATAATTACGGCAATGATTATAGAATCAAAGTAACCGTAAAAAATAATAATGAAAGATTTAAAGAATTTGAATACAGTTTGGATAATAGAAATTGGCAGGAAAGCAATGTTTTTGACAACGTAAAAGAATGTTTTCAAACGGTATATGTGCGTGATGTTTCTGGGTGTAATGATACAGGAGTACATACAACTTCAGTTTTGGATTATCCTAAGTTTTTTACACCTAATGGAGATGCTATTAATGATAGATGGAATATTCATTGTCTAAAAAATAATACTTCAGCAGTAATATATATCTTTAATAGATATGGTGCTCTGTTGAAGCAAATAAGACCTTCTTATGATTCATGGGATGGAACGTATAGAAATAGAAATATGCCATCTAACGATTATTGGTTTAAAGTTGAATATTTAGATAAAAATGATGGTGTTGTTAAAACATTTTCTTCACATTTTACTTTAAAGCGATAAGTTAATGTTGTTAGATTAGGAGGTAACAAAAAAAGAGGCAAAACAGAACCATAGTTTCACCCTTAAGTTTTTTTTCAATTCTTTAGGGTGAATCATTAGAATTAGTTCTTTCAAAGCTTTCAAAAAAAATACGTTCATTAGGAACATCAATTGCCTTAAGAGTTTTTTTCGTGTTCTCAATCATTGTTTCTGGGCCACAGATGTAGTATTCTGCATTTTTTGCATAAAGAGGAAATTCATTTATAAACCACTTGACAAGTTTAGTATCTATGCGACCTTTTCGGAAAATTTGCTCTTTTGAAGGTTTCCATAAATCATTCCAATTACTGTTAGGGTGACTCAAGGTATATTCAAGAATAAATCTATCTCCATATTTTTCTATAAGTTTGTCCAATTCTTTTTTAAATAATATTGAATTCTCTGTTCTATTTCCATAAATCATATAGACATAGCTACATTCTTCAGTTAATAAAACTGTTTTTAAAATTGAAAAAATTGGTGTGATACCACTTCCCGCTGAAAACAAATAATAAGTTTTAGAATTCTCTTTTTTAACATCAACAAAGAAACGTCCATCAGGAGGCATAACATTAATAAAATCACCAACTTTAATAGTGTTGTTTATATGATTTGAAACCAATTCATTCTTTACCAGTTTTAGGCTAATTCGCAATGATTTTTCTATAACAGGAGAACTACATAATGAATAAGAACGACGGATCTCTTTACCATTTAAGTTGAATTTTAAGGTTAAATATTGTCCAGGCTTATAATTGAATGTTTCGTGTAATTCATAAGGAACATCAAAAGAAACAGAAACGCAATCTTGGGTTTCTTTTTTTACTTCTAAAACTTTTAATTGATAGAATTTATTCATTTGTCATATATTCTTAATCATTTGAAGCCACAATTGTGTGATTGAAGATATTACAAGCGAGATAATCGTTGTTTTCTTTGTAATACAAAACTTTGACTTTCAAAATTATTTCGCAAATATCCAAGTAACTGATATGCTTTCCTTTGATTTATGTCAAAAAGTATTGAGATTATGCTAGTTTCTATATAAACTATCCTTTTTCCGTTTAAAAATAATCATACAGTCTTTTGATGGTAGTATTTCTTTTGATAACATAAAATCGTTTTTATTATTCATACGTTTTATTAGATTCAAAAGCAGTATTGTTTCTTTTTGATAATCAAAAGGTAACGAAGTTGTGGTTTAACAAGAAGTTTGCTCTTTTTAACAGAACGCTATCGTAAGGTGGTCAGTATTTTCAATTATTTTGTGGATATCTAATCTACAAATTATACTAACATCTTAAAACTAACTCATTATGAAATTTTTTAGTAATTGTTTTTTCTTATTGTATTTGATTTTATGCTTGCCAATTACGCTTGAAGCACAACACACTTTTTCTATTGTAGCAGTAGATCCAGAAACAGGCGAAATCGGAAGTGCAGGAGCCACTTGTATTAATTCCGAAGATGGGGCAAGAGATGTGAGTGATATTGTATTAGGAGTAGGAGCAATTAATACACAAGCATTTTGGATACCTGCAAATCAGCAAGCCGCTACAAAACGTATGGAGGCAGGTGATTCTCCAGAGCAAATTATACAATGGCTTGTTCAAAATGGAGAAGTTCCAGATAGTGCACAATACATTATTGCTGATTTAAACGGAGGGGCACCTAGAACAGCAGGATATACAGGAGACAAAGTATTTGATAAAAAGTTACATATTGCTGGATCCAATTATGCTATAGCAGGAAATATACTACTATCTAAAGATGTTATTTTGGATATGGAAAAAGCATTTTTGCAAACAGAAGGTACATTAGCAGATAAGCTAATGGCTGCTTTACAAGGGGCTAAAAGACCAGGTGCTGACTCTCGATGCTTACAAGATGGTGTGAGTTCAGGTTCTGCGTATTTGCGAGTTGCTAAGCCATCAGATACTGATAATAGCTATGGAAAACTTTCTCTAGATCTAAATGTATGGATTACTACTGATATTTTTGAACCTATCGACGCTTTACAAAAGGAATATGATAATTCAACTCAATGTACAGAGGTGACCCTAAAACTGAAAACGGATAATTATCCTGAAGAAACTTCTTGGGAAATTCAGGATAAAAATAAAAAAGTAGTAGCCTCAGGGGGACCCTATAATAAAGAATTGATTACAATTAAGAAGTGTTTGCCATTTGGTGATTATACCTTTATTATTAAAGATACATATGGAGATGGAATTTGCTGTCGATACGGAAGAGGAAATTACAGATTAACATCTGGAGAAAGAGTACTTGCTTCTGGAGGAAGTTTTAGATACTCAGAAAAGACTGCCTTTAGCTTGCAAAATTTGAAAAAAACAAAATTTAAAAAAGAGGAAGTAATCGTAGCTGTAGGAGAAAAAGATCAAGTTACAATATACCCGAATCCAGCGACTAATATAGTTACTATTAAATCAAATGGAAACCCTATTTTCTCATATGAAATCCGAGATGCTTATGGAAAACTTATCGAAAAAAGAGAAAACAAAAGAAAATCAGCTACTTCTGTTTATCTGGATGTTGTAAACTATAATTCAGGAGTTTATTTTGTAACAATTTATGATGAGTTTCAAAAAATACATGTAGATCGATTGATAGTAAGATAATCAGAAAAAATTAATAGATTAAGAAGCGATATTTTATTAGCAAAATATCGCTTTTTTGTAAAAAAAACTTACATTCAAATGAATCTGATATTGTATCATTTTATAAGTTTTTGATCTGAGACAGTCACTAGTTTAACAATGTTTCTCTATATTATTAGGATAGTATCTTTTAAATCCTAATTGAAGATAATCAAAGTTCAAATTTAGAGGTGATTAAACCCCAGAAAAAGGGGTGAATACCCCTTTGAATTTTGATTAGTAATCAAGTACATTTGAATTCTCAAAATAAAATAATAAAAATAAACAATGTGTTTTTACATAATTATTATTTTATATGATGGTACTATATATAATTCAGAAGAAAAAAGAAAAGATTCAAGACCAGTATCTAAGTCAATTAATTCTGAGTATAAAACTATAATATCAGTCAATACACAAGAAGAAACCTAGAACGAATTAGATCAAAAACAGAATTTCTTAAGATATAGATTATGACCCATCTTCTAATCCTTTAAGAAGGTGTTTTACACCAAGAAGAAGTATCAAGATAGGTAGTTATTATTGATCGTTCATGTCAAAGAAACTGTTGAGCGAATAGTAAGTGTCATTGATAGCTAGGAGGAAGAAAAAGAAATGGAGGAGGAGAAGCTAATATTGGATTAAGAATTTGATATAATTCTAAAATAAAATGATCGTTTTTCTATCATAATAATTGAAAATTATTGACTTTAAAATAAAATCCAGTAAGTTAACAAAAAGTTAATTGCATTAGTTTTTTGTTAATTATTGATGTGAAATACAAATGTGTATGGTAATACGTTACTTTTTTAAAGTATTGTTTATTAGTTGATTACGGTTTATTGTGCTTTGTTATGAATAAAAACAGCAAAACAATTGCGGATAAAGCGTATTGTGAAAAGATTGATAATAAGTATATTCGTTTATAACTTATAGTATCCATCATCAAGATAGACTATTCTATCTTATTTCATTAAATTTTTTAGATTTTTAAAAGAAGTGTGACACGAAGAGGCGAAGCTATGTCCAAATGCGAAATATAGTAAGTAACTACTATTTCTCACTAGTTTAATTAGTTCCTACGCCTATTACATATGTATTATTAATGGCTATATAATTCCTCAAAACAATAATCGGTTTATAATTTTCCAATATCAAAACCTATACTACCATTTTAATTTCTATAAACACGATTTTAAAGTTAAAATGATGTGAGAACCCAAAACTCTTTTATCCTGTATAAATACTAAATCTACATGTATTATAATAATATCTAAAACACTGTTTTTGAGAGGAATCCTTTACTACACCTATCGGTATATAACCAATAAACTTAATTCATACAAATCATGAAAAATTCATTAACACCAGAAGAAAAAAAGCAATTTTTTGAACAAGGATTTATAGGTCCTATAAAAGTTTACGAACCAGAAGAAGCAAAGAATATTCTGAAACAGATTAGAATTAAAGGTGCTGATCATTCAAAAATGTTACACAAAAACACACTCAATTATGACAGACATTTTGATATAGAAGAATTAACTAATCATATCTGTAGAGAAGAAATAGTGGAGAGATTGGCAAGTATTATGGGGGATGATATTAACCTATGGAGGGTAGAGATGTTTCCTAAATATCCAGGAAGTAAGGGTACAGAGTGGCATCAAGTACAAGATTATAGCTATGCAACAGGAAAACCCCAGTTAATTCCAACGGCTACAGAAGAGGGAATTCCTTTTGATTTAACTGTTTGGACTACTTTTACAGATGCTACCAAAGAAAATGGATGTTTGAAAATGATGCCAGGTTCTCATAACAAAATGTTTTTTGATGAGAAGAAAAATATAAGCACAGGTAGAGAAGAAGCATATACAGCCGTAGAGTCTGATACGAGTTTTTATGGATATAATTTCTCAGATTTTAAAGTAGATTCTAACTGGGAACCAGATGAATCTAAAGCTGCTGTTCTAGAAATGAAACCAGGAGAATGTGTAATTTTTTCTGCAAGATGTATGCATGCTTCTTTTCCTAATACTTCAGAACGTTCTACTAGATTTGCCGTTGCTTGCAGATATGTACAAGGGCAGGTACAAGTATATCCAAATACATCAACTTTTAGAGCACATGGAGCTGATTTTGATTTAAAAGATTGGGGATGTGTTAAGGTTAGTGGTACAGATACATATGGGCATAACAAATTTAGAACTAAAAATAATTTGGGACAGCCTTTTCCAGTACTATCATATTCTAGTTAATCAAGTTTATATCATATCAGTTTATTATGAAAATAATATGTATACATTATGGTGGAGGTAATAAATTTAGCTTTGCCAAATTAGAAGAACATATAGACAGTACATTAGTAATGGAGTCTATAGAATTACCAGGTCATGGAAAAAGGATCAAAGAGAATTTATTGACAGATCTTAATGAAATGGCAGTAGATATATATCATCAAATTAAAAATATAACAGATGACGAGCCCTATATCCTTTATGGGCATAGCCTTGGGGGGATGTTATGTTTTTTAGTTTCTCGATTACTTCAAAAAAAAGAAGATCAGTTGCCTTTACATATGATTATATCTAGTTGTAAAGCTCCTAGGTATAATCATGTTAGAAAGGTTACTTGCCATACATTAAGTGATGAAGATTTCAAAGAAGAGTTAAGAGTATTAGGCGGATTTCCTAAACGAGCTATCGAGAATAAAGAAATTTTGGATTTCTTTTTACCGATACTTAGGGCAGATTTTAAAGCGATAGAAACTTATGAATATAAGCAGGATAAAGCTTTAGATATTCCGATTACTGTTTTAGCAGGATTAGACGAAGACGTTTCCAAGGAGCAACTTATTGGTTGGCAAGAAGAAACAAAATACCCGTTTAGGTTTCAGCAGTTTGAAGGAGGTCACTTTTTTATTTTAGATAAATTTCAAGAAATAGGTAGCATTATAAATAAAGCAGCTCATACAGCTAAATCTCTTATGAATTAAGTTGCAATTCTCTGAAAAATAAACTCAAAACAATGACAAAAAAACAAATTTTACTTCCCTATAGGAATATTAGCGATTTGTCAATAGTAGCAAAACAATTGAAGTCATTTATTGAACAACAACAAAGATTCTCAATAAACCAATTGTCACATCAGTCATTAGGTATCACTAGAAAGCACAAATCCTATATAATCCTTGCTATAGCCAATAAAGAAGAGTTGATAGAAAAACTAAAAGCTGTAGAAAAAGGATTATATAGGTCAGTAGCTATTTTTCGTACAAAAGAGCATTTTCAAGGAAAAGCAGCTTTTCTTTTTACTGGTGGAGGGGCGCAATATGCCAAGATGGGAAAAGAATTATACCAAACAGAGCCTGTTTTTAAGGATGCTATTGATGAGTGTGCTATAATAGCAATGAAGTATCTAAAAAAAGATATACGACAGGTATTGTTTGCAGGAAAAACAACTAAACTTGGCAAATTAATTCATCGTATTGATTATATGCAAATGACTCTATTTGCGTATGAATACGCAATGTATAAAATATGGCAATCCAAAGGAATAAAACCCAAAGCAGTGATTGGGCATAGTATCGGTGAGATAACAGCCTCGTGTGTAGCGGGAGTTTTTTCTTTGGAAGATGCGATAAAATTAACATGCAAAAGTGGTGAGTTTGTAGAGACATTGACCAAAAAAGGACAGATGGTAGCCGTACAGGCAAGTGAGTTAGAAGTAGTGCCTTTTTTGCAAGGATATAAAAAAACAGTAGGAATTGCAGTAATAAATAGTGCAATACAAACAGTAATTTCTGGTGCGCCTGAGAGCCTTAAGGAAATCATGAAAAGACTTGAAGAAAAAGGGTATGAAGCCAAGAAGCTTAGAATATCTCATGCCTTTCACTCTCCATTAATGTTGCCCGCTTTAAAAAGTTATACAGAAGTTCTAGCATCCATTCAAAAAAATGAACCTAAAATAAAACTAGTAAGTTGTATTTCAGGAAAAGTTGCTGGAAAAGAAGTTTGTAAGTCTCAATATTGGATAGAACATTTATTAGGATCTGTAAAATTTCTATCCGCTTGGCAACAACTAAAACAGCTAGATATAGATACCCTGATAGAAGTAGGCCCTAATCCTATTTTATTAGGAATTATTGAACAATATGGAGATCATGAGTTTTTGTCTCTGGCATCAGCAACAGATGATCAACCTTTGATGATATATGATAGTTTTACAAAATGGCAATTAGAAAAAGGAATATTTACAGATAGTAAACGCTCTTCAGAAAATACATTTAAAAAAGATACAGCAATTCAATGTTTTTTTGAAGACATTACCAAATTACTTTCTGAGAGAAAGAATACGAATATTGAAAATGTAAACGATCAAAAAGAACTTCAAAATGTTTTACATGTAATTCAAGAACAGGTAGGTGATATCTTGAAGATAGAAGATCAAAACCAGATTGATATAAAAAAACCTCTTAAGGATATGGGCATGAATTCTTTAGAAGCACTTAAGCTAGTCAAAAAGCTATCTTTGATATTTGCGATAAATATTGCAATTGCTGTAATATTTGATCATCCTACAATAGAAAGTTTATCAGAGTTTGTTACTCAAAAATTATCACCAAAAAAAGAGAACTCATTATCTTATTTGCCAGAGTCTAACAAAGAAGCATTAGAAGCTTACAAAAAAGAAATTGCGGATATGAATATTGCGCAATTAGAAAATGAATTAGACAAAGAATTAGCTTTCTTAGAGTGAAAGTGAAGTGGTATTGCAATGCAGCAATTCAGATGTCTGTTTTATTATTCCCCCCCCCACTAATAAGAAACCCTCGTATTTAGTTAAAACCGCTTTATGTAATAGATTTTCTAATATATAAAACGGGTTAAAAAACAGTAGTGATCTATAGTGTCGTAGCAGAGAAATAGCTACAGGCTACCTATTTGTTGAATAACATATTGTAATAGTAAAAATTACAAACACAAAATTATACCCATGGATACGTATAAAGAAAAATTGAAGCAAGCTCTGATTGCTATCAAGACCCTAAAAAATAAAGTACAACAAAAAGAAGAAAAAGAACCCATAGCTATTATTGGTATGGGGTGTCGTTTTCCTGGAGGTGTTATTGATATCAATAGTTACTGTAAGCTTCTAGAAGAAGAAAAAGATGCAATTATAGAAGTTCCTAGTAATCGTTGGAAATTAGAAGACTGGTTTTCTGATCAGAAATCTGTAGAAGGAAAAATGTACTCAAAATGGGGTGGTTTTTTACCAGATATCGATCTTTTTGATGCAGAGTTTTTTGGGATTTCCCCTAGAGAAGCAATATATACAGATCCGCAGCAAAGAATTTTTTTAGAAACTGCATGGGAAGCATTAGAGCAAGCAGGATATACTAAAAAAGAGTTACAAGATAGTAATACTGGGGTTTATCTTGGGGTATATGCAAATGATTACCATACCAAAGTGATGAAAAATGCATCCCATGTGGGGGCTCACTCTTTTGTAAGCTCTTTAGGGAGTGCTATATCGGGTAGATTATCCTATTGGTTAGGACTTAAAGGCCCTAATATGGTCATAGATACAGCCTGTTCATCCTCGTTGGTTGCAATTCATACAGCTGTAAAATCATTGCAAAATAAAGAATGTAAAATCGCAATAGCAGGAGGAGTAAACATAATATTAAATCCAGAAAACACGGTAGGCCTAAGCAAAATAGAAGGGCTTTCTCCAACAGGTAGGTGCCAAACATTTTCTGCAAAAGCAGATGGTTTTGTACGAAGTGAAGGAGCTGGTGCCCTAGTCTTAAAACCATTGAGCCAAGCACAACATGATGGGGATACAATAGTAGGAGTCATCAAAGGAAGTGCTGTTAATCAGGATGGTCAAAGTCAAGGGTTTACAGCACCTAGCGGAAATGCTCAAAGAGAAGTAATCTATAAAGCTCTTGCAGATGCAGGGCTATCACCAGATGATATAGATTATATAGAAACACATGGTACAGGAACTGTGTTGGGTGATGCAATCGAACTCGATTCTATAGTAAATGTTTTTGGTAATCGTGATAAAGCATCATCATTATATGTAGGAAGTGTAAAAACCAATATAGGGCATACAGAATCTGCAGCAGGAGTGGCAGGAGTTATAAAAACAATCTTATGTCTTAATAGGCAATCTTTGTATAGAACGCTACATCTAGATACACTCAATACTCATGTTGATTGGGATAGTAGTGCTATAAAAGTTGTAGAGAATACAATTCCTTGGAAAAAAGAAAAAAACAAAACCAGAAGAGCAGGAATAAGTTCGTTTGGGATAAGTGGAACAAATTCTCATATTATTATTGAAGAACCTCCTCAAAATGATAAGGAGCAAATAAAAACTGAAAAGACAGAAGTAGGATTGTATCACATTCCTTTTTCAGCAGATAAGAAAGAAGCACTTATCCAACAGAAAAAAAGATTATATGAATACTTACAAATACATGTAGATATCGAACTCCAAGATATAGCTCATACATTATCGTGTAGAAAAGATCACTTTATGTATAGATCAATTCTTCAAGTTGGTACTATAGAAGAATTAAAATCTACTCTAAAATATCAGGTAGAACAAAAAGAAGAGTTTTTTGTAGATGAGGCTATAGACATTAATAATCCTGTATTTCTATTTACAGGTCTAGGTTCTCAATTTTCAGAAATGGGGAAAACAATTTACAACACAGAGCCAGTGTTTAGAGAAACTTTTGATCTCTGTTGTTCATTAGCTGTTCCTTATTTAGAAAAAGAATTGAAAGAGGTTGTATTCAACAAGAAATATGAATCTCTTTTGAAAGAACTAGATTATATGCAACCAGCACTATTTGCATTTCAATTTGCGATGAGTGCTTTATGGCAATCATGGGGAGTAACACCCAAGTACCTTTTGGGGCATAGTTTGGGCGAGATTGTAGCCGCTTGTGTAGCCAATGTCTTTACGCTAGAAGATGGTGTCAAGTTGGTTTGCCATAGAGGTCGATTAATGCAAAAGCACTCAGAAAAAGGAAGCATGCTTTCTGTAAAATTATCGCCAGATGAGGTAAAAAAGTTATTTAATAAAAATGAACCATCTATCTCTATAGGAGTTGTTAATGGCAAAAAACAGACTGTATTATCGGGCAAAACAGATGAAATCCTTAGAGTAAAAAAGTGGTGCGATGACAAAGAAATTAAATCGAAATTACTAAATATCTCTAGAGCCTGTCATTCTTCATTAATGGATCCAGTTTTAGATGAGTTCAGAGAAGTTCTTGATACGATTACTTTTTTCAAACCAACGTATTCTATCCTAAGTAATCTTACAGGTGAAATAACAGGAGGTGATATTGCTTCTTCAGCATATTGGGTAGACCATTTACGGCAAACCGTTCAGTTCTCAAAATGTGTACATACGATAGAAAAATTAGGAGCTAACACATTTATAGAAATGGGCCCCAAACCTATTGTATTAGGAATTATAGGTCAAGAGATTGACTCGAAAGAAAACAATTTATGGCTTCCCTCTAGTAGAGAAGAAGATGGGGATACAGTATATAAAAGTTTAGCAAAATGGTACACCAATAGAGGAGAAGTAGACTGGAACTCTTTGTATGAGAAAGGAAAACATGTGTATTTACCCACATACCCTTTTCAAAGATCATCCTATTGGTATTCAGAACAACAAACAGCAGATTCAGCATTAATAGAGAGTAAGAAGACTTTATTAGGAAACTATTTTGAAGGAGCAAATCATTGGATATATCAAAATCATATTGATTTTGAAAAGTTTCCGTTTTTGATCACTGTACAAAATAGAACGACCAATATTGCATCAGAATCTCTTATTTTAGAAATACTTCAGGAGTTTATGTGTCACCAAAAGCTACAAAAAAACACGATTGTAGAACAACTCCAGATACACCATCCATTACTTTTTCAGAATAAAAAAGGTCAAATACAATTGATCGTTAGAAAAACAGATCAAGCCTACTCCTTTTTATTTTACAGTAAAAAGACAAATGAATCTGATTGGGTCGAAAACGCCTCAGGAACATTAATTATGTCTGAAAAAAAGAGCGATGTAGTGAATATAGAAAACTTGCAAACATCTTTTGATCAACCATATGATATCAATGAGTACAATAGCTCTTTACAACGATTAAAAGATGTACCAGATACACTGCTGAAAGTTGAGAAATTATGGATAGATGAACACCATGTTTTGGCACAGATACAACTTTCTGAAACAGTAGATTTTTACAGTCAATCATTTCAAATACATCCTATAATACTCAAAGAAACATTTCACCTTATTTCTATATTAATGGAAGATCAGGGAGAATTGGATCAGTTTCCAGTTTTTTCTATAGGAACTTTTGAAACGTACAAAGAAGTTTGTGAAAAAGAAATCTGGATTAAAATTCGAAAAATTGCCAAGACTACAGATGCAAAAGAAATGTTTGCAGTAGATATTCGTAATCACAAAGGAGTAGGGCTTGTGAGTATGGGAGCGGTAGAAAAAGAATCTTTTTCATTAAAAAATTATAGTGATGCAATTGAGGTAGATTGGCGTTATAATTTAGATTGGAAACCAATAGATCTTGCTACTTATCAAGAAAGAACAATAAATAAGTTATTAATTTTTGGAGATCCTTCTGCCCATACCAAGTTGATTAATGAGCTTTCTAAAAAAGGAAATTCTATTTTTTATGCCACTCAATTAGAAGACGTAGAAGAGATAGTACAAGAAATGTCTATAGACACTGTTTTAGTATTGTGGAAACCTTCAATCAATAAAGAACCCGTAGGAGTTATTAAAGAGCAAATGCCAGAAGCTGTGGCTATGCTACAACAATATATCTCTTGGACAAAATCAAAAGCCTTTCCTCTTTTGAAAAATATTTACTGGATTACGCAAAATACCCAGCCCTTTACTAGCCATACAATAGATTTGGCAAAAGCAACTATATGGGGTGAAGCAACGGTATTTACAAACGAACGCCCAGATATCCCACTTGTTCTTATGGATATTTCAGAACAAGAGGATAATAATAAGATGATTAGTCAAGTAATTTCTAAAGATTTACTAGAAAAAGAACTAATTATAAAAGACCAACAAGTTTTTGGTAAACGTCTCACTAAAAGAAAAGATAAAAATAAAAAAGAGCATTTTATAGCTACCGCAGCATGTACTGTTATGATTACTGGTGGATGTAAAGGGATAGGATTACTTACAGCCGAATGGTTTGTCAAAAAACATACTATAAAGCATCTGATTCTATTAGGTAGAAGTACCCCCGATTCTTATGCAAAAGAAAAAATAGAAGCGCTTAGACAATTAGGAACAATGGTAACAATAGCAATAGCAGATGTTACAGATCAAGTTGCACTCTCAGAGGTAATAGAAGAAATTCCAGAAGAGTTTCCTCTCAAAGGGATCGTGCATTCTGCGGGAGTTACCAGAGCAAAAACAGTAGAGAATCAAATAATAGAAGAAGTTCTTTCTGATATGGCGCCAAAGATACAAGGAGCATGGTATCTTCATGAGTTGACAAAAGGGATGGATTTAGACTTCTTTATTTGTTACTCTTCTGCGGCATCTGTAATGGATGTGCTAGGAGTAGGGCAAGGAAGTTATGTTGCAGCAAATACCTTTTTAGATCATTTTGCCTACTATAGAAATCAACAGCACCTACCAACCTATAGTATCAATTGGTCTCCTTGGGAGTCAACAGGAATGGCGAAGAGTTTAACAGAGAAAGAAAAGAAAAGATTAAAAGCCTTAGGATTTATTAATATTCATAAAAATGAAGGTATAAAAATACTGGAGGAAATAGGTAACAGTGAAGCAGGGCAATATCCTGTTTTAAAATTTGATCCAACTTTGTTATTAAAATATTATGACGGAATCGAAATTTCATCAGTATACAAAGAACTAACAGATGCGCAACAATCAAAAACAGACAAATTAAATGATGTAAACCTCCTTGATACCATTCGAGGTAAAAAACCAAAAGCACAAAAACAACTGATAAAAGAAGTGATAAAAGATAATATCGCAAGAATTCTTTCTTTAGCTTCAAAAGATGTTGTCGATACCAGAAAGAGTCTTTTTAAACAAGGTTTAGATTCTTTAATGATGGTTGAGTTAAAAAATCGAATTACAAAACAATTAGCTATTAATCTCTCTTTATCAGAGGTGTTGAATATCCCTAATATAGAAGAACTGACAACTGTTATCGTAGAAAATTATTTAGGAATAGAAGAGCAAGAAATAATTTCTGATGATGTTGTGATAGATGATAAGGTAACTGTAACAAAAGTACCATTGTCATCAATGCAAGAAAGATTATGGTTTATATATAAGCTTACAGGAATCAACCAATTACATAATATCTATTTTGAACTTTTTTATAATGGAAATCTATGTTTGACAACTTTAGCAGAAACTATTCAGTATCTCGTAGATAGACATGAAGCCTTGCGCTCTGTCATAAAAGAAAATAAAAAGGGGGCTGCTTTTGTAGAAGTAAAGAGCAAATCAGGTTACCAGATTCCGTTTAATGATTTTTCGGAGTATAGTGAGAAAGAGAAGACAAAAGCAGCAGAAAAACTTAGAAAAAAGCGTATGAAATATTCATTTGATTTTTCTGAGGAAACAATGCATTTTGAAGTGGTTAAGCTAGAAGAAGATGTGTACAAGCTTATGGTTACACAGCATCATTTATTTTCTGATGGGTGGTCGATAATCGTACTTCTCAAAGAAATCATAAAGGTATACGATGCTTTACAGGCAAAAAGGACTCCTCAATTAGGTAAAGTCATTAGAAATTATGAAGAATTAGTAGTAACCGAAAAAAGTAAAATTAAATCAGGAGATTTTGATACAGATCTAGCATATTGGAGAGAATACCTTTCAGATGCTCCGTTATTAAAACTTCCAACCGATTATTCATATCCAGAAAAAAGGGGGTATCAAGGAGGCAATATAGAGCTCCTTTTGTCTAAGCCTCTTTCTAAGAAGATTGATACATTTATAAAAAAAGAAGGGGTTACGCTAAATACCATACTTTTTGGAGCGTATACATTAATGCTTCATTATTTTTCGAATCAAGATGATTTTGTTATTGGTTCAGGAATGGCAAATCGTAATGAAGAAGGGTTTGAAAATGTATTAGGATATTTTGCCAATACTATCGCCATTCGTTGCAAAATTAAGTCAGAAGAAACACTACTAGCGTTTTTAGAACGTCAACGCGCCTCTATATTTAATTGCCTTCCTTATCATGAAGTACCTTTTAATTTGGTAGTCAAAGAAGTGCTAAAAAGTAGATCAAAAGACAATACTATAGACAACCCGTTGTGCAATGTTTCTTTTGTCGTAAATAGCTTTGATCTTTCAGAGTTGTATGCGGTAAAATCTGATTGGTTATTTAAGGGATTAAATTTAGGAATAGAAGGAATTGCAACAGATGATCTTAATATGATCATGATGCGTAGCAAAAATGATATACAAGGTATTATTAATTATAATTCTGAAATATTTGATAAAAAAACAATAGAGCACTTAATTTCTTTATATAAAAGTATTGTTACTGCTATTGTAACAGATCCATATCAAACTATTAATTCAATTTGTCTAGTAGACAAACAACATATAGAAGGGGCTTTAAAAAGCAACAATAATCCTTCTGTAAAATATCCTAAGAAAAAAACATTGATAGCGCTTTTTAGAGAACAACAAGCAAAAACACCAAATGCTATTGCTGTTACCTATAAAGATCAAGTTTTGACTTATAAAGAGCTACAAAAAAAATCGTTACAAGTAGCTAATTATTTAGTAACAAAAGAAAATATACAATCAGGAGATACTGTTGCTATACTAGCACAACGAGGTGTTGATATGATAGTGAGTATTTTGGGAGTGTTACAATGTGGAGCTACCTATGTGCCATTACATACAGAATATCCGGTGAGTAGATTGCAGTATATTATAGAAGACTCTAATGTAAAAACGATCCTCTGTACAGATGAAAAACTAATCCTCGAAAAACAACTATCTTCTTATCCTTATTTTTTGATAGAAGAAACACAATCTTTTCAAGACACCCCATTAGATAGTAGTAGTACTCCATCTTCTATCGCATATATTATGTATACTTCGGGTACAACAGGAACTCCCAAAGGAGTTCGGGTTAGTCATCAAAACATAATGAAGCTAGTACATGACACGGGGGCAATACAAGTTTTACCAGAAGATCATGTGCTACAATGGTCAAATTTTGCATTTGATGGGTCTACCTATGAAATTTTCAGCACATTGCTTACAGGAGCAAGATTAGTCATGATAACAGAAGAAGACGCTCCAAATGTAATTCGGTTAGCAGATGAGATCAAAAAGAAGGAAATTACAGTATGTTTTGTTACAACCGCATTATTTAATGCATTAATAGATTATGATACACAAAGCTTATCAGGAATACGCAAAATCCTTTTCGGAGGAGAACTAGTATCTGTTCCCCATGTAAAAAAGGCTTTTGATACTCTAGGAAAAGGTAAAATTGTACATGTATACGGGCCTACAGAAACGGTGGTCTATGCAACAAGTTATGAGGTAAATAAAGTAGAAAAAGATAGTGTGCCTATTGGTAAACCATTAGATAATACTACGGTTTATATCTTTAATAAAGGAATGCAATTATGCCCAACAGGAGTAATAGGAGAATTGTACATAGGAGGAGATGGAGTAGCCAACGGATATTTAAATAAACCTGAATTAACAACAGAGCGTTTCGTATCAAATCCATTTGACACCCATAAAAATGCTACGTTATATAAAACAGGAGACATGGTTCGGTGGTTGCCAGGAGGAGATATTGAATTTATAGGCAGAAAAGACGATCAGGTAAAAATAAGAGGGTATCGAATTGAGCTGGGAGAAATAGAAACCACTTTTAAGAAATCTTCATATATCAAACAAGCTTTGGTAGTAGCGCAAGAAGACCCAGGAGGCTCAAAAAGATTAGTAAGCTATATAATTCCTGATAAAGGATATACAAAAGAATTACTCATTCAAGAATTACAGTTACAGCTACCTGATTATATGATTCCGCCTTTTATTATTTCTTTAGAATCATATCCATTAACCCCTAATGGGAAGATAAATAAAAGAGAACTTCCTGATCCGTTAGCAGTAGATGAGAAATTAACATCTGATAAGAATACTACAGCAATTATAGTTAATGAAACAACAGTAGAAAAGGTATTAGAAATTTGGAAAAAAGTATTAAATATCGATACCATCTCTATAGAAGATGACTTTTTTGAATTAGGAGGCCACTCGCTATTAGGAACTCAGATTATAGCAGAGATCAAAGAAGTTTTTGATATCGAAATTAGCCTTGGTGATTTATTCTCAGAAGGAACAGTAAAGAATCTAGTGGCACTAATTGAAGCCGCTACAGCTGGCGAAACTACTGAAGAAAAAACGATAGAAGGAACACTTTTAGAAATTTGGAAAAAAGTATTAAATATTGATACCATTTCTATAGAAGATGACTTTTTCGAATTAGGAGGTCATTCGCTGTTAGGAACTCAGATTATAGCAGAGATCAAAGAAAGCTTGGGAGTAGAAGTAAGTTTAGGTGACCTATTTTCTACAGGTACAGTAACCAATCTGGTAGCAGTTATTCAATCACAACTTTCTAGTACCAAAAAGAACACGACTATATTAAAAATAGCAGAAATCTGGAAGAAGGTATTAAATGTAGATACTATTTCTGAAGACGATGATTTTTTTGAGCTAGGAGGACATTCCTTACTAGGAACTCAGATCATTGCTGAAATAAAAGAAACTCTGGGGGTTGAGATTAGCCTTGGCGATTTATTCTCGGCAAGTACTGTAAAAAATATAGCTACGCTGGTAGACGCTAGGTTATCTCAAGAACAAAGTGCCATAGATACACTGCAAGTTTTATAAGAGCTATTTAGCAAAAATTGCAAGGTGTAATAGGTTTTATAATGCATAAATCGAGCTTTAATTAGAAGCAGAAAAAGTAGATCAAGGTCAAAAGTTGTGTGTGAATTAAGAATAGAATCTTGGTAAAAAATCAATAATTATGACTTGTTAAGCCCAAAATACGTTCCGATTGGTCAAAAAGACGCTCCATTTAACAAAAAAGACCAAACTTTTAACCTCCTGAGTTAAAAATTCAACTTTATAGGTTGAAATTTCAACTCAGCTTGTTGAAATTTCAAGGATAAGACCTGAAAATTTAACCGACAAAGCTAAACACTTCGTCAAAAAGACGCGTCAGAAGGTCTTTTGAGTTAAATAGAACACCCAATAGACCCGTTGATGAGACAGTATTGTTAAAATTTGGTTGATGACTGATAACCGTTTAGCCTGAGAGGCCTATAATTCGTCTTTGGAGAAAATAATACGATTATAATTTTTTATAGAGTAATCAGAATAGTTACCTAAACACAACAATTCAAAAGAATAAAATACAATAACAATAACACCAGTTATACTTTGAATTTTCTTTTACGGTAAATTCAAAGTGTAAATGGTATAAGACAATAAAAAGAGAATTATGTCAGAAGTACAGCAATCCTTATTTCCACTATCATATTCTCAAGAGAGCCTTTGGTTACTTGATAAAACAGAAGGAAGTACACACTACCAAATCCCTTATGTATATAACATACAAGGAAAAATAGATGTACAAAATCTTGAAGACTCATTAAAAAATCTTGTAGAAAAATACACATCCTTAAGAACAGTTTTTGATCAGCAAGAAAATGGAGACGTATATCAATCTCTTTTACCTTCTCATGATTGGAACATGTTCTATAGTGATGCGTATAAAGAAGATACTAAACTGGTAGCATACATTGATACATTAAAAGTTTCGTCTTTTGATCTTGCCAATGATTATATGCTTAAAGCATACCTTTTTAAACTAGATACAGCACAGTACAAATTATTGTTAGTGATGCACCATATAGCTTTTGATGGTTGGTCTAATTCTATTCTTATCAACGAATTAAATGCATTTTACAACCAGAAAAGAACAACAGAAGAACGTGCGTTTGAAAAAATAGAATATACATATATAGAATATGCTGCTCACCAAAGGAGTGCAGCATATCAAAAAAGCATACAAACAAAATTAGATTATTGGAAAGAGCAATTGAAAGATAGTACACCTTTACAATTTCCATTAGATTTTTCTCGTAATATCTCTCAAGGACATACAGGTAAGAATTATGTGACCACATTAGGGGTTGATCTTAGCAATCAAATAAAAAGTTTTGCAAGAACAAAACGGGCAACACCCTATATGCTACTACTAAGCATTTTTAAAGTGTTGTTGTATAAGTACACAGGTAAAACCGATATAGTAATAGGGTGTCCAACAGCAAATAGAAAGGATATTCAAACACAGAAATTGATCGGTTACTTTGTGAATTCTATTGCATTACGAACTCATATCTCTGGAGACATCGTATTCAAAGAATTATTAGATCAGGTAAAAAATACGATAATTAGAGGGTATGAGCATCAAGAAGTACCTTTTGATGAAGTGATTAGAACCTTAGGAATAAAGAAAGTACTAGGAGAAACTCCTTTATTTCAGATACTCTTCATCATGCAAAACAATCAAGAAGCTCCAGCTATTAAACTTGATAATGCTATTGTTACAGAAGAACCATTTGAATATAAAATGGCAAAATATGATATCACATTTAGCATTACCGAAAAGCAAGGAGATTTTGAAGTGTATGTAGAATATCGTGATTCCCTGTTTAAGCCAGAAACCATAGAACGGCTAGTCAATCATTTTAGAAACCTCATTCTAGAAATTATAAAAGATGGGGATATCAAAGTTTCAGCTATCAAAATGATAACAGAAAAAGAAAAGAATCAAATGCTAGATACTTGCCGTACTACATCAATTGAGCGCCCTATAGAAAAGAATACGGTACTTGATATGTTTAAAAAGCAGGTCAAGAATCAACCAAATGAAACTGCAATTCTTGTTAAGGATACAACAATGAGTTATGTAGAATTAGATAAAAAATCAGATGAGGTTGCCCATTTTTTAATAAGTAAAGGGGTTGAAAGTAAAGATATAATAGGAGTATGTGTTAAAAGGTCGTTTGAAATAGCAATAACTATTTTAGGGATTTGGAAAGCAGGAGCGATATACGTGCCTCTAGATGAGAAATACCCAGAAGAAAGAACACGTTATATTATAGAAAATTCTAAAACAAAATATCTTATTTGTTCAGATAAGAATGCAGACAACCATATCGATTTTGGGATAGAAAGTATATTGTTTAGCTCTATAGCAAAAGAACCTCAAAAAGAAGTATCAATAGATCGGTCAATTACCAGAGATATGTTGGCATATATCATTTACACGTCTGGATCAACGGGTAAACCTAAAGGAGTAATGATCTCGCACGATAATTTACAAGCCTTTTTAAACTGGAGCTCAGCTGAGTTTGCAAAAGACCAACACCAAATAGTATATGCAACAACATCTATCTGTTTTGATTTATCCATTTTTGAATTTTTCTACTCATTAACTAGTGGGAAAAAAATACGAATCTTAGAAGATGGATTATCAATCCCCAAGTATCTGTTGCAAGACAAAAATATATTAATCAATACCGTTCCAAGTGTGATTAACCATTTACAGAATAACAAGGTAATTTTTGAGAATGTAACAGAGATTAACATGGCAGGAGAACCTATTCCAGAACAAGTAATGAAAAGATTGGATTGGGATGCGTATAAAGTAAGAAACCTATACGGGCCATCAGAAGATACTACGTATAGTACTTGTTGGTTGATGAATACTAGCAGAACATCATATATAGGAAAACCAATAGCGAATACCAAAGCATATGTGCTAGATAATGACCTTAACCTCGTTCCCGAAGGGATTATAGGAGAATTATACCTAAGCGGAAAAGGAGTGAGCGCAGGATATTTTGCCAATGAACGATTAACTCAAAAAAAGTTTTTAGACAATCCTTTTGAAAAAGATGGATCAAAGCTATACAAAACAGGAGATATGGTACGATGGTTACCAGAAGGAGTTTTAGCGTATATAGGTAGAAAAGATACCCAAGTAAAAATTAGAGGATATCGGATAGAACTTGGCGAAATAGAAACAATAATTAATAAGGTATCATTTGTAGAAAAATGTGTGGTAGCTGTAAAAAAAGGAGAGGATAATGAGCAATTTATGGTTGCTTATGTAGTGATCAGAAATATAGAAGATTGGTATAAAAAAGTAAAAAGCCATTTAGAGAATAAAATACCAGGATATATGGTTCCTGCACATATTATCAAGTTAGACAATCTACCTTTGACTCCAAACGGAAAAATAGATAAAAAAGCGCTTCCTGAGGTCAAAGAACAGCTTTTTGAAACCATTGATTATGTCGCACCAACAAACGTATTAGAAAAAGAATTGGTTGCCATATGTAAGAAAGTGTTACATCAAAATAAAATTGGAATTCACGATAATTTTTTTGATTTGGGAGCACATTCCATGATGTTAGCAAAATTGGCCTTTTTGATACGTACGCAATATACAATTTCTATAGAAGTACATCTTCTATTTGAACTTTCAACGGTAGCAAAATTGGCTAAATACATAACCATACTTAAACAAGGTCAACAAAATGAAGAAGAGTATGAAGTAGTTGATCTCTTTTAATCTAAATATGCATTAGAGCTTTCTTATCAAGTAGTAGATTTTAATGCATAATCAGAGTTTATTTCCAAAAAAAGAGTGTTGATATCGCTTTTCAAATTCTCAGGCAGCAATTTGTTTTTAATCAGCACAAACCTTCACACAAATTATCAATAAATCTTTGCAAAACCGTAACAATGAATACACTAAGTCTAGTTGTCGATATTTTAGATAATGCAAAAAAATATGGGGTACAATTATTTCTTCAACAAGGAGAATTAAAATTAAAAAAGCAAAAAGGAGTAGCGGTACCCGTAACCATAATAGAGTTAATAAAAGACAATAAAGTAGCAATTACTCAATTCTTAAAAGAACATCAGAGTGCGCATAAAACAGGTGTAAAAAAGATTCATAAAAGTAACAATGATGCTACAGCAAAAGTATTGTCTTTTAATCAAGAGCGTATATGGTTTATAGATAAGCTACAAGGGAGCACCCAATATCATATGCCATTTTTGTTTAGTATTTGTGAGTTGATAGATTTACAAATACTAAATAGTAGTTTTAAAGAAGTAATTAGAAGACATGAAACATTAAGAACCGTTTTTTATGATCACAATGGTATTGCAGAGCAGAAGGTACAACAGGTTCATAACTGGAACTTGGAGCAACATGATTTTACTAGCACTGATCATGAGCTAGAACAGTATCTCCAAAAGTTAATACAAACTCCTTTTGATTTATCTGTAGATTACTCGATAAAAGTTCATTTTATCAAAGTTGCCGATACTGATTTTAAGCTATTAATCTTGATACATCATATCGCCTTTGATGGTCAATCATTACCAATTCTTCTACAAGAACTTTCTCAAATTTATCAAACATATATGCAAGGTGCATCGGTAAGCTTACCAGAACCCTCAATACAATACAGTGATTATGCCTTGTGGGAACGAGATGTTTTTAAGAAAAGTGGTACTACAGAGAAGTTGAGGTTCTGGAAAGAATATTTACAAGAAGTTGCACCTTTACATTTACCACTAAAAGGAATTAGACCTACTACCCAAAGTGTAGCAGGAGATAGAGTAATCTTGCAGTTAAACAAAAAAATAAAAGACCAAATAATAGGGTTTTCCAAGGCAAATAAAGTAACCCCATATATATTCTTACTATCTGTTTTTAAAATAATCATGGCTCGTTATTCTAGTCAGGAAGATATTTGTATAGGAAGCCCATTTGCAAATAGAAACCAAGAAGAAACCACATCATTGTTAGGTTTTTTTGTAAATACATTGCCTATTCGAACGTTTTTACCCAAAAAAACTAGCTTTATAGAATTGTTAAGTCGGGTAAAAGCTTCTTTGATGAAGGTGCATGAGCATCAGGAAGTACCGTTCTCTGAAATAGTAAATCTATTAGGTATTGAAAGAGATTTGAGTAAAAGCCCTTTGTTTCAAACCATTTTTACATATACCAATTCTGAAGAAAAGAAACCCTTTTTATTAGGAGAAACAATTGTCGTTGAGGAAAATAGTAACTATCAGGTTTCCAAGTATGACCTTGCGATGGAGGTTGAAGAACATCGAGCAGGAATGACGCTTACTCTTGAGTATTGTACTGATTTATTTCATGAAAAGACCATTAGTACCATGTTGTCTCATTATCAACAAGTATTAGAATCAGCAATAGCACAACCCACATCTTTTATTAATGATTTAAAACTAATCAGTAAAGAAGAAGAAAAAGAACTTATAAACAGTATACAGGTAAATACAATCGATTATGCTCTTGATAAAAATGTTATAGATAGATTTTGCAACATAGCCAAGAAAACTCCAGAATCGATAAGTATTTGTTTTGAAGGGCACTCATTTTCTTATCAAGAAATAGATAAACAATCCAATCAACTAGCCAATTATTTAATAGCAAAAGATATAAGAGAAGGAGATGTAATCCCTATATGTTTAGATCGATCTACTGAAATGATTATAAGTGTCTTGGCAGTATTAAAAACTGGAGCAGCCTATGTTCCTATCGATCCTTCTTACCCAAAAGAGCGTATTGATTTTATCCTTGAAGATACAAAGGCCAAAATACTTATTACAAATACGGAGAGTTACACAAAAAACAGCCTAAATACAGCAGTAACGATTATTGAAATAGATGAGGTGTATAAGCAATTAGCATCTTATAGTCACGAAGCGATTACTACTTCAATTAGTTCTGATCAATTAGCATATGTAATCTATACATCAGGAACAACAGGAGTTCCCAAGGGAGTTATGATTTCGCACAAAGGATTAAGCAATTTATGTTATTGGCATCAAGATGCCTATGATGTGAAGCCCTCTAGCAAAGCTACTCTGTTGTCTGGAGTTGGTTTTGATGCTTCTGTTTGGGAAATCTTTCCTTACCTCACCATAGGAGCTAGTGTTTTTCCAATAACAAATGAGCAGCGTTTAGAGACAGAAATGTTGATAGACTTTATCAATACTAATAAGATAACACATGGGTATCTACCTCCTGTATTATACAAAGAAGTCATAGCAGAAGAAAGCAAGGAATTTCATTCAGAATTTAAAGCTTTAATTGGGGGAGAGGCATTAATCATAAATAGACATAAGAAAAATGTAACCCCTTATAACAATTATGGCCCTACAGAAAACACAGTAGTTGCTACTTATTATAAAGTAAAAGAAAATGAAGTAGGAGCAGTACCTATAGGTAAAGCAATAAATAATGTGTCCTTATACGTTGTAGACGAAAACCTATCGATACTTCCTCCTGGAATAACAGGAGAACTCTGTATAGCAGGAGATCAACTAGCATTAGGGTATTGGAATAGGCCCAAGCTCACAGAAGAAAAATTTGTAGAGAATCCTTTTAAAACAAATACCAAACTATATAAAACAGGAGATTTAGTACGAGTACAACACGATGGTAATATTCAATTTATAGGAAGAAAAGACAATCAAGTTCAGGTTCGTGGCTATAGAGTAGAACCAGGGGAGATCGAAAGCCGTATTGAAGAATTGGATGAAATAAAACAGGCATTAGTTATTGCAAAAGAAGACCTTTCTGGAAATAATCAGCTTGTAGCCTATTTATTGCCCCAAAAACAACTCAATGTATCTAGTATAAAAGCACTTCTCAAGGAAAGCTTACCCTCATATATGCTTCCAAAAAATTATGTAGAAGTAGCTAGTTTCCCAATGACTGCCAATGGTAAAATAGATATCAAAGCTTTACCAGTACCAACAATAATTACTAATCAAGATAAAGAATATATAGCTCCTGTAAGTCTAACACAACGACAACTGGTATCCATATGGCAAGAATTGCTAGGCTCAGAAAAAATAGGAGTTACCGATAATTTCTTTGAGTGTGGAGGAGACTCTATAAAAGCGATTCAATTGGTAAGTAGAGCTAAAAATTATAAACTCTACTTCAAAGTAAAAGATGTATTTAGATACCAAACCATTCTCGAACTAGAACAACAATTAGACAAACAAACATCTACTTTAAGAGAAGAAGGAATTTTAAAAGGAACTTTTGGGTTATTACCTATTCAAAAGATGTTCTTTGAGATGAATCTGGAGAATTATAATCATTATAATCAATCGATGTTATTCTCTATAAAAGAAGAACTAACCTATACTCAATTGTCTAAAGCAGTATCAATTTTAATACAACAACACGATGCGCTTAGATTATCATTTGAATATCAAGATGTTAATACCGTTACCCAACAATATACCACAAAAGAGATACCCTTGATTAAAGAAGAAGCGTCTTCTGATAAAGAGGTAACAGCGCTATGTAAAAAATACCAACAAGAATTAGATAGTACTCAAGGAGAACCCATAAAAGTAATTTGGATTTCTAAAACAGAAAACGGAAAACAAAATTTATTGTTTTTCTGTGCACATCACTTAGTTATTGATGGGGTCTCATGGAGAATTCTATTAGAAGATTTAAATGAAATACTTAACGGGAACGATCCTTCACTTTCTAACAAAACAACCTCCTATAGGCAATGGCAATCAACGTTGGAGACTGCTGTCAAAGAAGAGTTATTTCAATCAGAAATACCTTACTGGACTGATGTCATATCTTATAAAAAACCATTTCCAGTAGAAAAGAAGTCTGATAAAGAGCTAACCTATCAAGAAACCAAGTATAAAACACAATCTCTTTCTTCAGAAAAAACAACATCGCTGGTAAAAGAGGCACACACTGCATTGGGTACAGATATGAATGACATATTGTTAAGTGCCTTGGCCATGACTCTTTGTAGCCAAATAGGAGAAGAAAATATTGTTATTGGAGTAGAAGGGCATGGTAGAGAAGAGATAAGTAACCAAATAGATCTTAGTAAAACTGTAGGTTGGTTTACTTCTTTATTTCCTGTTTGTTTATCAATCCCTAAGGAGGTTACAGATCTCAAAAAAATAATAGCAGATACAAAAGAAAACCTTCGGGGGATACCTAATAAAGGACTTGGGTATGGAGTGCTCAGATATCTAGAAGAAGACCCTTTGATGAAAGAAAAGCTGAGTGCTAATTTTGATGAGATACTCTTTAATTATTTAGGAAGTTTTGAATCTAGTATAAATAACAAAAGTCTTTTTTCATTATCAGAAATAGATAAAGGATCAGATATAGGAGAGTCAAATAAAAATCCATATAAAATTGCTATCAATAGCATTATAATTGAAGGACAGCTACAAATGAATTGGAGCTATGATAGCCTTCGTTTTAGTGATGCAATGATAGATAGACTATCAAGTAAGTATCTTCAAAATCTAGAGCAGATTATTGATTTTTGTAAAAGTATTACTACCCCTGTAAAAACAGCCTCAGACTATGGATTGTCTTCTGAAATAAGCTATAGTGAATTAGAAAAATTTCATTCACTTTCTAAGCATTCTTCAAAAATAGAAGATATATATCCGTTAAGTCCTTTACAAAAAGGAATGTTGTTTCATAGTCAATACGGAGAAAATAAAGGCGCTTATGTGGTACAATTTAGTTTTGATATTACCTCAGGTTTTGATGTTGAAATATTCAAAACATCTTGGAAATACCTTTCTAATAAACATACTATTTTACGTACAGCGTTTTTCTCAGATTATTTCAAAGACGCTGTTCAATGTGTATATAAAGAAGTTACTATCCCTACAAAAATTATTGATCATAGTAATGATACCTTACTCACAGAAGAAGATTTACATATCATTAAAAAAGAAGAACGTATTCTTGAGTTTGATATGTCTATAGCACCATTAGTGCGTTTTACGATTATAAAATTACCAGAAAATAAGATCAAATTATTAATAACAAATCATCATATCCTATGGGATGGGTGGTCATTTGCTTCATTGTTTTCATCCTTTGTAAATATTTATAATACAATCTCAGAACAAAAAGAATTACCCGTATTAGAAGTAGATAACTACGGAGATCTGATCAGAAAGAATACATTAGAAGACACCATTAAATCCCAAGCATATTGGAAAAAATATCTGGAACCTATAACAGCATCCACATTTCTTCCTTTTGTAAAAGACCCATCCAAAAGAAATAAACTTTTTGGAGATACAATAAGTACACTAGATTTTGATGAGCAGTTTACTCAAAAACTAATTACATATACGCAACAAAAGCATGTAACTCAAAGCACACTAATTCAAGGAGTTTGGTCCTACTTATTGTCAAAATATAATGGTACTGATACAGTTGGCTTTGGGGCTACTATTTCTGGAAGAAGTGCAGGGGTAGATAATATAGAGAAAAGAGTAGGTTTATATATCAATACGATACCAGTCATTAATAAAGTTTCTGATGATATGGTTGTAAGTGATTGGTTGCAAAAACTTCAAAAAGAACATACTACAAGTAGAGAAGAATATGGGAACCTATCCTTGAATGATATACAATCCACATCATCTATAAAAGGCTCTTTGTTTGATACTATTGTGGTATTTGAAAACTATCCTGTTGATGAAAAGTCTCTGAATGAGCAAGGAGTATTATCGATAACCAATATCGATGCAGATGAATACGGAAACTTTGTACTTAGCCTATCAGTTGCTATTATCGATAATAAGCTTAAAATCAAGTTTACATATCACCATGATCTATTAGAGCATCATACAGTAAAAATGATAAAAGGGCATTTGAAACAGACGTTGTTGCATATCGTTGATGGGGCTACAACCATAGGAGAACTTGATTACATTTCGCAAGAAGAATACAAAACATTAGTAAGCTCATTTAATCAAACACTAACCACATATCCCAATCAAAAAACGATCATTGAGCTCTTTGAAGAGCAAGTACTCAAAAACCCTGACAAAACAGCGCTAGTGTATGGTGATAAGCAACTTACCTATCAAGAGCTATTTGATGAGTCAAACCTTTTGGCACAACACCTTTTGTCTCAAGGGGTAATTCCTGGAGATACCGTTGGGATTCTTGCAAAAAGAGGAATAGAGATGATGATTGGTATTTTTGGAGTATTACAATGTAGAGGCGTATATGTTCCTTTACACATGGATTACCCTACCCAGCGATTAGAATATATTCTAGAAGATGCCGCTGTTGCCAAAATTATCTGTACCGATAAGTCTTTAATTTCTGAAAAAGAACTTTCGGGCTACGAATTCATTTTGATAGAAGAGCTAGAAAGAGGTGAGGTAAAGCCTCTACAAATAAAGAGGAGTGCCAATTCCTTAGCATATATCATGTATACATCAGGAACTACAGGCGCCCCAAAAGGAGTACAGGTAACACACCAGAATATCATTAAATTGGTTTATGATAAAGGAGCGATAGCAATTCAACCAGAAGATCATGTATTACAATGGTCTAATTTTGCGTTTGACGGATCAGTTTATGAGATTTTTAGCACCTTACTAAAAGGAGCAAGCCTTCATCTTATTCATGAAGCAGCAGCGCCAAGTGCAATACAACTTACCAAATTAATTAAAGAGCAGAAGATCACCGTTTGTTTTGTTACCACAGCATTATTTAACTCTTTTGTAGATAATGATCCTGAAATTTTTAAGCACCTACGAAAAGTTTTATTCGGTGGAGAACTTGTGTCTGTGCCACATGTAAAAAAAGCATTGGAGCATTCAGGAGAAAATACGATTATCCATGTGTATGGCCCTACAGAAACAGTAGTTTATGCAACCAGTTACCCTATTAATACTGTACAAGATGATCTAGTGCCGATAGGGAAACCCCTATCCAATACACAAGTATATGTTCTGGATGCTTATAATAAATTGTGCCCTATTGGGGTAGAAGGAGAACTATATATCGGAGGAGATGGAGTCTCTAAAGGGTATTTGAATAAACCTGAATTAACAAGGGAACGATTTGTTCCAAACCCATTTAATAACAAAGAAGGAGTTCTGTACAAAACAGGGGATCTTGTAAAGAGACTTAGTGATGGTACGATTAATTTTATAGGAAGAAAAGATGCACAGGTAAAAATTAGAGGGTACCGAATAGAACTAGGAGAAATAGAGACGGTTTTGCAAGAATTAGACTTAGTGAAACAAGCGATTGTCATAGCATTTGATGATCCAGGAGGATCAAAAAGATTGGCGGCATATATCATTCCAGAAGGATCTTTTGATAAGTCAACTATACATAAACGATTGGAAGAAAAATTACCAGAGTATATGATTCCTCCATTTATGATCCCAATGGATTCATATCCACTAACTCCTAATGGTAAAGTAGATAAAAAAGAACTACCTAGCCCACTAGAAAAGAAAAAAACATGGGCACCACAGCATTTTGTCAATTCTATAGAGATACAACTTATCCAGATTTGGAAAGAAGTCTTGAATCTGGATTCAGTAGGAATAGAAGAAGAATTTTTTGAATTGGGTGGTCACTCACTATTGGCTACACAAATGGGTGGTATGATCCGCAAGACCTTTGATGTAGTAGTAGACATCAAAGATATTTTTGAGCACGATACCATCGCCAAGCTTTCTGCTTTAATAGAAAGTAAAAGCAATCTCACACAACAACAACTCATCGAGATTTGGAAAGAAGTTTTGAGTTTGGATTCAGTAGGAATAGAAGAAGAGTTTTTTGAATTAGGAGGTCACTCACTATTGGCTACACAAATGGGTGGTATGATCCGCAAGACCTTTGATGTGGCAGTTGATATCAAAGATATTTTTGAGCACGATACCATCGCCAAGCTTTCTGCTTTAATAGAAAGTAAAAGCAATCCCACACAACAACAACTCATCGAGATTTGGAAAGAAGTCTTGAATCTGGATTCAGTAGGGATTGATGAAGAGTTTTTTGAATTAGGTGGTCACTCACTATTGGCTACACAAATGGGTGGTATGATCCGCAAGACCTTTGATGTGGCAGTTGATATCAAAGATATTTTTGAGCATGATACCATTGCCAAGCTTTCTGAATTTATCACAACAAAAAATAATAGAAAAGAAGTTACAGATAAGATAGAAGTTCAAGAATGCCCAGAACACATTCCGCTATCGTATTCTCAAGAGCGATTATGGTTTCTTGATCAATTAGAAGGCAGTAATCATTATCATATACCAGTAGTTTTAGAAATTACAGGGGAGCTGGATATTTCATTATTAGAAACATCTATACAAGAAATTGTCAATCGCCATGAACCCCTTAGAACTATTTTTTATGAATATAAAGGGCAAGGGTTTCAAAAAATAGTACCTGAGAATGAGTGGATGTTTACAGAGATAATACAATTGTCTGATGATAAAAAAGAAGAAGAAATACTAAAAGAGAAAATAACACTTCCTTTTGATTTGTCTAGTGATTATATGCTAAAGGCTTATTTACTAGAAAAAACAACATCTAAATACACATTAATTTTTGTGTTTCATCATATTGCAGCAGATGGTAATCTTCCGTTGTTTTTTAATGAGTTGTCAACTATTTACAACGCCAATATCAAAAATACTTCCCCTACTCTAAATACGCTTCCTATTCAATATATAGAGTATGCTATTTGGCAACGAGAATATCTGCAAGGAGAGGTTTTGACAAATAAACTAGCATATTGGATAGAAAACTTGCAAGACTCAACCCCCTTAGAATTACCTACTGATTTTGCAAGACCCTCTATACGAAGTACAAAAGGAAATACAATAACGGTAGATATTGAAAAGGAATTATCTGAAAATCTTATTAAACTGGCAAAACAAGAAGATGTAACGCTATATATGTTAATGCTAAGTGTATTGAATGTATTGATGTATCGTTATTCTGGGCAAACAGATATAAATATTGGAAGTCCAGTAGCCAATAGAAAACAAAAAGAAATTCAGCAGTTAATAGGTTTTTTTGTCAATACAATTGTTATTCGAAGTCATGTAGATACTAAGCATAGTTTTATTGATTTCTTACAGACTGTAAAATTTACAGCATTATCAGCATATCAGCATGAGGATGTGCCTTTTGAGCAAGTTGTAAATGTATTAGATGATATACGAGATAGAAGCAGAACTCCTCTTTTTCAAGTATTATTTTCATTACAAAACCTGTCGGAGAACGAGGCATTTCCAATGGAAGGTCTTGTCACCAAGTATAAAGACTATGAGTATCAAATTGCTAAATACGATCTAACATTTATTGTAATTCAGAAGGATGAGCATCTTTCTGTGGCTGTAGAGTATTGTACTGATTTATTTGCAGATGATACTATTCATAAAATGACATCACATTATATACAACTCTTACAAAGTGTCGTTGCCAATCCGTCTCACAGAATAGACCAATTAACATTACTCTCTGTATCTGAACAAAACTATTTATTAGATAAACTAAGTACAGGAAATGTTTGTAAGAGTAATGAAAATACGATTCTCAGTATGTTTCAAGAAATCGTAAAAGTTTCAGGAAATACTATTGCACTACGATCAGGAGAGGATCAAATTAGTTATAAAGAATTAGAAGACCGTTCTAATCAATTGGCACATTATTTATTAGATCGGGGAGTAGTAAAAGGAGCGTTTATACCAATAAGTATGAATCGTTCTTTTGATTTGATTATAGGAATTTTAGGAATTTTAAAAACGGGAGCTGTTTATGTGCCTATAGACGCTACGTATCCAAAAGAACGGATTGATTTTATTATTGAAGATATAGATGCTAGTTTGATTTTGAGTCATAGTGAGTTATCCTCGGTATTTTTGGATAGTGCTATAGACATCATTAATATAGATTGTATAGATAGTGTTGTAAAAAAATATTTAAAAACAGCAGTTCCTGTTACAGTATCTACAGAGGATTTAGCCTATATAAACTATACATCAGGATCAACAGGAAGACCCAAAGGAGTGCTAATTCCGCATAGAGGAGTTGCAAGATTAAGTCAGATAGATGTAGTATCGCTAGATAAAAACACTAAGATGTTGCAATTATCTTCGATTTCTTTTGATGCAGCAACTTTTGAGATATGGGGATGTTTATTGAATGGAGGAGAGCTTATAGTATACACCCCTGATCAGGTAGATATATCAGAAATAAATAATCATATAACCAAATATTCTATAAATACAATTTGGTTAACCGCAGCCTTATTCGATCAATGGGTACTTAGTAATATCTCAGAATTACCGTTGCAATATGTATTGTCTGGAGGAGATATCCTGTCTCCTCACAGTGCTAATCAATTATATAATAAGCACAAGACAGTTGTTTTAATCAATGGGTATGGTCCTACAGAGAATACTACATTTACCTGCTGTCATCAAGTTCCAAGAGATATAGATCCCACTAGGAGTATTCCTATCGGAAAACCAATACCAGGAACAAATATCTATGTATTAACACAGGATATGAATATTTGCCCGATAGGGGTTGTTGGAGAATTATATACAGCAGGATTAGGAGTATCAAAAGGGTATCTTAATTTGGATGATTTGACCAAAGAACGTTTTGTAACAAATCCTTTTGATGATTCTGAAAATTCAATCTTATACAAAACAGGAGATTTAGTACGCTGGTTACCCGATGGTACGATAGCGTTTATTGGTAGAAAAGATACGCAGGTAAAAATTCGTGGATATCGTATAGAGCTAGGAGAAATAGAATATCAATTAAATCAAGTTGAAGGAATAGCACAATCATTTGTTATGACTAGGGGCAATGATACAGAAACCAAATCTATTGTCGCCTATATGATCGTTAATAAAGAGATAGATCAGCATGCAATTGCTACAGTATTGCAAGAAAAACTACCTTCTTATATGTTACCTCAATACTATATCTTTTTAGATACTTTCCCATTAACTCCTAATGGTAAGATTAATAAAAGATTATTACCAGCACCAGATCATAACTCTTCTCTTACACATAACTATGTTGCACCAGAGACAGACTTAGAACAGCATATAGCGTCCATCTGGCAAGAAGTATTATCTATTGAAAAAGTAGGAATTCATGATAATTTCTTTGCTATAGGAGGACACTCACTCATGGCAGTACGGTTGATATCTCGCATCAAGGATGTTCTTGCTATGCATCTCAAGATATCATTAGTGTTTAATCACCCAACAATTCATGAGTTGTGTATTGCAATAAATAAAGAAAGTGTTTCTTCTTTACCAGCAATACTAAAAGAAGAAAGAGAAGAAAGCGTACCATTATCTTTTTCACAAGAGCGATTATGGTTTTTGGATCAGTTATCAGGAACTTCTAATTACCATATGGCAATAGCATTGCGAATTCATGGGAATCTGAAAAAAGAAATATTAACCAATTCGTTACAAATCATAATAGAGCGCCATGAACCTTTGCGAACTGTTTTTAAAGAAGAAAAAGGGATCGGATATCAGCACCTATTATCAGCCAGTGATTTTGCCATAAAAGAAAGGGTACATACGAGTAAAAATATTTCTATAGAAGCGTATGTAGCAAAGCTGGTTCAAGAAGCTTTTGATCTATCCAATGATTTTATGATTAGGGGAGTATTGATACCAAATAATAAAGAACAGGTTTTTGTGATTACAATGCATCATATCGCTTCAGATGGATGGTCTATTCCTATATTTATAAAAGAATTGGAAACCTGTTATAATGCTATATGCGAAGAAAAAAATATTGAATTGCAACCATTACCAGTTCAATACTCAGATTATAGTGTATGGCAAAGAAAGTATATCTCAGGAGATTTTTTAAAAGAAAAAATGGGGTATTGGATGGATCAACTAGAGGATGTACCTACATTAAACCTTTCTACAGATTATAAAAGACCTCCTGTACAAAGTACCCAAGGAGCGATGTATACTTTTACCCTGAATAGTGAAATTACAGAAAAGCTTAAAGCCTATTCAGTATCAAAAGAGTGTACCTTGTTTATGACCTTATTAGGAATTTATAAGGTATTATTATACAAGTATACAAATCAGAATGATATTTGTATTGGAACCCCAGTAGCAAATAGAGAACAGCATGAAATCGCTACTTTGATAGGATATTTTGTAAATACCATTGCACTGCGAACTACGATAAATACAAAAGACAGTTTTGATACATTTCTAGATAAGGTTCGAGAAGTTACTTTATCGGGTTATGATCATCAAGATGTACCTTTAGAGCGTGTAGTTGATGCACTTGAGCTAAAAAGAGACCAGAGTAGAACTCCTCTTTTTCAGACAATGTTGGCTTTACAAAACAATGAGCAAGTACATACAATTAGCTTAAAAGATGTTGAGGTTACCTCATTACCATTTGAGCATACTACTGCTACATTTGATTTGTCTTTTGATATCACAGAAAAAGAAAATGGAATGGATGTCGCTATAGAATATTGTACAGACCTATTCAAAGAAGATACTATCAGGCGTATGGGCGCTCATTTTACCAATCTCATCCATACAATTCTTTTAGACAGTACAATAAAAATTGCTGATATTTCTATGCTGTCAAAAGATGAAAAAAGAATATTGACAGAAGAGTTTACTACAACAGTAGATGCTTACCCAGATGGTGAAACGGTGATAGATTTATTCCAAAAACAAGTAGCTTCAAATCCTGATGCAATTGCGTTGAGTTTTGAAGGGACAACGCTTACATACAAAGAACTTAACGAAAAGGCGGATTTCCTAGCCAATGATTTACATAAAAAACATGTCAAAGCAGAGGATTGTATTGGGATATGTGTAGAGCGTTCATTGGATTTGATAATCGGTGTATTGGGAATCCTAAAATCTGGAGCGGCCTATGTGCCTATTGATCCTACATTACCAAATGCCAGAATCCAATATATTCTAGAAGATACAAAAGCATCTATTGTCTTAACGCAACAAGAACTAAGTTCATTATTTACAAATAAAGAAGTAGAGGTATTGTGTATAGACACCCTATCTTTTGATCCAGAAGAACAGTTGTTAGAAACAAAAAAACCTGTTCCCAAAGGGCATCACCTAGCATATATTATCTACACATCAGGGTCTACAGGAAAACCTAAAGGAGTTTGTATAGAACATAAGAACCTTCATAATTTGGTATTGGCACAAAGTGAAGCTGTAGGAGTTACTAGAGACACGAATATTTTACAATTTGCTTCTTTCAGTTTTGATGTGTTTGCAGGAGAAGTATTCGGAGCCTTATCTCATGGTGCAAAACTGGTACTTATTTCTAAAGAAACTATGTTAGCAACAGATAGGATAGAAAAGGTACTAGAAGATGAACAAATTGAAATTATAGATTTACCAGTTGTTTATGGAGAGAGTTTAAAACCAGAACGTTTGAGCAGTCTTAAGACTGTTATTTTTGGAGGAGAACGAGTTCCCCAATCCTTAATAACGAGATGGCAACCTTTTACTACTGTTATTAACGCATACGGGCCAACAGAAACCACAGTGACAGCCACATTGACAACAACCCCTATAAAAGACAATAAAGTCTCTATAGGTAAGCCGCTGAAAAATGTTCAGGTTTATATCGTAGATGAGCAATTATCATTAGTTCCTATAGGAGTTACAGGAGAATTATGTATTGCAGGGCAACAAGTAGCACGAGGATACCATAACAATGAAGAACGTACCAGAGAAGCATTTGTCTCAAATCCTTTTGTTACTGATAAAGAAGCACGACTTTATAAATCAGGAGATCTGGCAAGGTGGTTACCAGATGGGTCGATAGAATTTTTAGGGCGAAAAGATGAGCAAGTAAAAATTAGAGGTTTTAGAATAGAGCTGGGAGAAATAGAAACCACTTTAAATAAACTACCTCAGGTAAAAAATACAGCTGTAATTGTAAAAGAAATTGACAGTAATACAAAGCAACTTGTAGCATTTGTAGAGCCTGCTAAAACAACTGATTTCTTTGATAAAGAAATTATACAAAATCAATTACAACAACTACTACCATCTTATATGGTGCCATCAATATATCATGTTGTAGAAAACTTTAAGTTAACATCTGGGGGTAAAATAGATCGAAAATCTTTAGAAAATAAAACGATAGATATCACTACAACTACAACAGAATCATATGTAGCTCCTTTTTCTACCGTACAAAAGCAAATCATAAAAATTTGGGAAGAATTGTTACATGTGTCTCCTATAGGTATAGAAGATAATTTCTTTGAATTAGGAGGTGATTCTATCAAGGCCATTCAATTAGTAAGTAGAGCCAAAGAACGTGGATTATACATAAGAGTAAAAGATATTTTTGATCACCAAACCATTGCAGCTATTACAGAGAATCTTCAAGAAGAAATAGTAGTTATCAAAGAAGAAGGAATACTAACAGGAGATGTAGGATTGCTACCAATTCAAAAAGAATTTTTTGCCACACCGTATGAGGATATTAATCATTACAACCAATCGATGCTATTAGACATTGATAAAAACAGTACATATGAAGAAGTATCTAAAGTCTTACAAACATTAAGTAAGCATCATGATGCATTGCGATTTGTTTATAAGAAAGAAGAAGATACCATACAACAGGTGTATGGAAAACAAATAATTCTTGTAGAAGAAAAACAGGTAGAAACAAAAGAAGAACTTACTGCATTATGTGAATTTTATCAAAGAAGTTTATCTATTTATACGGGAGAGAGTGCAAAATTTGTATGGATTAAGACTGCCGATAATGAAGAGAAAAACAGACTTTTTATGGCGGTACACCATCTTTTGATTGATGGAGTGTCTTGGCGAATTCTTTTTGAAGACCTTCAAAAAGCAATGGTGTCTATAAAGAACAATCAACCAATTAATTTAGGTAATAAGTATACATCTTATAGACAGTGGTCTCAAAAATTATCTGAATATGCCAATGAAGGAATAGAAGCGTCTGAGGTAGCTTATTGGACAACAATTATAAACAATCGCAATGAATTTCCTCAAGACTTTGATTACAAGGGGTCTACAATTTATGAAGATGTCAAAAACCATGATGTTATAATAAATAATACAATAACAACTGCTGTTTTAACCAAAGTACATGAGGTGTATAACACTGAGATTAATGACATACTTCTAGCAGCTCTCACCCTTACATTATCAGAATGGGGAGGCACTAAAAATGTAACAATAGCCTTAGAAGGACATGGTAGAGAAGAACTATTTGAGGATGTAGATATCAGCCGTACAGTTGGATGGTTTACAACTGTTTTCCCTGTTGTTTTATCAGCTCCAAAAGAAAAAGAAAACCTTTCTGAATTAATAATTGAAACCAAAGAAAACTTAAGAAAAATACCCAATAGAGGTATAGGGTATGGAGTGTTAGAATATCTTTCTTCTCAAAAACAACTTCCTAATAATGAAATTAGTTTTGATCAGATTGTTTTTAATTACTTAGGAAATTTTGATACAAGTATCAAAGATGGGATGATTAACTTCTCAAAAGAAGATAAAGGCAATGATATAAGCTTATTAAATGCAAATCCGCATAAAATAGCTATTAATTGTATGGTAATAGATGGTAAACTTCAGCTACGATGGAGCTACGATAGTAAGCGATACAAAGCAATTACCATTCAACAATTGGCGACCCAATTCAACACGTATTTAGAAGAGATAGTATCTCATTGTAAGACTCAAAAAACAGTAGTTAAGACCGTTTCTGACTATATGTTACCTGCTACGATTACACAAAAAGAATTAGAAGCGTTTAAACAATTGCCAAGCCATAGCGCAGAGATTGTAGATATAGCCATATTAAGTCCATTGCAGGAAGGAATACTTTTTCATAGTATTTTTGATGATACTCCTGGAGCTTATGTAGTACAATTTAGTTTTGATTTTGTAAATGGAATTGATATTCCACTATTCAAAGAAAGCTGGGAAAAATTATTCAAGAAGCATGCTATATTACGAACAACGATACATGCAGAATATTTTGAAGTGCCTGTGCAATGCGTATATGGTGAGGTAGATTTTCCTTTAGAGATAATAGATTACAGTCACCTTACAGGAAATGCACTAGCAGAAGCAATAAACTCTTTCTTGATTTCTGATAAAGAACAAGGGTTTGATCTTACAAAAGCTCCCTTGGTACGTTTTACGATACTCAAATTACCAGAAAACAGAATGAAACTGGTCATTACGGATCATCATATTTTATGGGATGGTTGGTCATTTTCTATTTTGATGAGTTCTTTTATTACAAACTATATGCAGAAAAGGGAGCAGGAACCTTTGCGTGTTGGAGAAGATAATTATATTGATTTTATACGACATATACATCGTAAGAAGACAAAAGAAGCTACAGGGTTTTGGAAAAAATATCTATCCTCATTAAAAGCACCTTCATACATTCCTTTCACAAAAAACAGTGATCAAAAAAATACCGTATTTGCCAATACGATCAGTGATCTTACTATTGATAATGAAACGACAAAAAGTATACTACAATATTCTCAACAGTATCATTTAACCCTTAATACGATCGTTCAGGGAATTTGGAGTTACTTACTGTCTAAGTATACAAGGCAAGACACAGTTACATTTGGAACCACGATTTCAGGAAGGAATGTTCCTGTAACTGCTATAGAAAATAGAGTAGGACTTTACATTAATACCATACCAGTATGTACAACGCTTACCCATGAGCCTCTTGCACAATGGTTACAGCAATTACAAAGTTCGCACACAACTGCAAGAGAAGAGTATGGATATATTCCTCTGGGTAAGATTCAATCATATACCCATATTAAAGAAGCCCTTTTTGATAGTTTATTGGTCTTTGAAAATTATCCAGTAGATGAAAATACATTGAATGTAGCAGCATCTTTACAAATAGAAAATGTAAAAGCAGAAGACTTTACAAATTATACAATCAGCATCTCTATAGTGCAACAAAAGGAAACTATTTTAATAAAGTTTGCGTATAACCCAGAGATCATTACTCATGAAAGTATACACCGCATACAACAACATTTTCATGAACTATTCAAGAGTTTTTGTAAGCCAGAGACCTATGAGATAGACTCATTAAATTATATTACAGAGAAAGAACAAACAACGATACTTCAAGACTTCAATAAATCAGAAAGAGCGTATCCAAAAGAAGAAACAGTTCTTGATATGTTGGCAAAACAAGCAAAAAATCAACCAGATCAAGTAGCGCTTATCTATGAAGACCAAAAAATATCATATCGAGAATTAGAAGAACAATCAAATCAAATAGCGAATTATCTGATCAGTAAAAATGTAGAAAGAGGAGCTGTTCCCATCTATATGAATAGATCATTAGAGATGGTTATTAGTATTTTTGGGGTGCTAAAATCAGGGAATGCCTACGTGCCAATTTCTCCATCATATCCAGCTCATAGAGTAGCTTATATACTAGAAGATTGCCAATCAAAACTATTTCTTTCTACTATTGATACAGAATCGCTGCATATAAATAAAAACATAGAAGTTGTACATATAACCAGAAACGCAGCAGAAATACAAGCATGTGATATAGAAAGACCAACACTAGCAATAGACCAAGATCATCTAGGGTACATTATCTATACTTCTGGAACTACAGGAAACCCTAAAGGAGTAGAAGTTTATCATAAAACAGTAACCTGCCTATTGTACGGAATGGCTAATCAGTACCCATTAACAGGAAATGATAAATTACTATTAAAGACTAATTTTACCTTTGATGTTTCAGTATATGAGTTGTTCGGGTGGCTTGTACATGGAAATAGCCTAGTTATTTTACCAGAAGAGACAGAAACAGATATAGAAAAAACAGTAGCAATTATTGATAAGGAGAAAATAACCCATCTAAATATGGTGCCCTCTCTATTTGCTACTATGATAACAACAATTTCTGAAGAAGCAATTGCAACAAAGTTTAATAGCGTTAAGCACGTTATGCTGGCAGGAGAAGCTCTATCTCCTGGGCTAGTGAATAAGTATAAGAAAATTGGTTTTACAGCAACATTATCAAATATTTATGGGCCAACAGAGGCTACCGTTTATACTAGTCATTATACCATACCAAAAAATCAAGATACCGTAGATGTTGTACCAATAGGAAAACCATTAGATAATGTGTCTTTATATATTTTGGATACAAATAAAAAAATAGTTCCTGTAGATGTTATTGGTGAATTATATATAGGAGGAAGTCAATTGGCAAAAGGGTATCGTAACCTACCAGAGTTAACCAACGAAAAGTTTATCCAAAACCCTTTTGAAACAGACCAATCTCGTTTGTATAAAACTGGAGATTTGGCACGATGGTTACCCGATGGAAATATAGAATTTTTAGGAAGAAAAGATCATCAGGTAAAAATACGAGGATATAGAATTGAGCTAGGGGAGATAGAGTCTTGTCTAGATGAATTATCAGAAATAAAACAATCCGTAGTAGTCGCTCAAAAAGATGTAGACAAAGAAGCATTTTTAGTTGCATACTATACACCAATCACCAATATAGAGAAAGGTGATATTGTACAAAAACTCAAAGAAAAATTACCTTCTTACATGATTCCTCAAATCTATGTGCCACTAGAAAAAATCCCTCTAAATACAAATGGTAAAGTTGATAGAAAAGCACTCCCTATTTTTAATCAACAAGCTTTGGTAAATAATGAATACGTTGCTCCAGAAACAACCACACAAAAGAAATTGGTAAACATATGGCAAGAATTATTATCGATAGACAAAATAGGGATTCATGATAATTTCTTTGATCTAGGAGGACACTCGTTATTAGCCATAAAAATGATGACAAAAATTAAACACCTGTTTGATATTAGACTTTCGATCAAAGTTATTTTTGAAAACCAAACTATTAAAGAGTTATCTGTAATCGTAAATCAGTTGAGTAATAACAATATTGCTAAGGATAAAGAATATACAGATATCATTATCTAATATCAAATGACTTTAGAGTCTGTTTTGGTATAAGTATCCACACTACACATTCATCTTTTTTTAAATAATCCATTCTTAGAAAAAAGATTGTAATCTTTTCTAAGAAGACTAACTTTTTAATACGCTTAAAAAATGGAAAACAAAGAGCTTTCTCTCTTATTGGATAAAATAGAAAAAAATAATATCACTCTTAATCTAAAAGATAAAGAAGATCTTGCAATTAGGATAGATAGAGATGTACCCTTAAATCAAGAAGTTATTGAAGAAATCAAACTTCATAAGTTCGATTTAATAGCGTATCTAGAAAAATTACAAGAATATCACGTTGATAGTGATAATGAAATACAGCAAATAATAGCAAATACAGATGATACCATAGATATTCCGTTATCATATGCACAAGAAAGACTGTACTTTATAGATAAGTATTCTGGGACCTCTAATTACCATATTCCAATAGTTTTACGTATTGAGGGTGGATTTGATATTCCAGTTTTATTAGATGCAGTAAGACAAATTTTAAAAAGACACCAAAGCCTGCGAACGGTCTTTATAGATGCTCAAGATGAACCTTATCAAAAAGTATTATCCGTAGATCAATTTAGTATCACTCAACAAGGGATTAAAAAGGAAGATGTAAATCGAGCAATAGAGGCTACTATAAAAGAACCTTTTGATCTGTCAAAAGACTATATGCTTAGGGTAAATGTCCTGTCTACTTCCTTAGAAGATCAAACTCTGGTAATGGTGATGCATCATATAGCTTCAGATGGTTGGTCGGTTCCTATTTTGCTTCACGAGATAGAAAAGATATATAATGCTGGTTTAAACGGAGAGAAGGTAGCACAACCTCCTTTAGAAATACAATATTCAGATTATAGCCTCTGGCAAAGGAAACATGTATCAGAAGCTGTTTTAAACAAAAAACTAACCTATTGGAAAAATCAATTATCAACGGCTGAACCACTAGAATTACCGCTTGATTACCAACGTCCTTCTATACAAAAAACAGAAGGAGCTTCTTATGAGTTTGAAATCCCACAATCAACTATTCAAGGGCTAAAAAAGGTTTCTCAAACAGAAGGAGCTACACTTTTTATGATACTACTAGGGGTTTGCAAAACCTTATTATATCGGTATAGTGGACAGAATAATATCTGTGTAGGAACTCCAATCGCAAACAGGGGACAGGAAGAAATATCAGGATTAATAGGATATTTTGTAAATACACTACCATTACATACTGTTATAAATGGACAACAAAGCTTTAGAGAATTCCTTTCAGATATTCGTCAAACTACATTAACAGCCTATGATTATCAGGATGTTCCTTTTGAGAAAATAGTAGAAGCAGTAATTACAGATCGAGATCAAAGCAGAACACCACTATTTCAAGTATTGTTTAGTTTGCAAAATAATGAACAAGTACACAGCCTCACATTAGGAGATACAAAAGTGTCTTCTGTAGATAGTATTCATGCCAGTTCAAAGTTTGATCTTTCTTTTGATATCACTGAGTTTGAAGATCGTTTATTGATAGGGATAGAATATTGTACTGCTTTATTTAAAGAATCGACCATAGCCCGTATGGCCTCACATTTTAAGGCATTGGTAGCATCGGTACTATCAGATATTGATACGCCTATCAGTAAATTATCTATGTTGAGTGAGACAGAATCCCATCAGCTTTTGGAAGTTTTTAATGATACGAATCTTCCCTATGATAAGCAATCCACTATTGTCTCTATGTTTAGAAGGCAATCCACATTTTCTCCAGATACCATAGCGATTAGTTTTTAATGATACGAATCTTCCCTATGATAAGCAATCCACTATTGTCTCTATGTTTAGAAGGCAATCCACATTTTCTCCAGATACCATAGCGATTAGTTGTGGTGATGTGTCGATGACGTATGAAGAATTAGAACACCGATCTACACAGCTTTCACATTATTTACATAAAGAAGGAGTACGACCAGGAATGAAGATTCCTATCTGTATGGATCGTTCTATTGATATGATTATAGGTGTTTTGGGTATCCTTAAGACAGGTAGTTGTTATGTTCCTATAGACCCTGATTATCCATCAGATCGCATATCGTTTATGTTATCAGATACAGATGCAGGTTATATTCTTACAGATTCATCCTTGTTTTCATTGTTTAGAGCGTATGAAGGAATTATCGTGTATGATCTAAATTCTTTGATAGGTCAACTAGCTGATGTTGATTTCTCAGAAGCTCCACCATTAGAACCAGTTACAGCAGATACCGCGGCTTATATCATTTATACGTCAGGATCTACAGGAGTTCCCAAGGGAGTAGTAGTTGCCCATAGGTCTATCGTTCGCCTATCCTACATGGATCATTTACCAATAGATTCAGATACAAGAACATTACAGGTATCTTCTATCTCTTTTGATGCCGCTACATTTGAGTTATGGAGTCCATTGCTTCATGGGGGGTCAGTTGTTTTGTATCCAGAACGACATTTAGATTTACAAAAGGTAAATTCTATTATCTCAACTCATAACGTAAACACAGTTTGGTTTACCTCGGCTTTATTTGATCAGTGGGTTGATAGTGATGGAGTAGAAGAATTACCCTTACGCTATGTTTTGTCAGGAGGAGATGTATTAAAGCCCTCTAGTGTATCGAAGTTGTACAGTCGTTCAGCATCAGTAACGATCCTCAATGGGTATGGTCCTACAGAGAATACAACATTTACCTGCTGTTATCGTATTCCACGAGATTTCTCGAATAGGGTTAGTATCCCAATAGGAAGCCCTATCATAGGAACTCAGGTGTATGTATTAGATAGAGAGATGCAATTATGCCCTGTAGGAGTTCCAGGAGAGTTATATACCTCAGGAGAAGGAATTGCTTTGGGATATTTGAACAGACCCGACTTTACCAAGGAGCGTTTTGTTTCAAACCCATATGGTAGTGTAGATAGTAAATTATATAAGACAGGAGATGTAGTTCGCTGGTTATCCACAGGAGATTTGGAGTTTATAGGCAGAAATGACAATCAGGTAAAAATTAGAGGATTTAGAATAGAACTAGAAGAAATAGAACAGCAATTAGATCAGTTACCTCAGATAAATAAATCTACTGTTATTGTAAAGGAGACTCCACAAAAAGATAAATTTTTGGTAGCCTATGTTATTCCAAATGATGATTATGAAGAGAGTGTTGTAAAACATCAATTAAAAACTTCTTTACCAGGATATATGCTACCTCAATTTATAGAGCCAGTAGCAGAATTTCCTATTACAACCAATGGTAAAATAGATAAAGACAAACTCTCTAGGCTTTCAAATTTTGAATTGAAATCTACCGTTTTTGTTCCAGCCACTTCTCAAACCGAAAAAGAATTGGTAACACTCTGGAAAGATTTGTTGGGAAAAGAAAAGATAAGCACTACTCATAGCTTTTTTGAACTAGGAGGGCATTCTTTATTAGTAATGCGTCTTACAACAAAGATTCGATCTCAGATGAATATCGATATCGATATAAGTACTGTGTTTGAAAACCCAACGATAAAAGAATTAGCGGCTATAATAGATCAAAAAGAGAGTACAGAATTAATTCCTATACTACAGCACGAATATGTAGAAGACATCCCGTTATCTTTTTCTCAGGAACGATTATGGTTTTTGGACACCCTTTCGGGTACCTCAAATTACCATATTCCGATTGCACTAAAAATAAAAGGGAATATCGATACATCTTTATTAAAAAAGACGCTGAAAACTATTATACAGCGCCATGAAAGTCTTAGAACAGTATTTTATCAAAAAGACGGAAAAGGATATCAAAAAGTGTTGCCAGTAGAAGGGTTTACCATACAAGAGGAAAAGTTACAGAGAGAAATACAACCTAAAGAGTTGTTATCTATTATAGATAAAAGTGTAAAAAAACCTTTTGACTTATCAAAAGACTATATGGTTCGGGCCAATCTGTTTTTTATATCAGAAGAGGAAACTATTTTGGTAATAACCATGCATCATATAGCTTCAGATGGGTGGTCAATTCCTATTTTTATTTCAGAAATAGAAACAATTTATACGAGTTATGTAGAAAATACAAAAAATCTACTTGAACCAATATCTGTACAATACTCAGACTACAGCATATGGCAAAGGACACAACTGTCAGAAGAATTATTGAACAAGAAACTAGATTTTTGGAAAAAAAACCTAGACAATATTACTCCTTTGGTATTACCCACTGATTATGCAAGGCCTTCTGTTCAAAGTACAAAAGGAGCTGTACTAGAGTTTGAAATAGATCAAGAAGATACCAAAAAGATACATGAATTATCATTGAAACAGCATACAACAGTCTTTATGACATTATTGAGTGTGTTTAAAGTTGTTTTATATCGATACACTGGTCAGAATGATATTTGTATTGGTACTCCAGTAGCCAATAGAGGACAACAGGAAATAACCAATCTTATTGGTTTCTTTGTAAATACATTGGCTATTAGAACACTCGTAGAAGAAGATAGCTCTTTTACAACCCTATTACAGCAAATAAAAGAAAACACACTACAGGCTTATGATCATCAAGAGGTTCCTTTTGAAAGCGTAGTGGATGCTGTGACCAATCAAAGAGATCAGAGTAGAAGTCCAATTTTTCAAGTTCTTTTTAGTATACAAAATAATGAGCAGGTAACCGATATTACATTGGGGGATACTAGTATAGAATCTATCACCTTACCTCATGACACCGCTACTTTTGATTTGTCGTGTAATATCACAGAACGTGATCACAAGTTGTATGTAGAGTTTGAGTATTGTACAGCTCTCTTTAAAAAATCAACAATTGAGCGATTAGAGCAACACTTTAAGAACGCTATTTCTTGCCTGACTCTTAATCCTGAGACACGTATTCAAGAAGTTGCATTACTAGGAATACAGGAACGACAACGATTATTAATAGACTTTAATGATAATCATATACAATATGCTCAAGAAGAAACGATTCTTGATATGTTTACTCAGCAATTAATAGCAAACCCTGATCATATTGCATTAAAACTGGGAGACGTAGTATATAGTTATGACTCTTTAGATAAAAAATCTAATCAACTTGCTCATTATTTGCAGGCATCGGGAGTAGAAAGAGAAGAGTATATACCTATATGCTTAGAGCGCTCTATAGATATGGTAATCGGTGTTTTAGGAATACTAAAAGCAGGAGCTGTATTTATCCCTATAGATCCAAGTTATCCGAAAAAAAGAATAGAATTTATTCTAAAAGATACAAATGCAAGAAAAATAATAAGCCGTTCAGCGTATAGAGATCGTTTTTCTTCAATTTCAACAATAACCCCCATTTTTCAAGAGGAAATACAAAATGAATTACAAGTTCAGAGAACAGATACTCCTCAAATTCCGATATCCCCAGAACAACGTGCCTACGTTATCTATACATCAGGTACTACAGGAAAAGCCAAAGGGGTAGTTTGCAATCATAAAGGACTTTATAGTTCTATGAGAGCAAGAAATGATTATTATAAAGGATACCAAAAAGCACTACTCACTTTATCATTTTCTTTTGATGCTAGTTATGCGGTGGTATTCGGAACTTTACTATCAGGAGGTACATTGGTTTTAGTTAAAGAAGAAGAGATCTACGATATATCTAGAATTGCTAATATTTTTAATGATAATGAAATCGATACCGTAATATGTGGTAGTCAATATTATAACCTGATTTTATCTGTTGATACCATCAATTTAGATACCTTAAAAACGGTAATTCTTGGTGGAGATCATCTTCCTCAAAAAAGTATTCAAAAACATTTTGAAAAAACAAGAGCATCACTTTATAATGAATACGGCCCTACAGAGGCTACCATTTGGGCTTCTGTATCCAAAATTAGTGCAGATAGTAAAGTAACAATAGGAAAACCAATAGCCAATACTCATATACATATTCTAGATGATCAATTAGAACTGGTACCTATTGGAGTGGTAGGAGAATTATGTATAGCAGGAAGACAATTGGCAGTAGGGTATCTTAACAGAGAAGAGCTAACAAAAGAAAAGTTTGTAAATAATCCATTTACACACCATAATGAGAGGCTATACAAAACAGGAGATTTAGCACGATGGTTACCAGATGGAACAATAGAATTTATTGGAAGAAAGGATGATCAGGTTAAAATTAGAGGTTATAGGATAGAGCTGGCTGAAATAACATATCAGTTAGATGAATTAACATCTATTCATCAATCTATAGTTATTGCAAAAACAGATAAACAAGGGACTAAACATATAGTAGCGTACATAGTAACAGATAACACTTTAGATACATCATGGATTCAGGATCAGTTAAAAGATAAATTGCCTGATTATATGATTCCGAAAATATATGTATTTATAGATGCTATTCCTTTGACATATAACGGAAAAGTTGATAAGAAAAAGTTACCAGAGCCAGATTTCTCATTGGAGAATACGTATAGAGCTCCAACTACTATAACAGAACAACAATTAGTAGCTATCTGGAAGGAACTTTTAGAGAAAGAAAAGATTGGAGTATTAGATAATTTCTTTGAACTGGGAGGAGATTCTATCAAAGCCATACAACTAGTAAGTAAAGCCAAAGAAAGAAATATTTTTTTCAAAGTAAAGGATGTATTTACCTATCAAAATATTAGTGCAATTGCCTCAAATTTGGTAAAAGCACAAGACATTCTTACAGAACAGGGAAAACTTATAGGAGAGAGTGGTTTATTACCTGTACAAAAAATGTTTTTTGAAACAAGGTATACGTATTATAACCATTACAATCAATCAATGTTGCTATCATTGGATAAAGCAATAACCTATGATAAATTAAAGAAGGTAATTACTATTTTAATTGATAAACATGATGCACTTCGATTTCAGTATCAAGATATTCATACCGCAAATCCAATACAGCGATATATCACAAAAGCGACATCTTTAAAAAGAGAATTGGTAGCCAATGAAACCGAAATTACAAAAATTTGTGAATCATATCAGCAAAGCCTTTCGGTTACAGAAGGACAGATAGCCAGTTTTGTATTATTAGAAACCCCTTCTGATTTCAAAAAGAACAGACTTTTTATGGCAGTTCATCATTTAGCCATTGATGGAGTCTCATGGAGAATTATTTTTGAAGACCTTCATAAATTACTTGTCAAGGACACAGTGCTTTTTATTGATACTAAAACGACTTCTTATCGACAGTGGCATAAAAAACTAACAATGCTGGCGCAAAGTGTATATATACATTCTCAGCGTTTTTATTGGCAAGATATCTTACAGAATTATACACCACTTTTACCAGAAAACAAAAGTGAAGAAATTACAACATATGGCAATACATATCATCATAGTAATTCCCTTTCGGTAGAAGCTACAGAATCAATCTTATCAAAAATTCATCATATCTACGCTACAGAAATTAATGATGTTTTATTAAGTGCGCTGGCAATAGTAGTAAGTAACTGGACAAATAAAGAAAAAAATGTTATAGGACTAGAAGGACACGGAAGAGAGGAAATCTTTAAAAATGTAGATGTAAGTCAAACAGTAGGATGGTTTACCTCTTTTTATCCTGTTTGTTTATCAAAACAAAATACCATAGCAGAAACGATTATCCATACAAAAGACTTTTTGAGAAGTATCCCAGACAAAGGAATAGGTTTTGGAGTATTAAAATACCTTTCTGACAATGAGGATATTCAGAAAAGTCTAGCCACAAATTTTGACGATATTACGTTTAATTACTTAGGTACTTTTGATAATAGCATGTCAGATGATATGTATTTTGATTTTGCCAAAGAATCAAAAGGTAATGATATCAACCCCGCCAATCATAATCCTCATCAACTGGCAATCAATTGTGTAGTTGTAGATAAACAACTGGTTGTAAATTGGAGCTATGATAGCCTTCGTTATACTAAAGAAACGATTAGCAAATTAGCCACTTCTTATCAATTAGAACTAGAAAATGTAATCAAACATTGTTTAGAACAGACAGAGAAGGTTAAGACTTCATCTGATTATGGGTTGTCAAATTTTGTATCTGCTCATGAGTTGTCCTCGTTTATTAAGAATGACAATCACCCCTCTGTTATAGAAGATATCTATACATTAAGTCCATTGCAAGAAGGTATGTTATTTCACAATCTATTAGGAGATAATACCGAAGCATATGTTATACAATTTAGTTTTGACTTTGTAAAAGGGTTTGATAAGGAGCTGTTTATTAAAAGTTGGGAAACATTATCAAAAACTCATAACATATTACGTACTGCTTTTTTTGTAAATCAATTCGAACAACCAGTACAGGTTGTATATAAAAATTTAGCGCTTTCTGTAACTGAAATAAACTATAGTCAACTCACAGAAGAAGAGGTGACCATAGCAGTAGATACATTCCTTACAGAAGACAGAAAAAAAGGATTCGATATAGAAAAACCGCCACTGGTTCGTTTTACACTAATAAAATTACCTGACAACAGTACAAAATGTGTTATTACCAATCATCACTTATTGTGGGATGGATGGTCTTTCTCATTACTAATGAATCGATTCATTCAAATATATCAAACAATCCAAGAAGGTAATCTATTGCCAGTCTTAGAAAAAGATAATTACGGAGATTTAATAAAAGATATTAAGAATAAAAATCAGCTAGGGCTTGCTGAATTTTGGACTGTATACTTACAGTCAATAGAGAAACCTGCCTATTTACCTTTTATTAATACACCTTCTGATAGAAATAAGGTTTTTGCTAATACTACAGATGAGGTATTGTTTACAAAAGATCAGACTCGCAAAATAATTGATTTTGTTCAAAAACACCATATCACCACCAATACATTACTACAAGGAGCATGGGCATACTTACTTTCTCAATACACTAGTACTGATTCAGTAGTATTTGGAACAACAATTTCAGGGAGAGATGCACAAATTAAAAATATAGAAAATAAAGTAGGGTTGTATATCAATACAATTCCTGTTTGTACAACCGTAAACAAAAATTTGTTGGTCATTGATTGGTTAAAAGAAATTCAATCACAACATACAAATGCTAGAGAAGAATATGGCTATGTACCTCTAAGTCAAATAGAATCGTATAGTGATGTTAAAGAAGCACTATTTGATAGTCTTCTTGTTTTTGAAAATTACCCTGTAGGAACTTCTGATACAGCAGATAAAACAAACATAGAAATAAACAATGTAGTTGCTGAAGAATATGGAAACTATGTAGTAAGCTTATCAATATCTCTTCAGAGCGATCATCTATCGATCAAGTTTACCTATAACAATAAACAACTTGATGCATATTTTGTAGAATTGATTAAAGGGCATTTACAAACAGTATTGTTTAAGATGTTATCAGATATTACCTTAAAAGAAATATCCTATAGAACAGCTACAGAAGACAATAATGTATTGCAGTTTAATACTACAAAATGTCAATACCCTAAAGATAAATCAATTATTACTTTGTTTGATGAATGGGTAGCAAAACAACCTAATGCAGTAGCGGTAACTCACCATGATCAAGAAGTAAATTACAAAGAGTTGTATGATAAATCGGTTCAGATAGCTCAATATTTAATCAATAAAGGAGTTTCTAGACAGGAAAATATTGCAGTACTGATGGATCGTGGTCTGGATATGATAAGCAGTATTTTGGGAATCCTAAGAGCAGGAGCAGTTTACGTGCCAATTCATAAAGAGTATCCAGTAGAACGATTGCACTATATACTAGAGGATGCTAGGGTTAACTATATAGTCTGCTCAGACATATCTGATGTAGAAACAAAAGTAACATCAACAACGGGCTTGTTGAATGTATCAGAAGCATATGATATTGAATTTGATACAACCATAACGGACAAAGCTACTATAGAGGACACTATGTATATCATGTATACATCTGGTACCACAGGCGAGCCAAAAGGAGTAGCAGTAAGTCATAAGAATGTAATAAAACTTGTAAATGAAAAAGGATCAATTGCTATACGTGATAATGACAATGTATTACAATGGTCAAATTTTGCTTTTGACGGTTCTATATATGAAATTTTTGGCACCCTTCTTAATGGAGCACATTTACACCTTATAAATGAGGAACATGCTGCAGATGCTTTTGCACTGACAGAAATAATAGAACAAAAGGAAATTTCGGTAAGTTTTATGACCACCACATTATTCAATGCGGTTGTAGATACGAATGTTTATGCATTAAAAAACATTAGGAAATTGCTTTTCGGAGGAGAAAAAGCCTCTACATATCATGTCAAAAAAGCATTTGAAGCATTAGGAAAAGGTAAGTTGATCAATGTGTATGGCCCTACCGAAACAGTAGTGTTTGCAACGACATATGATGTGAATACAGTACCAGAAAACACCACCCCAATAGGAAAACCTTTAAACAATACGATCTTATATGTATTGAATAAAGACAAAGAAATATGCTCAATTGGTGTTCCTGGAGAACTTTATATAGGAGGAGATAATGTATCAAAAGGGTATTGGAAAAAACCATCCTTAACAGAGCAATGCTTTATAGATAATCCTTTTAATAAAGGTGAGACCTTATACAAAACAGGAGATTTGGTTAAATGGTTACCCGATGGCTCTATAGATTTTGTAGATAGAATTGGTGGGCAAGTAAAAATAAGAGGTTATAGAATAGAGTTGGGCGAGATAGAAACAGTCTTAGAAAGCTTAGAGTCTATAAACAAGGCGATTGCTCATGTTGTTTCGTATGATACCGATAAACAATTAGTAGCCTATATTCAATCAGATACAGATATAGACACTTCAGAAATTATCTCATGCCTAAAGAAAACGCTACCAGAATACATGGTGCCAATAGCATTTGTACCTGTTGCCAATTTCCCACGAAACATCAACGGAAAAATAGATAAAAAATCATTGCCAGACCCTCGTGATTGGATGTCTGAATCAAAAGAATACGTTGGTCCTGAAACAACAAATCAACAAAAAATGATCACTATTTGGGAACGTATATTGCATAATCCCAAAATAGGAATTTATGATGATTTCTTTGAGAAAGGAGGGCATTCTCTTTCTGCAATTCGATTAGTGTCTGCTGTAAGAGCAGCATACAATGTAGATGTTGGTATTCAAACTATTTTTGAACACCCAAAACTCGTAGACCTAGTAGCATTTGTACAAGAACAAGAGATATCAAAAGTTCCTCAAATAGAAGTTTGTAAGGATAAAAAGAATATCCCTCTTTCTTTTACACAAGAAAGGCTGTGGTTTATAGATAAGTTATCTGGAACAGTAAATTATCATATCCCGATTATACTTAGGGTATCAGGAGCATTTGATCAGAAAGTATTTTTAGAGAGTACGACTCAGATTCTTACAAGACATGAGAGTCTGCGTACAGTATTTAAAGAATCAGAAGGAGTAGCATATCAAGAAGTAATTTCGGCAGATACTTTCACCCTAGACAAGAGCAAGGTCGAAGCACAAGAAATTTTAGAAACAGTTGAACAAATAATAAATCAACCTTTTGATTTATCAAGAGATTATATGCTTCGAGTGGCACTATTGCAAATCTCAGAAAAAGAGCATGTTATTGCAATTGTAACACATCATATAGCTTCTGATGGATGGTCTATTCCTATTTTTATACAAGAGCTAGAGCAATTGTATAATGCAGGACTTGCTAGAGAACAGATAACATTGCCTGTCCTACCAGTGCAGTATAGTGATTATAGTATTTGGCAACATTCGTATCTATCAGGAGGTATACTAGATACAAAATTATCCTACTGGAAAAAGCAATTATCAGGAGTAAGCACCTTAGCGCTACCATTAGATTACCCAAGACCACAAATACAACAAACCAAAGGAGCAGTATATGAATTTGAAATTCCTACATCGCTTACAAAAGCGTTGCATGTATTGACACAATCAGAAGGGGGAACACTTTTTATGACATTACTAGGTGTATACAAAGTGTTATTGCACAAATATAGTGGGCAAAACGATATTTGTGTAGGAACTCCAGTAGCCAATAGAGGACAGTATGAAATTTCTGGATTGATAGGGTACTTTGTGAATACAATAGCATTGAGATCATTTGTTGATCAAAATCAGGTATTTAAGTCGTTATTATCTAATATTCGCGAAACGACATTATCAGCTTTTGATCATCAAGAAGTCTCTTTTGAAAAAATAGTAGATACAATTGTTAGTGATCGAGATCAAAGTAGTACTCCCTTGTTTCAAGTAATGTTTAGTTTACAAAATAATGATCAGGTAACAGATATAACCTTAGGAGAAGCAGTAATATCATCGTTAGAGATCCCACATTCCAGTTCTAAGTTTGATATAACTTTTGATGTTACAGAGGTTGCCGATCGTCTATTGGTTACTGTAGAATATTGCACAGCACTGTTTAAAGAAGCTACTATTGCCCGTATGTCCAACCATTTTATGACATTGGCAGAATCAGTTACAATATCTCCTGAATTGCCTATAAGCCAATTACCAATGCTGACATCTACTGAGAAAGAAGAATTGATCTGTACTTTTAATAAAACAGAAAGTATAACCCAATATTCTGGTACAGTACTCGATATGTTTGCCCATCAGGTAAATATTACTCCCGAGGCAATTGCAATTAGTCATGGCGATAAAAAAATAAGTTATGAGGAGTTAGATAAAAGGTCCAATTATTTAGCATACCATCTACAAAATAAAGGAGTAACCCCAGAAACCTTGGTTCCTATTTGTATTCCTAGATCCATAGAAATGATTGTAGCAATACTAGGGGTACTCAAATCAGGAGGAGCCTATGTTCCAATTGATCCTACGTATCCTAAAGACAGAATCACTTTTATCATAAACGATACAGAGGCAACGATTGTTCTTACAACACAAAAACACAAAGCACAGATTGATATTGATAAAACGATAGATGTTCTGTGTATAGAAACGTTAAAGCAGGAATATTCTAAGAAATATACACCTGTTCCCGTATCTCAAAAACAATTAGCGTATGTAATTTATACTTCAGGAACTACAGGTACACCCAAAGGAGTAATGATAGAACATGCATCGTTGGTTAATCTATGCAAATGGCATCAAGAGTATTATGCTGTAGATCATACTAGCAAAGTCTTGATGATATCGGGAGAAGGTTTTGATGCTTCTGTTTGGGAAATATTTCCATACATAACCAGTGGAGCTGAATTGTTTCCTATAGATGATTCTATTCGTTTACATTCAGAAAATCTATATCATTTTACTGTCAGTAATACTATATCACATGCCTATTTACCTGTAGTTTTATATCATGAACTCATGAATCATGAGTCTGTGAACTATAACGTAAAATATTTGGTAGGAGGAGAAAGTCTTACCCTTCAGAATACTATTGATGATCGATTACAAGTGTATAATAATTATGGGCCTACAGAGAATACAGTAGTTGCTACATGTCATACAATTACCAATCAAGATAAAGGAAAAATCACGATAGGAGAACCAATTGATAATGTACAGGTCTATGTACTGGATGATCAGTTGGCTATAGTACCAATAGGAGTTGTAGGAGAATTATATATAGGAGGAGCCCAAGTAGCAAGGGGGTATCTCAATAAACCAGAACTAACAAAAGAAAAATTTATAAATAATCCTTTTAGTACAACACAACAGCAAGAGCGACTTTATAAAACAGGAGATTTAGTTCGTTGGTTACCTTCTGGAAAACTGGAATTTGTAGGCAGAAACGATAATCAGATTAAAATTAGAGGATATCGTGTAGAACTAGAAGAAATTCGATATCAGTTGTTACAGCTAGAAGAAATTAAAGAGGCTATTGTAATAGCGAATTCCTCCATAAGTAAAGACACCCTACTAGTAGCTTATCTGGTTTCACACGAATCTTTTGATACTAAAGAGATACATGAAAAATTAAAAGGAACTCTCCCTTCTTATATGATTCCAGGAGCATATGTGAATTTGGATAAAATACCATTAACTCCAAATGGAAAGATAGATATCACAGCACTTCCTTATCCAGAAATAAGTGCCTTACAATCGGTAGATTATAAAGCCGCAGAAACTACTTCTGAAAAAAGATTGGTTCAGATATATCAGGAGCTTCTAGGGGTAGAAAAAGTAGGTGTTTATGATGATTTTTTCAGATTAGGTGGAAATTCCCTTTTGGTAATACGTCTTATAGCACAAATCAGAACAGCTTTTAAAATAGAAGTAACAGTACAAGATATTTTTACAGATGCTACAATTTATCACATTGCAAAAAAGATTGAAAACTCTACAGCTACCAATACACTACCTCCATTAGAAAAAAGTAAGAACAAAGAAAGTGTTCCTTTATCATTTTCTCAAGAGCGATTGTGGTTTTTACATAAATTAAGTGGTAGTCAGAATTATCATATTCCGATGGTGTTCAGAGTACGACAAGAACTTCATAAAGAAGCGTTGGCGATAGCACTCAAGAAAATTATAGAAAGACATGAAAGTCTGAGAACAGTCTTTGCTGAGCAAAACGGAGAGGCCATGCAAGCAATAATTCCATCAGAAGACTTTGAACTGCATGATATAGCTCAAACACCAATAAACGAACAGCGTATCGAAGAATACCTAAATCCTTTTATAACCCAACCTTTTGATATCTCTCAAGAATATTCACTCAGGGCAGGTATACTACCAATAGAAGACGATTCAACGATTCTGGTTTTGGTGATGCACCATATCGCTTCAGATGGTTGGTCTGTACCTATTTTTGCGAATGAATTAACAGTACTATATAAAGCAGCGATTGATAATGCCGCCGTTTCATTACCTACATTACCAGTTCAGTATAGTGATTATAGTATATGGCAACGCTCTTATTTGTCTGGAGAAGTATTAGAAAAGAAGCTTTTATACTGGAAAAAACACCTAGAAGGAGTATCTCCTCTAGAATTACCAACTGATTTTATACGCCCCCCAGTTCAACAGTTAGAAGGGAAAATGTATGAATTCTCATTAGAAAATTCTGTAACAAATACGTTAAAAGATATAGCAACTTCTCAAGAAAGTACTTTGTTTATGGTATTGCTAAGTCTTTATAAAATAGTGTTGTTTAAGTATTCTGGACAAGAGGATATTTGTATCGGAACACCAGTTGCAAATAGAGGGCAGGAAGAAGTGTCAGGATTGATAGGGTATTTTGTAAATACATTGGCACTAAGAACACAGGTAAAAAATAAAGAAACCTTTGTTGAGCTACTCAAAAAAGTTAAAAACCATTTGCTTGAAGCTTATGAACATCAAGATGTGCCTTTTGAAAAAGTAGTGGATACTGTTGTAAAAGAAAGAGACCAAAGTAGAACACCATTATTTCAAGTACTATTATCACTTGAAAACACTACCAAAGGCAGTTATCAAAATGAATCTTCTTTTATAGAACCAGTTTCGTTTCCGCATACAACTTCTAAGTTCGATATTTCTATGAATATCTCTGAGTCTGAAGATGGTTTGTCGATAGGGATTGAATATTGCACAGCTTTATTCAAAGAGTCCACTATAGCGCGTATGGCCTCACATTTTAAGGCATTGGTAGCATCGGTACTATCAGATATTGATATGCCTATCAGTAAATTATCTATGTTGAGTGATGCAGAATCTCATCAGCTTTTGGACGTTTTTAATGATACGAATCTTCCCTATGATAAGCAATCCACTATTGTCTCTATGTTTAGAAGGCAATCCACATTTTCTCCAGATACCATAGCGATTAGTTGTGGTGATG
>NZ_OMKE01000024.1 GCF_900299535.1 Aquimarina aquimarini | reverse complement strand
ATTTTAATGAGTTGTGTGTTTAAAACATATAATGAGGTAAATATAACACAAACAGAATTACTTTGCTTATAGATATTTATATAATTGTTACGGTTTTACTACAAAATTTACCGTATAAGTAATTGTTTAATAGGATTTTGTGACATACTTTATTGAACACTCCCAACAATAAGTAGGTTTACCCCTTACTAAGACCCTTTGAGGGGTCATGCTGAGGGTTCGAAGGATCATCAAGGTGGTTCTAGGTACCTATATAGGTAGCTCGAAGCGTGGTTGAGGTGATTCTAACCACCTATATAGGTGGTTCGAGTTGATAATTTATCAACTCAAAGGGTCAGCATATCAGATTGAGTCGATAATGTATCAGCTCAAAGGGTCAACATATCAACTCGATTTGATAATGTATCGGCTCAAAGGATCAACTTATCAAATCGAAGCGATACTTTATCAGCTCGAACCACCTCGGGATCAGCTCGAACCCTCCCAATAAGGGGGTACCCCCTTATCGGCAGGGGGTAAAAAAGAAAACCCAGAGAAAAAATCTGGATTTGTATTTTAGGTTATTTGAATTTCTTTTCTAATTCTAAATTTTTCTGTTTAAGTAAAGTTACTTCTTTTTGAAGTTCTGCCGTTCTCTTATTTTGTTCAATCATATATATGGTGAGTTCTTCAATTTTTTGAAGTAATTTGGCATTCATTTCTCCAAGTTGAATACCGTTTTGTGTTACTTCTTGAGCAGAAGGGATATCAGGTAAATGTCCTTTTTCTATAATATGGTTTTCAACCTCTTCTAAGGTTTGTAAGTTGTAATCATGTTCAAAAACGTAATCAGGCCAGATGGACAGATCGACTTTTACTTCTTTAGCATGTATTTTACCATTTACGGCAAGTTTAGAGTCGGGACTTGCGGTTCCGATTCCTACATTACCATTTTTTAATATTGACATCTTACTTCCTCCATCAATTTGAAAGCCAAATCGAGAATTAGTTGCTCCTCCAACAATATTGATATAGCTGTTGCCATCTCCAGAATTAAAAAGACTTACATGTCTATCATTAGAGTATGATGTTTTAATAACTCCTCTAACTTCTAATTTTGAAGAAGGAGTAGTTGTTCCTATCCCAAGCTTACCATTGGCTGTCATCGTCATCATTTTTGTAGTGTAACTGGTCCATGAAAATAAAGGCCTGGTTTGTATGGGGCCAGCTGGTCTTCGAGCATCAAATGTTACTATAGAGTGTCCTCCATTATCATTGTTGTCAGATGTGGATCCCATAACATATATTGATGGTCTATTATCTGATTCATGATGCCCTTTTAGTGTTGGTATGAATTGGTTTACAGTTCCTGTAGCATTGGAAATTTGAAAATAATCATTAGGAGCATCAGATACTTTGAATTTGGCTAAATCTTCTGTTTGTCCAGAATTTGATTGAACAACAAATCTGGCAGTAGGACTTACTGTTCCAACCCCTGTATTATTACCGTTAACAGGAAAGGTGCTTTGAGCAATACTAGTTAATGATAACAATGCACATGGCATTGATAGAAATACAATTTTCTTCATAATTATAAATTAGGTGAATAATGATGTTATTGTAGGGTAGGAAATGATGATAAAAATACAAAAAAAAACTATCCTAAAAAGGATAGTAATTGTAAAACAATAGATGCTTTTGACAGAAGATAAAAACACAATTAGATAGAAAATTCAATGCCTTTATCTTCTGATAATAATATCGGTTATTTTATGTTTTTTGTTCTTTATTGAAGTATACTAGGTAGTAATACATTTGTTTTTCTTCGTCCCAGCCTTTTTCTACAAATTTTTCTGCTGATTCAGGATTTATAAAATCCATTTTTATCTGCACATTGGTATCTAGGTTGATGACGTTTTTAATTTTCTTACGAGCAGCTGTTACTGCATTATTGGCAATAGGGAATGTAGTAAGGTCTTCTATGTGGTATTTAGGTGCTTTTTCTTCTTTATAATGCTTAAATTCTGGAATAAGATCTGGATTGTCTATTACCTCGTTTAGAAACGCGGTTTCTTCAAACTCATCATTTTTGGCAAAATGATTTACAGCACGGTTCATAAACATTACTTCTTCTTTCTTATCTTCTGCAGGTAGTACTACATCTTTAGCAAAATCCTGGCAGAATTTCATATACTTTTTAGTGTAAAAATTTTCATCTGCAAAAGCTTCTACTCCAAGAAAATGTTCTAACCAGTATTTGGTGTCATATTTGTTGGAATCTACAGATAGAATTTTATATCCTTCTTCTTTCTTATGATTAAAGATAAGACATCCTTTATCAAGCTTGTTAAGATTTACCCCTTGTTGAATCAATAATTCGATATCAGACTCTTTTTGTCCAAATTGAAGAAAATCATGTTTTAATTCTGATTTAAATATACCTACAGCATCAACCTTTTCATTATCAATGGTTACATTATCTAGATAGGTAACATACACTTCTCCGCTTTTGATATGAGGGTGTTGTGATTGTTCAAAAAGTAAAGAGGCAATTCGCTTGGATTTTTCGTGTACCGATGAAGGGTGGTCAAAAATCTCAGATACAATCTTATATAATGGATTGAATTCTATATCTACTTCATTGGCAAACTGAAAATAATTTTCTTCTTTTTCTCTAAAAGGTTTGAAGAAGTATTCTTTAAGTAGTGCAGTTAATTCATCATTGAGTGTGTATGGAGACTCTGATAAGAAAATGTTTTCGTTTTTGTTCTTATTTCCTATCTGGTGAACTGATAACGATTCAATCTGCGTGCTATATAAGTTGATCATAATCTTATTATTTCAAAATAACAAAGTAGCGTTATTACTAAGTCACTTTTAGTTTAAAAATTTTAATGTTTTCGATCCCTCACAGAGGGTTTGATATTTTCAGATTTGTTTCAAAATCAAAAAACCTTTTCAAAAAAGCGTATCAGGTAAACTAGCTCCTAGGTTATTGATTTCTATAGGTATTCTTTATAAATAGAGTTAATTCCAGTTTTCGTCAAAACCAAGATTTCCATACTCATCAAAGTCTATAAAATCATCATTGTCATCATCCTCGTTATATTCGTCATCTGCTACAAACTCTTTTTCAGGAGCTTGATCTGGTATTTGGCCATGAATATACATTATGTTTGGATATTCTCTTCCGTTTTCATATTCTGCTACTTCCGCTAGTTCCACAAGAAATGTCCACATATTAAGAAAGTCATAGACATAGATTAGTCTAGGAGAACTTTCATTAGCTACATCACTAAGTGTGGTCTCATTCATTAATCGCACTGGTTGATTTCCTTCACTCATATCAAATAGAGATATTTCTTCTCCTTGATTCCATTGCTCATCACTCACATAAAAAGAAGCCATTTCGGTTCCGTCAAAACCAAAAGATTGAGTAATCACGTTGTGAAACTGTTCTAAGGTCGTATCTTGCTCTATTTCAATATCTCTAAACACATCTTCTTCTGTATCCAGAATTATTCTGAAACGGTATATCATTTTTTTACTAATTAAGAAATGCAAAGATACTATAAAAGCATTATTATTTACTAAAACGATGTAATGAAAAAGTCATTGTCCCTAATAGGAAAAAAGCTACAACTTGATGTAGTACTCCTAGTGTGATAGGTACTCTGTAGATCAAGGTAAAAATACCGAGTATGAATTGAAGACATACGATAAGCAATAAGGTGCTGAGTGCATTGGACTGAATATGATTTTTTTCGATCTTTTTACTTCGATACCAAATAAAAATAATGAAACCAACAACAAGATATGCCAGATAACGGTGTATGAACTGAACGCCACTTTTTCCCTCGATAAAGTTTTTTATAAAAGGAGATTGCTCGATATATACAGATTCATGAATTAATGTTTGATCATTCATTAATGGCCAGTGATTATGTAAAAGACCTGCATCGAGCCCTGCTACAAAAGCACCATAGATAATTTGTAGTAAAAGAAAACCAAGTCCCCATCTAATCAGGTTTCTAAATTTGATATTTACTGTTTTTCTTGTTGGATATATAAGATCTAGAGCAACCCATAATGTATATGCAAAAGTTATAAAAGCAGCAGTAAGATGCATCGCAAGACGGTAATGACTTACATCTGGTCTATCAATCAATCCACTTTTTACCATAAACCATCCTAGAAACCCTTGAAATCCCCCCATGAGCATCAATAATATAGATTTTTTGATAGTGGGTTTGGTTAATTGTTTTCTGATTAAAAAGTAAACAAAGGGAATTATGAATACGACACCAATAAATCTTCCTAAAACTCTGTGTAACCATTCCCAGAAATAAATATCTTTGAAATCTTCGAGAGTAAATTGATGATTTATTTTTTGATATTCTGGATATTGTTTATATAAATCAAAAGCAACAGCCCATTCGCTATCATTCATAGGAGGGATTGTTCCTGAGATCAATTTGTAATTAGACATCGATAATCCCGAATGAGTAAGTCTGGTTATTCCTCCTACAACAACCATAACAAAAATTAATACACACCCTGTAAGTAGCCAGTATATTACTCTTTTATTGTCTTTTTTCATTTTTTTACACCTTAAAAAGGCATTTAGTTATTTTTTAAGCCCAGTTCTTCTCCTTTTCTTATCATAAATTCATAAGCAGCTTCATGCTCATTAGGTATTTCTCCTTCTAGAATGGCTTCTTTGATAGCTTCTTTGATAATTCCGATCTCGCGAGAAGGTTTGATATTAAAAGTGGTCATGATTTCTTCTCCAGTAACAGGAGGTTGAAAATTACGAATATGATCACGTTCTTCTACCTCGATCATTTTTTGTCTTACAATCTTAAAATTGTTGTGATATTTCTTGAAACGTTTTGGGTTTTTTGTAGTGATATCTGCTTCACAAAGGGTCATTAACTGTTCTATATAATCTCCAGCATCAAATACAAGCCTTCTTACGGCAGAATCTGTAACTTCTGATGCAATAACGATAGGTCTAGAACTCATCAATACCATTTTCTGAACAAATTTCATTTTGTCATTCAATGGCATTTTTAATCTTTTAAAAAGTTTGAATACCATTTTTGAACCTACAAATTCATGTCCATGAAAAGTCCATCCTACTTTTTTACTAAATCTCTTTGTGGGAGCTTTGCCTATATCATGCAATAATGCTGCCCATCGTAGCCAAAGGTCATCGGTATTATTAGCAATATTATCTACAACCTCTAGAGAGTGATAGAAATTGTCTTTGTGTTTTTGTCCTTCAACTTCATCAATACCTTTTAGAGCTGTAATTTCTGGAAGAATATAGGCTAATAAGCCTGTTTGTTCAAGTAGTTTAAAACCAATTGAAGGTTTTTTACTCAACAATATTTTATGTAATTCATCTACAATACGCTCTTTGGTAATTATCTTAATGCGATCTTTATTGTCTGTTATTGCTTTTAATGAAGTTGACTGTATTTTAAAATTAAGTTGCGTTGCAAAACGAATAGCCCGCATCATTCTCAAGGGGTCATCAGAATAGGTGATATCTGGATTTAGAGGAGTGCGAATTATTTTTGATTGTAAGTCTTCTAGCCCATTAAAAGGATCTAATATATCTCCTTTGTTTTTAGTAGATAAGTGTAAAGCTAATGCATTGATTGTAAAATCACGTCTATTTTGATCGTCTGTCAGGGTTCCGTTTTCTACAATAGGGTTACGACTATCTTCAGAATAAGATTCTTTTCTTGCACCGACGAATTCGATTTCTATATCGTCAGCTTTTAGCATGGCAGTCCCGTAAGTTTTAAAAATCTGTACTTTGGGACGATGCGGTAATAGTTTTGAAACTTCTTTAGCTAATGCTATTCCGCTTCCTACAGTTACAATATCAATATCTTTGGCTGTTCCTCTTTGTAATATATGATCTCTTACAAAACCACCAATGACATAACTATCCAATTGTAAATTTTCAGACGCTTGAATGATGGTGTTAAAAATGGGGTGTTGTAAGGCTTCTTTATAATTTTTGACTTCCGACATGAATCAATTACTTCCTAATAATTTTTACGGTGCTATCGCCTCCGATCTTAATAACAGAAGAGGGTTTTGCTCCTTTATTTTGTAAGGGCAAATTTACAACATAGTCCACGCCTTCCAAAATTGCAGAAGATATTTCTTTAAAGTTTTTTGGAGCAGGTACTCCACTTATATTGGCAGAAGTAGAAACAATTGGCCTTTTAAATTTTCGGATTAATTTTCCACAAAAAGGATCTCTTACCACTCGTATTCCTAGTGTATTGTCTGTAGCAATAATATTTTCTGCGACTCGCAAAGGTCTATCGTAAACGATAGTGGTAGGTTTTGTAGCGTACTTTAATACATCATAAGCTACCTCAGGAACTTCTTCTACATATTGTTGTAACATTTTGAAGTCATTTACTAAACAGATCATTGATTTGCTTTCTTCTCGTTGTTTTAATGCATATATCTTATCGATTGCTTCTGCATTGGTAGCATCACATCCAATACCCCAGACAGTATCTGTAGGGTAGAGGATAATTCCACCCTTTTTGAGGATGGTAATTGTTTTTTCTAATTCTATTTGTTGATCAGGCATGGTAATAGCTTTGGTATTGATAAAGTGGTATAAAGTATACGTTACAAGTGTTTTCTTTTGAGTTGTTCAAAAATGGAATTTTCTGGGAATTGAGCATTTTTATCAAACCCAGAAGTATTTCTTGACATTTCATTCCATAGATGTACCGCATAGGTGTTGCTATATAGGTCAATATCATCATTTAATGTATTGTCGTAGATACTATTCCAATTAGAGAAATGAATAGGGAAGAAATAGGTGAATGGTTTTGCTAAATCAAAAAGGTCAAAATGTTTTAATGCTTGAGTAAAGCCATAAGGTCCTCCAGCTTCTCCCCAACCAGTATTTTTTCTGGAATTGTTGAAAATTTGTCGTAAGAATTTTTTTCGCTTCTTTTTTAAAGAATCATAAGGTAAAAATGTATTGGGGGATTTGCATATATTTTTCATTTCTAAACCTAAAAAATGATTTTCAGGAATTCTCATTACCGCATTTCCTGCGATATTCATGTCTTCTAACCCAAATATTATATCACTATCAAAAATAAAAGGTTTTAAGCATACAACATCTGTGTCTACCCAAAAATTCCCTCTTTTATACAATAATTCCCATCGAAACCAATCGGCAAATATAGCATAACTACCTTTCTTGTGTTTAAAAATCTCTTTTTCTGCAATAATTTCATTTGCGTCTTTTATGATAGTTCCGTTAGGAACATTTTTAATATCATTATAAGTATATAAATGAAATTCATGGTTGTTATTGATAAATGAAGCAATACAAAGCTGTTCTACAGTAGAAAGCTGATCTCCAATCCAAAGAGATTGAATAATAGGTAGATTAGTCGTTTCTTGCATTGGTGCCAGATTAAATTTAAGGGTACGAAGGTATTATATTTGAATTCGGGATGCAACTTAATATTTTGTGTAAGAGAAAGCTTTTTGATATAATTTGTTTTATAATCATAAAAATATTTTGATACTGTTTTAGAATGAAATCAAGATAGTTTTTGATATGGTATATGCTTAATATATTTTTGTATCATTGTACTCCTAAAATTGGATGGTATTATTATGAAAATTCAAGTTGGTTTCCTAGTATCTTATGATTATAAATTGTTGAAAAATTCTATTCCTTTGGTGTATCAAGATGCAGATACTATTTTTTTGGCGATAGATAAGAATAGAAAGACATGGAAAGGAAATGATATTACTATTGAAGCCTCTTTTTTTTCTTGGATAAAAGATTTTGATAAAGATCATAAAATAGAGATTTATGAAGATGATTTTTATGTTCCAGAATTGACAACAATGGAGTGTGAAGTAAGAGAGCGAAAAATGCTTGCTGAGAAAATGGGAATAGGAAATTGGCTTGTGCAATTAGATGCAGATGAGTATTTTATTGATTTTAAAAGTTTTGTGGATTTCTTGAAATCAAAAAAACACTTGTTGAAAAATCCTGAAAAGACACCTGTAGAGGTTTCTCCCTTTTTGGTTAATATTTATAAAAAATTAGAAGGAGGTGTTTTGGTGGTGGATAATGCAACTAAAATTAGAGCAGCAACCAACTATCCAGATTATAAAGTGGGTAGAAAAACAAAACATAAAACGGTATATCATAATTCTTTGATTTTACATGAATGTTTATCCAGAACAAGAGAAGAACTTGAGTTTAAACTTGATAATTGGGGACATGATGTAGATATTAATAAAAAGGAGTTTTTGGAGAAGTGGGAGTCTGTAAATGAACAAAATTACAACACAATGCAGGATTTCTTTTATTTGGAACCATCGAGTTGGAAAACATTAAAGTATTTAAAAGGAACTACCGTAGAAGAATTATCAAAAAGTGTAAAAGTTGAAGGGATGTATCATTCTGCTTTATATGTATTCTTTAAAAATTTTGGTCAATCTTTTAAATATCTTTTTAAATAAAAGGAAATGAATAAGGTGAATGTTAGCTTAATTATAACGACATATAACTGGCCAAAAGCGTTGGAACTGGTTTTATTGAGTATTTCAAGGCAAAATGTATTGCCGTATGAAGTGTTGGTGGCAGATGATGGGTCTACAGAAGAAACACGCCAATTGATAGAGAAATTTCAAGAACATTTTCCTGTACCTTTAGTGCATATATGGCATGAAGATGATGGTTTTAGAAGGTCTGCAGTTTTAAACTTGGCCATTTCTAAGTCAAAAGGGGATTATATTATACAGTTAGATGGAGATTGTATTGTGCATAAAAACTTTGTTGGAGATCATATCAATAGCGTTGAGAAAAATATATATCTCTATGGGTCTCGGGTAAATATTCAAGAATCATTTTTAGATACTCTATTTGATCAAAAGAGAATAGGGTTTTCTTTTTTTTCTAAAGGGATAAAAAAAAGAGGAAGAACTATTCACTTGCCTTTTTTAGGTAGGATATTGTATAAAAAGAACAATGAATTGTCGAGGAAATTACGAGGTTGTAATTTGTCGTACTGGAAAACTGATTTTATAGCTGTTAATGGGTATAATGAAGATATGACTGGATGGGGTAGAGAAGATTCAGAATTGGTTATAAGGATGTTGAATAAAGGAGTTGCAGGAAAACGATTAAAATACCAGGCTATCATATATCATATATGGCATAAAGAGAGTTCAAAGCAAAAATTAACTATTAATGATGCTATACAGAAAGATGCGATCAAGAATAAAACTGTTTGGTGTGATAATGGGGTTGATAAATATGTACTTACTTAATTTTATATTTAATTGTTGTTTGTGATAATTATCGCAAATAATTTATCTATTATTTTACTATCGAAATGCAACAAAAATTTGTCATACATCCAGACCATAAATCATTAGAAATTGATGTAAAGAGAGCTATTTCTAATTTTGATAACTATCATGATATATTAGGAGATGCTGAGCGAAATGTGATAAAAATTGTTGATGTTGGGGAGAAGAAATATACAATCAAATCATTCAAGATACCAAATTTGATCAATCAGATTGCATATCGTTTTTTTAGAAAATCAAAAGCAGAACGCTCTTATAAGTATGCAAATAAATTATTAGATTTAGGGATTCAAACACCATTTCCGTTAGCCTATGATTTGTATACTACTCCATTTTTGTTTAAAAAAAGCTATTATGTAAGTGAACTATTAGAATGTGACCTTACATATAGAGAATTGGTTCATGAGCCTGATTATCCTGATCATGAAGCTATTCTTAGAGCTTTTACAAGGTTTACCTATGATTTGCATGAAAAAGGAGTGTTGTTTCTGGATCATTCACCAGGAAATACTTTAATAGTTAAAACAAATTCAGGGTATGAGTTTTACTTGGTAGATCTTAATAGAATGCAGTTTGGGGCTCTTGATTTTGAAACAAGGATTCGTAATTTTTCTAGATTAACTCCTAAGAAAGAGATGGTGGTTGTTATGGCTAATGAATATGCGAAGTTAACAGGAGAGGATGAGGCTATGATTTATCAAAAAATGTGGGAGCTTACTGAAGCATTTCAGAAAAAATACCACGGTAAAATAGCTTTGAAAAAGAAGGTTTTCTTTTGGAGGAAAAAGTATAGAGATTCTTAATACTCTACTTTCGATTTCTTCTAAGTAGCCAAAGTTTTACATACCTCATAAAAACAGCATAACACTGCACGTATCCAATAACAAGTCCAGGTGTACCGTCTCTAAAGCCACTCTGTACAATGTAATGTTTAAAGAAACTCCAGAAAGGTTTAATGACAAAATGATAAGGTGTTAATTTACCAGTTTTTTTATCATAATCTTCTGCCTGCCAAGTTGCATATCGATTTAATTTATTGATATAAGCGTCAAAGGTAGTATATGTGTTGTGGTAAAATTTATTTTTAAGCATACCTACTTTTCCTTCGGTTACGATTTCTTCGTGTACGTGTCTGTTATCGTATTTGCATAAGTCTCTATGAAACAAACGGATAACTTTATCATTACGCCACCCACTATAGTGAATGCGTTCTCCCATAAAATGATTCATGCGCTTGATCCAGTAAGCGACAAAATTATCTTTTCCAGGGTTTTTGAGGATTTCTAGTACCTCTTCTTTAAGCTCTGGAGTAACCCTTTCGTCGGCATCGACTAATAATATCCATTCATTATTTGCTTGTGGAATAGCCCAGTTTTTTTGATATGAAGGGTAGTCAAAAACTCGTTTTATTATAAAATCAGTATACTCTTTTGCTATTTCTACAGTTTTATCTGTGCTATAAGAATCTACTACCATAATTTCATCGGCAAATGATACGGATTCTAATACATCTCTAATGTTATGCTCTTCGTTATAACAAGGTATTATAGCTGTAACTTTTTGTCTATGTGAAGTATGTGTTTCTATGATAAATTATTTTTAAAAGATACAAATTACAGGTTTTTATTTAAAAAAGCACGTAACTGATCAGTGAATAATTGAGGCTTAAAATAGGGGTATAATTCTATAGATTTATTTTTAAGTTCTTTGGATGTTTTATCCAAAAATAACTCAGGAAGAAAATCTGATAAATGAACTGACATGTGCTTTTCTCCGTCTTCAAACATGTTCCAATCTTTTTTTATGATCCACGGGGAGAAAATTGTAAAAGTAGGTATATCTAATGCTTTAGCCATATTTACAGCTCCTCCTTCATTACCAACCAAAGCATCACAATGCGATAGAATAGCGAGAAAACCCCGTAAACTTTTAGCAAATACTTCAAAGTGGATGTGCCTTTGTGTTTTTGGCATTGTGATATTGTATATTGTACGAGCATCCTTTTCCTGATTAGGAATGTAATTAAAGAGTATACACGCGTCAGATATATTGACGGTAGCGTCAATTACTTTAGCCATATATTCAAAGGGTAGTGTTTTTCTTTTTTCGCTTCCTAAGACACTAATCATAACTAGAGGTCTTTTTGCTGTAATACCGTTGGACTCTAAAAAATCTTTAGCCTTTTGTTTTTCTTCTTTTGTTAAAAATATTTTTGGTCTTGTGATTTCAGAAGCAATTCTGTTTTCAGGAAAAACCAAACGCAATCTGTTTTCTATTGCAGTACTAGCGTTGGTAATAGGTTTTGGATTTCTTTTAATGGTTTTGGTATATAGAAATTGTGAATACCATTTGTAAAAAGAAACTTTTTGAGAAGCTCCAGAAAATAAAGTAATAAGGTTACTTTCTAATTTCCCGTAAGCATCGATGACATAATCATATTTGGTTTTTCGTATATCTACCAAGAAAGAGTACAAGGCTTTTTTATTGTCTTGAAATTCTTTTTTAAACTCTATGATATTATCATAAAAGGGATTCTCTGTAATCACTGGTTTTGTATTGGAGTTCACTAGAAAATCGATGGTTGCATCAGGGTATTCTTTTCGCAATGCTTCGCAAATAATAGTACTTGTAAGTACATCACCTATCATTTTTTGTTGAATAACCAGAATTTTCATATACCAGATGTCAAAATAATGGAGCTTGTCTTGAAATAGAAGGCAAGCTCCAGCTTTTTTTTTGTAAATATATTATACAGCTACGTCATACTCACGTAATGCATCATTAAGAGAAGTTTTCTTATCAGTACTTTCTTTACGTTTACCAATGATTAATGCACAAGGAACGTTGTATTCCCCTGCAGGAAACTTTTTGGTGTAACTTCCTGGGATAACTACTGATCCAGCAGGAACAACACCTTTTCTTTCTATAGGAGTATCACCAGTTACATCAATAATTTTTGTAGAGGCAGTAAGTACGACATTAGCACCAAGAACAGCTTCTTTTTCTACACGTACTCCTTCTACAACGATACATCTAGATCCTATAAATGCATTATCTTCAATAATTACTGGGGCAGCTTGTAGTGGTTCTAAAACACCACCAATTCCTACACCTCCGCTGAGATGTACATTTTTTCCTATTTGTGCACAACTACCAACAGTAGCCCATGTGTCTACCATAGTTCCTTTATCTACATATGCGCCGATATTTACATAACTAGGCATTAAAATTGTTCCAGGAGAAATATAAGCACCATGACGAGCAACAGCATTAGGTACTACTCGAATTCCTTTGGCTTCATATCCTTTTTTTAATGGAATCTTATCATGATATTCAAAAATTCCTGCTTCAAGAGTTTCCATTTTTTGAATGGGGAAGTATAAAACTACTCCTTTTTTTACCCACTCGTTTACTTGCCAACCTCCATCGATAGGTTCTGCAACTCTAAGCTCACCTGAGTCTAATAGGTTAACAACTTCTCTTATTGCGTTTTGTGTTTCCGATTCTTTTAAAAGCTCTCTGTTTTCCCAAGCTTTTTCTATGGTTTCTTGTAGTCGGTTCATTGAATAAAAATTTTGGTAAAGATAACAGCTTCCTTTTAAAAAAGTACTTATTATAGATATTTTAGGAAACCGTTAATAAATAAGGTGTTTTTATAATAATATCATACTTTTGCAAAAAAAAAACACATGGCACGAATTTTGGCAATCGATTATGGAGGTAAGCGATGTGGGATTGCAGTTACAGATGAATCACAGATAATTGCCTCAGGTTTGACAACCGTAGATACAAAAGATCTGTTACAATGGCTAGAAGGATATGTAGCTAAAGAAGAAGTAGAGCTTTTTATTGTAGGAGAGCCAAAAAGATTACATGGAGAACCATCAGAAAGTGAAAAATTGATTCAACCATTTTTAGAGAAATTACATAAGGTACTTCCTGCTATTCCTGTAAAAAGAATTGATGAACGTTTTACGTCAAAGATGGCATTTGATACAATGTTGGCTAGTGGTATATCAAAAAAGAAGCGTAAAGATAAAGCGCTGGTAGATCAGATAAGTGCAACGATTATACTGCAAGATTATTTGTATAATCAATAAATAATAGAAACCAAGAAATAATATATGATACTTCCAATCGTAGCATACGGAGATCCGGTACTAAAGAAAAAAGCAAAAGAGATAAATAAAGATTATCCAAATCTTTCTGATCTTATTGAGAATATGTTTGAAACCATGTATAATGCACATGGAGTTGGGTTGGCAGCTCCTCAAATTGGACTTCCAATAAGATTGTTCATGGTAGATGCTGAGCCATTCTCTGAAGATGAAGAACTATCTGATGAAGAGATAAAACAATTAAAAGGATTTAAAAAAATATTTATAAACCCTGTTATTGTAGAAGAAACGGGAGAAGAATGGGCTTTTACAGAGGGGTGCCTTAGTATACCTGATGTCAGAGAAGATGTTTTTCGTAAAGAGACTATAAAAATCAATTATTTTGATGAAAATTTTGTAGAACATACTGATACCTATGGAGGATTAGCTGCCAGAGTGATTCAGCACGAATATGATCATATAGAAGGTGTTTTATTTACAGATAAATTATCGAGTCTTAAGAAACGATTAATTAAGGGGAAACTAGCTAATATATCCAAAGGGAAAATTAATTCAGAATATCGTATGCGTTTTCCTTTGCAGAAAAAAGGGAGGTAATAATCTTATTTTTTTAAATATTTATATAGATAGCTATTTGATTTTAAAAACGAACTACGGATATTTGCGATCTTTGAAAAGGGAAAAAGAATATAGTATAAAGTAATATATATGAGCTTAGATAAAATATTAGCAATCTCGGGTAAGCCTGGTTTATACGAGTTGAAAACACAAACCCGAAGTGGGTTTTTGGCAGAATCTTTATTAGACGGTAAACGCCTATCGGTAAGCATAAGACATAATGTAAGTGTGCTTAGTGAAATTGCAATTTATACATTTACAGAGGAAGTTCCTCTAAGAGAGATCTTTAAAAAGATTTATGAAAAAGAAAATGGTGAACAGGCCATAAATCATAAAGAGTCCAAAGATAAGCTAGAAGCTTATTTTAGTGAGATATTACCTGACTATGATGAGGATAGAGTATATGCCAGTGATATGAAAAAAGTTGTACAGTGGTATAATATATTGCAATCAAAAGGAATGACTGATTTCTCTGAGCCAGAAGTAGAAGAGACTTCTGATGAAGAAGAATAAAAACATATTTATTGATGATAAAAATCCTGTCTAATGGCAGGATTTTATTTTTTTAAGAATATTATTAATTTATTTTTATTTTTTTTAGGATGTTAAAGGAAAATGAGTAAGTTATTTAATATAGATTGATTTTCGATGTATGATTTCAGGACTTCTTTGTATTTTTGCGCAAAATTTTAATACAATCTTACAAATATTTAGTTTACATGGCTAATACCAAATATGTTTTTGTAACAGGAGGTGTGTCTTCTTCTTTAGGAAAAGGGATTATAGCGGCTTCATTAGCTAAGCTATTGCAGGCAAGAGGATATAGAGTTACAATTCAAAAGCTGGATCCTTATATAAATGTAGATCCAGGAACTTTAAACCCATATGAGCATGGAGAGTGCTATGTAACAGATGATGGTGCAGAAACAGATCTTGATTTGGGGCATTATGAGCGTTTTTTAAACTCTCCAACATCCCAAGCTAATAATGTAACTACTGGAAGAATTTACCAAAGTGTAATAGAAAAAGAACGTCGTGGAGAGTTTTTAGGAAAAACAGTTCAGGTAGTTCCTCATATTACCAATGAGATTAAAGAAAGAATACAGATACTTGGAAAAAGCGGAGCTTATGATATTGTAATTACCGAAATAGGAGGAACAGTAGGGGATATAGAATCACTACCTTATATTGAAGCAGTACGACAGCTTAAATGGGAATTAGGAGATACCAATGCGCTGGTTATTCACTTAACTCTAGTTCCTTATCTTTCTGCAGCAGGAGAGTTAAAAACCAAACCAACACAGCATAGTGTAAAGACATTGATGGAAAGTGGTATCAAAGCAGATATATTAGTATGTAGAACAGAGCATGAACTCTCTGATGATCTACGTAGAAAACTGGCACTCTTTTGTAATGTTAAACAAGAAGCAGTAATACAGTCAATTGATGCTTCAACGATTTATGATGTACCTAATTTAATGCTAGAAGAAGGTTTGGATACTGTAGTTCTTAAGCAATTAGTTCTTCAAGATCATGATAAGCCTGATTTAGATAACTGGAATAATTTCTTACATCGACATAAAAACCCTAAATGCCAAGTTACTATTGGACTTATAGGTAAATATGTAGAACTACAAGATTCATATAAATCTATTTTGGAAGCGTTTATTCATGCAGGAGCAGAGAATGAAGTAAAAGTAAATATCGTTAGTATTCATTCAGAATATATAACTGATGATACAATAGAAAAGAAAATAGCACACTTAGATGGGGTTTTGGTAGCACCAGGATTTGGAGAAAGAGGTATTGAAGGGAAAATTAAAGCAGTACAGTTTGCTAGAGAAAATGAATTACCATTTTTTGGAATTTGTTTAGGAATGCAAATGGCTGTTATAGAGTATTCTCGCAATGTTTTAGGTTTAAAAGATGCATGCTCTGCAGAAGTAAATCAAGATACGCCGAATCCAGTTATTGATATTATGGAAGAGCAAAAGAATATAACTGATATGGGAGGGACTATGCGCTTAGGAGCATGGGATTGTGAATTAATAGAAGGAAGTAAGGTTTATGAAGCTTATGGTGAGACATTGATAGCAGAACGTCATCGTCATAGATATGAGTATAATAATAAGTATAAGGAGCAGTTAGAAAAAGCTGGATTGCAAACCACAGGAGTTAATCCAAAAACTGGATTGGTTGAGATTATAGAGATCCCTGATCACCCTTGGTTTGTAGGAGTTCAATACCATCCAGAATATAAAAGTACAGTTGCCAATCCACACCCATTATTTATTGCTTTTATAAAAGCAGCAGTTGAGTATTCAAAAAATAATAAAAGTGCCAAAGTGTCACAAGGGTAGTAATTGGCTAGATAATTGACATTAGGAAATTAATATAAACAAAGAAAAGCCTTGCTGAATACACAGATAGAGGCTTTTTATACATAAATACATGGAAGAAAAGAAATTCGATCTTAATTCAATAATTGGATTTGCGCTTATTTTTGGGATTATCGTTTGGATGTTTTATTTAAATCAACCAACTCCAGAAGAAATTGAAGCTGAAAAAGCAAAGCAAGAACAAGTAGAGGCAGAAAAGGAAACGGGGAAACAAAATGTAGAAACTTTTGTAAAAGAAACAGAAGCTATAGTTGCTAATCCACAGGATTCTGTAGCTTTACTAAATGCAAAGTCTCAATTGGGAGCATTTGCATATTCTGCAAGCTTATCCTCTGCAAAAGAGGAGTATACAAAAATAGAAAATGAAGTTTTAAGCCTAAAGATTAATAACCGTGGAGGATATGTTTCTGAAGCGTTATTGAAAAACTTTAAAACGTATGACTCTGTTCCTTTGTATTTAATAAAAGATGGAAAAAATGCTTCTTTCAATATTAATTTTAAAACTACAGATAATAGAATTTTAAATACTCAAGATTTATTTTTTGAACCTACTGTTTCTAAAAATGGAGAAAATACGGTACTATCTATGAAGCTCAAAGTATCTGATTCAAAGTTTTTAGAATATAGGTATGAGCTAAAATCAAATGAGTATATGGTAGATTTTACCATTAGATCTCAAGGATTGCAACAAGTGATCAATAGTAGTCAAGAAGTAAAATTGGATTGGAGACTACAAGCAATAAGACATGCCAAGAGTGCAACTTATGAAAATAGATATACAGAGGTTATCTATGAGTATGATGGGGATAAAGATGATTATTTGGGACAAGGAGAATCTGCCGATGATGAAGAAGAAGATGTAAGTTGGATAGCATTTAAACAGCATTTCTTTACATCAGTTCTTTTAACAGATACACCGTTTAAAAAAGCGAGCTTTACATCAAAAAATATTGCTAATTCGAGTGATTTAGATGATAAAGATATAACCATTACCAAAGAGTTTTCTGCATCTATGCCGTTAGAAATGCAAGGAGGAGAGCTTAATTATACAATGGACTGGTATTATGGCCCTACAGACTATAGGATTTTGAATACCTATAAACGTAATCTGGATGAGATTGTACCATTAGGATGGGGGATTTTTGGAGTAATAAATAGATATTTGTTTATTCCGTTTTTTGCATTCCTTAGTGGTTTCCTTCCTTATGGTGTAGCAATTGTTATAATGACAATTATTGTTCGTATTGTGCTATCTCCTGTAACTTATAAATCATACGTGTCTCAGGCAAAAATGAAGGTTCTACGACCAGAGATTACAGAGATTAATGAAAAGTATAAGGATAATGCTATGAAAAAACAGAAGGAGACTATGGCATTGTACGGTAAAGCTGGTGTCAATCCTATGAGTGGCTGTTTGCCAGCAGTGATGCAAATTCCTGTTTTTTATGCATTGTTTAACTTTTTTCCAAGTGCATTTCAGTTGCGACAAAAAAGCTTCTTATGGGCAGATGATTTATCAAGTTATGATACCATAGCAGAATTACCATTTACCATTCCTTTTTATGGAGATCATATTAGTTTGTTTCCAATATTAGCTTCTATAGCGATCTTTATCTATATGACAATGACAACAGGGCAAACAATGCAAACCCAACAGCCAGGAATGCCAAACATGAAGTTTATCATGTACTTGTCTCCATTGATGATGTTGTTCTTCTTTAATAATTATGCAAGTGGATTATCACTATACTATTTTATATCTAATTTAATTACGATAGGAATTATGTTAGTTATCAAAAAAGTGATAATTAATGAAGATAAAATACATGCTAAGATTCAAGAGAATAAGAAAAAACCTAAGAAACAAGGTAAGTTCCAGAAGAAAATGAAAGAATTAATGGAGCAAGCCGAGCAACAACAAAAAACAAAGAAAAAATAAGCATTAAGTGTTAATTTCTTTAAAAAAAGCTCCTGATTAGGAGCTTTTTTTGTCATATGAACTTCGTTTTATAAATTTGATCTTGTATTGTGGTATACTTTTTGGAAGTTATATACGTTGAAATAATGCCTCAAATTAAATAATAATTATGAAAAGTATATTTTTATTTTGTACAGTGATATTTACCTGTACATCGCTAATAGGGCAAAAATATAATGCCTTTGATGTCAATGGGAAACGACATGGGAAATGGCAAAAAAAATATGAAAATACAGAGCAACTTCGTTATGAAGGTACTTTTGATCATGGAAAAGAAATAGGGCAGTTTAAATTCTACAAACCTAATAGCGGGACTTCTCCAACGGCAATAAAAACTTTTCTCAAAAACAATGACACAGTTAGGGTTAAATACTTTACTCAAAAAGGAAAAGTAATAAGTCAGGGGCAAATGATAGGAAAAGAAAGAGTAGGGAAGTGGGTTTATTATCATAAAGGATCTAACAAAATTATGATGACAGAGCAATACACTTCTGGAAAGCTGAATGGAGAACAACTTACTTATTTTACAAATGGTCAGTTAACAGAGAAAACTTTATATGTGGCAGGAAAGCGAGAAGGTAAAAGCTTTATTTTTTCTGATTCTGGAGTGGTGATGAAAGAATTTACATACGAAAATGATAAGTTACAAGGATTAACTAAGTACTTTGATACAGATGGCACATTGCTTATAGAAGGGAATTATAAGAGGGGGCGTAAAGATGGATTATGGAAGTATTATAAGGATGGAAAACTCTCAGAACAAAAAATATTTCCGATTAATAAAAGATAATTTCACTGTATAAAATACTAAAGAAGTGTATAAAACCACAAAGCAATGCTATAGCATTGCTTTTTTTATTTATTACTTTTGCATAGAATTTTTAAAGATAAAAAAGAGATTTTGATGAAGAGAGTAATCGTTGGATTATCAGGAGGAGTTGATTCTAGTGTAGCAGCGTATTTGCTTAAAGAACAAGGGTATGAGGTTATAGGGTTGTTTATGAAGAATTGGCATGATGATTCTGTAACAATCTCAGATGAATGCCCATGGTTAGATGATAGTAATGATGCTTTGTTAGTAGCAGAAAAATTGGGAATTCCATTTCAAACAGTGGATCTTAGTAAAGAATATAAAGAACGTATTGTTGACTATATGTTTAATGAATACGAAAAAGGACGTACCCCTAATCCAGATGTATTGTGTAATAGGGAAATAAAATTTGATGTTTTTCTGAAAATTGCACTTTCTTTAGGGGCTGATTATGTGGCTACAGGTCATTACTGTAGAAAAGATACAATTGTAAAAGAAGGAAAAGAAATACATCGATTATTAGCAGGAAAAGATGCTAATAAAGATCAATCTTATTTTTTATGTCAATTATCACAAGAACAATTAGCAAAAACGCTTTTTCCTGTAGGGGAATTGTTGAAGCCCGAAGTACGTGATATAGCCAAGGAACAGGATTTGGTGACTGCCGATAAAAAAGATTCTCAAGGATTATGTTTTATAGGAAAAGTACGATTGCCTGATTTTCTTCAGCAAAAATTACAACCAAAACAAGGAAACATTATTGAGATTCCTTCTTCAGAGAAAAAGTATCAACAAAAGCTTCCTCAATTTACATCTAGAAGAGAAGAATTAGAATTTTTGTCAAACAAATATACATATGATGCTAGTGACGGTAGGGTAGTAGGTAAACATCAAGGAGCACATTATTATACAAAAGGACAGCGCAAAGGCTTGGCAGTTGGAGGGACACCAGAACCTCTTTTTGTGATAGAAACAGACGTAGAAACCAATACTATTTATACAGGTCAAGGAAAAAAACATCCTGGTTTATATAGAAAAGCATTGTTCATCTCTAATGATGAGTTGCATTGGGTACGAAATGATCTAAAGCTAATTGTCGATGAAGAAATGGAGGTAATGGCAAGAATTAGATATAGACAACCATTGGAGAAGGCTTTATTGTACAAGGTAGATTCTGGAATGTACGTTGTTTTCGAAAATGATCAAAGTGCAATTACTGAAGGTCAATTTGTAGCATGGTACATTAATGACGAATTAATTGGGTCTGGAGTTATATCATAACTTTTTTTTAAGAAAAATAAAATACATGAATAAAATCACAGAATTATTTAAAATTCAATATCCAATAATCCAAGGAGGTATGATATGGGCTAGTGGATGGAGGCTGGCAAGTGCTGTAAGTAATGCAGGAGGGTTAGGTTTAATAGGAGCAGGATCAATGTATCCTGATATATTGAGGGAGCATATCCAAAAATGTAAAAAAGCAACAAATAAGCCTTTTGGAGTAAACGTACCGATGTTGTATCCAAATCTAGAGGAGATTATACAAATTATAATTGAAGAAGGAGTAAAGATTGTATTTACATCTGCAGGTAACCCTAAGACGTATACATCATATTTAAAAGAAAAAGGTATTACGGTAGTGCATGTAGTAAGTAGTTTGAAGTTTGCTTTAAAAGCCCAAGATGCAGGGGTTGATGCTGTGGTAGCAGAAGGCTTTGAAGCAGGGGGGCATAATGGAAGAGATGAAACAACAACACTAGCATTGATTCCAATGGTGAAAAATAAAATGAATATTCCATTAATTGCAGCAGGAGGTATTGCTACAGGAACTGCTATGTATGCAGTAATGGCATTGGGAGCTGATGGAGTTCAAGTAGGAAGTCGTTTTGTTGCAAGTAAAGAGGCATCATCTCATACGGATTTTAAGAAAATGGTCGTTGAGGCGAAAGAAGGAGATACACAGCTCACTTTAAAAGAGCTAGCACCCGTTCGTATGCTTAAAAATAAATTTTATAATGATGTAGCAACATTGTACGCCAAAGGGCCTTCTGTAGAAGAGTTAAAAACATTATTGGGAAGAGCAAGAGCTAAACAAGGTATGTTTGAAGGAGATCTTATCGAAGGAGAACTAGAAATAGGGCAAGTTTCAGGCTTAATAAACGATATTAAGCCAGCAAAAAATATTGTTGATGATATGATCAAAGAATTTGAGATAACTAAAGAAAACATGGGTAACATTTCTTTTTAAGTGATATACAATGAATTCTAGACAAGAACAACTTAAAGCGATTGATAGGTTATTGACTATCATGGAGGAATTAAGGGAGCAATGCCCTTGGGATAGAAAGCAAACGTTTCAATCATTAAGGCATTTAACTATAGAAGAAACCTATGAGCTGGGAGATGCAATTTTGGATAATGATCTAAACGAAATAAAAAAAGAGTTAGGAGATTTATTGCTACATATTGTCTTCTATGCTAAAATTGGTAGTGAAACGAAAGATTTTGATATTGCAGATGTAGCAAATGAGATTTGTGAAAAATTAATTTATAGGCATCCTCATATTTATAGCGATGTAGTTGTTGATAACGAAGAAGATGTAAAGCGTAATTGGGAAAACTTAAAACTTAAAGAAGGTAAAAAAAGCGTGTTAGAAGGAGTACCACAATCTTTACCCGCAGTGGTAAAGGCTAGTAGGATACAAGATAAGGTTGCAGGAGTTGGTTTTGATTGGGAAGAACCTAATCAAGTATTTGAAAAATTAGAAGAGGAACTAGGGGAGTTGCGACACGAAATCAGAATGCAAAATCAAGAAAGAATTGAAGCTGAGTTTGGAGATGTTCTTTTCTCTATGGTGAATTATGCACGATTCTTAAATGTAAACCCAGAAGATGCATTAGAGCGTACTAATAAGAAATTTATAAAGCGATTTCAGTACCTTGAGAAAAAAGCAAAAGAAGTAAATAAGGAATTGAAAGATATGACGTTAGGTGAAATGGATGTTTTTTGGGAAGAAGCAAAAAAACTATAGTTTATACCTGTTATTTCTTTTGATAATTTTATGTTATTATTTTTTTTAATAAAGTAAAATTTCATTGCTTTGCAGTAGTAAAAGTAAGGTTTTACCTTATCTGTATAGGGTTGATGTTTTAGCTTTACTACTGTTTTTACTGACTTTTTAGGTAAGATATTATCGGACAATCTATTTATAACAAATTTTTAACAAAAACATGTCGTAAATTAGCAATCAATCAATCAATCAATCAATCAATCAATCAATCAATCAATCAATCAATCAATCAATCAATCAATCAATCAATCAATCAATCGTGAGGTTAACTCAAAGTGTTATAGTCAGATCTTTGTTTTTTGCTCTTTTTTTATTTTTTTCTCCTAATGCCATGTATAGTGCATTTGATGTTTTGAGTATAGAAAATAAGGGCATGCTCTCTTATTGCTTTTCGTTTTCAAATGATAACTCTAATGGAGGGGCTAATAAGCGTAAGGATCAAATGGTGTTAGGTAATAAAGAAAAAGACTCTACCTGTATCTTTAAGGAATTTGCTTTTCAATATGCCAAGAGAAACCAACCAGAAAAAGCGTGTGTTTTTATAGAGAAATATATTGGGTCTAGTTTAGATGTAACTTTTGTTGCGAATAGTAATTTTGATTCTATCAAAGAATCTGAAAGCTATAAAGGATTAGTAGATAAATATCTTAAACAATTCGACTGGAGAGCAGTTCTATGTTTTTGCGTTGCTTTTATAGGCTTTTTTGTAGCAGTAGTATTAAATTTAAGAAGGCGATCAGATACAATTGCAAATATTTTGATGGGAGCTTTTGTATTGTTGAATTCTTGCTTTATGACCCATATGGGGTTGTATTTTATGAATTATGAGTATTACTTGCCTCACACATTGTATTTGTTTTCTACATTTGCTTTTTTGTATGGGCCTTTGATCTTTTTTTACTTCAAAAGGGTTACTCAAAAGTATAAGTTCAAATATATAGACATATTACATTTACTTCCAACAATATTTCTTATTGCATTGCTATTTCCCGTATATCTTTTACCAGGAGAAGAAAAATTAAGGATGGTGATTCATTATGAGCGGCCTTATCTTACATTAATTTCAGTTTCTAAACTGATTTCATTATTAATTTATGGAGTATTAGTGGTTAAAACATATATTCAACCTCCTAGAAATGATTTATATATATCAGAAGCAACACATAAATGGCAAAGAAATATAGTTGTCTTTTGTTCAGTGTATATACTGTCTTATGCAATATATGGGGTGTTGAACATGAGTCATATAGGAAGTGGTGTTTTGTTTAATATTCAAGTGATTTCAATTGCCTTAATGGTGTTGTATGTAAGTTATTCTGCATTTGTTCAACCATCATTATTTGGAAGGCTTAGAATTGTGAAATCCCAAGATATAGTATCAGAAGAGGAAGAGGAGAAAGATGTAAGTAGAAATGGGAAGTATGAGAAATCTGGACTTACTACAGGTTTGTCATTAGAGCTTAAAAAGCATTTAATACAACTTCTAATAGAAGAAAAAGTATTTAAGCAAAATGATATCACTCTTCAAAAACTTTCAGAATTATTGGGAACAACAAGGCATAATACTTCTCAAATTATAAATGAACATTTTGGCCTTAACTTTTTTGAATTGATTAATAAATATAGAATTGATGAAGCTAAAAAGTTATTACAAGAAAAAAAGTATAAAAACTTCAATATTATAGATATAGCATATGAAGTGGGTTATAATAATAAAGTGACTTTTAATAAATCATTCAAAAAATATAATCAAATTACCCCTTCAGAATATCAAAAGCGTTATGTAGCGTAGTTTTTCTTTAATAAAATATGTTAATTAATAATAATATTATATTAAAAAAAGAGCCTGTACTATTTTTCAATGTAATTTTTATTTGCTAAAAACGACTTTCTTATAACTTTGTTTATAGATTAATGTTTTAATAAAACTGTTGTGTTTTTGTGAAACATAATTGTTGCGATAAAGATTATGAAGGTAATACAGGTATTATTTTTTCTAACATTCATTTTTGGGGTATTTGTTTATGATAATTATAGTTCTATCAAAAATGATGATGGTAATACTATTTATGATCTTGAATTTCCTATAAAAGATAGTTCAAGCCTTGGACCAGAGGTTTTGTATGAATGGGCTAATTTTGAAAGTAGGGTTTTTGACTTTACAAATAATTCAAATTCTTTAGAAAAATCTAAAAATAGAATTAATGGAAGAGAGGTAGCATGGAGAATATTCTGTATTTATGTAGGTTTTGTTGGGGTCTTTATTTCTGTTTTCTTAAATCTTAAAAAAAAATCTGATAGAATTGCTAATTTGTTGATTGGTATGTTTTTATTTCAGTATGCTGTTTTTATAATCAATATGGGTGGTGTATTGACTAATGATTATAGTTTTTCATATAATTTGAACCTATTTTCACTTTTCTTATGTGGTCCATTAGTTTATTTTTATTGTAAAAGGGTATTAGTAGCTTATAAATTTACTCTTTTAGATCTTTTGCATTTGATGCCTATGTGCGTACTTCTCTTTTTATATCAATTAGAGGATAGAGAAAAAATCGTAACAATACTTTATGCTAAGTATTCATATATAAGGTTATTCTCTATACTAATTTATATGATTTTAGTAATGCAGTTATTTGTTGAGTTTTACAAAAAAAGGATTATTAGGGCGAAGAAATTGAATAATTGGGTGCGAAATATTATAATTTTGTACGCTATGTATGTAACTAATTATGTTGTTTATGATGTAGTTGCCATACAATTAGCTGTAAAAAACGATTTTATTGTATTTTCTCAGATTATATTTGCTATAGTATTAATTTTATATGTCAGTTATATAGCTTATACGCAACCAGAGATATATGAAAAAGTTATAAATGTAAAACGTAGGGTAAAGAAGGGGGAGGATAAATACATAAATTCGGGTCTTACAAAAGAACTATCTATAGAGTTAAAAGAAAAATTACTGATATTGTTGAATGAAGAAAAAGCCTATAAACAAAATGATATTAATCTTCAGAAATTGTCAGAATTACTTGGTACAACTAGGCATAATACTTCTCAAATAATAAATGAACATTTTAACCTTAATTTTTTTGAACTCATAAATCAATATAGGATACAAGAGGCAAAAATACTTTTAATAGATCACCGTTTTAAAAACGGAAATATTATAGATGTAGCATATGAGGTAGGATTTAATAACAAAGTTACGTTCAATAAATCTTTTAAGAAATACAATAAGATTACTCCTTCTGAGTATATCAAATTTTAGCAACTAAATAAGTTGAAAGTAAGGGTAAAACTTCTTCGGATCAGGTAAGAACTTATAGGGGTTACCCCTTTTTAAGTGATCAAAATGTTTCTTTGAGCCTAAGTAACCATAAATAAGGAAAGGGTAAGCGTTAGTATTTTCCATATAAACTTTGTTCAAGTTTTGTGAAAGTATGTTTGAATTAGCCATCAAGATATTCTTGCTCTTCCTTTTTGTGGTTATATCTAATAACTATGTTTAAGTATTAATTTTTTGAAATCTTTAATTTATGAAAGTACATTATTACAAGCTACTGATGTTATTCTTTTTTATCTGCAGCGTTTCGTTCGCTCAAGAAAAGGATATCTCAGGAACTGTTACAGATGATAAGGGATTACCACTACCAGGTGTAAACGTCCTTATCAAGAATACCAGTAAAGGAACACAAACTGATTTTGATGGTAATTACGTTATCTCTGCAAATAGAGGTGCTGTAATTTCTTTTAGTTATGTTGGGTTTACAACCAATGATGTGGTTGTAGGTGACAATACTACTATAAATATTAAGTTGGCTGCTTCTGCGGCAGAACTAGAAGAGGTTGTTGTAACAGCATATGGAGTTTCTAGAAAATCTAGTGTAACATCTGCTATCTCAACTGTAGGATCTGAGGACTTACAAGATTTTGTTCCTTCAACAAGTATAGATAATATACTTCAAGGTCAAGCTGCAGGTGTACAGGTTACTGCTTCAAATGGGCGACCAGGAAACACTGCTTTTGTTCAAATTCGTGGAGTAGGATCACTTAATGCAAGTACCACTCCTCTATATGTAATTGATGGTGTACCTATTCCAATTACAGATAATGACCCAACTCGTAGTTTAAACCCTTTAAGTAATTTAAATCCTAATGATATAGAATCTCTTTCTATACTTAAGGATGCGGCTTCTGTTTCAAAATATGGTTCTAGAGGTGCAAATGGGGTTGTTTTGATTACAACGAAAAAAGGTAAAAAAGGTGATGCTAAAATTAAGTTCACTTCTTCTTATGGTTTTGGACAACGAATTGCTGATCCTTTTGATCTTATGAATGCTGAACAGAAACTTGAGATAGAAAGACAGTATGCTGAATTAGGTGTTGCAGTTGCTACAAGATTGCCAGGAGCAACATCATCCCCTCAGGAATTAAGAGATTTAATCGCACTTGATACTGATTGGGAAGAAGAATTGTTAAGAAAATCTGTAATTCAGTCTAACTCTTTATCTATATCAGGAGCAAATGATAAAATAAACTACTTTTTCTCACTAGGTTATAATAAAGATACTGGTATAATTGATAGGATAGATGGTTTCGAGAGAATAACTGCTCGTTTGAATACTTCTTACCAGGCAAAAGATTGGTTAGGGATTGACACTAATATTTCTTTTGCAAGAAGTACTACAGATTTACCTAGAGATAGAAACAATGTTCAAAATCCATTTAGAGGAGTGTATGATTATAATCCTTATGAACCACTTTTTTCTAGAGATGCAAATGGAGGAATTTTATTAGATTCTCAAGGGAATCCTGTGTATAACCCAACATCAACATCTTTTCCAATTGCTAGAGCTTTACAGACAGAGACTGATAGCACACGTGATTTTTTAATTATTGGTAATGTTGCCGCTAATCTTACATTATCAGACAAATTTTCAAACCGTTTTTCTGTTGGTCTTGTAAGTAACCGTTTAAACCGTACAAGGAGATCAATTCAAGGAGGAGTACTTCAAGGGTTTGTTGGAGATAGTCAATTTCCTGGAACACAAACTGAGAATGCAGCAATTGATTTTGAATATAATATAGCGAATTTATTTAGCTATAATGATACATTTAATGATGTTCATAATATATCTGCAAGTTTCTTGTTAGAATATAATGAAAATATAAGAACTGATTTATTCGTTAATGCACGAGGGTTTCCTTCACCAGATATTCCATATATAGAAGTAGCAGCAGAACCAACAAGAGCTGGGTCTGAAGAAGATAGAAGAATTTTATTTTCTCAAGCAATTTTTGCTGATTATGATTATGATGGTAGATATATAGCTTCATTCTCGGTTAGACGTGATGGATCTTCAAAATTTGGACCAGATAACAAATATGGTACTTTTGCAAGTGGTAGTGTTGCTTGGAATATTGCAAAAGAAAGTTTTATGGATAGCTCATTTTTTAATGATTTAAAACTGAGAGCTTCTTACGGTACTTCAGGTAATCAAAATATTCCAGATTTTCAGTATTTACCAGCATTAGGGTTTGAGAATTCTTATAATGGTTTTTCAGCAGGATCTCCTTTGAGAGCTGCAAATCCTTTAATTCAATGGGAATCTCAAGCTATTCTGGATATAGGAGTAGAATTTGGATTCTTTAATAATAGAATAAATGGAGTTGTAGATTATTTTAAAAAGAATTCAAAAGATTTATTACTTAACAGACCAATTTCTTTTACAGTAGGAGATGAAGATAATGGTATATTCCAAAATATTGGAGAGGTTGAGAATAGTGGAGTTGAATTTTCATTAAATGCAGATGTAATAAGAACTGAAAATTTTACTTGGTCATTAGGAGGAAATCTTACAATATTAGATACCAAAGTTAAAAAACTAATTAACGGCCAAGACATTGTTAGAGGAACGTTTGGTAATATTATTTTGAGAGAAGGAGAAAATATAAACTCGTATTATCTAGTAGAATATGCTGGTGTAAACCCTGCTAATGGAGCACCACAATATGTAGATTTAGATGGAAATATAACAGAAACATATAGTGATAGTTTCCAGAAAATTCAAAAAGGAAAAACACCAATAGCTGATTTACAAGGTGGTTTCTTTACTTCGTTAAAATATAAAGGTTTTGGTATAAGAGGAGACTTTGTGTATAGAGGAGGAAACTATATCTTAAACAGCCAGCGTCAACAAGGTGAGGCAATTGGGAATATTAATAGAAATCTAAGAACTGATGCCTTTAATTATTGGAAAGAGCCAGGCGATACAAATGTTTTGCCTAGCCCATTGTTTAGAACAACCGCTGATCAGGCAGGAACTACTAGATTTTTAGAAAAAGGTGACTTTATTAGATTAAGAACATTGACGTTGGATTATAATATGCCAAGAAAATTCTTGGATGTTATCAAATTAGATGCACTTAGATTCTTTGTTACAGGTCAGAATATCTGGACAATAACTGATTATAATGGTGACCCAGAAATAGGGATCGGTTCTGCTGAATCTGGAGAACAGGGAGATGCAGGTTTTGTACCAGGGGAGTTTAGCTTGTTTAGTTACCCTCAGGTTAAATCTTATACGTTTGGAGTTGAAGTAGGATTTTAATAAAATAAAAAGAGATGAACAATAAATTTTATATAATAGGTATTTTATTTTTATCATTAGGGTTCTTTGCCTGTGATGATGAATTAAATGATTTAGAACCTTTTACAGAGGCTGAACCAAGTGCTTTTTTAACAACACCTCAGAATTTTGAGATTGTTATGAATGGTGTCTATAGACAGCTATGGCTGTACTATTCTGATCCAGGAAGTGGCTTACAGGGAATTCCTGATATAATATCTGATAATGTAATTCTAGCTCAGACTGGAAGAAGATCTAATGCTGATTATTATGACCTAAGATATGTTGCAAGTACTTTAAGAGCGATTCCATTATATTGGAGTGAAGCTTATGAGGCGATAAATGGAGCAAATTTGATTATTGAAAACATAAGTAATATAGATGGTACTACTGAACAAGATAATATTCTTGGACAAGCATTAGCGGCAAGAGCATGGGCACATTTTGACCTTGCTAGAATATATGGGCAAATCCCAACGCAAAGTGCAGGTGCTAATGGTACTTTAGGGGCAGTTTATCTTAAAGCTGAAGATGGAGATACTGGTAGTACTATAGAAGATGCCCTTGCTGAACCAGCGAGAGAGACTATAGCTTCAAATTATGAAGAGATTATCGAAGATTTAGAACGTGCAAGTACTTTAATCTCTGAGGATAGCAATGGTGAAGGAACATTAAATAAAAATGGTGTAGAAGCATTGTTATCTAGAGTGTACCTGTATAACGGAGAATATCAAAAAGTAATAGATGCTGCAAATAAGGTGACAGCTAGTTTAGCTACTGCAGAAGAACTTCCTGATGTATATATTGATAACACTAATGCAGGTGTAGTGATTGAGTTATCTATTAATACTTCTTCTCAGTCAAGAGGTAATAATGTAGGGGTACTTTATAGTCAGTCTTCAAGAGGAGAAACAGTTTCTGAATATGTGATGGATTTTGATTTCTTTAATAGTATTGATGCTACAGATGTAAGAAAAAGTGTTTTACAATTTGTTGGAATTAATGACGATATTGAGTACAATGCAATCAAAAAGTTTCTAGGTGAAGAAGGACAGACGAACGGTTTAGTTGATGTAAAGGTTCTTCGTATGGCAGAAGTAATTCTAAATAAGGCAGAAGCTCAATTTGAACTTGGTTTAGAAGCAGATGCATTAGCTTCTTTAAATGAGTTGAGAGAAGTTAGATATTCTCCTTACGTAGCTGGAACAGAAACTGGCGTAGCTCTTGAAGATGCTATTCAGTTTGAAAGAAGAGTTGAATTGGCTTATGAAGGACATAGATTCTTTGACCTTAAAAGAAGAGGTGAAGGCATTAATAGAAACGCAACAAATGGGGATATCATTGATGGTACAGGAACTCCTCCTACAGAGGCAACTTTACCTGCAGGAAACTTTAGATTTCAGTTTCCAATTCCTATTGGTGAGATCAATGCAAATTCTACTATAGCTAAACAGCAAAACCCTGGTTACTAAGTAGTATTTATAATATAGTATTTAACCTAAAATAATTAGGTAAATCAAAACCCCTGTCAATTTATATGACAGGGGTTTTGTATTTTATAAAAAATTACTTAGTAAATACTATTAGATCATTATCAGCGATTTCTATTGATTTAAAGTTGAATCTCTTTTTGATCCAGTGTATTGTATCCATTGTATAAAAAAACACGTGAGTAGGATCGTTTTTATACCACCAGGAATCAAAATCTGTACGTGGGTCATAAACTTTAGTTTTGCAATACAGTGTTCCATTAGGGAGTAATAAAGAGTGTAGTAAATCAAACTCTTTGTAAGGGGTGTAAAAATGCTCTATCACTTCACAACAAACGATATAGTCATATTTCTTTTCCAGAGCATTTACATGGTTGTAAAAAAAAGGGTCATACTCTGTGATGGTATAGTTTTTCTGTTTGAGTAAATGCGAAATAACAGGTCCGCTTCCTGATCCAAAGTCGAGACCTTTATGAGATTGGGTGTAGTCTTTTTGAATTCTGTTTACAATAGGTAGTGCGTACTTTTGAAAAGAAAGATCATTGACATCATTTTGATGTAATTGATATCGTTGTTTTTCTTCTTCTGGTGTAAGGAAATGAGCAGGATGTAATAATATACCCTTACACTGTAAACATTCAAAATAAGCACGTCCTTGTACCTCAGAAAACAGCTTTGTTTCTGAAGCACAAAGAGAGCATGTCATTTTGATTATAGTTGTTTTATTTTTTTGAGTTTGGCTTTCCAGACTTCTAGGGTTTCTCTATGCTTTTCTATATTTTTATTTACATCCATTACCATAGGATTATCGTCACTTGCGTGTTTAAAAAATAGAAGGTTATTCTCTAATTGACGAATTTCACCATTTACTTCATCAATTTTTTTGCGAATAAAATTTTGTTCATTTCTAAGAGCTCTATCGTCTGTTTGAGAAGATAAAGTATTTAATTTATTCTCATATTTGATAAGTTCTGTTTCTTTACGGCTTAAATTAAGTTGTTGAAAAAGTTTATCAAGAATCTTATTGTATTCAGATTCTATGTTTTTCTTTTTATACGGTACTCTTCCCAGTGTTTTCCAGACAGCGATATCTTCTTTTATAGTTTTAAGGTCTGCATCTGGATCACCAGAAAGTGTTATTCCTTTTATTGTTTCTAGGTGTTTTTGTTTGTTTTCTAATGCGACTATTTCCTCTTTATTAGCTTCATCTCTCTCTGCATGGATTTTATCAAAATACGCATTACAAGCATCTTTAAAACGTTTCCATATGCGGTCACTATCTTTACGAGGAACATGCCCGATTTTTTTCCAGTCCGATTGAATTTTTTTCATCAATGGGGTGGTCACCTCATAATCATCACTATCCTTATTGTCTTCAGCTATCTGAATCAGTTCCATCTTTTTACTTAGATTGTTAAACTGATCTTTTTTAAGGCCTTTATAGAATGTATTTTTGTTACGATTAAAATCTCTTACAGCGGTTTTAAAATCGCTCCAAGTTTGTTCATTTACATTAGAAGGAACTTTTCCTGCTTTAAAAAAATCATCTCTTAGTGCTTCAATTTCTTTAATTTTTTGCTGCCATCCGTTATGGTTTTTTGGGTGATCTATACTAACACCAATGATTTTTGTGATGATCTCACGTTTTACCTCTAGATTTTTTTCATATACTTTATCTAAATCTTTAAAGTAGTTTTGTCTATTTTCATGAATCTGTTTGGTCAAAGCACTAAACTTTTCCCAGATAGGTTCTCTAAATTCTTTTCCAACAGGTCCTAAGTCCTCTTTCCACATTTTGTGGAGTAATTGTAGTTCTCTAAATGATCTATTTACATCTGTTTCTTGAGCTAGTTCTGTAGCTCTTTCGATGATTTTGAGTTTTTGTTCAAGATTATGTTTGAAATCTAAGTCTCTAAACTCTCTATTGAGATGTAAGAAATCATAAAAATTTTCTGTATGGTGGTGGTAGGTATTCCAGACAGTATTATATTTGTCTCTAGGAATAGGCCCTGCATTACGCCACCTTTCTTGTATACTTTTAAAATGATTATATGTGGTATTGATGTTTTCATCCACATTCAGTAATCCTTTTAATTCTTCTATTAATTCGAGTCTTCTTTTTAGATTATCTTGATGATCTTTTTTCAGATTTTGATAATAAGCATTACGTTTTTCTTTGTAATCAAAATAAGCAGAATTGAATTCCTTCTTTATAGGTGTAGAGTAATAAAAGTCAATAATATCACCTCCATCTGCTAAGAACTCTTCTTTTTTCTGTTCTACTTCTTCGTTGAATTTGGCATTAAATTCATTTTTAATTTCATCAACATGCTCTTTTATTGCCTGAATTTTTTCATTCTTGATCAAGTTTTGTAGTTCTTTGATCAGTTCTTCTTTGGTCAAGGCATGGTAATCCTTTTTTTCTATATTGTGGCGTTCCATAGTCGTTTCATCTTCACTATGTTCTGCTACCGCTTCATCCATTTGATCTTGAATCTGATCTTTGTTTGTTGATGCAGTTTCGTTTGTAGATTCTTCTTTATGGGCTGTCGTTTCTTTAGAAGCATCTGTTGTTGCAACGGTAGATGGATTGGCGTCATTTTCTTCATTTTCAGAAGATGTTTGTTCAGCATCGGTAATTTGTGGGTTCACTACTTCAACAGGAGTTTCTTGATCAGACTTTTTTAATGTTTCTACAGTAGCAAGCGTACTATCTGATTGCTGCTGTGCTGTTTCTTGTGTAGTCGTTTCTAGATTTTCAACCTCAGAGTTTATATCTAAAACTTTGGTTTTGTTCTCTTCGTTTCCATCTGTCTGAGACAGGTTATCGCGTGTTGACATTGTGTGAGCTTTTTTATTTTCTGAGCATAATAGCCTGACTAAGATACTAACATATTAGAAAAACTCAAAGTTATTGATGGGTTTTAAGATTACTTTCTTTTGATTTAAGTAAGAATTTTAATACAAAACCCACTAAAATTAGGTGTTCCAGATTTCCCAAGCTTTTTCTGCTTGTAGTTTTAACATTTGTAGTCCATTAGCGACAGTAGCTCCTTTTTCTTTCCCTTTCTGCATAAAGGTGGTTTCAGGAGGGTTGTAAATCAAATCATATAATACATGGTCATTAGTAATGTATTGATAAGGAATATCAGGGCAATCAAGGATATTGGGGTGTGTTCCTAATGGGGTGCAGTTTATAATCAATGTGTGATCTGCCATAATAAGGCTATCAAGATCTTTATAACTAAGCTTATTATGGCCTGAGTTTCTAGATACAAATGTATATTCAATGTGTAGCTGTTGTAATGCATAAGCAATTGCTTTTGATGCCCCGCCAGTACCTAGGATCAATGCTTTTTTCACCGTATTATTAAGCAAAGGTTTTAGTGATTCTGTAAACCCATAATAATCACTATTGTACCCTATGAGGCCTTTTTCTTTGTCAAATTTAATAACATTGATGGCACCAATTTCTTTGGCAATAGGATCAAGACTATCCAGATATTCAATGATTTCTTGTTTGTAAGGTATGGTAACATTAAGACCTTGTATTTTTGTGTCTTTGATAACTTCTGTGATCTCTGTTATTTGTGGAATATCAAAGTTGGTATATTCACAATCTAAGCTTTCAGACTTAAATTTTTCAGAAAAAAAACCTCTAGAAAAAGAGTAGCCAATGTTTCTACCTAATAATCCGTATATTTTTTTCATTTTGAAGTTTTTTGTGTTTGTTTACCGTACCATTCTAATCCTAGAATAATGGCTATACCTATAAAAATATAGAAAATGGCCAAATAGGTTTCTATAGAGGTAATGTCAGGGAAATAGCGATCATAATTATCCAAGATAGGATTGCCCAGTCCATCAAATAGTGTGGTTCCTAGAGTATCGGTTTTATATATTTTGTGTTTCCAGGGCCATACAACACCCAGTGATCCTGTGATAAAGCCTATTATTGCTGCAAAGGTGGCATTTTTATAATGTTTTAGTACATATCCCAAAAAGTGCGAAAGTGTTACCAAACCAGTTAATGAGCCTAGGCTAAAAACAACCAGAACTTTAAGTAACCTAACTCTTTGAGAATTTGCTACAAAAGAAAAATCCCAACGTATAAGATCTGCCATAGTATCATATAAGGCATTTACAGAATCTACCAGTAAAAGGACATAATTGCCTAATAAGATAAGAATAAAAGAACCTGATAATCCAGGAAGTGTCATACCAGAGACTCCAATAATACCGCAAACAAAGACAAACCATAGATTGTCATTTTCTTTGGCAGGATCTAGTAAGCTGATTCCAACACCGATTATAGTACCGATAATGATGAGGCATATGTTTCTTTTACTCCAATCATCAAAATCTTTTACTATATAGTATATAGAACCGATAATCATTCCAAAAAAAGCAGCCCAAACATATAGCTCGAAATGAATAATCAGGTAATCCAGAATTTTAGAAACACTAAAATAGCTAATCAGCATTCCTAAAATAAGAAGCCCTAGAAATCGTCCATTGATATATCTCCAAAAGCTTCTGAATCTAAAATTGATAAATAATTTAAAAGCTTTGAAATTAATTTTTTGAAGCGAATAGATAAACTCTTCATAAAATCCAGCAACAAAAGCAACGACCCCTCCAGAAACTCCAGGAACTTTATTGGCTGCTCCCATGGCTAGCCCTTTAATAATAAGGAAAAATTTATCGGTGAGGGTACGGGTACTGTGCGGCATTGGCAGGGGTTAATTTGTTTTTTTTACAGAAAGACGTTCTAGTATCAGGATTAATAAAAAGCCAATAGCTATAAAGAGTAAAACCCATAGTATTCGTGGGTCATTTTCATATTGAGAGGGGAGAATACTTTTTTCGATAAAAGGAACTTCGATTCCTTCAGAATTTGTTCTCCAGGACAGTACTTTTTTCCATGGCCATAGTTTATTAAGAGAACCTATCATAAAGCCTGTAAGTATTGCCAATGTCATATTATTATGATGTTTAAACATCCAGTTCAATGCTTTAGAGAATAGTTTCAAACCGATTAATGCACCAACGCCCATAATCATTATTTTGGAGATGGCCCCCCACAATAAATCAACATCTAAATTTACAATCCCGTTGCGTAATTGATTTATTAGGTCGATAGCGGTTTGGTATGCTCCCAGAATAAGCAAGATAAATGCGCCAGATACTCCAGGAAGTATCATGGCTATGATTGCTATAAAACCACAAAATAAAAGATACCAATTGCTATCTGGTGAGGCTAGTGGTTCTGCAATGGTGATATAATAGGATACTATTGCAGCTAGAAGAATGCCTAGGATCGTTTTTGGTTTCCAAGAGTTTATTTGTTTACCTATATAGACAATGCTGGCAAGTACCAGTCCAAAGAAAAATGCCCAAAGTAATAGTGGTTCGTGGTGTAAAAGCCATTTTATAAGCTTGGCAAGAGAGAGGATACTGATCAATATTCCTAAAAAAAGAGCTGATAAAAAGGACAGATTATAATGTTTCCATGCAGTAGAAAATCCTTCTTTTTTCCAGAGCGAGAAAAAACCTAAATCGAGATTGTTAATGGTTTCTATCAATTCTTCATAGATTCCTGATATAAATGCAATCGTTCCTCCTGAAACTCCAGGAACCACATCTGCCGCCCCCATAGCTATTCCCTTTATTGCAATGATAAGGTAATCCTTAAGCTTTCTTTGCATGTGTGATGTTTTGATATTAATGATCAAAACAAATGTATGGATTTTTGTAATGTAAATCTATTAGAAAAAAGGAGTCTTTTTCTAGGCGGATCTCCCCAAAAGAAATTATTGACCACAATTATTTCTTTTTGTCTGAATCAGAACATAATTCAATTCAGGTTAGGGGGGGGGATTCATTTAGAGAGTAGCTATTATTTATACTCTGAAATAATATTTTTTACCAGTGCACGATTAAATACTTGCTCAAATAGTTCTTCTAGAACTATGTGGTATTCATAATCGATTTTTAACGCTTTTCTCAGGTGTTCTTCTCCTTTATCATAGTCTAATCCTTCAAAATGCAAACCAGCTATTCTAAAATGTACTTCTGCATTACTAGGATAAAACTCAATTGCTTGATATAGGCACTGTATAGCAGCATTTGATTCTCCTAGAAACCTAAGGATATCTGATCTGTTTAGCCAAGTTTCTAACTCATAGTTACCTAATTCAATAGCTTTTCTGTAGCCTCTTTCGGCTTCTTCATAAAATGAAAGTCTGTTATTGATTTTTGCATATCGTTTCCAGTACAATACATTCTCACTATCAATATTTATGGCTTTATTGATATAATAGAGTGCTTTTTGGTAATTGCGTTTACGCATATAGAAATCGGTAATAGCGATCCATCCTTTGTCTAGTAAAGGGTCTTCATGCACTGTTTTAGAATAATACTGGATTGCCAGATCATCACTATTCAATTTTTCATAGGATTTTCCTATTCTAAGTAAAGCAAAGGAAGTGGGGTCGTCTAGCTCCAGTGTTATTTTATAGTTTTCTATAGCTTCGGCATAGCGTTTTAGTTTTTCTAGTACTTTTCCTTTTTCTAGATAAGCGCCTATAAAATACTCATCACTTATGATTGCAAAATCAAATGCGGCAAGTGCTTTTTTATAGTCTTTGATATCAAAATATTGTTTTCCTACCTGATGCCATGCAACTTCACAGTACGGATTTTTATCTAAAAATATATTTAGATATTCTATCGCTTCTTCATGCTGTTCTAGAAAATCAAAGCAGTATATGATATTGTATAATGCAGAATAATCTTGATTATCGGTCTCAAGGCATTTCATAAAATTGATTTTGGCATTTTCAAAATCATCCATAAAAAGATATTCCATGCCTATAAGAGAATATACATCTGCTTCGTCATTTGTATATTCTAGTGCCATCATCAATAATTCGATAGCTTTGATATGTTTATTTTGTTTAGAAAGAATATTTGCTTTTTGTATATATATTTCTTCGTTTTCGGGTTCTATGGCATGTAGTTGTGCCAAGAGGTTATCGGCTTTATCTAGGCGGTTTTCAAAAACCAGTACTTCAACCTGTAGAAGTTTTAGATTGACAGATGAAGGGTGCTGAGAAAGCCCCAGAGAAATTGCTTTTTTAGCTTTAGCAATTTTTCCGTTTTCTAGATAATGATGAATAATGGACTCAAATTCATCAGAATCAAAAAACTTAACATCATTAGATCTCAGCATAGACTCATATCGAGTTATAGAGAAATTATTTTCTTCTTCGTGGTTAAATTTCATACACGTTGATTATAGATGCTAGATAAATCATACATAAAACAATAAAAGCACTTCTTTATTGTCTTAAGCAAGAATCGTATTCAACCTGTGGTATTACTTTTTCAACCTTTATAACAAGGTTCTAGTAGGTAAAACGGGTTTACTTATTACAATACTTAATTTATTTTCGCATTATTGATTTCCTCAGTATTAAAATTACAAATGATATCGTATCGTGATACTTGTATACCTATATTGTTTTTAACAAACTAATTAACAAAATACGTACCATCATGGTTTATAATGGTATAGTTTTTCTTTTGAAGAAAGCCGAATATCTATAATTGATATGTGAAAAGAAGTGTATTAAAGATACATTTTTTTAATTAAAGATCAATTTATTGGGGTGTGTTTTCTGATAATTGTATCTCATTGAGTACTTTAAGAATGATGTCACAACCTTCTTTTATTTCTTTTTCAGATATGGTAAGTGGTGGTGTGATGCGTATAGCAGCGGGTTCAAACAGCAACCAGAATAAGAGTAACCCGTAGTCTTGGCATTTTAAAATAAGTTGATTGGTTATCTCTGGACTAGGAGTGATAATGGCAAGCATGAGTCCTAATCCTCGTATTTCTTTTATTAGGGGGTGTACTAATAATGATCTAAAAAGTTTTTCTTTTTGCAGGGTGGCTGTCATTACGTCACTTTCTGTGATTTCTTGTAATGTTGCCAAAGCGGCAGACGCAATAACGGGATTGCCGCCAAAGGTAGTGATATGCCCAAGTTTTGGGTGATCTTGCAGTTGATCCATCATGGCAGTAGCCGCTGTAAATGCACCTATAGGGAGACCGCCTCCCATTCCTTTGCCCATTGCTACGATATCGGGTACTACCTCATAGTTTTCAAAACCAAACAATTTACCAGTTCTGCCAAAACCTGGTTGTATCTCATCTAGAATAAGTAATGCTCCTACTTTTTGGCATTGTTGTTTTACTTTTTTTAGGTATCCGTCTTTTGGTACTATAAAACCAGCGCCTCCTTGTATGGTTTCTAGGATAACAGCGGCGGTTTTGGTGGTTATCTGTTGCAGGTCTTCTTCTTGATTAAAGCGTATAAAACCAATACCAGGTAGTAGTGGTCTGAATGCTTGTTTGCGCTCTTCATAACCCATTACACTCATAGATCCCATGGTATTACCGTGATAGGCTAGTTTTGCGGCAATAATCTCGCTACGTCCTGTGACTCTTCTAGCCAGTTTGATGGCACCTTCTATGGCTTCGGTGCCTGAGTTGGTAAGGTATGTTTTTTCTAAAGGATCGGGCAGGTGTGCGGCTAATAGCTTGGTGAGTGCTACGGGGGTTTGTTGTGCATATTCACCATATACCATAACGTGCAGGTATTTGTCTAACTGATCTTTTATAGCACGTACTACTCTGGGGTGCCTGTGCCCCAGACTACAGGCAGATACTCCAGCAATAAAGTCTAAATATTTTTTGTTATCTGTGGTATAGATATAGCTTCCTGTAGCGTGCGAAATTTCTAGTGCCAGTGGGTGCGGTGTGGTCTGTGCCTGATATGTAAAAAAATCTTGTTTCAACGCGGTATATAGCCTGTTTGTTAGTGTTATAATTTGATACTATCTTGTAGAAGCCTACCTATGATCGTATTATTTTATCTTGATACTGTCTTTTACTTTTTCTTCTGGGTATTGCAATGTGGTCACCGTTACGCTGTCTCGTTGCTTTGCAGTACGCATAAGATCAAGGTCTACTTGAGCTGTCTTTTTTGGTGTTTTCTTTGCATCGGTAGAAAGTTCTTCTTTGTTTGGTTGTTGTATGGGTATAGAGTCTAGTTGCTCGTTGGTTTCTTTGAGTTCTGCATCTTTGAGCTCTTGCTCTAGTAGTCTGGAGCCTTCTGTTTTGTTTTCTTCTAATCGTTTTACGGTTTCTTCATCAAAGAAATCGGCTTCGTCTTTTGGCAGTGGTATTCCTTTGATTTTAGTTAGTTTTGGCGGTGTTTCACCTCTAAACAGGTCTGCTTTACTATTTATACGCTCTTCCCCCCGCCAATGAAAACCTGATAGCTCACGCGCATTTTCTGGCAGATCGATCTCTCTATATAGAACTCCGTCTACGTTTTGATAATAGTATACATCTTCTATCTCTCTATCATTGAGGAGTAATCGTATAGAGCTAGAAAGCACTTTGTTGATCCCGATAAGTTTTAGGTCTCCTTCACTTTCTCGTTGATAAAAGATGGTTTCTGTGTTTTTATCAATGTCTACTTGATAAATCTCGTTATCCTTGAATAGTCCATAGAGCGATTGGCCTTTTACCTGATTGTAGCCTGCTTTTAGGGTGTCTTCTTGTGCCAGAAATGCATTTTGATAGACAACAAGAGAGTCTAGTTTATCTGTTTTGGTATCTGATATAATTTTTATGGTATCGCCAGTCATTTGATTTCTCTGTGCCCAGATAATGGGAGAGCCTATCATCTTGGTATATCCTGTAACCTGATCTACATTGATAGAATCACTCTTACCACTCATATTGCTTTTGTAGATTCTTACATCATAAAAACCATTCATAATCCTATGTTCGGGTTTACCAGTTACCATAAGGGTGTCACTGTGAATATAGATAGAATCTTTTTCTTGTAGTGTAGCCGCCAGCGCTCTTTTGGTAATAAATACAGAATCTCTTTCTTTAAAAACCTCTGCATAATGCCCTGTAATCACTGAGTTATTTGCAGTGTCTAGTACTCTTATATTATTGGTTGCAGAGGCAAATTGATTGGCACTATTATAGAAGATACTGTCGCCAAAAACGGTACGTTTGTCATAATCGATTCTTGCATTTTTTATGGCATATCCTGTTTTGGCTTTGGTGTCATAAAATCCACGTTCACAGTAGAGGGTACTTTCTTTTCCTTTTACGGTAGAGGGGCCATATAGATAGGTGTGCCCGTTTTCTGAATAATAATCCAGTCGATCAGAGTCTACGGTATTCTCGGGATTTACAATTTTTACCTTGGTATTAAAGGAGTATTGTTTTCGATCCATAAAATAGCGTCCGATTTTACTGGTCAGTGTATTTGATGAATCTTTGACTGTACCACCACTACGATAATATGCTTGTTGTCTTACGCGATCAAAAAATAAGGTGTCTGTGCGTAGTGTATTAGAGGGGGTTTCCATAAATACATCATCACGGGCATAGGCGAATTGTGTGTTACCATTATACTCTGCATATTTACTGGTCATAGTAATGGTGTCTCCCTGTTTCATTTTTACATTCCCCAGGGCTTTTACAAACTTATCTTCGCCATAGTGAATGGCTTGATCACACCAGATTTCTATTCCCTCATGCATCATATATACTTGCTTGTCTACTTTGGCAAGAATGGTGGCTCCAGGAAATCGATTTTGATCCTTGATCGTACGATCAGATTGTACTTTGATTTGTTTTGCTTCTTGCCCATAAGTGGCTAGAGTGCCTAAAACGAATACTAGTATATAGAAGAAATTATTTTTCAAAGGGTTTCAAATTTGTATGCAAATTAACGAAAATTGTACCTAATGATTGTTTAATACCAGTTACATTTTGAGTTTGCTATAATAAAACTTACCATGTATATGGTATCACTGCAAATCACTTACTAGAAAAACTGTTGTATTTTGAAATTGTTGCGCGATGGTTAGTTTATGTAGTATTGAGTATTGAGTAGTTAGTATTGGGTGTTCAATATTCAAAATTACTTTTACATTTAGAATTTTGCAGTCTTACATTCCCTCTTGTATATGGTTCCCAGCCTACGCTGGGAGGACAGCAGGTACTTTATGTTTTTGGTTCTGACTTCTATATTTAGTAGTTAGTATTGAGTAATGAGTAATGAGTAATGAGTAGTTAGTAGTTAGTATTGGGTGTTCACTATTCAAAATTACTTTTACATTTAGAATTTTGCGGTTTTACATTCCTTCCTGTATATGGTTTTTTGCCTACGCTGGGAGGACAGCAGGTACTTTCGTTTTTGGTTCTAACTTCTATATTTAGTATTGGGTATTCGATATTCGACACTCCTTGTTCGCTATTCAAAATTACTTTTACATTTTACATTTAGAATTTTGCGGTTTTACATTCCTTCCTGTATATGGTTTTTTGCCTACGCTGGGAGGACAGCAGGTGCTTTAGTTTTTGGTTCTAACTTCTATATTTAGTATTGAGTATTGAGAAACTTCAACATTCAGTGTTCAGTATTGGGTGTTCACTATTCAAAATTACTTTTACATTTTACATTTTACATTTAGAATTTTGCGGTTTTACATTCCTTCTTGTATATGGTTTTTGCCTACGCTGGGAGGACAGCAGGTACTTTAGTTTTTGGTTCTAACTTCTATATTTAGTATTGAGTATTGAGAAACTTCAACATTCAGTGTTCAGTATTGGGTGTTCGCTATTCAAAATTACTTTTACATTTTACATTTAGAATTTTGCGGTTTTACATTCCTTCTTGTATATGGTTTTTTGCCTACGCTGGGAGGATGGCAGGTACTTTAGTTTTTGGTTCTGACTTCTATATTCAGTATTGGGTGTTCGATGTTCTTTGGTTGATATTCGAAAATTCCTTTTTACATGTATAAGAATACCGAATAGCGTCACTTATTTGGTATTGAGTGTTCGGTATTCGGTATTCAGGATTATGGTATCATTTTATATTGATACCGTTTTGTAATTAGCTTTTTCTTTTTCTGCCCAATGCTTCTATCAGTTGGGGTTTGTCTTCTAGAGCAATATTGGCAATGGCATAAAATTCTTGCATCCAATCTTCCATCTTGGTAAAAGCGGCATCTTTTTGTTTGGTTGCGTCTTGTGATTCTCCGATTTCTAATAAATAAGCGGTGCGGGCGGTTTCTACTTTTGCTATCTGCTCTATTCCTGCGGTGATATCTTCTGTTGTGATTCTTAAACTTGCCAGTTGAGTAAGGGTTTCCTGATCTGTGGTGCTATAAAACTTACGAATCGTCTCGATCCAATTATTGTAGGCTTTGGGTTTGCTACCTGTAAGGTGTAGTTTTTTTAAGGTTTCGAGGTCTTTGCGAAATACCACTTTGGCCTTTTTGCGGTGTTTTCTGTATTGTAACTCTAGGGTTTCTTTTTCTTTTTTAAAAACAGCAGAGGCTTCCAGCGTTTCATCATCCTCTTGTTTGTTATAGTCATAGGCCGTTCTGGTTTGATCCAAGAGTAGTTTGCCTTCTTCTATTTTGGCATCATCATAGTTTAGTTCTGCCATTTCTTCTGCGATCTCAGGATGGTCTTTTACATTTTGTAGAGCTACCCTGTATTGTTCTAAAATTGCTGCTTCTGATGCGGTGTACCTTGTCATATACGTATTGTTTTATGGTTTTAGATAATATTCAAAAATCAACGATACTACAGTATATACATCTTATGATTGCCCAAGCATTGCTTCATGTTGCCCAAGCATTGCTTCATGTTGCCCAAGCATTGCTTCATGTTGCCCAAGCGTTGCTTCACGATGCCCAAGCATTGCTTCACGATGTTCAAGCATTGCTTCATGATGCTCAAGCGTTGCTTCATGATGCTCAAGCGTTGCTTCATGATGCTCAAGCGTTGCTTCACGTTGCCCGAGTATTGCTTCACGATGCTCGAGCATTGCTTCACGATGCCTGAGTATTCCTTATAGAGTGCCGAGCATCTTTTATCAATGCTTGCGTATGCCTAGAAAAAGGATATATGATATACTGTATAGCGTTTTATATAAGAAATGGGTAAGGTTCTATAAAAAACGCTTGTATGGGTAGGAAGTGGTAAAGATACTTTTTTTTGTAAAATAGTGTGTAGGAAGACTTTAGTTTTTTTGTTTCAAAATTTTGTGTAATTTTAGCAACAATTAATTAGCCAACGATGAGTAGTAAAATCTATGTACTAGATGGGGCATTGGTAACATGCGACCAGGGGTTTACTCCCGCAAAATTATTGGTTACCGAAAATCAAAAAGTAAAAATACAAGGCAAGTTTAAGGCGACCGATAGAGATGTGCAAGTACCACAAACCTTTGGGCAATGCAAGCTTAAACCCACCAATGGCGGGTATTTGCCATGTATACCAGGGCTACAACCGTGGACCAAGACTTCGCAAAAAGCATCTATGGGGGGTAAAAAATTCTTGTATCAAGACTCTGAGTGTAGTTGTGTTACGGGGGGCAAAGTTACCATTTTACAGCCTATGCAGATCAATACAATGGGCAGTACGATAGAAGAGTTTAAGCAAATTGCAATGATTATGCCCGGGGCGATGCTGGGTAATGACAAAGCCCCAAAAGTAGTAGAGTGTTATTGGATGGATGAGCATGCCACCAACAAGATAGATACGTTACACTATGGCCAGAAAGCGGCCATTTATGTATTGACCGAGAATATAGCTCCTGGTAAAACTATCAAGGTAAATGTGTCTGAAAAAGATGGAAAAGAAATCGATGGGGTGCAAAACAAATTGGTATACTCAGGAACAGTACAGGCAGATGGTACTGCCACACTGCAATTACTAGAAACAGGAGAAGACTGGAACAAAGAAACACAACAGGCATAGGGTATGAGCAGAACAAGACGATTGATTTTGGAAATAGAGGCCGAGGGAAGAACCTTTGATTATAGTAACCAAATGCTGACTATAGAGGGCAAAGAGGCTCCTGCTATAAAATTACATTTTCTGCGGGATGGCAAATTACTCAATGAGCCCCGACAGAGCCACCTGCAAGCTAGTATGCAGACCGAGGCGACTGCCACCCAAAAAGACGAAAACGGCAATATCCTTTTGCAAGAAGTGATTATAACCAGCCCCAAACTGAAACATTACAGTACGGTAAGAACTGGTATAAATCCTGGGTATGTATATATTATAGATGAGAGCATGCCCGATACGCCTATAGAGTTTGCGGTAGATGGCGATGGCAATTTTAAATCGATCTCCTGGCAATCTGGGCCAGAGGGATTTCCTGATGTGCGTACACCAGATGGCCATACCAATACCAATGGGTATTATGAGGCAACTTATGGGGCAGTGGTTTGGGCGGCTTATTCTACCGTGCAATGGACCCAAGCGTACTATGACTCTCTGGTAGCAGATCTGCAAAAACGCAAGGATCGTATGACCCAAATCACGGCAAATGGTTTTGAGCTGGGAGCAGTAGAAGGTACAGACGATTACGACCCCTATAGCTGTATTACTGCCTATTTCTCATCAGACAACAAAAAACGTTGTAGCCATTTGCAAAGAAAAATCAATGCCATACAACAGCAAGAAGAGCAAAGAGCAGAAAACCGCGATACCAATCCTAATCACCAAGAGCCTGAGGTGATGACCGATATGTTTATCACTCTAGAAGACCCTATAGGCTGTGCCATAGATATCAATGAGGGGTTGTCTAAAAAAATATTGGAGTTTAAAGCGCTGATAGATGCTATACAAACAGGTGAAACGGTAGCAGATGCCTATACCCGAATGAGCGAAGGATGTTTTGAGGGGCCAAAACCCGATAAAGAATACCAAGCCTTGGTATCATTGGCAATTACTTGCCATCAACTGGTATATAATGACCCTGAGTCTATCAAAACATACGATGGCGGATCGCCGGGAGCTCATCTCTTTGATCGCTATGGGCTAGACCCCCGCCCCAAAAACCAAACCTTTTATGGTAAACACACTACCCACACTCTACCAGTAACCAGTGCTATAGGCTATGGGCTTGATTACCAAAAAATAGAAGGCATACTGGGGGTCAAAGAGCGTACCGCATTGAGGGCAGAAGTAGGAGAGTATAAAGAAGATATGGGAGTGTATATAAAAAGTAAAGGACTCAAAAATATGCTCGAAGACTACCTGCATAATATAGCAGAGCGCACTCTAGATGGGCGAGGGTTATTGCTGGATATACTAGAGGGGTTGATGACCAATACCTATGATTTTGATAGATTTATGCTTGTTAAAAAAGAGTATAAAACCACTGATAAATGGATAGATTGGGGATATGAGTTAATGAATTGTAAGTTTCAAGACCAATTTACCAATACCCCTGTAACCAGTACAGCATCTGGTTATACAACCCTAGACCCGCTATATGCATTGCTTACGCCATTATTAAATATAACTGAGGTAATAGATAAATCACGTAGTATAAGTCATAAGGCTGCCAAAGTATATAAAAAGAAATTAAAACACCATGCCAGACAAGCCTTTGTCGTAAAAAAGGTAGGGCGCACTATGTTTAAGGAGATTCCCGACAAACAAAACTTTGTAGTAGCAAAAATAAATGAAAACCTTACTCTGTATGGCGAAAAAATGTTTGAGGTACGAGATGGGGAGATGCGTATGAAACTACACGAAATGGGGGTAGAAATAGATACCGATTATGTACAAAAATCACAACATACCCGCCTAAAAGGAAAATTTAATTACTCTGGAACAAAAAAAGGCAATTTGTTACGGCGTAAACCAGGTTTTAAAAACACCAAGCGAGAACTAGAAATACTACGCGCTCTGGTGGGTGAAGAAAATATAGAAAATATAGAAATTGTAGAAAGCGTACATCGTGGGGATCAACAAAATAAGATAAAGGCACGAGTGCGCAAAATGGTTACCAGTGCAGAGATAGAAGCCAATAAACCCAATGTAAAAATTGCAAAAATGATCAATGGGCGCGCCTTTAACGGGGTGTTTGCAGGATTAGAGTTGATTAATTTTAGTGCAGCAGGATATAATTTATTTCAGAAAGGAAGTTGGAAATCAAGAATTAATTTTGTAGGGGCTTCGGTCAAACTTTCTGAAGCGCTGGTAAATGTTATAAAAGCAGAAAAAACTTTTCGAGGAGTAACTAGAGAAGCTCTTGCTCCATATACAAGATGGGCTTCTCGATTAAGTATTGTAGGCGGTGCATTTACAGCAGGAATGTGTTTTTGGGAGAGTGTAGAGGCGATGGATAAAGGAGATGTAGATGCTGGGGTGGCTCTAGCCTTTGCGGGTACTGCTTTTGGGGTTTCTACAGCAATGTCACTGTCTTATTTCTCTACCTGGGCTTTGGCAGGGCCTGTAGGGTGGATTGCCGCAGGGGTGGGAGTGGGCTTATTGGTCATCGCTTCTTTGTTGACAGATAGTGAGCTGGAAGAGTTTTTTAGCAACTTTTTGCTTAGTGATACAAAAAAGTTTCCTAAACAAGCAGGAGAATCCCCTATGGTATATATACAGCGTGTACTGGATAATCGATATGCGCTGACCGATGATGATTATAGAGATACGCTTATGAATCCTATAGAAGCAGAAGTAGCTTTGATGGATGCTATTGTATGCAAAAAAATGGAGTTTGCCCCTATAGCCCCAGATCGTATTGAGCATGAGACTATTTATTATGGGATGGATCAATTTACTGTAAGTGAGGAAACGGTATGCTATTTTAAGGTGACCATGACCTATTTACAACTCTTTAGTGATCCTGATCAGGTAGGATATCGAATATTTTTATACCCCAAAGGGATTGGCGAAGGAAACCCCATGAGCTTACCCCAGAACGTGATGTACAAACAGTAACCAATACCTGGGGGAAGGAGGCAGTACAGATTAGGTTTACTATAGATACAGATTCAATGGCATTAATTACCACCAGATCAGAAATATTGTTTACTACTCGTTTGGCACTAGATGCCTCTGCCTATATGTATTTTCCGTATTCGCTTAAGGGGGAAGAACGTTGGTTGGGTGCCTTGATCCGAGTAAAACGAAAAGGGATTTTGTTTACCCGTTTTATACAAAATAAAGATGTTAAATTAGCACCATTATACACCTTACAAGATAGCAAAACATGGAACTAGATTTTACCAGACCTGTCACCCATACAGGGTATAAAAATGCTGAGAAATTAAAGAAACATTATCATCGGGTAGAAAAAAAAATTATTGAAAAACCTGGTAATCTTAGAAAAGATATTGATATTCTTGATGCTGATAAAGCAGATTATAAAAAAAATTGGTATGCGGATGATAACTTTTTTAATATGCCTATTGAGGGTAATATTACTCCATTCTTAGGAGGGGGGATATCTTTGTTTTTGGTTGTTAGCGGCTTGTTTTCTGATGATACTTTTGATGGTTTTGGTTTGTATGCTTATATTTTATGTTGTATTTCTTTAGCTTTTTTTACGATTTATTATTTTACCAAACCTAAGAAGGAAAATATTTTAAATCGTAAAGATGGGTTGATCACTATGACAGGGGTTTTATGGAAAAAAAATATCACCATCCCTTTTAAGGAGTGTTTGTTTGTATATAGTACAGGGGGTGAAGATGGTACAAGTGCTTATAATCTACAGGCGATGCGCCCTTCAAAAAGTAAATTTGGTACGCTAACAATTTTTACGGTAGGGCAAGGGGATTGTTATAAAGATATGTCATTTATCTGTTGGTATATGGATAAAAATAG